>NZ_JBNPWO010000018.1:0-122352 GCF_050433785.1 Mucilaginibacter sp. 3215
ACAGGCAATAAGCACTATAACTCGGTCGGCCACACTGCACGGTTCAGCAAATCTATGTCATTTCACCTTCAGAGGCCACGGATTTAAACACTCAGTATGACGGTTGGGGATCTATCCTTCCTTTATCCCCTCCTCACCCGGCGCGTGGATCTGTTGCAGGGATAGAGGGATCAGTTTCTTAGTTTTCAGATAAGTAATACCCACAATAATCATAGTCATGCTACCGCCAAATAACACCGACGGAACAGTACCCAACAACTGCGCGGCAGTACCAGATTCAAAAGCGCCTATCTCGTTAGATGAACCAATGAACATCTGGTTCACTGCCGATACCCGGCCACGCATATGATCGGGCGTTAAAAGCTGCATCAGGGTACCACGGATGATCACACTGATACTATCAAAAGCACCTTCGGTAAATATAAACAACAGCGACAAATAAAAATTAGTAGATAAACCGAAGCATATAATAGACAAGCCGAAACCCGTCACTGCAATAAGCAAGTTACGCCATGGTTTTCCCATTGGCGAAAAACGCGTCATCACCAGCATGGTCAATACTGCACCCAAAGACGACATGGCCCTCATAATACCCAATCCTTCGGCACCTACTTTTAATATTTCGTTGGCAAAAACCGGTAGTAAAGCCACAGCACCACCAAAAAACACCGAGAACAGGTCAAGGCTCATGGCGCCGATCATCATCTTATTTCCAAATACAAAATGGATCCCTTCAGAAAGGCTTTTCCAGATACTTTCTTTAGGGACATATTGCGCCGGATATTGCCTGAGCATGTATACCAACACCAGCGATACCAATAGCAAAAACAAGATACAGCCAAAAGTGGCGGTAATACCTGTTAAGCCCGGTATCACTTTGTCCGCGTAACCATATATCAAGCCACCAGCCGCCGGACCCAAAATAGATGCCACCTGCCAGCTACTGCTACTCCAGGTACTGCCGTTTGGATACAACTCTTTCGGAATACTGTTGGCATAAATGGTGAAGGTTGCCGGGCCATAAAAGGCACGGGCTACGCCATTGCAAAATATCATAGCATACATAATGGGCACAATCCAACCTGTATGAATAATGCCACTCATGCTTTTAAGGGTAGCAGTAAACATTACCAGTGATGTAAGCAATACGCCGCTAAAGATCAGCAAAAGCATTTTACGCTTTTCAGATTTATCAGCTATATAACCGCCATAAAGTGCGATGCCAATAGCCGGAATAGCCTCGCATAAGCCAATGAGGCCAAGGGCTATTTTACTATGGGTAATGCTGTAGATATAGAAGCCGAGTACCACGGCCTGCATAGAATATGCAAAGGTGAAACAAAAACGCATGCCTATGTAAGATCTGAAATCTTTATAACGCAATGCTGCAAAGGAGTCTATTTTCCGGGGTTTACTATCGCCTTCTTCGGTCACTATTTATTAATTTTTAGATGCGCCGCAAAGGTAGATACGATTTAAGGATTTTTAGAGATTAAAAATCATTTTTCTCATAACAGTTTTTTTATAACGTCATTGCGAGGCACGAAGCAATCTCAAGCTATACAGAGCTAACCTGCTTATAGGGGATTGCTTCGTGCCTCGCAATGACGAGAAGTAGAGCAAGGGCTTACAACCCATGCTGATCTATCAAATAAATAAATGCAGCCATACCTGCCGCACCAAGCTCGAGCTCACGTTTGTTTACGTTTTCAAAAACGTCTTTCGCGGTATGGTGTAAATCGAAATACCGTTGTGAATCCGGGCGGAAGCCAATCAATACTACTCCCGGTATCGTTTCTTTCAACGGCTCAATATCCGTACCTGCCCCTCCGATGGTTAACTTGTCGACATCGTATGGCTCGAGGATTGATTTAAAGTTATCGTTTATTTTTTTGATAAAATCTTTTGATACATCGGCAAAGCTAAATCCACGTGGAGTAAAACCGCCTTCGTCTGTTTCAATAGCGGCAATGTGTTGCTCTTTATTTTGAGCAGCCAGCTCGGCATATTTAGTGCCGCCTTTATGGCCGTTCTCTTCGTTCATGAAAAGTACCGCGCGTACCGAGTTTTTGGGTTTGTATCCTACTGCTTTAAAAATACGCAATACTTCAACCGACTGCATTACACCTGTACCATCGTCATGAGCACCCTCGGCCAGGTCCCATGAATCAAGATGGCCACCAACGGTAATGAATTTATTAGGATTTTCAGAGCCGGTAATTTCGCCTATAACGTTATATGATTTTACATCGGCCAATAACTCACAGTTTTGTTTAAAGTAAAATTTAGCGGCAGGAAATTTCCTCATTTTAAGCATGGCACTCAGCTTATTCGCGGCTTTTGTAGAGATAGCCGCGGCCGGAATCATTTTACTGCCGGGGGCAGCAAGCGTAGCGCCGGTGTGTGGATAATCATCAATGACCTCGGTAAGTGAACGTACAATTACACCAGCAGCGCCAAGTTTAGCTGCAACCGCCGGACCCATAAAACGCTGATCGCCGGCAGTGCCATAGGCCATACCCGTTTCAATAAAACGAGGATCAAACGCACGGTTAAAGAACACGATCTTTCCTTTCACTACACTTTCGCCAAGGCCTTCAAGTTCTTTGATACTTTTAACTTCTATAACATCAGCAGTGATGCCGGTTTTGGGCGTAGCTATGCTCATGCCCAGGGCAACAATTGGCACCGGAACGCGGCTTTTACCATCAATAATAGCCGCTTCTTCTTTCGCTCCGCGAACCCAATGTGGCACCATTACTTCCTGCAGGTAAACTTTGTCAAAGCCGTAGCCGTCCATCAGTTTTTTACTCCAGTCGACAGCCTTTTGCGCATTAGCCGAGCCGCTGAGGCGCTGACCTATATTTTTACACAGGTAATGCAGGTTTTCATAACACTGACCGTTAACCAGTGCTTCATCATACATTTTGCGGATAGCTAAGGAATCTTGCGCTTTTACCTGCGTACAAAGCAACGCGGCAGCAGAAAATAATAAGGAAAATTTCTTCATATATAAATAGTAAGATCAGTTTTAACAAATGTACTATTTGACAGCTAAAGGAGGAAGGGCTACGGGCATTATACTAAATTAAAAAAGACCTCATTGCGAGGTACGAAGCAATCCCAAACTTTACAGGGCAAACCTGCATATCTACTCTGCACATCGGGGATTGCTTCGTTCCTCGCAATGACGCGGGATTATTCTGTAGTATTCCTGGCTTACGATATCTTATCCCAGCTCAGCCCAGCATTTTTTTCTTCAAAAGCATGGTGCAAGATCTGGTTTTCGGGATGGGCCAGTTGAGGGTCTTTTTCAAAAATGGTTTCCACGCATTTACGTACTTTGAAAAGTAACTCCTGGTCGGTTGCCAGGTTGGCCAGCTTCAAGTCGAGCACGCCACTTTGTTGTGTCCCTTCAATATTACCCGGCCCGCGCAACTGCAGGTCAATCTCGGAAATTTCAAAGCCGTTGTTGGTTTTCACCATGGTATCCAGGCGGATTTTGCCGTCATGGCTCAATTTATGGCTGCTCATCAAAATGCAATAGGATTGCTCGGCCCCGCGTCCCACCCTTCCCCGCAATTGGTGCAATTGCGACAAACCAAAGCGCTCAGCATTTTCAATGACCATAACCGAGGCATTGGGCACGTTCACACCTACTTCGATCACCGTGGTAGCTACCATGATCTGCGTTTCATGTTTGATAAACCGCTGCATTTCAAAATCCTTATCGGCAGGTTTCATTTTACCGTGTACAATACTTAGCTGATATTCAGGTTTCGGAAACTCCCGCGACATGGCTTCAATACCATCTTCCAGGTTTTTCAGGTCGAGCTTTTCGCTTTCCTGTATCAGCGGATATACTACATAAACCTGTCTGCCTAATGCTATCTCCTGCTTCATAAAACCGAACATCCGCAGGCGTTGGTTTTCATAAAAATGAACCGTTTTAATAGGTTTACGCCCTGCCGGGAGTTGGTCAATCACAGAAACATCCAAATCGCCATATAGTGTCATGGCCAGCGTGCGGGGTATTGGGGTCGCCGTCATCACCAATATATGCGGCGGGACAATATTTTTACGCCATAGTTTCGAGCGTTGCTCAACCCCAAATCGGTGCTGTTCGTCAATCACTACAAAACCCAGGTTCTTAAACTGCACCTTATCCTCAATAAGCGCATGGGTGCCTACCAATATTTTCAGGTCACCATCCTCAAGCCTTTGATGCAAAATTTTTCGCTCTTTCTGCTTAGTTGAACCGGTTAACAAAGCTACTTCAATAAAATCATCACCCACCAGGCCTTTAATGGTTTGGTAGTGCTGCGTGGCTAATATTTCAGTAGGCGCCATGATGCAGGTTTGAAAACCGTTATCAATAGCTATCAGCATGCTCATCAGCGCTACTACGGTTTTACCGCTGCCCACATCACCCTGAAGCAGGCGGTTCATTTGTATGCCACGCTGGGTATCCTGCCTAATCTCCTTCAACACCCGCTTTTGCGGATCGGTTAGCGTAAAAGGCAGCTTGTTATGATAAAACTCATTAAAATAATGACCAACTTTATCAAACACATTGCCTTTAAATTTTTGCGTATGCAGGAGCTTATTCTTAAGCAACTTAAGCTGAAGAAAAAACAACTCCTCAAACTTTAACCGATATACTGCCTCATTAAGCAAGGTAGCATCTCCCGGAAAATGAATGTTGCGATAGGCATCGGCCCTGTTGAGCAGCTTAAACTGATTTATAATATATAAAGGAATATTTTCACGGATATCTTTAGCATGCAGATCAAGCAATACCGCAGTAAGTTTTTGAATCCCTTTGCTATCCAGCGAAAATTGTTTGAGCTTTTCTGTTGAGTTGTAAACAGGTTGTAAGGATAGGTTGCCTTGTTTTTGGGCACCCGGCATATACAACTCCATTTCGGGATGCGCCATCTGTGGCATCATGTTAAAAAAGCCGGGCTTCCCGAACAATATATAAACCTTACCGGGAATAATGGTTTTCTCTATCCAGTTAATGCCTTTAAACCATACCAGCTCAATAATACCAGTATCGTCCTTAGCCTTTACCACCAGGCGGCGGCTTTGTTTTTCACCAACAATTTCTTTGTTGATAATTCGCGCCAGCACCTGTACATAAGGCAGTTCTTCACGTATCTCCCTTACCTTATAAAAGCGGGTACGGTCAATATACCTGAACGGGAAATGGCGCAGCAGATCCTCAAAGGTGTGCAGTTCAAGTTCCTTTTTCAAAACCTCGGCCCTCGACTGGCCTACACCTTTTAAGTATACAAGTGGCGTTTGAAAAGGATTCATTGATTAACTGTTTTAACCTTTCTTTATAGCGGTAGAGTAAATGTAGTTTATGTGGTTTCCTTAAATTAACAGATGGCTATAAATAACCTATCGACTAATCTATAATATAACGAGACAATCGTTGGTTGGGCCAGGATGCAAGGTAAATGGAGCGTTCTTAAAATCTGCTTATCGAGTTTCATATGCAAACCTAATCTCTAACCTCTAACCGCCAATCTTTAATTTTGGGCGTTCCTGCGGCCGGGCTATCCGCTCATACGCCTGCAGGCCTTAGGCTCGGGCCGGTATCCGCTACTATCCCTAACGCATTTGTCTGAATCAGTATTTACAAAATTTAAGGATTTATAGAATGCTAAATAAATCCTTAAATCTGCTTAATCCCAGTTCAGAGAAAATCCGAAATCGAACATCCGAATTCCGAAATCAAAAAATATTATTTGACCGCTATAACCGATATCTCGACATTTACCCCTTTAGGTAGGGCCGAAACCTGGATAGTTTCGCGGGCCGGAAAATCGGCAGTAAAATAGGTTCCATAAACTTCATTAACCTGTACAAAGTTTTGCAGATCGGTTAAGAAGATACTGGTTTTTACAATATTATCGAAACCTACACCGGCTTCGGTTAAAATAGCTTTGATGTTTTCCATCACCTGCGTAGCTTCGGCCTTGATGTCGCTGCTAATGAGTTCGCCGCTTAGCGGATCAATAGGGATCTGGCCCGAAACAAATAAAAATCCGCCGGCTAAAGTTGCCTGGCTATATGGCCCTATAGGGGCAGGTGCATTGTTAGTATTGATGATTGTTTTCATTTTTTAAATATAAATACCTGTACCAGTTTCCAGATAATCCCGGCCAGGAACATAATAATAGCCAGCGCATTTATAAAATGCATTACCCGCAAGTTAAAGTTGTCGGGCCTGTTTGGATCTTTTTTCCTGAAGAAATACATTACACAAACTTACGCAAAATTTTGCCTCTGTAAACCCATGCCTATTATATAAGGTATAACTATCAAATACGAAACATTATGAAACAAAGAAGGCTCCGGGTTATCCGGAGCCTTCGAAAATAATATTTAATCAGATATTATTTCTTTTTGAATTGAACACGACGGTTAAGTACGCGGCCTTCTTCAGTTGAGTTGTCAGCAATTGGGTTAGTTTCACCGTAACCTTTTACTTTTACTTTCTTAGCATCAACACCAGAGTTAACTAAGTAAGTTTTTACTGAGTTAGCACGGTCTTTAGATAAAGATAAGTTGTGAGCAGCAGTACCTTCAGATGAAGCGAAACCGTCAACTTCAACAGCTGAACCAGATGAACGTAAGTCAGCTGAAGTAGCATCTAACACTGGGTAAGATGAAGTACGTAATACTGAGCTGTCAAATTCAAACTGGATGTTTGAGTAAGCAGTAGCAGCTGGAGCAGCAGCGGTGGTATCTTTAGGGAATACAATAACGCAACCAGAGCCATCAACTACGCTACCTGCAGCAGTACCTGGGCATTTGTCAAACTGATCAGCAACACCGTCACCGTCAGAATCTTTTTTCAGGTCGTTAACAGCAGTTTCAACGTTAGCAACACGGCCTTTTAATGCTTCTACTTCCTGACGTAAAGCTGCATCATACAGCTCGTCATACATCATAGCAACCGGGTTCACCCACTCCAATACTGGTTTTGATTTTGAACCTAAAGTAAATTCTAAACCAGCGTAACCGTATGAGTAGTGGTCTTTAGTTGGATAGTATCTTTTGAAACCATCTAAGTTATCACCATCAACATAGTTTTGAGTATAACCTAAATCCAGGGCAACAGCATCGCTTAACCTGAATTTAACACCCGCACCAACAGGGATAACCAATTCTTTTACGTAATGAGTACCACTGGTCCCATCATTTTTGAAGTGACTGGTTACTTGAGTTCCATTATTAATCCTTGTAATAGTTGGGTCATACGCTGCCAAACCAAAACCGGCTTTAAAGTAGAAGTTAACTGCATTTTTACGACGGATGAAATCGATAGTAGCAACGTTAACAACCGCGCTTAAGCTTCCCTGCCAGAATTTGGTATCGTAGTTAACATAACCATTACGGTAAGTACCGCCAGTACCATCATTTTCGCCTTTAATTTTACCGCCGTTCAGGTCTAATTGTAAAGCAAAAGAATGTGCTAATTGCTCTTTCAATGAAATACCATAACCAAGGCTAAGTTTTTTCTTTTGGAAATCGCTTGAACCACCGGTTGCTAATGATTGTGAAGTAACACCACCATTTACACCAATGCTAAATTTCCTGTACTGGCCTAAACCACCAAATACCTTAGCGGTTGAGGTTTCAGATGACGTTGTAGTTGCCGTTGTTTTGGTTGAGTCGGTTTGCGCGTTCGCCAAACCTGCAACCATCAAAGAAGCAAATGACAATGCGACTGTTTTCTTTAATGTAGAATAATTCATAGTTTTTAAGATTAAACGATTTTAATTGTGATTTTTTTTCAAATTTAGTAATTATGTTTGAATCCATGACCAAACATTGTTCCAAAAATTGTAATAGTTACACAAATAACTAAAAAAAAATGATTTAATAAAATATTCAACCGATAAATATGAAATATCTGCCGATAAAAAATAGCTTATTTACAAATAATAGAAAAAATTTCGTTTCAAGAACAAAACCCAATTCAATCGCTATTTTTCATGCCAGTGACGAGTTCCCGCGCAGTGGTGATCAGGCATTTATGTTTAAGCAAAACCCGGATTTTTTTTACCTAACGGGCATCGATCAGGAACAAAGCATCCTGGTTTTGTACCCCGATTGTCCTAATAAAGCATACAGAGAAGTACTTTTTTTAAGACAAACCAACGAACATATAGCTATTTGGGAGGGCCACAAATACACTAAAGAGGAAGCACGCGAAGCATCGGGCATTGAAAGTATTTTTTGGCTGAATGAATATGATACCATACTTCATAGCATTATTAACTATAGCGAAAATATTTACATCAACACTAATGAAAATGACAGGTACGCTCATACTGTTCCATATCGGGATTACCGCATGTATGAAGCTCTTAAATTAAAGTACCCGCTTCATAATTATACCCGTTCGGCGCCAATTTTACGCGATCTCAGGGTAATAAAGTCAGATATTGAAATAGAGCTCACGCAAAAAGCCTGTGATATTACGCGAGATGCTTTTGTACGTGTTTTAAAATATACCAAACCCGGTGTAACCGAGTATGAAATTGAAGCTGAGATCATTCATGAATTCATCAGGCAGCGTGCTACGGGCCATGCTTACAATCCCATTATTGCTTCAGGTGCCAACGCTATTGTGCTACACTACAACGATAATAACCAGGTATGTAACAAAGGCGATGTAATACTGCTTGATTTCGGTGCCGAATATGGCAATTATAACGCTGATATGACCCGGTCAATACCTGTTAGCGGCCGTTTCACTGAGCGGCAGCGCCAGGTTTATAATGCCGTTTTAAAAGTGATGCGGGAGGCAACCAAACTCATTGTGGCAGGCACAGTATGGAATGAATACCAGGAGGAAGTTGGTAAAATCATGACGGGAGAGCTGATCGATCTGGGCTTGCTTGACAGGCATGATGTTGAAAAACAGGATAAAAACACACCTCTGTATAAAAAATACTTCATGCATGGCACCTCGCATCACCTGGGCTTGGATGTTCATGACTATGCCAGCAGGTATAAACCTTTTGAAGCAGGGAATATACTAACGTGCGAACCAGGCATTTACATTGCCGCGGAGGGGTTGGGTATCCGCCTCGAAAACAATATCCTCATCACCGGCACCGGTAATATAGATTTAATGGGCAGCATCCCGGTTGAAGCAGAACACATTGAAGAAATTATGAACAGCTAAAATTCACATTAATTTATATAAACAAAAAAGCTCAATCTGTATTTTCTTTACATTAAGCTATCAAATAACTATACATAAGTATCCACAAAACTATACAGGTTAAAATTTCCGGATTCCAAAGCTTCAGTTATATCAAGCTGAAGCTTTTTTTTATCGATTCCAGTCATCATTTTTTGCTGAATAAGTTTGTATACTTTTTCGGTCAGCAGTAATTTACGCCTGTTATTTTGTTTTAAATTGGTGTGTTGTATAAAGGCGGCTATATCCCCGAGCCCCTGGTTTTTAGAGGCTATAGTTTTAAAAATAGGCGGCTGCTCGTCAACGCTGTGTCCAATGATCTTTTTTAAGTTATTGGCAAAAACATCGGCCCCTTCCCGATCAGCTTTATTGATAATAAAAGCATCAGCAATTTCCATCAAGCCCGATTTAATATGCTGAATCTCGTCGCCTGCCTCTGGCACCAATACAACCAACGTAATATCGGCAAGGCCGGTAATTTCAATTTCAGACTGACCTACCCCTACTGTTTCAATCAGCACATAATCGAACCCTGAGGCCCTTAACACATCAGTCATCTCAATAATTTTTGCGGACAAGCCGCCTAAAGAACCCCGTGTGGCTAATGATCGGATAAAAACATCGGGATGATTAAAATGGGAAGCCATTCTGATCCTATCGCCCAGCAACGAGCCAAAATTAAAGGGCGATGTGGGGTCAATGGCCAGCACAGCTATTTTTTTTCCGCCTCTTAAAAGTATATCAATAATACCATTTACCAGGGTGCTTTTACCTGCACCTGGTGGCCCTGTAATGCCAATAACCGGGCAGATTTTATCAAGTTTAAGGGTTTTAAGCAGTTCACTGCTGCCGTCAAG
Organism: Mucilaginibacter sp. 3215; assembly: GCF_050433785.1. NCBI lineage: Bacteria > Pseudomonadati > Bacteroidota > Sphingobacteriia > Sphingobacteriales > Sphingobacteriaceae > Mucilaginibacter > Mucilaginibacter sp. 3215. Next base: position 10,087 of record NZ_JBNPWO010000018.1, read on the forward strand.
ATCATTTTCAACAACAGTTAAAGCACGTGCAATTACACGAAAGTTTAATTGGCCGATGATATTTTGATGCAGGTTCAAAGCAAGTGATAATAAAGCTCAAATCTATTCATTATGTAACAAAGACTTATAAGAATATTTAAACCGTGCTGTGCGGCAATTGGCGTATTTACTGCCTATCATACGCATTATATAATTAACATACATAACTAATATTTAAGCAAAAGTCAATAATTTAAAACTATAAACTATTGGCCAAATAAATAAAATATCTATAAGCCACCTTCCATAAAAGATACAGATTAAATATGACATTGAAATAAAATTACATTAACCCTGTAACAGATTTAATCTTATCATTGCAAATTAATGTGTAGCATTTTATTAATCTGCCCGTATAATTCTTCAAAGCAATGGCCGATATCAATCATATAAAAACACCGCACATCTTAATAAGCAGGGTTGATGCCATTGGCGATGTTGTACTTACATTACCCGTAGCAGCATACATTAAGCAATTGTTCCCTGGTACTATAGTGTCTTTTTTAGGTCGTACCTATACACAGCCCGTAATCAACACAATGAGTTCAATAAATTCATTTATTAATTACGACGAGTTAAAAAAGCTCTCCAAACCTCATCAAATTGAATATCTGCAAAAGCAAAATATTGATGCTGTAATACATGTACTGCCTAATAAACATATTGCTAAGATAGCAAAGCAGGCAGGTATTAAGCTCCGGATAGGAACAACAAACAGGGTATTTCATTGGTATACTTGTAACAAGCTGGTAAAATTAAGCCGCAAAAAATCTGATCTGCACGAGGCGCAGCTTAACCTGGTTTTGCTTAAGCCGCTGGGACTTGAGCATGTCCCACCCTTATCAGAAATCATATCCCATAATAGCTTTCATAATAAAGTTGAGCTTACGCCTGCATTAAGTGCTATGCTTGTAAGTGATAAGTTTAACTTGATTATCCATCCTAAATCGCACGGCAGCGGCATGGAATGGGGATTGGATAATTTTACGGAACTTATACATACGTTGCCCGCCGACAAATTCAACATTATTATAACAGGGTCTGAAAACGAAAAAGCTTTGCTTGCCACCTGGTTAAAAACACTCCCCTCAACAGTAAAGGATATGACCGGAAAAATGTCGCTGGGGCAATTGATAGCTTTTATAAGTAAAGCCGACGGCCTTATTGCTTCAGGTACCGGTCCGCTGCATATTGCTGCTTTAACAGGGATTAATACCCTTGGGTTATTCCCTTCATTAAGACCCATACATCCGGGCCGGTGGGCTCCCGTTGGCAAAAAAGCCAGCTATATGGAAAGCGGCACAAACAATTTAGACACAATAACCCCGTTTATGGTGTCAGAGAAAGTTAAAACATGGATATGAATAAACCACGTGTACTGATAACGTTTGACTCAATGCAGTATCCTAACACGGGCTTATTTTATTTTGGAAGAAGCCTCGGGAAAGCACTGATAAAAGAAAACAAAGATTTTGAATTGAGTTACTTTTTATACGATGCTACAACTGATTTTGACAACGACGACGTAAAGCGGGTTTATCGTCAAAAATATCATAAGTTCTTTTTCGTAAATAATGACAATATTAAGTTATTTCATTTTACCGACCAGTTTTCAAGGCTGAAACCTAAAAAAGTACGTAGTAAGTACAAGAAAATCATGACTATACATGATATCAACCAGGTTCACGAAAATATTGGCGAAAAAAAACTAAATCATTACCTGAAAAAGTTAGGTGAACGTATTAATAAATGCCATCGTATAGTAACCATCTCCAAATTCGCAGCCAGGGATGTTATCACTTATTTTCCGGAGGTAGCTAATAGATTGACAGTGATTTACAACGGTGCCGACAAACTTGAACCGCTTCACGGCCACTTACCGGTATATCACCCTAAACGCAACTTCCTGTTTACTATAGGCATTGTATCTGCAAAGAAGAATTTTCATGTTTTACCAGCTTTGTTAGCCAATAATAACTTTGAACTCGTTATTGCAGGGATAAAAACCCCATACGAAAACGAAGTTATGGCAGAAGCAAAAAAATATGGTGTGGAAAGTAGGGTAAAAATAATAGGAACAATATCAGATAATGATAAAGCATGGTATTATAAAAATTGCGAAGCTTTCGTTTTCCCGTCAATAGCCGAAGGATTTGGCTTACCGGTGATAGAGGCTATGCACCACGGTAAGCCTGTTTTTGTTTCAACCCATACTTCGTTGCCTGAAATTGCAGGAGATTGCGCTTATTATTTTTCCGGCTTTGATGGCGGGGAAATGCAAAAAGCGTTTAATGAGGGTATGCAGCATTTCCGGCAACATAACCCATCAGAGAAAGTCAAAGCGCATGCGCAGAAATTTAACTGGAATGAAACAGCAAGGCAATATCTGCAGCTTTACTGTGAAATGCTTGACGAAGAATAGCCGGTTACATGATCGATAGCCGTATCAAATTTCTCTAACACTTTTACCCAGGTATAATTTTCGGCTACATATGTTTTGGCTTTTTCGCTCAGATCCATAATATTTGTATTACTGCTGAAAGCTGTTTGAATTGCCGTTGTAAAAGTTTCCTGGTTTATATACAGAAAGCCGGCCCCGCTTTTATTAATATGATCTTTAATAACCTCACATTTTTCATTGGCTATAACGGGGATACCATGCGCCATGCTTTCGAGCGTTACTAATGATAAGCTTTCAAATATTGAGGGGATTATCAACGCCCTGGCATTTTTGAGCAGGTTAAATTTAGTGTCTTCATCAACAAAACCGGTGTAAATTATTGAGGGATGCTCTGTAACCGGCATAAATGCCCTGCCTACAAATACAAGCTTTATATCATTATCAGTGCCGGCCTTAAACTTTATAAAGTTGCTGATAAGTTCATCACAAGCCTTAGCAACCTCTATACGCCCGATATAAACAATATAATTGCCGGCCTGTTTTATCAGGGCATCGGCACCTGAACTGGGTTGAAGTGCCGGCACATCAATTCCAACCCCAACAATGTCTGAATAGATATCCTCATTATCAAAAAGTTTGTTAACAAAGCGCTTTTCACTTTCAGTATTGTAAAGAATAGCCTTAGGCCGTTTAAAAAAGCTTCTGAAAAATTCAAGATATATCGGCGGCTCGTCGTGAGCGGTAGGTATCAGTATAGATTTATGAGGGGCCACTGAAATACCTATAGCAGTAGGATAATACAAATAGGTAAAAAAGATAAAGGCATCATAATTTTCCTGATTTGTTTTCAGAAACGTAATGAGGTCAGGCACATAAGGTCCCTGTTCCTTTATCCACGCTAATTCGTTTTCGGCCCGGGATTTAACTTTGGTTAGTTTTTCAAAGTTTTTCAGTTGCCCGAAGTAGCTGAGCAACTTTTGATATCTTCGTTGCTTTCTTTTCCGTAACCTGCGTCCTGCAAGTTTAAATCTTTCTAAATCTCTTGGGTGTAGAACGCTAAAACGCATCACTTTAACACCATTTATAAATTCGGTTCCGGCAGCATACTCGTTTGCCCACGACATATAATCTTTGGCACAGGTAGTAAGCACCTCAACATTAAAACGGTCATTAAGTTTTTCAGCAACTAAACGGCAATGATACTCGGCACCGCCATTAACCTCGATGCCATACCGTTGAACAATAAAAGCTATACGTTTCACTAAAATAATTGTGTTTGGTCAGGATTGCAAGGTATCATAAAAATTGTTCTGAGCTTCCTGTCGGTCAAGGTTTTTAATGTGCATCAGGCAATATTTCTCATTTTTTCGCGGCAAATAGCAGCTTTTTTCAAAACCATACAGCTCTTCATGCACCTTATTTTTCCATTTGATATGCCCGTTTAGTTTAAGGATCCTAAACTGGTAGTCCGGAAAATTAACGCGGTTTAAATTATCAATCGTCCAGTTCCATTTTTGTATATGCGCCTCTGTAAGCCCTTCAACAATATTAACCCTTGGTACCAGGAAGCAATCGCAATCTGGCTTCCGGTACAAACGTTTTTTTATACGTTTGATAAGCGTCTTCTTAGGCATTTCATCGGCATCTATCTGAAACAGGTAGTCGCTGGATGCATTTCGCACCAGGTTATTTTTAAACGATGCAAAATCGCTGTTAAGCTTCGCCTTTAAATGTAATACACGATGCTTATATTGTTCAATTACCGCAGTAGTTTTTTCATCCTCCGTAGTAATGTCCTGCAATATTATTACCTCATCATTTTTATCAATGTTTTTAAGCAAATGAGCCAGCAACTCGTTTAATTGCTCATATTCGTTACAAACGGTTATGCCGTAAGATATGCTTATTTTATTTTTGTAAAAACTGAAAAACATTATTTTCTTTTAATGAGCAGGTGTTCATAAGTCGCAAAGTTAGATATCCTGATCCGGAAAATATTCTTTTTAAATATCATATTACCTAATCCTAATATCTTGTAAACTATCGCCGTTCGTTTTTGTCGTTTGCGTGCAATTATACCGCTCAGATTTGCCAGGATCTCCAGCGAGCGCGCATTAATTTTCTTACCATCAAAAAAAACAAGGATATCATTTTCTTTTTTTTGATGGTATGATTTTATCTTATTATTTAAATTAAACAGGGTATTCCGTTGCTCCCGATCAATATATTCGTCGAAATCACCATCTACATAAACAGTAGCACAAAGTGGTTCTATTTTTTCAAGCAACTCTGTGCTTCCATTCTTTACTACAAACCCAACGTCGTATTTTATTTTTACTGCCGATGAATTTTTGAAACCCCACTTCCTGAAAAAATTACGGTTGGAGTTGCGTTCAATCTGCATGGTACGATTTTGATACTCCTCCGAAAATCTGGATGTTTTACTAACAAAGTGATAGCACAATGCATTAACTGTTACATACCCTGTAAGGCCGAGCAAACCAAGCCTTATAATCATATCATCATCCTCACAAAACATCGGATTGTATAAAGGATCAAATCCACCGATATCCAACAGTGTGTCCCTCAGCATACAGAAAAAAAAAGTTGTAGCATCGTTTTTAATATCGGGCTGATTTTTGTTTTGAATATCAGTAGCGTACTTGTAAAACCCGGCAATATCAAAGGTATTCATATCAGCTCCAAAATCTTTTACAAGTTTGCCAGGCCTCTCATCATCAGCAAAAATGGGAGGTTCAACAGTGGTAAATTTGGTAATATTTTGTTCTGATATACTTTTCTCCAGGGCTTCAATAAAATTGGGGGCAATTATAATATCGTTATGTAATAACGCAACGTATTTTTTTGTAGCTATTTCGATACACTTGTTATAGGTATCCGAAAATGTTTTTTCTTCAGTCGAATAATAATATCTAACATTGCTGTCATTCAAACTATCTAACCATAAATGGGTTCCGTCGGTACTATTGTAACTTGTAAAAACAATTTCAACATCAGGGTAAAGCGCGCGGGTAGTAGCATAGAAGTTTTTACTGTAGTCTAAATTATTCTTAAGTCCTACCAGTAATGCTATATTATTATTCATTTTTTTAACGTTGATATGCCTGATATAGTTAAGCATGATCTTTGATAAAGGTATAATAAAATTAGGTAGTTTCTTAAATGGCACATTTTCTATACCCTCGTTAAGGCTTACCCGGGATACCGGATCTGTTCTATATTTTCGCACCTTTTAATTACTTAATTACTATTAGCTTTGCACTTTTAAAATTATTTAATGAAGATTTATTTCAGGCTTCTGTCCTTTGCCCGTCCTATAGGGAAATTCGCGTTCCCTTATTTTATATGCACGTTGTTTTCGGTAATATTTAATACGCTCAATATAGCGTTGCTTGCACCCTTACTTACTACAATTTTTGATAAACACGCTGCAAATGCCGTAATTGTTAAACCCAAAAACTGGTGGGACCCTATTAAGGACTTTGAATTTTTCGCTCATACAGCTAATCAACATTATGGCCCGCTTGGCGCTTTAAAGTTTGTTTGCATAGCAATCGTTACATCAGTTTTACTGAGTAATTTATTCAGGTATTTATCGCAGCGCATAATGGAAAACCTGCGTATTTATACATTGCTTAACCTTCGCCGTACTGTATTTAACAATGTAATGAACCTGCACCTTGGTTATTTTAGTAATGAACGCAAGGGCGATATCCTTTCAAAAATTTCGGCAGATGTGCAGGTGGTGCAGTTTTCGGTTACCGGTACTTTACAGGTTGCTTTCAAAGAACCTTTTCAATTGATAGCCTACCTGATAATGCTGTTTGTAATATCCGTTAAACTAACCTTGTTTTCCATGCTGATAATTCCTGTTTCGGCGTTTATAATATCGAGGATAGTTAAACGGCTTAAAGAACAGGCTGCCGAATCACAACAAACCTACAGCAACATGATCAGTAATCTTGATGAAGCATTATCGGGTATTAAGATCATAAAAGCATTTAATGCTGTTTCATTTATAAAAAACCGTTTCGATCACGAAAACAAGGAATATTCAAGAATTACCCGATCAATGGCCAAGAGGCAGCAAATGGCCTCGCCTGTATCCGAATTTTTAGGCGTTTTAATGGTTGCCGGCATCGTGTTATATGGTGGCTCGCTAATTATAAGCGGTACCGGCACTTTAGCCGCCTCGGATTTTATCGTTTATATTGCCCTTTTTTCGCAGGTTATGCGTCCGGCTAAAGCAATTTCAGATTCTTTTAGTAACATTCACTCCGGCATAGCAGCAGGCGAACGCGTACTGGCGCTGATAGATGAGAAACCACTAATTGTTAACGCTCTTGATGCCACAGAGCTTACCGGCTTTGAAGACAAGGTTACATTTGAAAATGTATCATTTGCTTATGCAGTTAAACCCGATGTTAAGCAATCCGCTGATACCGGAAAGCCATTGATTGAAACTGAAAAATATGTACTTAAAAACATTAACTTCGAAATTCCGAAAGGAAAAACAGTAGCCCTGGTCGGGCCATCCGGCGGAGGAAAATCAACTTTGATGGATCTGCTGCCACGGTTCAGTGAGCCTCAATCTGGTACGATCTCTATCGATGGTAAAAATATCCAAACCGTTACCATGGAATCATTAAGAGCTTTAATGGGTATAGTTAACCAGGAGTCCATTTTATTTAATGATACCATTTTTAACAATATCGCTTTTGGTAAAACAGGTGTAACGCAGGCAGAGGTTGAAGCGGCTGCGCGAATAGCCAACGCTCATAATTTTATTATGGAAACGCCAAACGGATATCAAACCAATACCGGCGACCGCGGCACAAAATTGTCCGGCGGCCAGCGCCAGCGGATCTGTATTGCGCGCGCGGTGCTCAACAACCCGCCAATCATGCTATTAGACGAAGCTACCTCTGCATTGGATACCGAATCCGAAAAACTGGTACAGGAAGCATTGAACAACCTAATGCAGAACCGGACCTCGCTTATAATAGCCCACCGTTTAAGCACCATACAAAATGCAGATATCATTCTCGTTCTTGAAAATGGCTGCATTGTTGAACGTGGCTCGCATTTGGAATTATTGCAAAACAATGGTTTGTACAGGAAACTGATAGATATGCAGGCCTTTAACAGCGGAGAGTGAGTTGAGAGTCTAAAGTCATAAGTCCTAAGCCCTACAAGTTCAAAGTATTAATCTGATCATGTCTGACAGACATCCGACTTTGAACTATCGACTTAGACTTCGAGCTTAATACTCCCCTATCGATAGCATTACCAGCGTACAGGCATACTCCGTTTCGATGCCCTGCTCATTAGCCTTGCGCCTCAGTTCGCTGTTTTCAGTACCAGGGTTAAATATGATCCTTTTAGGCTTTGTGTTTAATATATAATCATACAGCGGAGGCTGATTCTGCGGGCCTACGTACAGCGTTATAGTATCAATATCGCGGTGTATGGTTTCGGGCTTTTCGATAGGCACACCGGCAACCTCTCCTGTTTTTATGCCAACATTAACAATGGTATGTCCACTTTCAACCAAACGGGTAGCCGCAAAGTTGGCATACCTGCTGGTATCGGGCGTTGCTCCTAATATTAACGTTTTCTTATCAGCCATTGATCATCCTGTTTAATAACGCAATTTGCGCGGAATGATAAATATGATGTTGTATCAAACCGCTCACCTGATATTCGTAAGTTTCGGCTTCTTTACCGCCAACAGGTTTGTTCCAATTCTCCTCTGGAAAATTTTGAATAAAACCTGCCAGGTTTACGTTCACCAGTTTTAGATCTTCAACAATCCATTTCCATTTTTGTTCGTCGGGCATGCCGGGTTCGGGCCAATCTCCACGCACTGGCAATTGGGCGTTCATGCCATTCATGCGGTCCATTACCTCTTCTGTCCAACCCACCATATGCAAAATGATTCCGGCAATGTTATGAATTGATCCGGCAGGCTTTTCATAAGCTGCCTCAAAACTGATGGCATCTACAATAGAATAAACCGATGGGCCATACCATGGTTCGCCCGACAAAACGCTTTCAAGCTGGTTAAATAATTTTTGAGATGTTGTCATGATAATATTTTTAAAGCAGCAGTTGCGCAATTAATCCCATCAATAGCAGCAGAAATTATACCACCCGCATAGCCCGCCCCCTCTCCGCAGGGGAATAAACCTGTAATCTGCGGATGTTGCAAGGTTTCCCTATCCCGCGGAATTTTCACAGGAGATGATGTACGCGATTCAACGCCAACCAAAATGGCCTCATTGGTATAATAGCCTTTCATTTTTTTACCGAATACCGGCAGCGCTTTACGTAAGCGCTCATTGATCCACCCCGGTAAAATTTCTTTCAGTTCAACGCTTTTAGTACCGGGCAGGTATGAATTAACAGGCAAATCGTTTGATAAACGGTTCTGTACGAAATCAACCATGCGCTGGCCGGGTGCTACAAGATTACCGCCACCGGCTACAAAAGCAGCCTGTTCAACCTGCTTCTGAAAATTAAGCATCTTGAAGGGGTTGTTATCGTTGCCCGCAACATCTTCCAGGTCAATCTGTACAACCGTACCCGAATTGGCGAAAGGGTTGTTCCGTTTTGACGGACTCCAGCCATTTACTACGATCTCGCCGGCTTCTGTTGAGCAGGGCGCAATGATACCGCCGGGGCACATGCAAAAAGAAAACACACCGCGGTCATCAACCTGTTCAACAAGACTATAGTATGATGGCGGCAGATCAGGGCCACGATGTTCACAATGGTATTGTGCACGGTCAATTATTTCCTGCGGATGTTCTATCCGTACCCCCAAAGCAAAAGGTTTGGCCTCAATCAGGATATTCTGGCTGTGCAGCATTTCAAACACATCCCTTGCTGAATGGCCCGTAGCCAGGATCACAGCGTCAGCCATGATCTTTTCGCCCGCTGATGTTTTCACACCTTTAATTTTCCCAAAATCAACCAACAACTGGGTTACTTTAGTATCAAACATAATTTCTCCACCAGCGTTCAGCACTGTTTCGCGCATAGCAGTAATGATTTGCGGCAGTTTATTGGTGCCGATGTGGGGGCGGGCATCAATCAAGATATCTTCGGCCGCCCCATGGGCCACAAACATTTTAAGCACCTGGTTCACGTCTCCCCGCTTGGTTGATCGGGTATACAGCTTACCATCCGAATAAGTACCTGCGCCGCCCTCGCCAAAACAATAATTTGATTCGGGGTTAACAAGGCCTTGTTTGTTGATATTAGCCAAATCGCGGCGGCGCTGCTTTACATCCTTGCCACGCTCAATAACAATTGGTTTTAATCCAAGTTCGATGCATTGCAGGGCAGCAAATAACCCGGCCGGGCCTGCACCAACGATGATTACTGGTCGGCCAAATTGCACGTTGGGGTAATTAACATTAAAAATTTCGGGTTGGTAGGCCTCCTGCATAAACACCCTTACCTGCATGCGGTAAACCACCCGGCGGCCGCGCGCATCAATGGAACGCTTTAAGATTTTTAACGCCGTAATATTTTTCAGGGGAATTTTCAGCGCTGCTGACGCCAGTTGCTTTAAAACTGCTTCATCTTCCTGTTGCCCGGGAGGGCAAACTATCTCTGTTTCTTTTGTCATGACTGATGCCGGGTTTTTATCCCGGATGATGCAAAGTTAAGAAACCCCCTCTAAATCTCCCCCAAAGGGGGAGACTTTGATTAGCAATTTTTACCTGAGCTTTTTTTCACCCGGAAGCTGTATCATAATCAAGATTAGCCTCTTTTTCTTATTAAACTTTAGGCGGTATATAGTTTTGGATTGGATTGACGCTACTAACAAAGGGGGTTAACAGGGTTAACAGAATTCAGGGTTAGCATTTACACATATAACTAATAATCAAACAATTGGGAGTTTTTTGTCCAAAAAAGTGTTAACCCCCATTTTGTATAAATATTATGGGCTAATTTCAATTATTACCCCCATTCCAATGGTGCTCAAAACCCTCAAAACCGTTCGCCTTTGCACAATGACCGTACGCTATCGAACAGTTTTAAAATCCTCTAAAAAATAATTTACTGAAAATCAATTAATTACAAAATGGCACTCGGATTGGCATGCACCTCATGTATTTAAATAATAAAAAAATGACTACCGCCGACGAACGCTTACAAACAATATGGAATGGCTGCATGACCAATGACAGGAAGAGCCAGGAGCAATTATACAGGTTATTAGCACCACGTATGCTTGCAGTTTGCATGCGTTATGCAACCGATAAAGACGAGGCACAGGATATATTACAGGAAGGTTTTATAAAAATGTTCCGCAACATGAAAAACTACCGTGGCGAAGGCAGTTTGGAAGGATGGATCCGCCGCATCATGGTACATTGCGCCATATCACGTTATCGCAAATTAAAGCCAATAGTTTTGGTTGATGATTTTGCAGCGGAAGAAGCTGCCGTTATACCTATCAGCAGCTCCTATAATGATAATGGACTTGAAGCTAAAGACCTGATGAAACTGGTACAAAAACTACCAAAAACGTATCGGTCTGTTTTTAACATGTACGCCATTGAAGGTTACTCGCACCAGGAAATAGGCTCATCTCTGGGTATGAGCGAGCTATTATCGCGTACCACCTTACACCGCGCCCGTACATTGTTAAAAGACATGGTAGCCAAACTAACCATGCGCGAAGAACATTGCCTGGCAGGATAAACCGGTCTCGCCATTAACCTTATACAAATCATTTACAAAGACGCAGCCCCTGATGGGGGCTTTCTGCTTTTATGGGGCAAAAGAACAGAACATTATCATTTCCCATATCTCACGTCTCATATCTCAAATCCATCTAATTATTTCTCATATCGCGCGTCTTATACCACACATCCTTCTATAATTTCCCAAAAAGCCGTAACTTGACACCTTGTCAGCAACTCACTCCCTTTGTAACAACGGTACGTGATTTGCACTCTAACCCAAAACATCACAAAAACACACGAAAAACAAATGAAAAAGTTATTCTCGGTTATATTAATCATAGCTGCAGCTATGTCCTTAAGCTCATGCAGCTACAACAGCATGGTTAAATTGGATGAAACTGTTAAAGCCAAATGGGGTGCCGTACAAAGCGACTATCAGCGCCGCAGCGACTTGATCCCTAACTTAGTTAATACCGTAAAAGGCGCAGCTAATTTTGAAAAAAGCACCCTTACAGCTGTAGTTGAGGCTCGTTCAAAGGCAACATCGGTGCAAGTTGACCCCAACAAGCTTACACCCGAATCAATAAAAGCTTTCCAGGCATCACAAGGTGAGTTAAGCGCGGCCCTGGGCAAATTGCTTTCCATTACCGAAAACTATCCCGATCTGAAATCGAACTCCAACTTCCACGACTTGCAAATTCAATTGGAAGGCACCGAAAACAGGATCAATGTATCGCGCAAAGATTTTAATGACGCCGTGCAGGAATACAACAGCAAGATCCGTTCGTTCCCGGCCAATATAACTGCCAAAATGTTCGGTTTCTCCGAAAAGGGTTATTTCACTGCCGAACCAGGCGCCGACAAAGCCCCTAAAGTAGAGTTTAATTAATTTGATGGAATTACACCAATTGTTTTATTTTTTGATTTTACCGATTTTTTGAAGGTTAACGAAATACCTGGTAATCGGTGAAATCAAAATCAATCGGTGAAATCCCCAAAATAATCATAAAAATATATGGCTGTATTTAACGAAGAGGAACAGCAGCGCATCCGCAAAGCTATTGAAGACGCTGAGCACCGCTCGTCGGGCGAGATCAGGGTTTGCATCGAAAAGCGGTGCAGCGAAGATGTTCTCGACCGTGCTGCAAAATATTTCCAGCAGCTCAATATGCATAAAACCAAGCTCAGGCATGGAGTGCTGGTATACGTGGCTACTGTCGACCGTAAATTTGCCATCATAGGCGATGCGGGCATTAACCAGGTAGTCCCACCCAATTTTTGGGACACAACCCGCGATGATATGCTACAGCATTTTAAATATGGCGATATAGTTGAGGGGATTGTAACAGGCCTGAAAATTGCCGGCGAGCAACTGCAAAAGTACTTCCCTCACCTGGACGGCGATCAAAACGAACTTCCCGATGACATTGCCTTTATGGATGGCGATTAAAAACTAAAAACATGTTCAAAAAATTTATACTGTTCTTCGGGTTTATACTTTGCGTGATTGCCGCAACGGCTCAGGATTTCCCGCAGCGCTCAAATACCCTTGTTACAGATTATACCAATACCTTAAGCCAGGCTGATAAACAGCAGTTGGAGGCTAAATTAGTTGCCTTCAACGATTCTACCTCAACGCAAATTGCAGTAGTGATCTTAAAATCTGTTGGCAACTATGATATTAACGACTATGGAGTTCAACTCCTGCGTAAATGGGGCATCGGACAAAAAGATAAAAACAACGGTGTATTGGTGCTTGTAGCTATCGGCGACCGTAAAATGAGCATTCAAACCGGCTACGGCGCCGAAGGCGCCTTGCCTGATATTGTTACGCAGGATATTATCCAAAACGACCTTAAACCCCATTTTAAACAAGGCGACTATTATGGCGGACTTGATGCTGGTACCAACAGCATCATCAAAGCTATGAAGGGCGAGTATAAGGCGGCAAAAAAACAAAAGCAAAGTAACGGCGGCCCGGCGGGTTTTATAGTTATAGTCATAATCGTAGTTATCCTGATCCTGGTGTTTCGCAACCGTGGGGGCGGCGGCGGCAGGCAGATCATCGGCCGCCGGGGGGGTGCAAGCCCGTTCTGGTGGTTCCTGGCAGGCAATATGCTTGGCGGCGGAGGCCGGAGCGGCGGTGGCGACTGGGGAGGCTTTTCCGGTGGCGGTGGTTCTGGCGGAGGGGGCTTCGGTGGTTTTGGCGGCGGAAGCGGTGGCGGCGGCGGTTCAAGCGGCAGCTGGTAGTCACTCACTGTACAACATCCTAACCATGCAAAAAGACTACATCTTACGCGAGATTGAAAAGATCATATATTCAATATCAAAGCTCGCGGGTTTTAAAAACGCCGTAAATCCCGAAGCATTTGATCAACATGCTGATCAAATGCTTCGGGATGAGTATGATCTAAAATTGAACGATCTACTTAAACTAACCATCGAAGATTTTGACATTTTACTCGACCAGAGAAACTATTCGCCGGAAAAACTGGATGCTTTAGCTCAGTTGTTATATATGTATTATGAACCTTTTGCAGCTAATGACGAAACCTTAGCCGGTCTACAAAAGGTCATTTCTATATTTAACCGGCTGGAGAAGAATCACAATCGTACATCATTCGAAAACATAAACAAGCGTAACGCTATCTATCAATTTCTGCAAAACAACTATGAGTAAAGACCTCACCTGGAAACTACTTTCATCATCATACATCCATAAAGGCCCATGGGCTACCCTCCGCATCGACAGATGCGAAATGCCAAACGGTAAAATTGTTGAAGATTATTATGTACTCGAGTATTCAAACTGGGTTAACGCGGTAGCCATAACCGAAGACAATAAAGTATTGATGGTGAAACAATACCGTCATGCCGCAGATGTTATCTCGCTCGAAATTCCGGGCGGTGTGATTGATGCCGGCGAAGAACCTGTACATGCCATACGTCGGGAATTGCTGGAAGAAACCGGCTACCAGTTTGACGAATTTGAATTGATCTGCACCGTATACGGCAACCCGTCAACAGCTAACAATAAAACATTTACCTATTTCACCAAAGGCGGCAAAAAAGTGCAAGGCCAGCACCTTGACGAATTGGAAGACCTGATTGTTGAAGAATACACCATTGATGAAGTAAAGCAATTGCTGCTTAATAACGAAATTAAACAGGCCATGCATTGCGCCGGTTTGTTTTATGGAATGATGAAGTTGGGGGTGATGTAATAAAATCACTCCGGGCAATTATCCTTGCGCCTTGTATCAACTATGTAAATGATCTTCCAGCCATCTGTGGTTTTCATTAGCTGAAAAACGTCTACCCCGCAATGGCTGTATTTGTCATCTAAATAAAACTTATATGGCGCCCAAACGCTGGCGAGCGGGCCATCAATCTTGATATCGGCAAAGGTTACGCGCTCATCGTAAACACCTTTATGCGGCGTGCCAACCATTTTAACGAAGTCATCAGGGTTTTCAATTTCCAAAGCTATTGAGCCATCTTTTTTGTTGGCTACGCTATGAAAAGCGATTCCTTTAGCAAAGGTGGATCTAAGCATCGTGCTATCGCCCTTACGCATGGCATTAAACATAGTATTGATGGTTTGCTTAATAGCATCCTGCTCCGTTTGCTGAGCAAAGGATTGGAACGATAATAAAATAAATACTGCGAGGATAAGTTTTTTCATAACTAAATATACCTCATTTGTAATCAAGTTGATATGCTGATTTAATCATTTGTCGATAACAGAAAAAACCAAAACAACTCAAATCAGTCTTTCTTCATTTTTAAACTGTGTTGACATTTAATCTGAAGGCCTTCACTACCTTGCGGCAAGCAAAAATCTACCAAATGAAAAAATTATCCTATTATATACTTGATGTATTCACCCACCAACCATATAAAGGCAATCCGCTATCGGTAGTGTGGTGTGACGACGAGTTGGAATTATCTCAATACTACAATATAGCCCGCGAATTCGGCTATTCCGAAACGTCCTTTGTTTCGTATTCTGACGCTGAGAAGTCACTTAAGGTACGCTCATTTACTCCGGGTAATTATGAGGTTGGAGGCGGTGGTCATAATTTCCTGGGGGCTGTATCATTGGCACTATTAAAAGGGTGGGATATTTTTAACGGTCAGGGTGATGAGCATTGGGTAACCATGAAGAATGAAAAATTGCCCGTTGTGATCAGTGAAGAAAATGGCCTTATATTGGTAGCGGTCAAACAACAGGCCGCGAAGAACCTTGGTACTGTTAGTCCGGAAATTGTGGCAGCAGCGCTTGGTTTAAAAACAACCGACTTAGAACTAAATAATTGGAAGCCCACCATCATGAAAACAGAGGTAGCTCACATCATGGTTCCTGTAAAAAACAGGGCACTTCTTAACCAGGCCATCCCGAGCCCAGATAAACTTAAAGAAATTTCAAAAGATTACGGCTTTGAGGGCTTTTACCTGTATACCACTGATGTTTCGGAAAATGGCTATCTAAGCGAAACCCGCTTTTTTAACCCGGCATATGGCATTGATGAAGATCCTGCCACAGGAACAGCTGCCGGTCCCCTTGCTGGATTTTTGCAGCAGGTCGGTTACATAAACACAGACCAGGATTATACAATTTTGCAGGGAGTATTGGTAAATCATCCATCTACCATCCATATCAAGGTAACGCCCGAAAATGTGCTGGTAAGTGGCTCGTCAGTGATTGTAATGGAAGGCACCTTATTTTTATAACACCGCGTCAATGAATTTTCAGGGATAGCATAATTAAACAAAAAAAGCCCTGCATGAGATGCAAGGCCTTCGTATTAAATGTCGTGTTTATTACGACATTTTCAATTTCTTCTGAATATCGGCAACATACCCTTTAAATTTCTTATCCGTGTCAATCAAATCTTCCACAGTTTGGCAGGCATAAATCACGGTTGAGTGGTCGCGACCGCCAAAAAAATGGCCGATTGACTTCAATGAGCTTTTGGTATGGGCTTTGGCCAGGTACATCGATATTTGACGGGCCTGTACAATTTCACGTTTGCGGGTTTGCGACTTCACCATTTCAATAGGCACTTCAAAATACTCGCAAACTAAACTTTGGATATACTCCATCGAAATCTCTTTAGATGAGTTCTTCACAAAGTTTTTCAACATTTGTTTAGCCAGGTTCAGGTCAATCTCCTTCCGGTTAAGGGTTGATTGTGCCAGTAATGATACCATGGCACCTTCCAGCTCACGTACGTTATTATCAATGTTATGAGCAACGTACTCGATCACATCGTTTGACAGATCGATACCATCCTGGTAAATTTTATTTTTCAGGATAGCCATACGGGTTTCCAGGTCAGGGATCTGCAAATCGGCAGATAAGCCCCATTTAAACCTCGAAAGCAGACGTTCTTCCAAACCAGCCAGATCCTTAGGCG
This sequence comes from Mucilaginibacter sp. 3215, assembly GCF_050433785.1. Lineage (NCBI taxonomy): Bacteria > Pseudomonadati > Bacteroidota > Sphingobacteriia > Sphingobacteriales > Sphingobacteriaceae > Mucilaginibacter > Mucilaginibacter sp. 3215. Next base: position 26,670 of record NZ_JBNPWO010000018.1, read on the forward strand.
CTTTATCTGATGTAATGATCAGTTGTTTGCCCGATTGGTGCAGATGGTTAAATATATGGAAGAAGAAATCCTGTGTTTTTTCTTTGCCGGCAAAGTTGTGCACATCGTCCATGATCAGCACGTCAATAGCCTGGTAAAAGTTCACAAAGTCGTTAATGTTGTTGTGCTTTAAGGCATCAACAAATTGCTGCGTAAATTTTTCGCATGATACATACAGTACCAGTTTATCCGGCAGGGTACGCTTAATTTCGTTACCAATGGCTTGTGCCAGGTGGGTTTTACCCAAACCTACACCGCCGTAAATCATTAAAGGGTTAAATGAAGTACCTCCGGGTTTAGCGGCAACGGCATAACCTGCAGAGCGGGCCAAACGGTTGCAGTCACCCTCAACAAAGTTTTCGAAGGTGTAGTTACGGTTAAGCTGAGGGTCTACGTTCAACTTTTTGAGCCCGGGTATAACAAAGGGGTTCTTAATATCCTTGTTAATTGAAATAGGTATCGGCATACTCTGATGTTTTGAATCAGCGCCATTTCCGTTTGAAGGCATATTAGTTGTGTATGGTTTACTTGATGATTGCTCAACAACTATATTATACTCTAAACGTCCTTCATCACCCAATTGTTTTTTGATCGTCTTGCGCAGTAACCCTACATAGTGCTCTTCAAGCCACTCGTAAAAGAATAAACTTGGTACTTGTATGGTTAATACGCTCCCTTCCATTCTCAAAGCTTTTATCGGCTCAAACCAGGTTTTAAAACTCTGGGCCGGTATGTTGTCTTTGATGATCTGAAGGCAGCTATTCCAAACGTTCGTACAAGTTTTTTCCATATAAATAAAAGTAAAATATTGATTTCCAACCCCCAGCGAAACAACTTTTGGCCTTGCTACGGAACATCGAATATTGCCAAAAAAAGCTTATAAAAAAATTAAATTTTCACTTTTTTAACAATTGACTATTTACTAACAAATTCGATTTTTAAATGAAATTTTTGTATGGATAACATAATTTTTGGTATAAAAATCACAATCCAAATAATTCTCGATTGTTTTTTTCTTTTTTTGAAATTTCAAGAAAAAGAATAATAAAACCGTCGATTACAACCCTTAATTATACGCCAAAACGGGGGTAATTGTTGAGCCGTTCCAGCTATTATTACAAACTAAAAAATAATACGCTGGTTTAGTGTTTGATAAAATTAAAAATTATCCTTTTTTGATTGATGGCACGCTATAAACACATACCCAAAAAACGCACCCCGATCCTAATATTCCCCAAAAACGCCGCGCAATACGTCGGCAATCTCTCCCAGGGTTGCATAGCTCTCTACCGAAGTTACTATAAAAGGCATTAAGTTTTCAGCACCGGCTGCGGCTATTCCCAAAAGATGTAAACTTTTCTCAACATCTTCACTATTGCGCTCCCGTTTTAGTTGCGCAATTTTCTCTGACTGCATTTTTCTGATCGCGTCATCCACCCTAAACACATTAACAGGGGTTTCCTCCTGCTGGGCAAACCGGTTAACACCTACAATCACTTTTTCGCCGGTTTCAATCTCCTGTTGGTACTGATAAGCTGAAGCCGCTATTTCCTGCTGGATATAATCCTGCTCTATGGCTTTTACCGCGCCACCCATAGCATCTATTTTATCTATATATAATTGGGCTGCTGCTTCTATCTCATCTGTCAATGCTTCGATAAAATATGAACCGGCTAATGGATCAACCGTATCGGTAACACCGCTTTCAAAAGCGATGATCTGCTGGGTGCGTAAAGCTATCTTTGCAGCTGCCTCAGTGGGTAGTGATAGTGCCTCGTCATACCCGTTGGTATGCAGTGATTGTGTGCCTCCCAATACCGCAGCCATCGCCTGGTTGCTTACCCTTATAATATTATTAAGTGGTTGTTGTGCTGTTAATGTTGATCCGCCCGTTTGCGTATGAAAGCGAAGTTTTTGAGCGCCGGCATCGGTAGCCCCCAATTGTTTAGTAATATGCGCCCACATACGCCTGGCGGCCCGGAACTTGGCTATTTCCTCAAAAAAATTACTGTGGCAGTTAAAAAAGAAAGAAAGGCGCTTGGCAAACACGTTAATATCAAGTCCTTTATCCAGTGCGGCTTTTAAATAGGCTTTGCCGTTGGCCAAAGTAAATGCCAGTTCCTGCACAGCGGTTGAGCCTGCTTCGCGGATGTGGTAGCCGGATATGGAAATGGTGTTCCATTTAGGAACCTCTTTACTACAGTATTCAAACACATCGGTAATGAGCCGCATGGAAGGCTCGGGTGGATATATATAGGTACCGCGGGCGGCATACTCTTTTAATATATCGTTTTGGATAGTACCCGAAATCTGTTTCAGATCAGCCCCCTGTTTTTTTGCCAGGGCGATGTACATGGCCAGCAAAATAGGAGCGGTTGCGTTAATGGTCATGGAGGTTGTAATATCCTTTAGCTCAATACCAGCAAACAGGATTTCCATGTCCTTCAACGAATCAATAGCTACCCCTACCTTGCCCACCTCACCTTCGGCAAGAGCATGGTCGGAGTCGTAGCCTATTTGTGTTGGGAGATCGAAGGCTACCGAAAGACCGTTTGTACCCTGGCTTAATAAATAATGATAACGCTTGTTTGATTCTTCGGCAGTTGAGAAGCCTGCATACTGCCGCATAGTCCAGGGTTTGCCCCGGTACATATCTTTTTGGATGCCGCGGGTAAAAGGGAACTCACCTGGCAATTCACTCATATTTGAAGGTTCGGTATAAACCTCCTTAATTTCGATACCCGATGTAGTGGTAATTTTTTTATCCCTGGCCATAAGCTTAGTATAATTCTTCCATGTCCTGCCTGATGAGCCCAAGCGCCACATCATAAGGGTTATCTTCAAGCTTACTTAAATGTACCAGGATAACCTTACTTAACTCAAGTGCTGAGGTATCGGGAGGTAAAGCCTTTACAGCATTATTGATCATATTAATGGTATCGTCCTTTACTCTTTTTACCACGTTCCAAACCCGGGCGCTTACATAAATTTGCTGCGTAATGTTATGCTGAAACTCGTTGCGCACCTCGTTAATAATAACGGCCTGCAATTCGGCGGCAGTATCGGCTGATCCGTTAAGGCGGATAAGCAAGCTTGCAGGATTAACCCTTTCAATAAAAAGTACAACCCTTTCATAGGCCTGTAGGCGTAATGGCAGGGTTTGATTACTGATGGTGCGTTTTAATTCCAATAACTGGATACTTTCTGATTTATCAAGATAGGGTTTAAACAGGTAAAAAGCGATATACACAACGCCTAAGCCCGAAATAGTGTACTTTAAAATATCAAACAAAAAAGGTAGAGTGGGCATGTTTATAAATGTTATACAGGGGTCATAAAATTATGACACTAACAAAAATCTGCATTTTACGTTATATTTGTGTGGAATAAATAAAAATAAAGATGAGTATAGCTGTTGAAGCGGCTCCGGTTTCTTTTACACCGGGCGCAGTAAAAGAACTTTTTAAATTAAAAGACCAGCAAGAAATAAACGACGAATTTGGTTTACGTGTTGGTGTTGAGGGGGGTGGCTGTTCGGGCATGAACTATATTTTAGGCTTTGACATGAAAAAAGACGGCGACCAGGAATATATTATTGATGGTATTAAAGTTTTTATGCACAAGGCCCATGGCATGTATTTGGCCGGTATGCAAATTGATTACCAGGATGGACTAAATGCCCGTGGCTTTACTTTCAACAACCCTAATGCTGCCAGCACCTGTGGCTGCGGCTCTTCTTTCTCGGTTTAAATAAACCCGGTTAAAATATGGAAAGCCGTTTCATTGTAAATATGAAGCGGCTTTTGTTTTGTATTTCGATAATGTGGCAAATTATCAGCAGCGTGCCTATTTAGTTAGCCGGTGATATTTAAAACCATTACTTAATTTCAGATATCGTTTTCCTGATCCAGTTTGGCACCATTCCATCGCTATAGCCCTGGCTATTAAACCGTATAACCCCGTCCCTGTCAATAACCAGGCTCACCGGGCACTCATCAACCCTATAGTAAGAAAACAAAGGCATCGAATCGCTAACCACATGGTATTTAAATGGCAACACCTTCAGAAATCGCTCCACCTGTTCAGTTTTATCTAACGAAATTGCAATAAATACAACATCCTTATTATTCTGATAAGCGTCGACAAGGCGGTTCAGTTCGGGCATTTCATATCTGCATGGCGGGCAGGCAATAAACCAAAAGTTGAGCACAACTATTTTCCCTTTCAGCTCCGCAGCTGTAATTACATTACCGTTAACATCTCTCATATTGAAAAAGCTAAAGGTATTTCCCGTTTTAAAAAACCTGGTTTCGGGCGGCTTAATAGCATTAGCCGGCAAAATACCATCGGCAAGCGGATCACGTTTTGTTAATATAAAAGCAGAGCTATCACTATCATGCTGTACGGGCTTCAACATATAATAGCCGGTTGCCATCAATTCACGCCATTTAGCATAAGTATATTTTTCGCCTTTGGCATTGGTAACTACCGTTTTTTGATTGAAACCATATTGTTCTATCGGCCGTGTTATCTCAATCTGACCATATGCGCTTGAAATACTAAAAACAAGCAATGGGATAGCAAACAGGATATAATAATTTCTCATTTTAAGGTTTAAATTCAACGGAAAATTGTAACATAAATAGCACGTTACCAAATCGGGGCCTTAGCCACACCAATCACAAAAATAAGTTAAATCAGCATGTAACAAACTGGTATAATGCTTAGTCATACCACCAAGTTTTTTATATTTATACCATGCCGGTAAAAACCTCTTACAAAGAAAACATTTCCATTGCATTACAGTCCATAGCCGGCAACAGGCTGCGCACCTCATTAACTGCGCTGATCATAGCTATTGGTATCATGGCGTTGGTGGGTATTTTAACGGCCATTGAAGGCATAAGGCAGTTCACCAACGATGCTTTCGCCGATCTTGGCGCCAACACATTCACCCTGCAAAACCGCGGTGAGGGATTGAACTTCGGCAACGGCGGGCATCGTAAAGTGTATCCGGCCATTACTTATGACCAGGCGGTGCGCTTTAAAAATACTTTTAAATTGCCGGTAGCTGTAGCCATTAATTTAGAGGTAAATGGTACCGCAGTAGCCAAATACGGCAATCAAAAAACAAATCCAAACATATCCATCTCCGGATCAAACGAAAATTACCTGGTTACAGCTGGTAAAAAGCTGGCTTTCGGGCGTAATTTTTCCGCTTCTGAACTGGAACATGGATCGAACGTGGTTATTATTGGCGACGAGATCAAAAAGAAACTGTTTAAAACTGAAGACCCGATAAATAAATCGATATATCTCGGTACCGATAGGTTCAGGATAGTTGGTGTATTTGCATCAAAAGGCTCAAGTTCATTCGGAGGCGATAAATTTTGCGTGATCCCTGTATTGAAAGCTAAACAGATAGACAGTACCAAGAATGCGTCGTTCACGGTAACTATTAAAGTAGCCAGTCCCGGCGCCCTTGACGCTACCATTGGCGAAGCTACCTCCTTATTCAGAAACGTAAGAGGACTTAACGTAATTAACCAGGATAACTTTGAAATAAGCCGGAGCGATTCCATTCAAAAAGAGCTATCAGGCCAGCTTGCGGGTATTACAGCCGCCGGTTTTGCTGTGGGTATTATCACGCTCATCGGTGCCGCCATAGGGCTTATGAATATCATGCTGGTATCGGTAACGGAACGCACACGCGAAATTGGTGTGCGAAAAGCTATAGGAGCAACTCCGGCAATCATTCGTAAACAATTTTTAATAGAGGCAATAGTGATCTGTCTTATAGGCGGTGCAGCAGGTATGATACTGGGCATGGCTGCCGGAAACCTCATTGCCGTACAAATAAGCGGCGCATTTGTAGTGCCATGGGGATGGCTATTCTTCGCGGTAGTGCTTTGTACGTTTATCGGTTTAATATCAGGCTACTACCCCGCAAAAAAAGCAGCAAAACTGGATCCGGTTGAAGCTTTGAGGTATGAATAGACAACGCTTCAAAATCTTAGAAGCTGCCTACAAACAAAAAACGTCATTGCGAGTAACAATCAGGGAAGCCTGAAAAAAAACGCAATGACATGTAAAATATATTTTAGCGGTGTTGCGCGTGGGCCGCGTTAGGGCTTGCAGTGTAAAGCCCGGAGCGAGTAGAGAGACTGCGGGCAGGAAAGGCGAGGACTTGCAACGGAAAGCCCGGGCCGCAGGCAACGCCCATGGTATAAAATCCATCAGAAAAATACACTTAATAATCAATAACTTACGACCATATCATTATAAGGAACGAAGCAATCACGAACCATACAGGGCGGATCGATCTGCTAATCGAGGATTGCTTCGTTCCTCGCAATGACGCTTTTCTTGTTGGATAATACCTGTTTAAAACAACATCTTATTCTTAAGCGGATAGTCGACAAGCAATTTTTCAATATAAGTTGTTCTCAGCGCATCGCCCAATGCGGCGGCATGCCTTAAGTGGTGCATATCGCTTGAAATAAAGTCTATCAAACTATTATCAACCAGTTCTTCGGCCATTTTTTTTATTTCCTTGCCGTAATACCCGGTAAGCGATATGGTGTTAAGCTGAAAGTCGACACCCCAACTGTGCAAATTTTTCAATTTCTCTAAATCAAGGTATTGATAGCGCTCGGGGTGGGCCAAAATAGGTTTATACCCTTTATCATGAAGCTTTTGAATTACACTGTAAGTATTTGGCGGTTGATTTATAAATGAAAATTCAAATAATACGTGATTATCGCCCATGGTCATGATCGGGCCGTTCTCTACACGTGCTTCAAACGTTTCATCAAAATAGTGTTCGGCAGCGGCTTCAACAGGTATATCAATCCCTTGTTTAACCAACTCAGCTTTTAGTATGGTCAGTGCGTTTCCTATGGTTTCGGGGGTGTTGCGATAAAAGTCAATCATGATGTGAGGTGTGGCAATAATTTTTTTTATGCCTAATTCCATCATTTTTTTTATCAACTCTACCGAATCTTCAGGCGTTTTAGCACCATCGTCAATTCCCGGTAACACGTGCGAGTGCATATCAACCATGATCCCCTCATAGCTGTGCTTTGCTTCCCTTACTTCCTTCTTCTTCTTAAAAAGCCCGAACATTTTTTATCTATCGTTATACTGACTGCTGTAATATTGCTGGTAATGTCCCGACGTTACATCATTAAGCCAATCTTCATTAGCCAGGTACCAATCAACTGTTTTTTCCAAACCTTCTTCAAAAGTTATGCCCGGCACCCAGCCTAAATCATTTTTAAGCTTGGTTGCGTCAATAGCATATCTTAGATCGTGGCCGGCCCTGTCGGTTACAAAAGTGATCAGCTTAGCCGATTCTCCCTCGGCCCTGCCCAATTTTTTGTCCAATATACTGCAAAGCAATTTGATGAGGTCAATATTTTTCCATTCGTTATGCCCGCCTATATTATAGGTTGAGCCCGATTTGGCATTATGGAATATGACATCAATTGCGCGGGCATGGTCTTCAACCCAAAGCCAGTCGCGGATATTTTCGCCTTTGCCGTACACCGGCACAGGCTTATTTTGTTTGATATTATTGATTGCCAGTGGAATAAGCTTTTCCGGAAAATGGAACGATCCGTAATTGTTTGAGCAGTTTGAGATCACGGTATCCATGCCGTAAGTGTCCTGGTAGGCCCGCACAAAGTGATCAGAACCTGCCTTTGAAGCCGAATAGGGCGAATGCGGATCATAGGCGGTTTCTTCGGTAAACATGCCATCTTCACCAAGCGTACCGTATACCTCATCGGTAGAAACATGATAAAAACGGGTTTGATTATATTTGCCTTTCCAATGCTCGCGGGCTGTATTCAATAAATTTACGGTGCCAACTACATTGGTCATCACAAAATCAAGGGGGTTAGTGATCGACCGGTCTACGTGCGATTCGGCAGCAAGATGGATAACCGCATCGGGGTTCTCTGCTGCAAAAAGTTCATTGATAAAAGCAATATCAACAATATCGCCTTTTACAAACCTATAATTAGGCTCATTTTCAATATCTTTTAAATTGGCCAGATTACCCGCATAAGTAAGTTTATCTAAATTAACAATGCTGTAATCAGGATAGTTTTTCACAAACCTGCGTACTACATGCGAACCAATAAAACCAGCACCCCCTGTTATAATGATTTTTTTCATTCCCTGCTGTTGATATTAATTGAACGGATTTTGAGCAATATATTTTTCCCACTCCCAGGCTGATGACATCATTTCGCCAATACCAAGTTTAGCTGTCCAGCCAAGTTTGGTTGATGATTTGGTAACATCGCCCCAAACCTGCTCCACATCACCTTCACGGCGCGGGCCAATTTCATAGTTCAGTTTTTCGCCAGTAGTGCTTTCAAAAGCATGAATTACTTCCAATACTGAAGTGCCGTTGCCTGTGCCCAGGTTAAACACATCATAACCTTTAAATTCGTCTTTTTCGGCAAGCCTTAACGCGGCTACATGGGCTTTCGCCAAATCAACTACGTGAATATAATCGCGGATGCAGCTACCATCAGGCGTGTTATAATCATTACCAAAAACGGTTATTTTTTCGCGTTTGCCTATGGCAGTTTGTGTAATAAAAGGCACCAGGTTTTGTGGTACACCTATTGGCAACTCCCCAATCAAAGCAGACTCATGGGCACCTACAGGGTTAAAATAACGCAACGAAATCACTTTATAATCGCTGCCGGAATTTATCATATCAACCAAAATTTCTTCGGCTATTTGCTTGGTATTACCATATGGAGATTGTGCAGGCTGCACCGGGGCATCCTCTGTAACGGGTAATTTTTCGGGCTGTCCGTAAACTGTGCAGCTTGATGAAAATACAAAATTGATAGCCTTACCGTAATAAGCTTCGAGCAGATTGATAAGCGAATAAAAATTATTCCGGTAATATTTCATTGGTTTTTTTACCGATTCGCCCACCGCTTTAAAGGCTGCGAAGTGGATGATACCACCTATTTCGGGTTCGGCAAGAGCAAGTGATCTAACGGCAGCTTCATCACAAAGATCAAGCTTATGAAATACCGGGGTAAAGCCTAAGATCTTTGTAAGCTGATCTAATATTTTAGGGTCCGAATTCGACAAGTCGTCAACGATAATGGGGTCATACCCCGCGTTAACCAGCTCAACAACGGTGTGCGAACCAATAAAACCCAAACCGCCTGTTACTAATATTTTCATGGTTTAAATAGAGAGTATGTTTGAATGTTTGGCAAAGTAAGCAGATTGTGACAATTCATCCACTTTTATATTATAAAAAAGGCCAAAAAAATTAATTTCCGGCCTCGTTACCTTACTTATTGTAATAAGTAAAGTCTTTATGGTTTATTTCATGTTCGGGCAACGACTTGAAGTATTCTAAGGTGATCTTCAAACCTTCACTTCTGGATACTTTTGGCTCCCAGCCTAATATAGCTTTAGCCTTGGTAATATCCGGGCGGCGTTGCTTCGGATCGTCCGTTGGCAAAGGCAGGCTGATCAGCTCCTGGTTGGTGCCCGTCAGCTTAATGATCTCCTCGCCAAATTGTTTTATCGTGATTTCGTCCGGGTTGCCGATGTTCACCGGCTGGGCGTAATCGCTGTGCAGCAACCTGTAGATCCCTTCTATCAAGTCATCTACATAGCAAAACGACCGCGTTTGTGAGCCGTCGCCAAACATCGTCAACGGTTCGCCCCGCAGTGCCTGCCCTATAAAAGCCGGTAACACCCTTCCGTCGTTCAGTCGCATTCTTGGACCATAGGTATTGAAAATCCTAACGATCCTGGTTTCCAACCCGTGGAAGGTATGGTAAGCCATGGTAATAGCTTCCTGGAATCTTTTGGCTTCATCATACACCCCTCTCGGGCCTACCGGGTTTACATTACCCCAGTATTCCTCTGGCTGCGGGTTGATGTTCGGATCGCCGTATACTTCCGAGGTGGAGGCGATCAGCATCCGTGCCTTCTTGTTCCGGGCCAGTCCCAGCAGGTTATGGGTTCCCAGTGAGCCTACTTTCAATGTCTGGATCGGAATTTTCAGATAATCTATCGGGCTGGCCGGTGAGGCAAAATGCAGGATATAATGCAGTTCACCCGGCACATATACAAACTTGGATACGTCATGGTTATAAAACTCAAAGTTCTCCAGTTTGAACAAATGTTCGATATTCCTTAAATCACCGGTGATCAGGTTATCCATCCCGATCACATGATAATCTTCCTTAATAAACCTGTCGCACAGGTGCGAGCCTAAAAAACCGGCCGCTCCTGTAATCAGGATTCTTTTTCTTTCTGTCATATTGCTACTGTTTTACGGCCTATACTGTTATAATAAAATCCATAATCTTTCATCCTGTCCAGGTCATACAGGTTACGCCCGTCAAAGATCACCGGCGATTTCAGCTTTTCCTTCATAAAGTCAAAGTCTGGAGTACGGAATACCGGCCATTCGGTCACAATCAGCAAAGCATCTGCATCATCAAGGGCATTGTACCGGTTGGTGGCATAGCTTATTTTATCGCCAAGTAGTTTTTTAACGTTTGGCATGCCTTCCGGGTCGTAGGTGGTTACTGTTGCCCCGGCTGCTAACAGCTCATCGATAATGTACAGTGCCGGTGCTTCGCGGATATCGTCGGTCTCCGGTTTAAAAGCCAGTCCCCACAGGGCAAAATGTTTTCCTTTCAGTCCGCCTTCGCCATAATATTCACGCATTTTAACTACCAGCCGTTTCTTCTGAGTTTCGTTCACTTCCATCACCGAGTTGAGGATCTTGAAGTCGTATTTATTTTCTTCGGCTGCTTTGGAAAGGGCCTGCACATCTTTAGGAAAACAGCTGCCCCCATAACCAACACCCGGGAACAGGAATCGTTTGCCAATGCGGCCATCTGCCCCTACCCCCTTGCGTACCATATCTACATCCGCTCCTACCAGCTCGCACATGTTGGCAATCTCGTTCATGAACGTGATCTTGGTGGCTAAAAATGAGTTGGCTGCATATTTGGTTAGCTCGGATGAGCGTTCGTCCATATATAATATAGGGTTGCCCTGGCGCACATAGGGTGCATATAAATCGCCCATTACCTGGCGGGCTTTTTCATCCGTTGTACCGATCACTACCCTGTCCGGTTTCATGAAATCTTCTACGGCTACACCTTCGCGTAAAAACTCGGGGTTGGATACCACCGCAAACGGAACATCGGTATTGGCTTTCATCACTGCGGTTACCTTATCTGCCGTACCTACCGGTACCGTTGATTTGGTTACGATCACTTTATATTCGGTGATCAGTTTGGCTATATCTTTTGCTGCGCCAAGCACATAACTCAAATCGGCTGCTCCATCCGCTCCCGGAGGCGTAGGTAATGCCAAAAAGATCACTTTGGCCGGGCCTATTGCTTCGGCAAGATTAGTGGTAAAGGTTAGTCTTTCCTGTTTAATATTACGCAGAAATAAAATATCAAGACCCGGTTCATAAATCGGCATCTCGCCATTCCGCATCTTGTTTACTTTTTCTTCCACGATATCCACACAGGTTACTTCATTTCCCGTTTCGGCTAAACAAGTTCCCGTTACCAAGCCTACATAGCCCGTACCAATTACTGCAATTTTCATAGTGTTAAATGTGTTTTAATTTTAAGTAAGCAATATTTGTATGATCAATCATATAACTGACTTATTATAGCACCGGGCGGGCCATAAACTAATATTGTAATTATTGTTATTACTTTTATGCCCGGCTAAGATAATCATTCAGCATTAAAATTGATGTTATTATATAATATAGGTATCAAATTATATTCCCTTTTTATCCGTTTTGCCGCATTGTTTAACAACAAGGCAAAACTTTGGGTTGCAGGGCGTAAAAATCCTGTCTTTGTACGTATAGAAAGCAGTATTTGGTTTCATTTTGCTTCACTTGGCGAATTTGAGCAAGGAAGGCCTATACTGGAAGCAATGAGAAATTTACACCCCAAAAAGAAAATAGTAGTCACTTTTTTTTCTCCTTCGGGATATGAGATCAGGAAAAACACACCGCTTGCTGACTTTGTTTACTACCTGCCTTTGGATACTGCCCGAAACGCCCGCAGGTTTATCGATGCCATTAACCCCGAGATTGTCATTTTTACTAAATACGAGTACTGGTTCCATTTTTTTAATGAAGCAAACAAGCGTAACATCCCCCTGTATATCGTATCAGGCATCTTCAGGCCCGCACAGGTGTTTTTTAAATGGTATGGAGGTTTTAATCGCAGAATCCTAAGTCTGGTATCGCACTTCTTTTTACAGGATGAGGCATCTGCGCAATTATTGAAAGGTATCGGTATTACTAACGCATCAGTGAGCGGCGATACCCGGTTTGATCGCGTTTGGGCAAATGCACAAAACCCTAAAGTGCTGCCTTTGATAGAACAATTTAAAAATGGTCACAAGTTATTTATAGCAGGCAGCACCTGGCCACAGGATGAGAATATATTAGCCAAATTAGTAAGCCAGTATCCCGATTGGAAATTCATTTTTGCACCTCACGAAATACCGGAGGAAAAAGTTAATAACCTTATTGACTTGCTTCCGCAGGGAAAGGCGATCACTTTTTCTCAGCTAAGAACTGAGGCAGAAGGCTTAAAGTCAGGAGATTTTATTAACCAATCGCTTACATCTAACAATCTTCAATCGCTGGTGATAGATAATATCGGCATGCTTTCGTCGCTTTATGCCTACGCCGATATTGCTTATATAGGCGGAGGTTTTGGTGTGGGCATCCACAATACCCTGGAGGCGGCAGCTTTTGGCCTGCCGGTTATCTTCGGCCCTAACTATCAAAAATTTAATGAGGCCAGGGAGCTCATCGCGCTCAAAGCAGGATTTAGTATCAGCAATGAAACAGAATTAAAAGATATTGTTGACACACTGGTTAATGACGAGCCGTTTTATAATATTACCCGTAAAAAGGTATTTAATTATGTGAAGGAAAATGTAGGGGCCACGGAAATGATCATGAAGTATATCGATAAATAAAAAATGTCATCTATCATACGAGGAACGAGTGAGACTTTGTACACCCGGTAAGTAAACCAGGTATGGTGGATTTACAGGAAGCAGAAGATTTCTCTTCACGCCCCGCTTCCCTCCTCCGCGGTTCATCGAAATGACAATTTTATAAAAAGACTATTCCCTCATTCAAAACAAAACATGGTTGTTTACTGTACAAAAGTCATAAATTCTTAATATTGCCTTAATGGGTTTTTTACATCTGCCCGGCCTGGGCAAAGCGCATTTTCACGAGTATGGTACCGGTCAAAAACCGCTGCTGGCCTTTCATGGCTATGGCATGACAGGGAAACAGTTTCATGTACTTGATCAGTCTATCCTCCCTCAATATCATATTTATGGTTTCGATCACTTTTTTCACGGCGAAAGCAGGCTGGATGGCTGGACAGAACAACAGATCGTGGCCGGGATGCCCAAAACCATGGTACGCAGCTACATGGAAGAATGGTTTAAGCTTTACGGCCGGCAACGTTTTTCGGTAATGGGCTATTCTATAGGCGCCAACCTCGCCCTGATATTGGTTGAGGAATATGCCGATATGATTGATGACATCATTTTAATGGCCCCTGATGGCCTGGCTGTATTTAAAGGCTTTCATTTTATATTGCATAATAAGCTTGGACGCGCAATTTTCCGCACGGCTACAAAAAGCAAATGGCTGGCACCTTTTTTAGTTAAAAGCATGAAAACCGTTGGCGCTATTGACGAAAGCCTTTACCGCATAGCTTATAATGAAATTGATACCGAACAAAAACGGCTTGACACTTATTATACCCTAAATTTGATCAGGCAGTTAAAACCTGACGTACAGAAAGTAGCACAACTAATCAATCAGCATACAATTAAATGTTTGCTGATATTTGGCAGGCATGACCAGCTATTCCCTAAATCGGCGGCAATGCCATTTTTAGGAATGCTCCATAATGCCGAAGTACATGAAGTTGAGCTTGGGCACTGGTTGGTTACAAAGGCACTTGACGAGTATTTAGTTAAATAAACATGGTACCTTCACGTAAAAAGAAATTTTGGAGTAAACTATTCATCCGTTGCGTAAAATGGTGGATCGGCCGTAATTTTAAAGAGGTTAATGTACAGCCTTTTGAGCCACGCCCGGGCCATTCAATATTGCTTTTGACCAATCATTTTAGCTGGTGGGATGGTTTCATTGCTAACCGGACAGCTGTTTATGATCTTAAAAAGCAATTCTACATCATGATGCAGCAGGATCAGTTCGATCAGCATAGTTATTTTCGGTACATTGGTGCTTACTCTATTCAAAAAGGGTCGAGGGCAATACTCGACTCGCTCAGTTACTCGGCCGGGATATTAAATGATCCTGATAACCTCATTGTGATATTTCCGCAGGGCGAGCTTTACTCAAACCATGAAACGCATATCCGTGTTGAAACCGGTGTTTATAAACTGATGCGACAGATAAAAGGCCCCTGTCAGGTGGTTTATCATTGTACCCTGATCGATTACTTTGAAAGCCTGAAACCCCGTGCCTATGTTCATTTATTTGATTTAGGCGTTGCCAATGAGCTTACTTTTGAGCAGTTAAAGGAAAACATTAATAACGCACATCAGCAAGCGTTAAAGAACCAGATCAATATGGAGCACTAATTAATTGACACTAATTTCCTGAATTGTTTCGAATTGGTGCTAATTCCATTTGATAAGCCATCAGCAAATTTCGTGTAATTCGATAAAATTGTAGCCGACATGCAATACATTCGTGTAAAATATGATCCGCAATAAAGAAAACTTTTTCATGAACCGTATTGTCCATTATTATATTAAATGGATAGTTGGCAAAACGTTTCATGAACTATTGTTTAACGATATTGTGATTGATAAAAACAAATCGGTGCTGCTGATAGGCAACCATTTTAGTTTTTGGGATGGGTTGATATTATATTGCGTAAACGATAAATTGCTGAAGAAAAAGTTACATGTCATGATCCTGGAAGAGACTGCCCGTAACGAGCGCTTCCTGAAATATGTAGGTGCTTTTTCGGTAAAAAAAGATTCAAAAAGTATCATCCAATCACTTGACTATGCTGCCGGATTGCTTACCGATCCGGTAAATTTGGTTTTGATGTTTCCGCAGGGCAAACTGTATGCTAACTTTGTTACCGGCATACACTTTGAAAAGGGGGTTATGAGGATCATTGAAAAAGCAAACGGGAATTTCCAGCTCGTTTTTGCTTCAACTTTTATTCAGTACTTTAAACATAAAAAGGCAACGGCAACCGTTTATTTAAAAAACGAACCAGAAAATTACACCGGTAAAAGCATAAGTAAATTACAAGAGGCTTACCAAAGGCATTATGAAGCCTCCAAAGCGCTGCAAACCGAATTTGATATATAAAAAGTGACCATAGCTATATTAATAACCCTCTTTTTTATCATACTCAGGTTTGCAGTAACGCTATTCAATTATATCTCCAACCCTAAGCTGCCCCATATAGGGCGGTATTATTCGGATAAAGTTTCTATCCTGATCCCTGCACGTAACGAGGCCGGAAACATATTAACCCTGTTAAATTCCATTCATCAGCAGGATTATAACAACTACGAGGTTATCATTTATGACGATGATTCAAGCGATGATACTTATCAGGTTTGTACTGAATTTGCCGCCGGTCACCCTCATTTCAGGGTGTTAAAGGGAGGTAAATTACCGGATGGCTGGATGGGAAAAAATTACGCCTGCCATCAAATGGCTAAACAGGCCGATGGTAAATACCTGCTGTTTTTGGATGCTGACGAACAAGTTAGTAACCGCCTTATCAACAGCGCGGTACACCGTATGCATTTGCACCAGCTGGGTTTACTAAGCCTGTTTAGCAATCAAGCCATGCTTACCCTTGGCGAGAACCTGGTAGTACCTCTCATGCATTTCATATTGCTAAACCTGCTGCCTTTACGCCTGGTATATATATTAAAAAACGCCTCAGTAGCAGCCGCCAGCGGGCAGTTTATGTTGTTTGATGCTACTATTTATCACAAACACCAATGGCACAAAGCAGTAAAAAACAAGGTGGTGGAAGATGTGGAGATCATGCGCCTCATAAAAGCGGAGCGTTATAATGGCGAGGCCCTGCTGGCCAACGGCATGATCAGCTGCCGTATGTACCGGGGATATGGCGAAGCTATAAACGGGTTCAGTAAAAATTTCCTGGCGGCTTTTAACTATAGCATCATTGGTTTTTTGGTGTACATTACCATCACTATTGCCGGTCCGCTGATTATCCTGACAACCCTGAACATGCCGCTGATATTTTTTACCGCAGGGCTGATTTTTCTTACGCGGATCATGATCTCCCTTTCGGCCGGTCAAAAAGCGGAGTATAACATCCTTTTACATCCTGCCCAAATGTTTAGCCTGCTTGTCGTAGCTGTTTTATCCATCCAAAGGTATCTCACCAAAACCACGATGTGGAAAGGGCGAAAAATTTGAGACCCATAGCATCCGATAATTCTGTCCGGGCAAAAAACAGGATCTGTATCATAGTTATTTTCCTGTTTCATTTGGTAGGGTTGGCAGGCTTTATTATCCCCTCATTAACCGTATTATTTATAACCCTGGTACCATGGCATTTACTATTGATGCTTGGGATTATCGTTTATAGTTATGACAATTTTGACAGCAGGTTTCTGCTGTTTGCATTGACCGCCTTCGGCATCGGCTTCCTGGCCGAATACATCGGTGTACATACCGGTTGGCTCTTCGGGCATTATCAATATGGCAGAACACTTGGCATCAAACTATTTGAAATTCCCCTGATGATAGGGGTAAATTGGTTCCTGCTGGTCTATGCCGCAGGCATTACCCTGCAGCGAAGCCGCCTAAAAAGTACGTTGGTAAGAATACTTTCAGGAGCTACGATCCTCACCTTGCTCGATGTGCTGATTGAGCCTATTGCCATACATTTTGATTACTGGCACTGGCTGGATGCCGGCGTTCCGTTTAAAAACTATGGTTGCTGGTTTATGCTGAGTGCATTGCTGCTTTTTATATTTGAGCAGTTTAAATTTAAACGGCAAAGCATTGTTGGCCCGGCATTACTGATTGCACAATTTGTATTTTTTGCTGTCTTGAATTTGGTATATTGAGCCAAGGTGATCAACTATTTAGTGATATAATAATCATCAAAATCAACGTAATCATTACAATCAACGGTTATTTTTGCCGTAAATTTGTAGCACCATGGGAGATTATCAGTTAAAGGTTACTATTGACCAGGATTCGGGCTTTTGCTTTGGGGTGGTTTATGCCATTGATATGGCCGAGGAGATTTTAGAAGAGGATGGCTATCTGTACTGCCTTGGTGATATTGTGCATAATGACGAAGAGGTTGAACGTTTGAAAGCAAAAGGCCTGCGCATCATTGAGCACGGCCAGCTTAAAGATCTCCATAATGAAAAGGTGCTCATCCGTGCCCATGGTGAAGCTCCCGACACCTACCGTACGGCTTTAGAGAATAACATCACCCTTATTGATGCCTCATGTCCGGTAGTGCTTAAACTACAAAACCGCATCAAAACCTCATATGACTCGAACGAGAAGATCCTGATTTTTGGCAAGCACGGTCATGCAGAAGTGGTTGGCCTGCAGGGACAAACCAATGATGAAGCGATAGTTTTCCAGGATATTGCCGAGCTTGACAATGTAGAACTACCGCACAACATTACGTTGTATAGCCAAACCACCAAGAGTATGGATAAATTTTACTCGGTTAAAGATGAGCTTATTTCACGCGGCTACGCCCTTAAGGCTAATGATACTATTTGCCGCCAGGTAAGTAACCGAGATAAAGACCTGCCCAAATTTGCAACGCGCTTTGATAAGATTGTTTTTGTATCGGGCAAAAAATCATCAAATGGTAAGGTATTGTATGAAGTATGCCGCAAGCACAATCCCAATACTTATTTCATATCCTCAACCGACGAACTGGATAAAAACATGTTTGCACCAAATGATACCATTGGTATTGCCGGTGCAACATCAACCCCCATGTGGCTGATGCAGAAAGTAAAAGCCGCTATAGAAAGCTTTTAACAGCACGCTTTTTGCTGTAATAGGTAACATGCAAAAAAATCCGTCAAATACTGGTTTATTTGTGGCCGCGCTGGTAATTGGCTGCTGGGCAACAAGTATTACATTACTGATGCAATGGCATTTCAGCTTCAGCAATCCTCTTGTTTATGTACTGATGCTGGTGCAAATGCATCTTTATACCGGGCTGTTCATTACCGCTCACGATGCTATGCATGGTACAGTTTCGCCTGATAAGGGCTTAAATAACTTTGTGGGTTACCTCAGCACTTTCCTATATGCCTCGTTCTGGTACTCGCAATTGTACACCAAACACCACAGGCACCATAACCATGTACATACGCATGAAGATCCGGACTATCATCAGGGCAGCTTTTTTGCGTGGTATGTACAATTTATCCGCAATTACCTGTCCATATGGCAAATTGTGGTGATGGCTGTTGTATTCAATATCCTGAAGGTTTGGATTCCACAGCCAAACCTGATCATGTTTTGGGTTGTACCATCATTACTGAGCACATTACAGTTATTTTACTTCGGCACGTACCAACCTCATAAAGGCGAACACGACAACAGGCACTTTGCCCGGAGCCAGCGCCGTAATCATTTGGCTGCATTTTTTAGCTGCTATTTTTTTGGTTATCATTATGAGCATCATGAATCGCCGGGTGTACCGTGGTGGAGATTGTGGAAAGCTCCGTTGCCGAAAAACACAGATTAACCAATCCATAATCCGCTATTCGTCATCGTATCCACTATTAAGCTCGGAAAAAATCGTAATGATGTATAAAATATATTTTAGGGATGTTGCGCAGGGCTGCGTTAGGGATTGCAGCGGAAAACCCACAGCCTTGTGCAGGCCTCAGTGCGTACAGGCAAGGCGAGGATTTGCAGCGTAAAGCCCGGGCCGCAGGCAACGCCCATACCATGAAACCGGCTCAAAAAAACCTTTAATAATCAACCTCTTACAACCACATCATGATAAAAACACCAACAATCCTCTCAAACAGAAAGGTAATCGTGCAAATCTCCCTGCAAAGCTGGGGATTGCTTCGTCCCCTATAATAACGGGAGTATACTGTGACAGGGAATAAATAAACCTTACACCTCATTTATTTGTAAATTGTGACCACCGTCATAACTTACGGGGCATTTTTTGCTATTTTTGCGCCTACAGTTATGGCTAAAAAAGGAATTTTACTGGTTAACCTGGGCACCCCGGATAGCCCCAGCACAGCAGATGTAAAGCGTTATTTAAATGAATTTTTGATGGATCCGCGGGTTATTGATATCGGGGCCATTTCACGTACCCTTTTAGTTAAAGGCCTTATTGTTCCGTTCAGGGCGCCTAAATCGGCCAAATTGTACCAGGCCATCTGGGATCCTAAAACAGGCTCACCGCTGTTACACTACAGCATTTTACAACAGCGGGCCTTGCAACAGCGCCTTGGCGATGACTATATGGTTGAGCTGGCTATGCGTTACCAAAACCCTTCTATCGAATCAGCTTTGGAGAAACTGAAGGCAGCCCTCGTTGAAAGTATCCAGGTAATCCCTTTGTTTCCGCAATATGCCTCGGCCAGTACCGGGTCTGTTTATGAAAAGGTGATGGACATTGTTGGTAAATGGCCAACATCGCCAAATATTACGTTCATCAATTCTTTCCATGATAATGAGCTGATGATTGAAACTTTTGCTGATAACGCTCAAAAATATAATCCTGAAACGTACGATCATGTTTTATTTAGCTTTCACGGACTGCCGCAAAGGCAACTGATTAAAGCCGATCATACTCATAATACCTGCCTTAAATCTGCAGGCTGCTGTGAAACGCTTACTGATGTCAACAGGTTTTGCTATTCGGCACAATCGCACCATACCGCGAAACTGATAGCTGAAAAAATGGGCATTCCGAAAGAGAAATATACCATCTGCTTTCAATCGCGCCTGGGCAACGACCCATGGGTGCAGCCTTACACCAGCGAAATTGTAGCCAAACTGGCCGGCGAAGGTAAAAAACGTCTCCTGGTATTTTGTCCCGCCTTTGTAGCCGACTGCCTTGAAACCGTATATGAAGTAACTACCGAATATGGTGACGAATTTAAAGCCCTCGGCGGTGAGCATGTGCAACTGGTTGAGAGTTTGAATGATGCACCTAAATTTATTGATGCCTTAGTGCAGATGGTAAAGCCTTTTTAGGAAAACTCCCCTGTTGAATATAATTATTGCCTAACGGAGCTGTTTTATAGCATACGTTAGGCTTTTTTTATTGTATAAAAAAAGCATCTGCCCATTGCTGAACAGATGCTGTACGATTTTTATATAATTGATAGTTTAACCTACTTTTACATTTACCGCATTTAAGCCTTTTTTGCCTTGCTCTACATCGTAGGTAACGCTATCGTTTTCACGGATAGTGTCGATCAGGCCTGATACGTGTACAAAAACTTCGGCACCACCATTAGTTGGCGTAATAAATCCGAAACCTTTGGTTTCATTAAAGAATTTTACTGTTCCTTGCATTATATTTTTATTTAATTACTACAAAGGTAACATTAATTATTAACAATCAATTAAAAATAAGGCCATTACACGTTTAAAGTTTTCGGAAGTGTAATTCCCTGTTGAAAACTACGTCGTAAAAACAGCATTTATCAACTCCCTGAAGCCTTAACACTTAGTGTTTTAACCTCGTTATTGCTGTAAAGGAACACTGCTGTAAACATGATATTCGCCGGGTTTCAGCGTCATGGAATATTGCAATGATGTTACACTTATACTGGTTTTGGTAATGTTATCGTACCAGGTTCCGGTAGCCGGGAAGCTGATATTGCCGGTTTGCGGCACCACGTCAAAATTGCCTACCACCTCAACATTCGCGCCGGCATCTTTTAGTTGGATTGTTTTAATGGGACCGGCAAGATCATAAGTATAATTGGTTGAGGCAAATACAGCGTTCTTTTCCTTCATCTTAATCATCTTTGCATAAACACCATATAAATGCCTCCTGTTAGGATCGGTGTTATAGTTCCAGTAGATAGGTTTATTGCTGGTGCGGCCTCCCTGGTTAATACTTACATCGTAACCAAGCTCGCCAAACTGCCACAGCATCTTAGGTCCCGGAACCGAAAACAGGAACGCGGCTGCCATTTCTTCGCGCGCCAAACCTGTGTTTTTATCTTTTACATTGTAGCTGCCAACCGCATTGCCATAACTTTCATTTTTAAACTGCAGGCGTTCCTCATCATGGCTTTCAAAATAGCCTACCAGGTTATACGGCTGCGTAAACGTATGCTGATCATAAAACAAACCCTGAAAATTGGAGTTGGTTAGCCAGCCCATAGTAGCTTCGTTGGCATTATAGTTCAGGTTGTTCCAAAGCATCATGCCTTCGCCGGCCAGTTCTTTTTCTTCCTGGTTAGCCGCAAAATGTTCCAGTATTACGTAGAAATTATTATTATCGATGCTTTTGATGTAGTTGTTATAATCTTTCCAGATGGCTACACGACTGGCATCATATTGGCTCCATGCGTTCACGGCTGCATCAGACGTGCCATAGTTAACCTGGGTAAAACCTTTTGAAAGGTCAAAGCGGAAACCATCGATCTTATACTCCGTCATCCAGAATTTGAGCACGTTTTTTACAAAATATTTAGTGTCGGCGCTTTCATGGTTAAACTGGTAGCCGACATTGTAAGGATGCGTTGGATCCACATTATACCAGGGATTGTTGGCCGCAGGTTTACCTGCTGTTGTATTAAAATACATCTGTACCATTGGTGATTGGCCAAAGGAATGATTAAGCACCATATCCTGGATCACCGCTATACCCCGCGAGTGGCACTCATCAATAAAAGCTTTCAAGGCGTTTTTGGTACCGTAGTATTTATCAGGCGCAAAATAAAAAGACGGATTATACCCCCATGAAAGATTACCTTCAAACTCATTAAAAGGCATCAGTTCAATAGCATTAACTCCCAGGTTTGAGAGATACTTCAAAGTATCTGTAAGGGTTTGATAGTTATGGGCATCAATAAAATCTCGTAATAATAATTCATAAATAACCAGGTTCTTTTTATCGGGGCGGGTAAAGCTGGTGTTTTTCCAGCTATACGCAGGCTGATTGGCCTGAAAAACGCTTACATTACCGGTAGTTTTCCCGGTTGGATACTTTTTTAAGTTGGGATAGGTATCTGAAGAAATGTATGAATCGTTATCAGGGTCAAGCACCTTTTCGGTATATGGATCAGCTACCTTCAATGATTTATCAATATAAAACTGATAACCATATTCAGCAGCGGGATCGATGTTATCTATTTGTACCCACCAGCGTTTGCCATCGGGTGTGTTGTTCATCACGGCCTTGGTGTCATTTACATCCCAACCGTTAAAATCACCTGTTACTGATACGGATTTTTTGCCCGGCGCATACAGGTTAAAAATTACCGATTTACCCGAATTGATAAAGGTAACCCCGTCTTTTGCACCCGCCGGCAACGCCTTTCCGGTGTTTATCACCGTATCACCGGGAACGTTCCCGGAATTACCCGGCAAAACTTCTTTCTTTTTGCATGAAGTAAAACCGGCCAATAAAAGTCCGGCAAGTAATAAGTAAACATTTTTAATGATCATATTTTGTTATAATTGGTTTCTTACCAAAGCAATCATAGCCAACTGGTTACAGGCCATATTGCTTCAGCAATGCAATATCAGTAAAATAATTGGTAAAATTACTTTTCATCAAATTATGTATTTATCAACCGGAATAATTCGCCCTTTGGACTATCATGTCAGGACAACCTTAAAGCCCTACCTACCCGGGGAAGGCTTGAGTGGGACTAATTATTTGGCCGGCTTAACCCCTTCGCTGGTCATTATCACCCTCTTAATGCTCCCATCTTTATTGTAATACAAATAATCGATGCAAACGGAACGGTGAAAACTGCCCGCATCAGGCACTAACGCTCCGTTATGATATATAAAATACCATTTGTCTTTAAACTCAATAATAGCCTGGTGATTGGTATTGGAATTTCCAGCTATTTCGTTAATGATCCCCTTATATTCCCACGGGCCATTGATATTCCGGCTCATAGCATACGCTATTTTTTCGGGAAACTCATAGGCATATGAAAGATAATACCAGCCGTTACGCTCGTGGATCCACGGCGCTTCTGTATAATGCGGCAGGGTAATCGTTTTAATCTCGCCGTCAAGCTCGGTCATATTGCTTTTAAGTTTAGCATAATAGCAAATGCCATTTCCCCAAAACAGGTAGGCCTGCCCGTCTTTATCAATAATAACTGTTGGGTCAATATCATCCCAGGAATGCTTAACGGCTTTCGTCATATCATTGGTAACCAAAGCACTGCCGCGCGCATCCTTAAACGGCCCCAACGGACTGTCAGATACCGCCACGCCAATAGCTTTGCCATGAATAGTGCCATGTTCAACAGCCACATACCAGTAAAACTTGCCGTTCCGTTCAATCACCTGCGAAGCCCATGCATCATCCTTAGCCCAATGAAAAGCCTTAACATTCATAGGCGAAGGATGCTCTGTCCAGTTCACCATATCGGTTGTAGTGAAGCAGGTCCAGTCGTGCATAGTATAGCCGTTATGACCGGGAGCAGCTTCATCATGGCCGGTGTACAGGTATACCTTATCCTTATAAACCATAGCCGCCGGATCGGCAGTAAACTTATGCCTGATAATCGGGTTGCCATCGGCGTGAATGATGGTATCTCGGGCTGCGGCATTGGCATGTGTCAGGCTGCCAAGTGCCAGGCCTAATGCGATCAGGTATTGTGATATTTTCATATTGTAATCGATTTAAATTCACCGGCCAACCGGCCTGTGCTCCTTTTCCAATTCCCTCCCTTGGGAGGGGTGCGGCCGATAAGTGCGGTGGCAGGGAGGGGTTTCTACGCTTTTTATATTGACGAAATCCTTCTCTACACATGGGCATAGCCGTCAACTTAAGCAGCTATTGAACAAAATCCCCTCTCGAGAGGGGGCGCGGAGGGACGAGCGGTGCAGGGGTGTGTTTCTGCTGTAGGCTTATCAAAGCAGAGACACACCCCTCCGCCCCTCTCAAGAGGGGAATCGCACCTTCCCCGCTTTTTATTCCTTAAGTTGACGGCTATGCTCCCAAGGGGAATCGCACGGCTCTACCTTGTTTTTCAGGTTAATTAATTCATTTCCCCACTACCGGCCATCCATCAACCCAATCCAGCTTTTCTATCCTCAATTTCGAAATCCCCCTATCCGCGGCATCATAGCCATGGAAAATGATGTAATCAATCCCGTCAAAAGTACTTACCCCATTATGGCCTACGCCATACCAATTAGCATCGCCGGCCAGCAGGATACTGCCGCCACCTTTGTTCATGGCTATGCCTTCTTTATCCAGGTATGGTCCCTTCAATTTTTTTGAACGACCGATAATCATTTTGTAAGTACTCTTTGGCCCTTTGCAGCAATAATCTATTGAGGCAAACAGGTAAAAGTATTGATCGTGTTTAAAAATAAACGGAGCTTCAATGGCATTGCCGCCGGCGTCAACTGGGTTCCCGTCAACAGCGGGTAGATTTTCCGTTGCTATTTTTCGGCGTGTTGCAATGGTTGGAATGTTATCAATATTTTCCGCAACGCTTAACCTGTCTTTATTCAGCTTCACCAATTTTAATCCATCCCAAAACGAGCCGAAAACCAAATATGGTGTACCGTCTTTATCGGTAATTAAATTAGGGTCGATGGCGTTCCAGTTGGTTTTACCGGGGATAGATTGAGTTACCTTGCCATGATCAATCCATTTATAGTTTGGATCATTGGTATGCAACGTGGCATTGGTCGCCACACCTATGGCCGAAGTATTTTTGCCAAAGGCCGATACAGAATAAAACAAGTAGTACAGCCCGTTGTAAAGCGAAATATCCGGTGCCCAAATATGCCCTTTAAAACCGGGGATAGCATCAACTGCCCATTGCGGGGGCGTTGCAAATACAGGTTTCTCAGCCTTCCAATATACCCTATCGCCTGACGACCACATAGCAATGCCATTACCTGTACAGAAGATGTAGTAAGTGCTATCCTGCCGGATCATTACCGGGTCGTGTACCGATATATCAGTCCTTAGTTCCTGGGCATTGCAGAAAATGCCCGGGAACAATAAGGATATGATCAGAAGGATCTTTTTCAACGATTATTTGTTTTTAAGCCTTACTACTTTGAATGAGTACGGCTCAACTGCCAGCTTTAAGGTATTGCCTGAAATGTCAATAGTGCTTTCAACAGGGCTAACTGCTGTGGGCGTGGCTAATGAATTTTCGGCATCCTTGTCATCGGCTTTTAGTGTAGTAACCGTGGCCTGTTTTTGATAACCTTTTGAGCCGGTAATCTTAAAGCTTACATTTTGTGCCGAAGTGCTGGTATTCACAAATTTGATCACCAGTTCATTGGTATTCTTATCTAAACTGGCAGTAGCATAGCTATCATTTTGGCCGGCTACGGCTTCGTTGTTTAACGTAAGCGGCACTACATCTGTTCCTTTATTAATGGAAAACAGTTGCTGCACATAATAATTCGGCGTAGCATAACTTTTCAGGTTATCAAACCAGATCAGGTTTGGTGTCCACTGCCAGCCTTCTACGTGTGCGAAAAGAGGGGCGTATGAAGCCATGTTCACTACATCGGCATTACGCTCCAAACCGGTCATGAAGGCCGCTTCAGACAATGCACATTCCCAATTGTTTTTGTTATCGGGGTTTACGGTTGATTTGCTTTGCGCAGCATATTCACCGGCGAAGATCTTAGGGCCTTTACGGTCGTAGTTATCATAACGGCGGGCATTATCCCTAAACCATTTTGCAGGCGCATAATAATGCTCATCCAAAATATCGGCACCTAAACCGCGGAAGGTTTTATTTAACAGTTCAAACTCTTTACCATCAGGTGATGGGCCTAAAGCCGATACGATCTTGATATCCGGGTATTTAGTTTTGATGGCTTTGGTAAAGATTTTCCAACGGTCGATATATTGCGGGCCCCATTGCTCGTTACCTACACCGATCATTTTTAAATTAAACGGTGCCGGGTGACCGAGATCGGTACGCAGCTTACCCCATTTGGTGCTGGCATCGCCATTAGCAAACTCAATCAGGTCGAGCGCGTCCTGTACGTAAGGATCAAGTTTATCCAAAGGCACCAGCTCACCGGTGTTGAATTCGCAGGCCATACCGCAATTCAGGATAGGCAGAGGCGAAGCGCCAATATCCTCGGCAGTCATGAAATACTCCATAAAGCCCAGACCGAAAGTTTGGTAATAATCAGGCGTTGGACGGTGTTTAAACTCGGTATTCCAGCGGTTAATGATATTCTCGCGTTTATCAACCGCGCCGATAGTTTTTTTCCACTGATAGCGGTTGCTCAACTCGCGGCCTTCAACAATACATCCACCGGGGAAACGTAAAAAGCCGGGCTTAAGATCAGCCAATCGCTGTACCAGGTCGGCACGCAGGCCAGCCGGGCGGTTTTTCCAGGTGTGCTCGGGGAATAGGGAGATCATATCCAGGTCGATTACGCCCTTACCGCTCATCCAAACATACAACTGTGCTTTCTGCGTTGTAGCATCCGATTTAAATTTCACGCTATAACGGTTCCATTCTTTATCAGTTGGCGTAAGTTCGGCTTTACCTATAACGGCATCATTATCGCCGTGCAGCTCAATATTCAGTTTTACGTTGGTATCACCTTCCTGTTTGGCTATCACCGAAAAGCTGTATTCCTCGCCTTCCTTAACCCCCATCCCGCGGAAACCCTCGTTCGAGAAACCGTAAAAACCGGCATCAGTTGTAATGTAGCTTTTTATAAAGTGCGCATTCTCAGGGCGTTCAACGGCACGGTTTATTACTTCTGTACGACCGTCACCGCCGTCCTTTTTATGTTCCTTCCACCCCATCAAAGGCATGTTGAACTCAAACGAACGGTTTTTTACCAGTTCGGCATACACACCGCCATCGGCAGCAAGATTAATATCCTCAAAAAATATCCCATACATGGTTGGCTGAATGTGTGCCTTTACCTTATCAGCCGCTATGGTATATTGTGTTTGCGCATGCAGCGCGGTAAAAGTACCGGCAGCACACAGCATTAAAAAAGCTCTTTTTAGCATCGCTTATTTATTTGGAGAATTTGTAAATGGTTACCGTATGGTAAGTTTGGCCTGGCTTTAACACGGTTGAAGCAAACGCCGGCTGGTTTGGCGCATCCGGAAAATGCTGGGTTTCCAAACAAAACGCCGAACGGTAAGGGTAAGCTTTGCCGCCTTTGCCGTCTTTGGTTTCGCCGGTTAAAAAATTGCCCGAGTAAAATTGCAGGCCGGGCTCTTCGGTGAATACCTCCATAGTAATGCCGGTAACTGTACTCTTAACAGTAGCAATTGGAGTGCTAAGGTCATGCTTGTTCAATACAAAGTTATGATCATAACCTTTGCCGTTTTTCAGTTGCTCATCAGCAATGCCAATGTCTTTACCAATGGTTTTTGAAGTGGTAAAATCAAATGGGGTACCTTTAACCGGCTGCAGCTTGCCTGTGGGGATCAATGTGGTATCTACCGGCAAAAATGCATCAGCATTTATTTGCAACACATTGTCGGTAATAGTTGGGTTACCCGCGCCATTCAGGTTAAAGTATGCGTGATTGGTTAAATTAACTATGGTAGTTTTATCGGTAGTTGCTTTATATTCAATCTTAAGCGCGTTATCATCGCCCAGAGTATAAACCACAGTTGCAGTTAAATTGCCCGGATAACCACCTTCGCCATCTTTTGAAATATAGGTGAATTCCAGCTGCGAAGCGCTCAGTTGCTTAGCAGAAAATACCTTTCCGTAAAAGCCGTTGAAACCGCCATGCAGGGTGTTTACGCCATCGTTAATATCCAACTGGTAAGCTTTGCCATCAAGGGTGAATTTACCTTTGGCAATACGGTTGCCATAACGACCTATAATGGCGCCGAAATACGGCTCCTTTGGTTTTTGATAGCTTTTCAACGAGTCGTAACCTAAAATAACATCGGTAGCTTTACCGTCTTTATCAGGTACCAGTAAGCTTACCAGCCTGCCACCATAATTGGTAACGGCCACTGTTGCGCCGCTGTTATTTTTCAGGGTAAAGAGTTTTACTTTCTTCCCCTGTACATCCGCCTCAAAATTGGCCGAATCGGGTATTGACTGGGTAGTTACCGAGGTCGAATCTTTCACGGTTGAATCAGTTGCTTTTGGATTACCGTTACAAGCCGCAAAAAGCGCTGCCGAACAGCTTAACATCATTAATAAATTCTTGTTATTCTTCATAATTTGAGGTTGTTAGCTTGCCTTTTAAAGCATTTGCCGTTTAACTATTATAATTTCCGGTACAAATAAATTGGTTTAACTAATGGTTTGGGAATCAGTGAGACCAATGTATAAAAATTAATTTATAATTGTTAAAAAAACACTTAAAATATTTAATTAAAAAAAGCCCGCCTCGCGCGGGACTTTCTTATTCAAAAATCAAATATTTCAACTAAACACCTGCAGCCTTGGCATGGTCGGCCAGGAACTGCGCAAGTCCGTTATCTGTAAGCGGATGTTTTAGCAAAGCGGTAATAGCACTCAGCGGACCGGTTATCACATCGGCCCCCAGCTTAGCGCAGTTAACAATGTGCATAGCGTGGCGTACCGAAGCTGCCAGGATCTGTGTTTCATAACCGTAGTTATCATAAATCAGCCTGATATCTTCAATCAGTTGTAAACCATCTGTTGAGATATCATCTAAACGGCCAATAAATGGTGATACATAAGTAGCACCAGCCTTAGCCGCCAACAGGGCCTGGCCTGCCGAAAACACCAGCGTACAATTGGTTTTAATTCCTTTTTGCTTAAAATATTTTAAAGCTTTTACGCCATCTTTTATCATGGGCAGCTTTACCACAATGCGCTCGTGAAGGGCAGCCAGCGCTTCGCCTTCGGCAACCATCTCGTCAAAAGTGGTTGATATAACTTCGGCACTTACATCGCCATCGGTAATTTCACAAATGGCTTTGTAGTGGTTAATGATATTTTTATGGCCGGTAATACCTTCTTTAGCCATCAATGATGGGTTGGTGGTAACGCCGTCTAATACACCCAAATCGTGGGCTTCTTTAATTTGTGCCAGGTTGGCTGTGTCAATAAAAAACTTCATTTTATAAATTATTGTACTTACCAGAATTTAGCATAAAGCATGGTAAGCAGGATCAGTGTAACTACAATTAATGCCATAGTTGATTTTTCAACCTTGAACATACTACGCGGAATTTCAAATGCTTTCGGATTAACTTTCGGACCGGCAAGGCTTATGGCTACCATCACAATAATGGTAAACATGAAAGATAGCCCCATACAAATCAGGAACGGAATCTCATAGCCGCCTTTTCCATTAGGGAAAGCTGTATAAAGCAGGGTTTCGTTACCAAACAATTTTGGTGCATAGTTATTGAACAATACCGACATGCCAAAGCCTGTCAAAATACCTGCAATAGCGGCTGCGCCTGTGGTACGTTTCCAGAAGAAACCTAAAATAAAAATGGCGAAGATCCCCGGACTGATAAAGCCTGTGTATTTCTGGATAAAGGTAAAGCCGCCTTCGCCGCCTATGCCTAAAAGATCTTTCCAGGTAAGCATGATAGAGAACACTAATGCAGCCAAAATAGTAAGCCTGCCTACATTAACCATACTCTTTTCACTGGCTTCTTTGCTGATATGTTTTTTGTAAATATCAAGCGTAAAGATGGTACTGATACTATTAGCCTTACCTGCCAGCGAAGCCACGATAGCAGCAGTTAAAGCTGCAACCGAAAGACCTTTTAAGCCGGTTGGCAAAAAGCCCAATATAGCCGAGTAAGCATTATCTGAGTTGAAGTGCCCACCTGATGCCATTTCTTGTTGCAAGCCACCGTTTTTGTACAATACGTAAGCAGCAATACCCGGTAATACCACTATAACAGGCATAGCCAGTTTCATTAAACCTGCAAAAAGGATCCCTGTACGTGCAGTTTTCAGGTTAGCACCCAAAGCCCTTTGTGTGATGTATTGGTTACAGCCCCAGTAGTTCAGGTTCACGATCCACTGACCGGCAAAATACATAGCAATACCAGGCAGCGCAAGGTATTTGTTGATCTCTGCCTGCGGAGCGCCCGGCTTAGGTTTAGCCATCATCATTTTAAAGTGATCAGGCGCATCGCTCATCATTTTATTTAGGCCCGCCATGGCATCTTTGCCCAAGCCAAAATGCTCGCTCACCAAAGTAAGTGCTATGTAAGTAGTAGCTAAACCACCTACGACCAGTACCAATACCTGTATAACATCGGTAAAGCCGATAACCTTCATACCACCAAGGGTAATGAACAGCGCGAAAATGGATAATGCGATGATGATCTCATGCAGATATCCGCCGCCCATTAAGTTATTAATGGCCAATGCACCCAGGTAAAGTATAGAGGTTAGGTTAACCAACACATACAGCAACAGCCAGAAAATGGCCATGATAAAACTCACCGTTTCGTTATACCGAGTATGTAAAAACTGCGGCATGGTGAAAATCTTGTTTTTAAGGTATACCGGTATAAACCATACAGCCACAATAATCAGCGCTATGGCAGCAACCCATTCGTAAGCTGCAACGGCCAAACCCACGGCAAAACCCTGTCCGCTGGTGCCTATAAATTGCTCGGCAGATATATTCGACGCGATTAGCGAAGCACCAATGGCCCACCATGTAAGCGACCCCTCGGCCAGGAAAAAGTCGTGACTATCAGATACGCCTTTGATCTTTTTACGGCTGTATACCCAGTACCCGTAGCTCGTAACTACAATAAAATAGATTACGAAGATCACGTAATCGATAGTGGAAAATTTGTTCATTATTTGGTTTAAATTAGTTGCCCCTCCCAACCCTCCCCTAAAGGGTGAGGGCTTTTTAAAGCATTGGTTAAGTTTATACTCTTCTCATTTTTGCCTGAACCGAAACCTGTGGAATAAAGAAATTAATATCATACTAAATAAATTCCTTAATTCCATGAATTCGAGTTCAGACAATTCCGAAATCGAAAATTCACATGGCGTTGCCTGCGGCCGGGCTATCCGCTCATACTGCACAAGGCCTTAGCCACGTGGCCGGTATCCGCTTCTATCCCTAACGCGAAACAGCGCAGAACTTAAGACTTACGAAGTTTTAAAAACTTCGTAAGTCTTTAAAAAAAAACGCCGCCGCTCGGCTTCAGCCGAGTGGCTATTATCCCCAGGCCTCTGGCCTGCTACTCCAATCCCGGCGGCCAGAGGCCGCTTAATAGTTGCCACTCGGCCGGAGCCGAGCGGCAGCTATCTTATATTTTTTTCCAAGTCTCCCCTTCTGGGGGAGATTTAGAGGGGCTGGGGCTATTTATACGCCGCGTCATTCCACCTGATCTCGTTCCTGAACTGATCAAGCTTGGTGTCTTTGCCTATACGCAAAAACTCGATACCAGCCATATCTGCGAAATCATTGATCAACTCGGCCGACAGATTTTGGCTGTATGCGGTGTGGTGTGCACCACCGGCGTAGATCCAGGCCGCGCAACCGGTTTTCATATCCGGCAGTGGTTTCCAAAGCACCCTTGCAACTGGCAATTTCGGTAGATCTTCAACCGGCTCGATGGCTTCAACCTCGTTAACAATTAAACGGAAACGGTTGCCCATATCCACAATTGAAGCATTGAGCGCAGCACCACCGGCTACATTAAATACCAAACGTGCAGGATCGGCCTTGCCACCAATACCTAAGGCATGTACTTCTAATGCTGCTTTACCATTAGCTAAGCTGCTATCAACCTCGAGCATGTGTGAGCCTAAAACCAAGGCATTGTTCGGATCGAAGTGATAAGTATAATCTTCCATGAAAGCGTTACCGCCAGGCAAGCCGGCACCCATTACTTTGAATGCACGTACCAGGGCAGCAGTTTTCCAGTCGCCTTCACCAGCAAAACCGTAACCATCGGCCATTAAGCGCTGCGAAGCAATACCCGGTAACTGGATCATGCCGTGCAGGTCTTCAAAAGTATCGCTGAAACCTTTGTAGCCGCCGTCCTGTAAAAACTTACGTAAGCCAAGCTCAATTTTAGCAGCGTCATAAACCGACTGATACCTTGCGCCGCCTTGCTTAAGGTCATCGGCCATAGTGTAAGTAGCTTCGTACTCATCTGTAAGGGCTTTAACTTCAGCATCGCTGATACTGTCAACTACAGCTACTAAATCACCAATACCATAAGTATTTACAGCGAAACCAAATTTCAATTCGGCCTCAACTTTATCACCATCGGTAACAGCTACAAAGCGCATGTTATCGCCAAAGCGAACAAACTTAGCACCTTGCCAATCGTACCAGCCGGCAGCTGCACGGCTCCAGCTTTCAATATCTTTCAACACCTCGCTATCCTGCCAGTGGCCAACAACCACTTTACGGTTCATGCGCATGCGTGATACCATGAAACCAAACTCCCTGTCGCCATGGGCGCTTTGGTTCAGGTTCATGAAATCCATATCAATTGAACTCCATGGAATATCGCGGTTATATTGGGTATGCAGGTGCAGCATCGGTTTTTTAAGGATACTTAAGCCCCTGATCCACATTTTGGCAGGCGAAAAAGTATGCATCCAGGCAATAACACCGATACAGTTTTCGGCAACGTTAGCCTGCTGTAAAGTGTTATAGATTTCTTCGGTTGATTTAACAACTGGTTTGTACACTACCCGCACAGGAAT
Organism: Mucilaginibacter sp. 3215; assembly: GCF_050433785.1. Taxonomy (NCBI): domain Bacteria; kingdom Pseudomonadati; phylum Bacteroidota; class Sphingobacteriia; order Sphingobacteriales; family Sphingobacteriaceae; genus Mucilaginibacter; species Mucilaginibacter sp. 3215. The sequence continues at coordinate 59,652 of NZ_JBNPWO010000018.1, forward strand.
ATTGGCAGCGCCATCAATACCTTTAGCAATTTCCTGCGAGTGCTCGGCAACTTTTTTCAGTGTTTCTTCTCCGTATAAATTCTGGCTCCCGGTTATGAACCATACTTCAAATGTTTTCAGATCGATCATTATAATTAATTATTGATTTAGCGAATGAGTGATTTAGTGAATTGGTTTAGTTTTTTGGCGACAGCCTGAATAATGCTGCGCCGTGCTTGTTTATTTTTTGCTGATAGCTTGTTTTGTACTGGCCAACATCCTGTTTTTTCCACAGGTCACGTACGGTTACCTTGCCTTTCAGGTCCAGGTCTTTGAAGTTCAGGGATACGGATTTATCATCATCGCCGATATTGAAAAAGGCGGCATAAATATCCTTGCTGCCGGGGATCTGCGAATACCAGATCATGGCGCCACCTTTTTTGTATAACTGCTTGGGGTTCGATCCTTTTTGGTTTACCGCAATTACCTCATCATTGGTAAAAAGCTTCAACTCAAAATCGCGGTTCTCGGGCAGGTTGCCTCCTATCATCAGTGGTGAACGGAAGATACTCCAAAACGTCATATGGGTATATTCCTCATCTTCAGTAAAACGGCTAAAGCGCTCCTGGCCTACAGGTCCACGTTTACTCAGCTTGCCAATCTGGATCATGTCGCAATCGGGCCAGTGACCGGGGCCGCTTACGCCTTCCCAGCTTTTAGCATAATCAAACATGTGCAGGATCTCTTTCCAGTTATCCCAAAAATCATCAGCCATGCGCCACATATTGGCATATTTGGTAGCATGAGCCGCTTGCGCAACCGGGGTTTCACCGGGCGATAAGCTTAATACAACAGGCCTGCCGCATTGCTGAATGGCTTTCTGATAACCTTCAACCTCGGCATTACTATATGGGCGTGAAAGGTCATCTACCTTAATAAAATCAACTCCCCACGAAGCATAAAGCTCCAGCAGCGAGTTCAGGTATTCCTGCGCGCCGGGCTTTTTCATATCCAGCCCGTACATGTGGTTCATCCATGGGCATTTTGAGTTGGTGTCAGCCACCATATCGGCAGTAATGCCATTGGTACCTTTAACCGGCGATTTTGACCAAACAGCTTGTCTCGGGATGCCGCGCATTACGTGGATCCCAAATTTTAAGCCTTTGCTGTGAATATAATCGCCCAGCGGTTTAAAACCGTTACCGCCAAATGCTGATGGAAATTTAGTGGGTTGCGGAGTTAACCTTCCCCATTTATCCATAGTTAACCATGGAACATATGAACCATCCTGTAAACGCAATTGGAAGGGGTTGCCGATATTGCTGCCCGGAGGGTTATCGTACGACCATAAAAAGTCGACTACCACATACTCCCAGCCATGTTGTTTCAGATGCTCTGCCATATAATCGGCATTGGCCTTAACTTCATCTTCATGTACTGCCGAACCAAAACAGTTATAACTGTTCCAGCCCATAGGCGGTGTAGCTGCCACCTGTGCCGATAAACGGGTGCAGGCAAAAAAACAAAGCAGCAGGAAAAACAGGTTTATTTTTTTCATCAGGCTTATTGTCCGTAATATGAATCGGGTCCGTGTTTACGTTCGTAATGCTTTTTAATTAGTGCATCTTTTAAGCGGGGGGCGCTTTTATCAATTTGCTCGGTAAGGTAAGCCATCTGGGCTACAGCTTCCAGTACGGCGCTGTTATACACCGCTTTTTCGGCGGTTTTACCCCAGGTAAACGGCGCGTGGTTACCAACCAACACCATTTCAACCTCTTTATAATCCAGGCCTTTTTCCTCAAAACATTCCATGATTTGGAAACCGGTTTGGTACTCGTAGTTGCCTTTAATCATTTCATCATTCATAGGCGGTGCGCAAGGGATATCAACCGTTAAATGATCGGCATGGGTAGTACCGAAGATAGGGATATCCCGCTGCGATTGTGCCCAGGCTGTTCCGTAGGTAGAGTGCGTATGCACAATACCATTGATGCCTTCCCAGTGTTTATAAAGTACGGCATGTGTTTTGGTATCGCTTGATGGGCGCAGATCGCCTTCGATGGTGTTGCCATCAAAATCAACGATTACCATTTTTTCCGGTGACAAGTCTTCATAAGGCACGCCGCTTGGTTTTATCGCAAATACACCTAATTCCCTGTCGGCGGCGCTTACGTTACCAAAAGTGAACAGCACCAGGCCCAATTTGGGCAGCTGCATATTGGCATTATAGGCACTAAGCCTTATATGATCATATTTACTCATGTCTTTATTAAGCGTTTTGCAGTTCAGGATTATTTTTCAAAGCAACTTCGGCAGCTACAAACTTGCCCAATATGCTGTATTGGTTATAGCGTTGCTGATAAACTTCCTTCAACGCGATGTTTGGCTCATAAACCACGTCAAAGCCGCGGCCCATGGCTGTCATAGCCTCTTCGATAGTTGGGTAGATGCCAGCAACCACCGCAGCAAACATCGCAGCGCCCAAAGCACAGGTATGTTTAAACTGGTGAATGCGGATAGGCATTCCCAAAACATCGGCCATCATTTGCATCACGAAAGGTGATTTTTTTGCTACGCCGCCGATACCGATGATCCCTTTAACCGGGATACCCTCGCTGATAAAACGATCAACAATGCTCTTGGCACCAAAGCAGGTAGCCTCGGCCAGCGCACGGAATACCCGTGGTGCATCACTGCCCAAACCTAAACCGGTAATAGCGCCCTTCAATTCCTGGTTAGCATCCGGTGTGCGACGGCCGTTAAACCAGTCGATAGCCAGCTCATTGCTTTCTTCAATTGGTAATAAAGCTGCCTGCCTGCTTAGCTCAGGGATGATCATTTCTGAAATCTCCTCTTTCAACGCTTCGGCAGTGGCCGCGTCAATTACCTGCGATTGCGAAAGCAGGTTATTCAATGGCCAGGCCAGGATATTTTTAAACCAGGCATAAGTATCGCCAAAAGCCGATTGACCAGCCTCTAAACCTGCCATTCCCGGAATAACCGAACCATTCACCTGTCCGCAGATTCCGCGTACCAGTTTGCCTTCCATCTCTGATGTTGGAGCAACCAGGATATCGCAGGTTGATGTGCCCATTACCTTGCTCAGGTGGTAAGGCTCAATTTGCCCGCCAACAGCACCCATGTGTGCGTCAAAAGCGCCGGTACCTACAATCACATCGGTTGAGAGTCCCAATATCTCCGCCCACTCCGCGCTAAGGTTTCCGGCTGCTTCATCGGCCGTGTATGTATCTTCATATAATTTATCCCTGAAACCAGCCAGCACCGGATCAAGGGAAACAAAAAATTCTTCGGGGGGCAGGCCATTAAATTCCTCGGCCCAAAGGGCTTTATGCCCTGCAGAGCAACGGCCACGTTTAATAGCTTTAACATCATTACCGCCGGTTAATAGAAAAGGGATCCAGTCGCAATGCTCAACCCATGAGGCAGCGGCATCACGTACACTTTTATCAACCCTTAGCACATGCAGCAGCTTAGCCCAAAACCACTCAGACGAGTAAATGCCGCCAACATATTTCAAATAATTGGTATCAAATTTTGTAGCATGTTCATTGATCTGCGCTGCTTCTTTAACCGAAGTATGATCTTTCCACAATACAAACATGGCATTGGGGTTAGTTTCAAAACCGGGGGTTAAGGCAAGCGGAGTACCGGCAGCATCAACCGCAACGGGGGTTGAGCCGGTGGTATCAACAGAAATGCCTTTTATATTTTTTGCAATGGCTTCACCGCCGGCCTGTGCAATACAATCTTTAATGGTGGCTTTAAGTCCGTCGATGTAATCCTGCGGATGCTGGCGGAACTGGTTTTCGGCAGGTACACAATACTTGCCATCGCGCCAACGGGGATAATTAAATACTGATGATGCTATTTCTTCTCCGTTGGCCGCGTTTACTATCACGGAGCGCACGGAGTCAGACCCGTAATCAACCCCGATCACTAATTGGTTATTGCTCATATAAAGATTTATAATTATTGTCGAAATAACACTTAATTTTTGACAAAGAAAAATTTTATTTAAAATTTTATTCAGATAAAATGCATTATTTACTTAAAGGAACCTTTTGGCCTGTAAAAAAGTCATTACATAGTTCAAGTACCTGTCGAAAAAATCGCCGGTACGTCTATTCAGCCCGGCAATAATTAGTGTTGTTTTAACAATATAAAATAAGCTTTACAAAACGGATTGGCTGTTTTGGGATGGTAAAACGTTTAATTTACTCATAAAGTATATAGCATTGCCGTTACTAAAAATGAATCCGGCGCACTGGGAAAATCAAATAACATCTTTGCCCTTGTGACAACACTTTTCCGGCAAACCAATAAAAAAGCGGAACAGTCAATCATGACCAATTCCGCTTAAAACTGTAACAAAAACTATCTGATTATTTAACGCCATTTGCCGCGTCGATGATGACTTTGGCAACGGCCTCGGGCTGCGAAATGAAGATCACGTGGCTGCCTTTTACCTCTGTTACTTTTGCACCGGCACGTTTGTACATGGTACGCTCAACATCGGGCACAATGCTTTTATCTTCGGTGGCCACTATAGCATAGCTTGGTTTGGTTTTCCATGCCGCTTCGGCAACAGGCGTAACAAAACATTGAACCGAAGTTGGCCCCTGCGATGCAAACATGAAGTCGGCTTCGGCTTTACTTAGGTCGCCGGCAAAACCGCCATGAAATTTGGCTTTATCATAGTAAACAAAACCTTTATCATCTGGCGGCAAAATACCGTTTTCGGGAGCCGGAGGAGCCGACTGTACCCATTTTATCGTATTTTCCCCTTTATCGGGCATAAAAGCGGCTATATAAACCAATGCTACTACTTTTGAATTATTCCCGGCTTCGGTAATTACCGTGCCGCCATAAGAGTGGCCTACCAATACCGTCGGGCCATCCTGTTTATCCAGGATCCGGTTGGCAGCGTCAACGTCGTCCTTTAAAGAAGTAAGCGGATTTTGCACTACGGTAACATTATAACCTTTTTTGGTAAGGATATTGTACACGGCCTTAAAGCCCGAGCCATCGGCAAAGGCCCCATGCACTAATACAATGTTTTTAACGGGCTGTGCCTGGGCAGCGGCCTTAAAAGTAAAGGCAAACAAGCTGCCTAATAAAATAGTCGCCGCAATTAAATGTGCTTTTAAGCGGCCTTTCATGAATTTTGTGTTCATTTTTTGCTGGAGTTTAAGTTTCATAAATAATAATGTTGACAGTACCATTTCAAAGCTTGCTCCAAAAACACAAAATACTATTAATCAATGCATTAATTAAAATACAGCTACCCAACATTTACGATATATCGGGTTTTACACGATAGCCTTCTCCATATATCATTACCCACTGTTAGCTATTCGCCATGGCAACAATATCTTTTCCATCTAATATCCAGCGGCCGGCGCCGCGGTTCGCGGTATTGATCATGGCTTTGCCAACTTCCTCCAGCGTAATAAAACCCTTTGGGTAAATAAGGCGGCCTATGGGGTACATCCAACTGATGTATTTATAAAATGGCAGGGTATTTTTTGCCCCCTTAAAGCTTTTCATAAACCCCGGCCTGAAGTTGACTACCTGTTTGAAGGGCAGCTTCATCAAATCATTTTCGGTTTTACCTTTTACCCGGGCCCACATACTACAGCCCTTTTCAGTACTGTCGGTACCGGCACCAGATACATAACAAAAAGTCATATCCGGATTAATTCGGCTCAAAATTTCGGCCACGTGCATGGTTAGCAGGTAAGTTACTTTATAATAAGCTTCTTCGCTCATCCCTACCGACGAAACGCCTAAACAAAAAAAGCAGGCATTGTAACCTTCTAACTGATGCTGAATGGGTGTAAGGTTAAAAAAATCAGTATGTACAATTTCCTTCAGTTTAGGATGGTTTACGCCGCTTGGCTTACGGTTAATAATCAATACTGCTTCAACCTTATCGCTCAATAAGCATTGATGCAATACCCCCTCGCCTACCATGCCGGTAGCTCCTGTTATAATAGCCCTTATTTTATTAGCTGTTTCCATGATACTGATGTAGCCGATTATACCTTTAAAATATTGTATCTTATAGCAGATTTATTTGCCTATTCCTATACCGTGTGTTAATTATATGTTACAATACAAACAATTATATAACCATAACGCTTTAACAGTAAATTAGTTGAAATGCCAAAATGGTTAAAAATAACCTTAAAGATCGCCGGAGCGCTTGTTGGTTTAATTATAATTATGTTCATCGCCCTTACTGTTTATGTTAGTTATAACAAACAGAAAGTACTTGCTATGATCACCTCCGAGCTTAACAAAAACCTAAACGGCACTTTAACTATCGGCACCATTGATCCAACGTTGTTCAAAGGTTTTCCCGGTGTATCTGTTGAGTTGAAAAATGTGGTATTGAAAGATAACCGCTGGGCGCAACATCATCATACACTGCTTACCGCTAAAGATTTTGAAGTATCTGTAAATGCTTCGGCCCTTTTAAAAGGCGAAGTGGTGATCAATAAAATAGATATCAGCAATGCCGATATCGACCTGTTTACCGACAGCAGTGGTTATAGCAATACATCTATATTTAAAACAAAACCTACAGTTGAAAAAAACCCAAAAGAAAAACAAACCAGCTCTTCCACACAAATTAGGAGGTTTTCGTTAAACAAGGTAAACTTTGTTGTTGATGACCGTCATGCTTATAAACTATTCAAATTTGCAGTTAATGATATCCGGGGCCGCCTGGATTACCCTGCTAAAGGATGGAACGCCGATATCGACCTGAATACCATGGTAAACAGCTTTTCCTTTAATACCAAAAAGGGGAGCTTCATGAAAAACAGGCTGCTCAAGGGGCATTTTGATATTAGCTATAATTATGACTCGCAGGTTATTAACGTAGCACCTAATAACTTAAATATAGGTGATGACACATTCAACGTTACTGCCAGGTTTGAGCTTAAAAAACCTGAGACCCCATTTACCATTAACCTCAAAGTTGATGATATTTTATGGAACGATGCTGCCAACCTGTTAGCTGCCAACATCACCAAAAGCCTCAAAATGTTTGATCTGAAAAAGCCCATTGATGTTACCTGCGATCTGAAAGGGGCTTTCGGCGTTAGCGGCGATCCATCTATTTACGTTACTGCCAAGGCAAAGAATAACGTTTTGAAAACCCAGGGCGGTACAATCGAAAATTGCAGCTTTAACGGAACGTTCAGCAATAACTATATTAATGGCAGGGGTCTGGGCGATGAAAATTCGGTAATCAGGCTTTATCATTTTAACGGCAACTATAAAGAAATCCCTTTTACTATCGATACTGCGTTTATCAACAACCTGAATACACCTGTCGCCACAGGGATTTTCAGGTCACGCTTTCCGGTTAGCAAACTCAACGCCATCATAGGTGATGAAAGCCTTAAATTTACTAAGGGGATTGCCGATCTGAAACTGGCTTATAAGGCCGATATCGTGAATTTCAAATTCACCAAACCCTTCGTTACCGGTAATGTAGATATAAAAAATGCAGATGTAAGTTACCTGCCCCGCAACCTGGTATTCAAAAACAACTCTATTGCCTTAAAATTCACCGATAAAGATCTCTACATAAATAATATCCGCCTGCAAAATGGCGGTAGCGTAGTGTACATGCAGGGTAAGGTGAGCAATTTCCTCAACCTGTATTATACCGATCCACAAAAGATTTTGATTGTATGGCAGATCACCAGTCCGCAGATATATCTTGGCGAGTTTTTAGGCTTCCTGAACAACCGCGGATACGAACGCAGTAAAAGCAGTGCAGGAACGGGCAAAAGGATGTCCAATGCCAAAATTACCAATCAACTTAATACCGCCTTTGATAAAGGGCAGGCCGAACTTCATCTGCGCTTAGCCAAAGTATATTATAAAAAGTTTTTGGCGACAGATGTTAATGCCGATATCCTTTTAGCCGACAACACCATGAAAATGCGCAATGTAAGCCTTAAAAGCTCGGGCGGGTCATTAAACTTAAGCGGCCTGGTACAGCAGGGACCAATCAATAATTTTGCTATCAGTACTACCATTAACCATGTGAATACTAATACATTCTTTGCATCGTTTAACAATTTTGGGTTAAAGGATTTTACGAGTGATAACCTCAGGGGCTTCCTTTCGGCAAGGGCCGATATTAAGGGGGGGATCAATAATGCGGGTAACCTGGTACCTAAATCAATAAGGGGAACCGCTATGGTAAACCTGAAAGAGGGTGCCCTGGTCAATTTTTCGCCGATAAAAAGTGTGGGTAAGTTTGCTTTTCCCTTCCGCGATCTGGATAACATTACTTTTAGTGACCTGAAAGCCCAATTTGATATCAATGGCGATAAAATCAAAATTGCGCCCATGCAAATTAACTCCAGCGTGCTCAATATGGACATTCAGGGTACTTATTCGCTATCGCGGGGTACTAACATTGCACTTGATGTACCGATACGAAACCCAAAGAATGACAGCAAAATAGCAGATGAAACCGAACGTAATAAAAAACGTATGAAAGGCATTGTTTTACACATACTTGCCACCGATGGCGATGATGGTAAAATAAAAATCAAGTGGAATAAGAACCATAAAAAAACAAAAGCAGTTGATGATGAGCAGAAGACAGATGACACCCAACAAGCGCCCGAACCTAAACAAGATTAGTTTAATTTCAAAAAATATTTACATTAACCGTTGTTTCATGGTGTTTAAATGACACTATAATAGCAAATAAATGCTTACCTTTGTGCTGTTCATTATAGGGTAATATGTTGATTACACATTCTGGTTAGCACATTATTTTAAAACTTTTAAACCGCTCGCTCCTTACAGCAATAATATCAGTAGCAAACCCTCGTTTTAAATATTAAATACTTATCCCGGGTTCACAAATAAAGAAGGAAGCAAAGTTTAATGTAGTCTGTTTTAACTCCGGTTGTTTAACCCGGCACATGTATCTTATTGAACCGTTTTTAGCTTAATAATCTGTATTAAAAAATGAGACAACTTAAAATATCCCAATCAATCACTAACCGCGAATCGGCATCGCTCGAAAAATACCTGCATGATATTGGCAAGGTAGATTTGATCACAGCTGAGGAGGAAGTGATCCTGGCGCAAAAGATCCGTGAGGGCGACCAGGTAGCGTTAGAACGTTTGACAAAAACAAACCTTCGCTTTGTGGTATCGGTTGCTAAGCAGTACCAAAACCAGGGCCTTACCCTGGGCGACTTAATAAACGAAGGAAACCTTGGTTTAATTAAAGCGGCAAAACGCTTTGACGAAACCAAAGGCTTTAAATTTATTTCATATGCCGTATGGTGGATCCGTCAGTCAATCCTGTCGGCCATTGCCGAGCAATCGCGTATTGTGCGTTTACCACTGAACCAAATTGGTTCATTGAGCAAAATACACAAAGCAGCTTCAAAACTGGAGCAGGAATTTGAAAGACAGCCAACACCCGAAGAACTTGCAGACAACCTGGAAATTTCGGTTGATAAAATTGCCGATTCGATGAATAACGCCGGCAGGCAGATTTCAATGGACGCGCCTTTTATTCAGGGTGAAGAAAACACCTTACTTGACGTATTGGCCAGCTCTGATGCTGCAACCGATACTGAAGTAATGGCCGATTCATTATCGCAGGAAATTAAACGCTCGTTAGGTATCCTTGCCGAACGTGACCGTGAAGTGTTAATGTTATTCTTTGGCCTTGGTGGTCATGCTCCTCATTCGTTAGAGGAAATAGGTGAAAAATTTGATTTAACCCGCGAGCGTGTTCGCCAGTTGAAAGACAAGGCTTTGATGCGTTTACGCCACAATTCAAAATCAAACCTGTTACAATCATACTTAAACTAATCCAGGATATCCGCCTGAGTTTTTATACCAAAACCGCGACTGAGATTTCATTCGCGGTTTTTTTGTGGGATGATGTTTTTAATTCCCTCCCTTGGGAGGGGTGTGTTGGAATGAGCAGTGGCAGGGAGGGGCTATACGCTATTTCAAACGAATAAGCATATCGATGAAACCCCTCCCTACACCCTCCCAAGGGAGGGAATCGCACAATCCCGTACTTTTTTATTTACTCCCCACAAACTCTTTCCCGTTACGATACTGCGGCAACTCGTACCACGCCTTTGCAGGTCGGCTTGCAGGGAAGCCATGCTCGGCCCGGTAAGCCTTACGCTCGGCGGTAAAATGCCACCAGCTTTTTCCGGTGTCGCCATGCTTAATATAGTGTGATAATAATCGGTATGAATCCTCCACACATGGATCGGCCCAGGCGCCTACGTGGCGTTCAAATGCATTAAAAAGTTCAACTGGGTCTTTGCCTTTTAATTGTTCTAAAGAATAATAGCCTTGCTGTATCAGCTCAGTCGCAAAATTGATCCCTAATGATGGGATACTTTGAAATTCAATCAATGCATTTATCTCCCTGGCGCGTTCGGCATCTGCATTTAATATCATTGCAACTTCATCCGGGGCGAAGGTAACGAGATCGGCAATCTTGGTTTTTTGAGCCCGGAGAATAGCTTTTTCTTCTGCTGTAAGGAGCAGATTAATGGATTTCTTCATAATTCAGGCGGATATAACAACTAATTTAGAAAGGAATTATGAAAAATAAAAAAGCCTTCCAAACTAAATTGAAAGGCTTCGGACATCCGCACATTTAAAATCTGTACAGGTGCAATCAAAATTTATTTCATCAGCTTGATAAAGTCATCAAACAAATACCTTGAATCGTGCGGACCAGGTGACGATTCAGGGTGATATTGTACCGAGAAAGCTTTTTTGCCTTTTACACGAATGCCTTCGATGGATTGGTCGTTCAGGTTAACGTGGGTGATCTCTACCTTATCCGAAGCGCGTACAGCTTCCGGTACTACACCAAAACCGTGGTTTTGTGAAGTAACCTCGCAATGGTTAATGATGATGTTTTTTACCGGGTGGTTTAAACCACGGTGACCGTTAAACATTTTTTGAGTTGGGATATCGTTAGCCAAAGCCAGCAACTGGTGGCCTAAGCAAATCCCGAACATCGGCTTATCAGCAGCTAAAATTTCTTTTACAGTTTCAACCGCGTAAGGCATAGCTGATGGATCGCCGGGGCCGTTTGAAATAAAGTAGCCTGTAGGGGCAAAATCTTTTTCCATTTCGGCGTAGGTTGTTTTAGCCGGGAATACTTTGGCATAAACCTCGCGCGAATCAAAATTGCGAAGGATGTTTTTCTTTACACCAAGGTCAAGCACCGCTACACGGTAAGGAGCATCTTCGCTGCCAAAAGTATAAGTTTCGGTAGTTGATACCTGCGATGAAAGCTCCAGGCCATCCATCGAAGGCACCAGGTCAAGCTTTGCTTTCAGTTCATCCAGATCCAATATTTCTGATGAAATGATGGCATTCATAGCGCCTTTATCACGAATGTGGCGAACAAGCTGACGGGTATCTATATCAGATATACCAACTATGTTTTGCTCCTGGAAATAATCCTGTATCGATTCATCGGCCTGTTTACGGCTGTAGGCAATGTTATAATTTTTGCAAACCAGACCTGCAATCTGGATCCTGCCCGATTCAACCTCTTCATTAGCAATACCGTAGTTACCAATGTGCGCATTGGTGGTTACCATAATTTGCCCAAAGTATGAAGGGTCGGTAAAAATTTCCTGGTAGCCGGTCATGCCGGTATTAAAACAAATCTCGCCGGTGGTAGTACCCATTTTGCCAGCAGCTTTACCGTAAAAAACGGTGCCGTCGGCAAGCAGCAATATAGCCGGTAATTTGGTGAAATAATTCATCGCTTAAAAAAATTGAAAGGGTTAAATGATCGGATCGCCTGGTTCAAAGCCCCGTGAAAACTGATAGAAATATTGAAGTAAGGAACTTCCGGATTCACGGCGCAAAAGTAGAAAATAATTTCGGTATTCGGATGTGAGATTTCTGATTTATTTTGATTTCGGATTTCGAATGTGGGATTTCGGATTTATTAGTAATGAATACGCTCCCTGCCAATCAAAATAACAAATCAAAAACAGAAAAATCCGAAATCGAAATTCCGAAATTCGAAATCCAAAAATCACCTTCGAAATCAAAATTCCGAAATCCGAAATCATGCTTACCTTTGCACTGCGATAACACATTTATCAATGTCTGTAAATAAAGAAATAAAGCGTATCACCACCAATACCATCCAGGAGATGAAGGTTCGTGGCGAAAAGATCTCTATGCTTACCGCATATGACTATTCGATGGCTACCATAGTCGACGATGCCGGGACTGATATCATCCTTGTTGGTGATTCGGCCTCCAATGTGATGGCGGGTCACGAAACTACGCTGCCTATAACGCTCGACCAGATGATCTATCATGCATCATCTGTAGTACGTGCGGCCAAACGTGCATTGGTGGTTGTCGATCTGCCTTTTGGATCATACCAGGGCAACTCAAAGGAAGCGCTGAACTCAGCTATCCGCATTATGAAGGAAGCCGGGGCGCACGCCGTTAAAATTGAAGGCGGCGTTGAAATAGCCGAATCAGTTAGCCGGATCTTAACCGCCGGCATCCCGGTAATGGGACACCTTGGCCTTACACCGCAATCCATATATAAGTTTGGAACATACACTGTACGCGCCAAACATGAAGCCGAGGCACAAAAACTGCGTGAGGATGCCCTTAAACTCCAAGAACTTGGCTGCTTTGGTATCGTACTGGAAAAGATCCCGGCCAAACTGGCCCAGGAGGTCTCCGATAGCCTGCAGATCCCAACAATAGGTATCGGCGCCGGTCAGCATTGCGACGGCCAGGTATTAGTGATCCATGATATGCTGGGGATTAACAAAGGCTTTAAACCCCGCTTTTTACGCCAGTACTCTAACCTGTATGACATCATGCACGATGCGATCAAAAATTACAATACCGACGTAAAAAGTAACAGTTTCCCTAACGAGAAGGAGCAGTATTAATTAGCCTATAGTTGATAGTTCATAGATCATAGTAAAAATGATGGCCATGAACTATTAACCATGAACCATGAACTAACACAAATGGCCCGTCCTGAATTTAATTATAGCAATGCCGATATTACCGATAAGGATGTTCTTTATGAGGACAACCACCTTATTGCCATAAATAAACGCGCGGGAGACATTGTACAGGTTGATGAAACCGGTGATGAGCCCTTGGACGAAAAAGTAAAAAAATACATCGCCAAAAAATACAGCAAGCCCAACGGCGCATTTTTAGGCGTGGTGCACCGGCTGGACAGACCGGTAAGCGGCGTGATCCTGTTTGCCAAAACCAGTAAAGCGCTCGACCGGATCAACAAAATGTTTAAAGCCCGTGAAATGCATAAAACCTATTATGCAGTAGTGCGCAAAAAACCATTCCCCGAAGAAGGCACCCTGGTACACTGGCTGGTAAAAAACTCACAGAAAAATGTAACCAAAGCCCATGACCGCGAAGTGCAGGGCAGCTTACGTTCGGAGCTAAGTTATAAGTTAGTGGGCGAGCTAAACGGATACTATTTAATTGAGGTTGACCCGATAACCGGCCGCCCGCACCAGATCAGGGTGCAGCTTTCAACTTTGGGCTGCCCCATTGTGGGCGATAATAAATATGGTTATCCCCGTGGCAGTCTGCGCAAAAGTATTTGCCTGCATGCACGCAAGCTTACGTTTGTACACCCGGTAAAAAACGAACCGGTTGCTATTATCGCTCCCGTACCGCGCGATGGCTTTTGGGAAAAATTTGAGGGAATGATGGTAGGGTAAATTTGTCAGTAGTCAATCCATCGGTTCACATCGCCAAAACCCTTTCCCAGATCTCCTCATTAACAGGTATCCCATCCCGTAAATTCCGCTCTCTTGTTTTGAGCATATTTTCGCCAGGGTATGAAACCTGTTCACCATCAACAGGATTGCTGCTTTTGGTGTAATCCAGGATCTCATTTATCAAACGCTCATTTTGCTCAGTGTCTGTCTTTAGGCAGATAAATACCTGCGATACGCCCCACTCCTTTTCGTGTTCGCTGATTTTTGAGGTAGATTTTCCGCCGCTTAATAAGGTCGCCAGCAGATCAAGCATCAGCGATAAACCCGACCCTTTCCAAAAACCAATAGGCAACATCCGTTTTGACTGCAAAATGGCATCGGCATCAGTACTTAAATTCCCTTCATGATCATAGCCGCCGGGCAATGGCAAAGGTTTATTTTGCGATTTGCTCTCCATCAGCTTACCTACCGAGTATTGCGAAATAGCCATGTCCAATAAGACATGTCCGCCCTTACGCGGCACCGCAATAACCAGGGGATTATTACCAAGCCGCGGGTCGAGCCCGCCCCAGGGCGGCAGGTTAGCAATGGTGTTTGTAAAACAAATGCCTATAAATCCGGCATCAGCCGCCTGCAAGCCATAAGTACCGCCACGCATCCAGTGATTGGTATTTTTGATAGCAACACAGCCAATGCCGTACTCACCGGCCAGTTCAACAGCCCGGCTCATGCACCTGTTTGCGTTTAACATACCAAGACCAAAATTACCGTTCCATTGCTCAATTGCACCCAGGTTGTTTACCATTACAGCTTCCGCATCCGGTTTAAACAAGCCTTCCTTTACAGTTTGTACAAAAGCAGGAAACCGGTTAAGGCCATGACTGTAAACACCATCCCTGCTGTTGGCGGCGAAAATGGCGGCGCATTGCCGGGCTTTTGCAAGCGGCAGATCAATACTTAATAGTACTCTTTCAAATTCGGCTTCAAGTTTTTGGTATGGAACGCGCATTGGTTTTGAAATAAATTTAATTTATAGCGTTTATTACAGTGTACTGATGCAAGGTAATCAACCATATTTTATAATTTTGCCTTTAATAAATGAAAAGAACCCCGCTGTTGTTTTTCCTGTTTTTAATAAGTATTGCGCTGATTGTTAATTCATGCAAGAAAGATAACTTAAGCCATATACCCGGATTATTAGCAGGTAACTGGCAATTGGCTTCTATAACCGTTACCAATTATGTGGGTGATGCCCAGGTTTCTTTAGATACCTTAAACCAAACTTGCCAGGATACCCAACTTTTTACCTTCAATGACGACAATTCCTGCAGCTACACTAATTTTCAATGCAAATCAGATACCGCGAAGGGCCGCTGGTCGCTTACTGCAAATAAATTATTTTTAATTTCGGACATGGTTTGTAAAGATACCACCAAAGCATCGGGCGGTACCTCAAAGCCATTTGAAAACACTAAAATAGTTACCTTGGGTAATTATTCGCTGGTATTAGAAACAGGGGATGTTGAACCAAACTATTCGGCAACAAAAAAACGACGCATTATGCGTTACGGGTTTATCAGGCAAAAAGTAACTGCCACCCAATAGTTATAATATTTTTAATTGTAAAATGGTTTTAATAGTTTCAATGCCAAGTAAACAGTCAGCCCGATGAAACTATTGTAGCTTCGTCTTCGTTGAAAAACAAATTATCGATGAAAAAAAGAATTGCCATTTTCGCTTCAGGTTCCGGCTCAAACGCGCAAAAGTTAATGGAGCATTTTAAACGCAATGCCGATGCCGAAGTTGTGCTGATACTTACCAATAATCCTCAAGCTTACGTTTTACAGCGTGCCGATAACTTTGAGGTACCCTCGCATATTTTCAGTCGCCATGAGTTTTATGAAACAGACGGTGTTATCCGCCTGCTAAAAAACTTACAGGTTGATCTGATTGTGCTCGCCGGTTTTTTATGGCTTGTGCCCCAATCATTATTAAAAGCTTTCCCCAATAAGATTATTAACCTGCATCCTGCCCTGTTACCCAAATATGGCGGCAAAGGCATGTACGGCGATAACGTACACCGCAAAATATTGGAAGACAAAGAAGAGGAAAGCGGCATCACCATTCACTTCGTTAACGAAAACTTTGACGAAGGCGAGATTATCCACCAGTCGAAATTTAAAATTGAACCGGGCGATACGCTTGAGATCGTAAAATTTAAAGGCCAGCAGTTAGAGCATAATCATTTCCCGAAAGTTGTTGAGGCGCTGTTGAAAAAGATGAAAAGCTGAGTTTTTTAGTGATTAGGGGGGTATCTAAGTTCTTTTATGGGTTATTAAAACAACAATGACCCATGTATAATTTCGTAAACAGTCAATTCACCATCAACAATTTTAAAGGCTATAACCCAGTCATTGAAATGACTGCAAGAATATTTGAACGCGGCTAAAACCTCATGGTTACAAATGG
The DNA here is from genome assembly GCF_050433785.1 of Mucilaginibacter sp. 3215. Lineage (NCBI taxonomy): Bacteria > Pseudomonadati > Bacteroidota > Sphingobacteriia > Sphingobacteriales > Sphingobacteriaceae > Mucilaginibacter > Mucilaginibacter sp. 3215. Next base: position 75,899 of record NZ_JBNPWO010000018.1, read on the forward strand.
AATGCTGTACTCCGGGTACAGCTAATCTTTTGATAGCTGTCTTGAATTTCAAAGCAAATCTTGCACCGCTTCCCGGCGTATTTTTCGATTCTACAAAATCAACAATCGCATCAATAACCTTTAAGGCCTTAGGCTTAATAGTAACGTTCAAAATACAGAATGGGCTTATTGAGTATATTTAGAAAAAGCTTTATCTAACGGGATAGCTTCTTCATCAAGATCTTTATTTAAATAATTAATCAGCTCTTCGTTTGTTGCTTTTCTTCCAATCCCCCTCGCGACGTCAATTGTATTCAAATCCTTAACTTCTTGTGTTTGCGCAGAAAGACCAAGCTCTTCAGCAAGCTGCATCAACAAGCGGGTCTTTTTTTCCGAATTTGATTGAATAATCACCGTAGTCATATACTAAGTTACCAATTATTTATGAATACCTCAACAATTAGCCTATCGAACGCACGGTAATACACATTAAATATCGCCTGCTATAAAATTTCGATGTGGATAAATATCGATCCTATGCTAATAACTAATCTCTAATTAACTAACCTCCAATTAACTAAATATCACTACCTTTGCGGCTCAAAAAACAGTGTGTACATGAGCCAGTCAGTTCAAATAAAAAATGCTTTAATTTCTGTTTATTACAAAGATAACTTAGAGCCCATCATTCATGAGTTAAACCGCCTTGGTGTAAATATCTATTCAACCGGAGGTACCGAAACTTTTATCCGCAATTTAGGTGTAAATGTGATCCCGGTTGAGGACCTTACTTCATACCCTTCGATACTGGGTGGCCGTGTTAAAACCCTGCACCCTAAGGTTTTCGGTGGTATTTTGGCCCGCAGGAGCTTTGATGGAGATAAACAACAATTAGAGCAATATGAAATTCCTGAAATTGATTTGGTAATTGTTGACTTGTACCCGTTCGAGGAAACTGTACAATCAGGTGCCGGTGCCGAAGATGTGATCGAAAAGATCGATATCGGTGGTATTTCTTTGATCCGTGCAGCTGCAAAAAACTTTAAAGATGTAGTAATCGTGGCTTCAAAAGATGACTACGCCGGCCTGGAAAATATCCTGAAAACACAGGATGGTACTACTACAATTGATCAGCGCCGTTCATTCGCTCAAAAAGCATTCAACATCTCGTCGAACTACGATACACATATTTTCAACTATTTTAACGAAGCCGAGCCGCTTCCGGTGTTTAAACAAAGTATCCAAACCAGCCAGGTTTTACGTTACGGCGAAAACCCGCATCAAAAAGGCACTTTCTATGGTAACCTTGATGCCATGTTCAACAAACTGAACGGCAAAGAGCTTTCATACAACAACCTGGTTGATGTTGATGCTGCAGTTGCTATTATTGATGAGTTTACCGAGCCTACTATCGCTATCCTTAAGCATACCAATGCCTGCGGTGTAGCTTCACGTTCATTTATTAAAGAAGCATGGATCGATGCTTTAGCCTGCGACCCGGTATCTGCCTTTGGTGGTGTAATTATTGCCAATGCCGAAATCGACGCAGAAACTGCTACCGAGATCGACAAGATATTTTATGAGGTGCTGATCGCTCCGGCATTTACAGACGAAGCAGTACGGATCCTATCAGGCAAAAAGAACCGCATCCTGTTGGTTCGCCAGCCGGTTGAACTGCCTGTTAAGCATTTCAAAACTTTATTGAATGGTGTAATTGAGCAGGATAAAGACGCCGTCATTGAAGGTCCGGCCCAAATGACTACTGTTACTGAAAAAGCACCGACTGAGGCTGAATTGAAAGACCTGTTCTTCGCTAATAAAATTGTAAAGCATACCAAATCGAACACCATTGTATTTGCTAAAAATAACCAGCTAATGGCAAGTGGCGTTGGTCAAACCTCAAGGGTTGATGCACTTAAGCAAGCCATTATTAAAGCTCAAAGCTTTGGTTTCGACCTGAACGGTGCGGTAATGGCGTCCGACGCTTTCTTCCCCTTCCCTGATTGTGCCGAACTGGCTGCCGAAGCTGGGATCACCGCCATTTTACAACCAGGCGGATCAATTAATGACAAGCTTTCGGTTGCCATGTGCAATGAAAAAGGTTTGGCTATGGTTACTACCGGCGTACGTCACTTTAAACACTAACATTTAAGGTTGACCGGGTTGATTTGGTGAGTAGTTTATTAGGTTAAAAACGTTTGATTGAAGAGTAGGGATTGATTTGGTGAAAAGGAAAAATGTTTTTAACCTGTTTTAACTTAATTTACCTGTAAATCCGGTCAACCATCTAATAAATAAGCTCTATCAACCCAACCCCAACACAATAAATGTGATTTTTTAACGCTTAAGTTTGCAAAATGCTAATTTATTTAAGCGTATTTTTATAAACTTTGCATAACATACTGAAAGAAATACCAGATGGGTTTATTTAACTTTTTTACACAAGAAATTGCTATCGATTTAGGTACAGCAAATACCCTCATTATACATAACGACAAAGTTGTTGTTGACGAACCCTCGATTGTGGCGTTCGACAGGACAACGAATAAAGTGATTGCCATTGGCAGGCAGGCCATGCAAATGGAAGGTAAAACGCACGATAATATCCGTACCGTGCGCCCGCTTAAAGACGGTGTAATTGCCGACTTTAACGCCGCCGAGCACATGATCCGTGGGATGATCAAAATGATTAACCAGGGCAAGGGATGGTTCTTCCCATCATTGCGTATGGTGATCTGTATCCCATCAGGTATTACCGAGGTTGAGAAACGCGCAGTACGCGATTCGGCCGAGATTGCCGGCGCTAAAGAGGTTTACCTCATCCACGAGCCAATGGCTGCAGCTGTAGGTATCGGCATCGACGTGGAAGAGCCTATGGGCAACATGATCATCGATATTGGTGGTGGTACTACCGAAATTGCCGTTATTGCTTTATCAGGTATTGTGTGCGACCAGTCAATCCGTGTTGCAGGAGACAACTTTGATTCGGACATTGTTCAATATATCCGTCGCCAACATAACATCATGATTGGTGACCGTACTGCCGAAAAAATTAAAATTGAGGTTGGCGCCGCGCTTCCTGAACTAAGCGAGCCACCGGGTGATTTTGCCGTACAAGGCCGTGACCTGATGACCGGTGTTCCAAAACAAATTATGGTATCATATACCGAGATTGCGCATTGCCTTGATAAATCAATTTCAAAAATTGAGGAAGCGATATTAAAAGCGTTGGAAATTACCCCTCCCGAGCTTTCGGCCGATATTTATCAAACCGGTATCTACTTAACCGGTGGCGGTGCGTTATTGCGCGGTTTGGATAAGCGTGTGGCTGCCAAAACCAAACTACCCGTTCACGTTGCCGAAGACCCTCTTCGCGCCGTAGTACGCGGAACCGGCACCGCCCTTAAAAACATTGGCAATTTTAAATTTTTAATGCAGTAACTGAGTTAGTGATTAGAGGTTAGTGATTGGAGATTAGTTATTATTAAAATACTTATCTCCGATTCCTAATTTCTAATTTTGCTATACACAACTAATCTCTGATCTCCAATTAACTAATCTCCAACAATGCGTAACCTTTGGATATTTATAACTAAGTATAACGCGTTTTTTTTATTCCTGATTTTTGAGATTAGTTCGCTGCTTATATATATTAAATACAACTCGTTTCAAAAAGCGTCTTTTATTAATTCAACCAATAAGGTAACCGGTACCTTGTACAGCCAGGTTGATGCTTTAAAAGAATACCTGTCATTAAAAGAAACCAACGATAGCCTTGCCCGCGAAAATGCCAAACTTCGCGGCCAGCTCAAAGCTTCTATGTATGTTGATACTGTTGAAAAACACAAGGTTAATGATACCGTTTACAAACAACAATATACTTATATTGTAGCCAAGGTAATCAATAATTCGTTCAATAAACGCAGCAACTATATTACTATTAACCGGGGTAGCAGGGACGGCATCCAAAAAGATATGGGTGTAATAACAGGTGCAGGCGTTGTGGGCCAGGTTATTGCCGCAACCGAGCATTTGGCTATTATTCAATCGGTTTTGCATAAAAACACGCGGTTTAGCGCCATGCTTTCAGGTACTAAAGATATAGGCTCGTTTGTATGGGGTAACGATCTTGATCCGCACAGGGGTGTATTGATAGATATCCAGAATAATGCCCAGCCCAAAATTGGCGATACGGTGGTTACATCGGGCTATTCGCTTTTCCCTACCGGTATACCGTTTGGCAAAGTTACCAACCTGCATGCCAAAGGCGGCGGTTTACTCATCAACGTTGAGGTAGCCTTAGCTGTTGATTTTACAAAGCTTCAATACGTTTACGTGGTAAATAACAAATTTGCCGGTGAACAAACGGTACTGGAGGCCGTACAAAACAAAAATGAGTAGAACTATCCTTGTTAACCTTGTTAGGTTTATAGTTTTGGTTTTTATGCAGGTTTTCCTGTTAAAAAACATAACGTTTTATAATCTTGCTACCCCTTATTTCTATATCCTTTTCATTTTGTTGCTTCCCTTTGAAGTACCTAATCCACTGCTGTTTGTACTCTCGTTCCTGACAGGCCTCACTATTGATGCATTTTATGATACACCGGGGCTTCATGCTGCGGCCTGCGTTGTGCTGGCATTGGTACGTGTACTTTTTATCAGCATCACGGTACAAAAGGATGGCTTTGATAACGAGCCCGAACCTACTTTGAGTATCATGGGTTTCAGGTGGTTTTTTACTTATGTGTTGATACTTACTTTATTCCACCACTTTTTCCTGCTTAATTTAGAGGTTTTTAGTTTTTCTGAAATACAATACACACTAAGCCGTGTTGTTTTGAGTTCATTGTTTACCGTATTTTTAATACTAATTTCGGGCCTGCTATTTTTCAGAAGGAAAGAACGTAAATGAATAAGTTTTTTGAACGCCGCTACGTTGTTACCGGTATTTTTATAGCTATCATATTAGCCCTGCTGGGAAGGCTTTACTATATCCAGATAGTTGATGACAAGTACGAGATCTATGCCAACAGTAACGTAAGACGCACAACCATACTTTACCCTGCCCGCGGGCCTATACTTGACCGTAACGGCAAAATCCTTGTACAAAACGAACCCATTTATGATGTTACCGTTAACCCCAAGGAAGTAAAACCTTTTGATACCTTGTTGTTTTGCAAAATGATAGGTATTGATAAGGAAGGTTTCGACAAACGCTTTGCCAAGGCTAAAAAACAATCGCCCAATACAGCATCCGTATTTGAAAAACAACTTTCTGTTCAGTTGTATGCTTCATTGCAGGAAAAGCTGTTTGAGTTTCCGGGCTTCGCTATAGTGCCCCGCACCATACGCACTTATCCCGACTCGGTAGCCGCACAGTTTTTAGGTTTTATTGGCGAGGTCACCGACAGGGATATCAAACGCTCAAACGGATATTACCGCCTTGGCGATTATATCGGCGTTACCGGCGTTGAAAAGGCATACGAAAATGTATTGCGCGGTCAGCGCGGCGTACAGGTACAAATGGTTGATTCGCACGGTGTACCCAAGGGTTCATTTGCCAATGGCGCGCTTGATACCGTACCCCGTTCGGGCGAACGTCTGACCTCGTCGTTAGACGTTGACCTGCAAAGGCTTGGTGAAAAACTAATGCAAAACAAGTTGGGCAGTATTGTGGCCATAGAGCCATCATCGGGCGAGATCTTATGTTATGTGAGCAGCCCTACCTATGACCCTAACCTCATGGTAGGCCGTCAGCGCGGTAATAACCTTGCCAAAATGTACAATAACCCGTATAAGCCATTTTTCATAAGGCCTATCCAGGCGCAATATCCTCCCGGTTCATCATTTAAACCATTAAGTGCCCTTATCGCTTTACAGGAAGGCATTATTAACCCCAGCGAAACTTTTTATTGTACTGGTAATTACCGGGCGGGCAACCGAATTGTACACTGTAACCATGGCGAAGCACATGGCACTGTAAATATGGCCCGGGCGGTAGCCGAATCATGCAACGGTTACTTCTCGATGGTTTTTCAGCGTATTGTTGACCGGTACGGCGTGAAACGGACTGAAGCCAATTTTGCGGCGTGGCGAAATAATGTAATGAAATTTGGCCTTGGCGCCCGGCTTGACCTGGATATGCCAGCCGAAAGTCGTGGCAACGTGCCCACGCCGCTACATTATGATAACGTTTACAAAAAAGGCGGCTGGCGCTCAAGCACCATAGTCCCGCTGGCTATTGGCCAGGGCGAGCTTTTGGCAACCCCATTGCAAATGGCTAACCTGGAGTGTACTATTGCCAATCGCGGGTATTATTATAAACCGCATTTAATTAAAGCCATAGGTACCAAAAACGTAATTAAAAAAGAATACGTTGAAAAAAACTACGTTGGGATAGATTCGGGATATTTTGAACCTGTTATTAACGGGATGCAGGCGGTAGTTGAAAACGGTACAGCCCGCAGGTCAAAGATACCTGATATTATTATGTGCGGTAAAACCGGTACCGCGCAAAACCCGCATGGTGAGGACAACTCGGTATTCGTGGCCTTCGCCCCACGCGATAATCCTAAGATAGCGATTGCTGTTGTAGTTGAAAACTCGGGCGAGGGTGCGCATTGGGCCGCTCCTATTGCAAGCTTCATAGTTGAAAAATATCTAAAAGGTAAGATTACCCCGCGCGAATCGGGAATTACAGTTGATTATTATGCAAATGCTAATCGCCTGCCCGATCTTAGCCTTTATGCTCAAGACCTGCAAAAAGAACGCAGGCGTGACAGTATCAGGGCGGCAAAGGTTGATTCCATCAAAAAGTTCAAAGCCGATTCAATTAAAAAATTCAAGGCCGATTCGATAAAAAAAGAAAGGCGCGAATCAGCTTATAACAATAGGCCTGCGAACTGGATTAAATCATTAACGGGCGGGAGGGCAAGATCATGAGCACTCAGCAGCGGAGTTTCTTTTTTAATGTAGACTGGCTTACGGTTTTTCTGTACCTGATATTATGTACCATTGGCTGGTTCAATATCCATGCTGCAGTTTATGACCCAAATCATCAAAGCTTAGTCGATGCCTCTACCAATTACGGCAAGCAGTTTATTTACATCTGCGTATCCATTGTGGTCGGTATTGTGATCCTCCTGCTCGAAAGCCGGTTTATTGCAGCCTTAGCCCCGGCATTTTACGTGGTGATTGTGCTGTTATTGATACTGGTGCTGGTAATAGGCCGAAACGTAGGCGGTAATCAGGCCTGGATCAACATGGGCGGCGGCTTCCGGCTGCAGCCTTCGGAGTTTGCCAAGTTTGCAACCTGTTTATTGCTTGCGCGATATTTAAGCGGCACCAACATCCGGGTTACCGAACCCAAATCATTTTTAACGGCCGCCGTGATTATCGGGTTCCCGATGTTGCTGATCATGCTGCAGCCCGATACCGGTTCGACACTGGTATTTTGCTCTTTGATATTTGTTTTATACCGCGAAGGGCTTTCGCCTTATTTCCTGGTGATAGCGGGGTTGTTCATCACCCTTTTCGTTACGTCGCTATTATACAATCCGCTATATATTATCCTGATCCTGGCTGTAATAACCGCTTTCATTATCTTTTTATTTAAGCGTAACAGGCAGCTCATCAAAACCGTGATCATCGGCCTTGCAATCTCTATAGCGTTTATATTCAGTGTAAAGTTTATTTATACCCACGTTTTAAAGAAACATCAAACAGAGCGTATTAACATACTACTGGGTATCACTACGGATTTAAAGGGAAAAGGCTATAATGTAAACCAGTCGAAAATAGCTATAGGCTCCGGAAAAATGTGGGGTAAAGGCTATTTACATGGTACACAAACCCAATACTCGTTTGTACCCGAGCAAAGTACCGACTTTATTTTCTGTACCGTCGGCGAAGAATGGGGCTTTGCAGGCTCATTAACCGTAATAAGCCTTTTCATGTTCCTGATATTACGGGTAATTCTCATTGCCGAACGGCAGCGATCGCCTTTTACGCGTATTTACGGTTACGGTGTAGCTTCCGTGCTGTTTTTTCACGTAGTGATCAATATCGGTATGACCATTGGCGTAGTGCCCGTTATTGGAATCCCCCTACCGTTTATCAGCTATGGAGGCTCGTCATTACTAAGTTTTACCATGCTCCTGTTCACGCTTATCAAACTCGATTCAAACAGGAAATCGAATGTTTGATAATTTTAGTCAGAAGTCCGTAAGTCAGAAAGTTGGGGTACCTCTAAAATTGTCTTCACCATGAACCATCAACTATGAACTAAACCGCTACGAAGCAGGATATCTCCGTCGTAACAAAGCGTAAAACTTATCGGCTGTTGATGCTTTACTTTCCCAGTTATTTTTAACTACGTAGTTTGTTTTCAGGAAACGTTCGGCTTCTTCAAAAGTGTTAAATCGGTTTACTATCTCAATAGCTTCACTATAGGCCAGGCTGTAACCATTAAACAGATCTTTTATATAAAGCAGCTTATCATTCAGGTTTATGGCCGATTTAAGATCGGTAACCGGCAGCTCGGCAGTGGTGCTTGCCGCGTTGTTCGCTTTCTCGGCCTTTTGGGCCATGATCCTTTGATTAAAGGTCAGTACCTGCTGGTTGTTGCTTGTATCTGCTGAAGGAGCTGTAGCAACAACAGGTTCTGCTGTGGGTTTTACGGGCTCAATTACCGGCACGGGCTGTTCGGCTATGGGTATTATCTCCACCGGCTTTTCGGGAAGTTCACCAATCAGTTCTTCCTGCTCAAACCTGTCAGCCTCATCATCCCAGGTATCAGCCTCGTTTAAATTTAGTTCAAAACCGCTTCCTTCCGGAATCTCCTGTTGAAAAGAATAAGTGTCTGCCTCTTTTTCGGCAGCAATATTTATTTGCGGTTCGGGCGTTTCTTTTATTTCGGGAGCGGGATTGATCACCTCTATTTTTACCGGGTTAAACGGCACCGGGGCCGGCGGTTCGGCATCGCTGGTAAGTTCTATCTTATCAACCGGCACAGGGACATGCTGTTGTACTACCGGTTCAAAAAAGCGCTGCTCATGCAAAGCTTCCTCCTTTGCAGGCGGAGGTGTTGCCGGCACCGGAGCGGGAGGTAACACCAGTGTCACCGGTGTGTGTTCTTCAGCTGCCGGCTGGTTTTTTTCTGCAAGCAGTGCAGGAGCAGCCGAGCGCTCGTTGATGCGGCGCAGTATTTCGGCATGGTCTTTTAAAAAATGGGCATTGGCTACAAAAAGTTCTAATTCAAGCTCGTTAAGTTCGCTGGGATCAGCTGCGAGGTAGTCGTATTGATCATTAAGCTCCTTTAAAATCCCACCTATCTTTTTAAATACATCCATTTGCTTCATGGCCTCAATGTTAGGAAAATGCTTACCAAAAATAGGATTAAATTCTGATATTTGCCGACTATAAAAGTCATAAATGGTATATCACGAAGAGGTTTTCAGGCGTAAAAGCGAAGTAGGCGGCAGTATTGAGGTTATCTGCGGATCAATGTTTTCGGGCAAAACCGAAGAGCTGATCAGGAGGCTTAACCGTGCCCGCATTGCCAAGCTTAAGGTTGAGATTTTTAGCCCTAAAGCCGATACCCGTTATGGCGAGGATGCCATCATTTCGCATAATGCCAGCAAAATAACTTCTACCCCGGTTGATAGCGCTTCGGCTATCTTACTGCTGGCCAGTGATGCCCATGTAATAGGTGTTGATGAGGCACAATTTTTTGACGATGAACTCCCCGAGGTATGTACCGTATTGGCCAACCGCGGCGTACGTGTAATTGTAGCTGGCTTGGATATGGATTTTAAGGGCCGTCCATTTGGCTCTATGCCCAACATTATGGCCATTGCCGAATCGGTAACCAAGCTGCAGGCCGTTTGCGTAAGGTGCGGCAACCCGGCTCAATATTCATACCGCCTGGTACATGATAATTCAAAAATATTATTAGGCGAAAAGGAAAGCTATGAGCCCCGCTGCCGGGCCTGCTATAATACCGTTGCGGGTTAACATTTAATTAAATAATATATTTTTTATTTAATACTATAACTAAAACAAATACCGGGTATTTGATTGTTATGTACTTAAACACAGCCGCTTCAAAAAGAAGCCGCTTTAATAAAGTATAAAGTAATCAAGCTTATGGCCAAAAAGGTTTTAGTTATAGAGGACGACAAAGATATTCGCGATACGGTAGTATATGTATTGGAGGAAGAAGGTTACGAAGTAATACAATCCGACAATGCCCGTATCCTGCGTACCCTGACTACTATTAACCCCCACCTTATTTTGCTTGATAACTGGCTCACCGATTGGAGCAGTGACGCAAACGGGCAGCAGCTAAGTAAAAGCATAAAAGACAATCCGGCTACCAGCCACATCCCCGTGATCATTATTTCGGCCGTGAGCAATATCAAAGAAATAGCCAAAGCCGGCAATGCCGATGGGTACCTTGCCAAGCCATTTGATCTGACATCACTTTCAGAGATCGTAAAAAAGCATATCAAGTAAGCAATCCTTATCAGTATAAATAAACGGCCCTCTATTAATTTGAAGGGCCGTTTTGTTAAAAACCTAAGTCCTCTCCAAAAGAGAATATTTAGAATAAAACTCGTTGATATACAAATACTTAATTAAGCTCCTCCCCTCAAAGTCCGAACATTTTTTGGATATTCTTTATTTTTATTTGGATTTATTCTAAATAACATATTTCTTTGTTGCTGTTAATATACTATGCGCAACAGAACCCGCAAGCTCATTAACAATTATTTGATTATTAGTGCTTAAAATATAAAGTCCTGTTCTGTAGTTTAATTGTTTATATCAAACATTTAATCAGCAGAGCAGGCACCAATTCATTTTTAAATTACCGGAATTTATGTGCGATGCTAAAATACTCAGCCAAAAGGGAACATCGGTAGTAAGCCGTTGCTCCGAATGCCAATGCCTATTTATATGGCACCATAACCTGATCCTTAGCTTTACACCCGATCAATTTATCCAGTTTAAAAATTTCGCTATCGATCTTGATTTCGGTGATCATTCTTTCCCATTTCCCGACGGACAGGAACGCGTGGTAATGCGTACGCCGGTCAATGATATCCAGCTTACCTTTACTGTTGATGAATGGGAAGACTTTCATGTTGCGATGGATGAAGCCATTTACATGCAGGAGATTTATGCACTGGTTGATGGCGGTAAATAATCTGCCAATTAATGTAATTATATAGCTGAAAGCAGAATGCACAAAACCAAAAGCTAATTTGGGTGAATAAATTAACAGATTCCATATAAAATAAATTCCTTAGCCTGGAAAAAATGTACCTCCCGGTTAAAGATTGCGTTACCATAAAAAAATTACCCTGCAAAATGAAAGATATACCTGTGCACCAGCTACATGAACGAACAAATTCGGGATTTGAGATCAGGCACTTTGAAAGTGGTGAAGAAGATTTGAGAAAAGGGCCAATGGGAGCCCATCGTGACGATCATTACCTGTTCTTTTTGGTTGAAAACGGTACAGCATCCCTCATGATAGATTTTAACGAGATTCATTTTTGTGAAAACACATTGTATTATATTTTACCGGGGCAGGTACACCATCGGATACGTAATGAGATTGCCGGCGGCTGGTATGTAGCCATCGATTCACAGCATATTCCGGCCGACTTCCGCAATATTTTTGAAAACCAGCTTTTTTTGCAACAGCCTTATCAACTCAACGATATTGAATTAAAGCAATACCAGCAGCTCCTTTGCCTGTTGCGTGAAAAAAACAACGAGGATGATAACAGCGCTTTCTTTTTGCCGGTTTTGCAATCGCTCATACAATCATTTACCGGTATGGCGGCGGCCACTTTCAGTAACGTTTATACGCCAGAAAAGCAACTTTCAAGGCCGGCGCAAATTTCACATCAGTTTAAAAAGCTGTTGTTGAGGCATGTGCGCACAGTTAAAGGCCCTTCGGCATACGCGGGTATGCTTAATGTTTCCGAATCATATCTTAACGAGGTTTTAAAGAAAACCACCGGGTTCCCGGTAAGTTACTGGATAACTCAGGAGGTAATGCTGGAAGCAAAACGATTACTGTATTACAGCGGCCTCAACGTAAAGGAGATTGCGCATGCACTGGGCTATGATGATCATACCTATTTTTCCCGGATGTTTAAAAAAGCGGCGTGCATCACCCCTCTTGAGTTTAGGGATAAACACCGTAAATAATCCAATATTTACCATGAAATTACTATTTTATTGAGCTAAAATTCAATGTTTCTTTGTATTATTAAAACAATACACCATGGAAACATCCACTCTTCGTAAATTAAAAAGAAAGGCTGGCAACTTGTTTGAAAACCAACTTTTACAAAGCGGCAGGGTACTTGAGGTAAGGCACTGGGAGCCATCTACCATGATTGAGATCGACCTGCACTTACCACAGGCCGATATGCAAAACTGGCACGAAATACCCTACATAAAAGTAAAAGTTGATAACCTCACCTACCGCGATTATACCCCGGCCGGCTGGGATACCGAAACCAGCACCTGCACCCTGTATATTGATGCAGCTCATAGCGGCCCCGGCAGTAAATGGGCTAAACAACTTCAAAAAAACGATACCGTACGCTATTTAAAAATCCGTTCTACCCGGCACGCGCCGGCCGGCACCCCGGCCATAATAGGCCTTGGCGATGAAAGCAGCATGGGGCATATGCTGGCCTTACAGCAAATGGTTTTACCCGCAACGCGTTTTTCGGGTGCTATAGTTATGGCCGATGAAAATCACAGGGGGTTATTTGGAGAGTATTTCAAATCGCCGTTAAAACCTATTGAACGTAATGATGTGTACGGCCACCACAGCCTTATCCAGTGGGTAATGGAACAACAGTATAACCTTGAACACTCGGTATTTTACATTGCCGGCAACCACACCATGGTAGGCGAATTACGTAAATTATTAAAACTGCAGGGGTACCCGTCAAGCCAGATCAGGATCCAGGGTTTTTGGTCGTAGAAGCATGTTTAAAAGTGCTTCTCCCATACCGGAAACTCGTTCACCGACATTTTATGCCGTTTCACCTAAAATAGCTGTTTAGCAACAAGCTAACGGCACATCTTTGCGGCAAATAACATTATCATGAAAACATTCTACAATCCACTTATAGCTGTTATGATCTCCCTGCAGGAGCATACCGTAACCGTTACCCAGGCGTTGGCTAACCTGATCAGTTAATATATCAGCTACCTATGAAACACAAAGCCGCTTTGTAAAATTGCAAAGCGGCTTTGTGTTTCAGTATGCGTAACATAGTTAAATAATATTAGCAGGAAACCTTAGCCATGAACCACTCCCCCAGGTTTTACCGACGATATCACTTTTTTACGGTATTTCTCCGATGTTTTACTGCCGTTCACCGATAACCGTACTTGCTTCGCCTAATAAGCCTAACGGCAGGGTGCCTTTTGTGTGCAATTTTGAATCACTAAACAATAACAAATAAATGCCATGAAAACTCTACTTGCAATTCAATTGATCCATTTGGTAATGAAAGCTGCAGAACACGCCGTAGCTATCGCTCACTCCTTAGGTCATTTAATAAAATAATGTCCCGGCACCCCGAGGGAGTGTTATTTCATCTTTGTCAAACCAATAATTAACTATACATGTTATCCTTTAAAAGGGTGAGCATATGAAAAAAGGAGATGAAGTAACCTGGAAATGGGGAAAATCCCAAGCCGAAGGGCATATTGTTAAAAAGCATGATAAGCCGGTAAGCAAAACTATAAAAGGCGCAAAAGTTAAGCGCAACGCCAGCAAACAGGAGCCCGCTTATGAAATTGAACAGAAAAACGGCAGCAAAGTGCTGAAATCTGAAAGTGAATTAAAGATTCCTTAACCCCTAAAAGGGTAACTTTTGCGGAGGATATTGTAAGCCCGTTTGCTATCATCCGGGCTTTTTTTGTGCGTTGAGTCGCTTAAATCCCTGGCCTCTGAATTCGAATGATATTAGGTGTGGAGGGCTTGTCATCCTGAATGTTTAAATCCGGAGGCCTCTGAAGGTAAAATGACAAAAAAGGGCCTGTCAGTCTGAGCCCGTCGAAGACTCGCGCGCAGAGGCCTGCCCACCATGCTTCGACGGGCTACCCATGACAAGATAAAAAATGTGGTTTTTGCAGCAGATCAGCTTCGGGTGAAAACGAACAGAACGATGCTGGGCGGTGCGGCTGCAGGGGCATAGCAAGTTTTTGCAGAAGCGGGGGCATTGCGTACGAATCGGGGCAAAATAATTGCAGCCCGTGGTTCTGTCCGTTTTGCAGGGTGAAGGCCGTGCCGATGGCTATGGGGCCAGGTTGTGCGCAAAGAAGCCTCTCTGCTGCAAGCCTTTTTGGTTACTTTTGTGGCGACAAAAGTAACTGGCCCCGCGCGGCCAAGAGCGCGACGATGTAAGTTTATAGAATAAAGTCTTTTATCTGCCTGCTGGGGATTGCTTCGTAACTCAGCAATGAGGTGGAGGAGATGTCATTGCTCCTTCAGAATCCAATGGATTTAAATCACTCAGCATGACACCCTTTTTTGATCTCCCAATCCGTATTCACCGTGAAAATTCCGTAGTTCGCCGAAAAACTCATGGTTATTTCATGAATGTGATGCATTTTTACCCTATGACAAAACAACCTATCATCACTGTAAACAACCTGGTAAAAAACTATGGTGATTTTGCAGCCGTTAAAGGCATTAGTTTTGAAGTTTATGAAGGCGAGATCTTCGGCCTGCTTGGCCCCAACGGTGCCGGTAAAACTACTACCCTCGAAATTATTGAAACCCTCCGCGATAAAACATCCGGCAGTATCATTGTTGATGGTTTCGACATTGAAACCGACGCTGATAGCATCAAAAAACGTATAGGCGTACAGTTACAAGCTGCCGGTTATTACCCCAACCTCAACCTGTCGGAGTTGATCGTACTGTTTTCGGGCCTGTACGGTATCGACAAAACACCTATGGAGATGCTGGAAAAAGTTGCTCTTACCGATAAGGCAAAGGCTAAATATAAAGACCTTTCCGGGGGGCAAAAACAGCGTTTTTCTATAGCCACTACATTAATCAATAACCCAAGGATCATATTTCTGGATGAGCCCACAACCGGCCTCGACCCGCAGGCACGCCGTAACCTCTGGGATTTGATCCGCGAGATCCGCGACCAGGGAACTACCGTGGTGATCACTACCCATTATATGGATGAAGCCGAAGTACTATGCGACCGTGTTGCCTTTGTTGACGGCGGGTACATCATTGGTATTGACACCCCCGATCATTTCATTGATGAACTGGTAGCCACAGGCTTCGAACGCAAAAAGCAGGTAAAACTGGCTAACCTGGAGGATGTATTCATTAATTTAACTGGCAAGGAATGGCGGGAAGGATAGTGCAGTTGGCAGTTTTGAGTTTGCAGTTGCAGTAATTACAACACGCCTGCATTCCCAATGCCATACCAGACTGCTAAGCACCAATGAACTAATGAACCATTGAACTAATGAACAATAAATACAGCAATACAAAAGCAACCCTGGCCATTGCCAAAGCCAGTTTCCGGTCGATATTACGCAGCCCTTCGGCGGTGGTGTTTACATTGGCTTTCCCGTTAATATTTATCATTGTTTTTGCCAATATTGGCGGGGGCGGAATGTCAATTGATGTAGGTGTTGCCAAAGGCAGCGATACATCCGCTAATAACCCGGTTTACACCGCACTGAAAAAAAACAAGATCATGCACCTTATCCATGATCAAACGGCTGATGAAATGAGCAAAAACCTGGCAAAAGGTAACCTTGATGCAATACTTGATCTTAAACCCTTTGCTCCACCCGCTTCGATGACTGTTCATGTACAGTACAGCCAGGCGTCGGGCGATAAAGGAAGTGTGTTAAAATCGGCCCTGAACAACATTTTTTATCGTATCCAGTCGGAAGAATTGAAGCGCATTCAGTCGTACACCACAGTTAAAGTCCCCAATCTCATCGACCTGAAAGAAGAAACCATAAGCGGTCGCCCGTATAAATACATTGATTTTATTTTACCGGGGCAACTGGGCTTTTCACTGCTAAGCAGTGGTGTTTTTGGTACCGCCTTCGTATTTCTGAGCTTACGGCTAACATTGGTTATCAAACGTTTTTTTGCAACCCCGGTTCAGCGGTACAGCATTGTTTTGGGCGAGGCTATTGCAAGGCTGGCCTTTTCGTTATTAGGATCCCTGTTCATCATACTGGTTGGGCATTATATGTTTGGTTTTACGCTGATCCACGGCGTTACGACTGTGCTTAATATGCTGGTACTCTCGGCCATAGGGCTCATCATTTTCATGGGCTTTGGCTTTACCGTATCCGGCATCGCGAAAAACGAAAGCTCGGTTCCACCGCTTTCAAATATTATAACATTGCCGCAATTCCTGCTTTCGGGTACTTTTTTTTCAATCACCGCGTTTCCAAACTGGCTGCAATATATCAGCAAGGTGTTACCGCTAACCCATTTAAATGACGCCATGCGCAAAGTGGCTTTTGAGGGCGCGGGCTTAGGTGACGTTACACACCAATTACTGATTCTTTTTGCCTGGTTTATTGGAATTTATGCGGTAGCGGTAAAAACGTTTAAGTGGGAATAACGGGAAAGATGCAGGATTTTTAGAAATAAGAGCCAGGAATTTGAAATTTATATTGCCGCCCCCCTCGCCGCCTCACTTTATCTCTATGAATTACAATGCAGCCCTACAAATTTTTAAAACGTATGTCTTCACTATAAGCCTCACCTAACTCTTAACATTATGTTAACATTAACAGCGTTAATATTAACATTAAGATAACATTTAGGAAATATATTTGCAGAAACAATCTCTGCAATGACAATCAAACCCATTAATTTCATCGCCTTAGTATTTTTTTTGTTAACTATATGTTCATTTACTGTTAAGGCGCAAGATTCAAAAGTTGGCACCTGGGGCATAGTTACGGTAGTTTTACCGGGCGATAGTTCCCACAAATGGGGTGGTTATACCGAGTTTCAAACCCGTACCAATAATGTATTCAGCCAGTTTCAGTATTACGAGGTAAAGGCTGGTGTAAGTTATGATATAGACAGAAACTTTACCGCGCTTTTAGGTACCGGCCGCTACACTACTTTTGATTATATGGATATTGGTAAAGGGCCTACCACTACCGAAACCCGTTTCTGGGAACAGATCACCAGCAACCAGTTCCTGTACCGCTTAAAGCTCGAACACCGCTACCGGGTAGAGCAACGCTGGGTTAACGGCGATTATCGTAACCGTTTCCGGTACAGGCTAAATGTGTTTGTGCCATTGAACAAAACCAAAATTGAAGCCAAAACCTGGTTCATTTCTGTTTTCGACGAAGTATTTCTTAATAA
The DNA here is from genome assembly GCF_050433785.1 of Mucilaginibacter sp. 3215. Classification (NCBI taxonomy): domain Bacteria; kingdom Pseudomonadati; phylum Bacteroidota; class Sphingobacteriia; order Sphingobacteriales; family Sphingobacteriaceae; genus Mucilaginibacter; species Mucilaginibacter sp. 3215. The sequence continues at coordinate 93,300 of NZ_JBNPWO010000018.1, forward strand.
TAAAGTACCTAACTTTGAACGTAATCGGATATCAGCCGCATTAGGTTACCAGTTTGATAAATCGTGGATCTTACAGGCTGGATGGATCAACCAATATAATTATTCGGCTGCTGCTAAAAGCGATAAGGACAATATCATGCTCATCCTTATGTATCGCATCCAGCGCAAAAATGCCGTGCAGCGTGAGCACGTACCTACTACGAGCGATTAATCACCGTTGATGGGGATGATTACGTTGATTTAGCTGATACGGTCATGATTTCCCCGGAGCAGTCAAATCAGCGTCATTAATTAATTGTAAAGTTTGCATTAGCGATAGTTATTAAGCGTGATTTTGGGGACTGAAGGATTGCCAGGATGCTTGTGTCTGAACCCGAATTAAACGAATTATCTGAATTTATTGAATCAATATCCATTCTTTAATTGGGCAAATTCAACAAATTCGGGTTCAGAAACCTTCCTTTTTATAAAAAAACAGCTCATTCCATATTAAATTTATGTTAAATCGCATCATTAATTGCCTATAATCGTTACAAATACAAAATTTCAATTGCGTTTTCCTTATTTAGGCATTAACTTAGCCGCCGTTATTAATAGTATTCATTCAAACCACACTCTGACAATTCACTATGAGCATAATAATTGATGTGCATGCCCGCCAGATCTTAGATTCGCGCGGTAACCCTACTATTGAGGTAGAAGTTTTAACCGAGAACGGCGCATTCGGTCGCGCTGCTGTACCTTCAGGTGCATCAACCGGCGTTCACGAAGCAGTTGAGCTTCGCGATAACGACAAATCAAAATACATGGGCAAAGGCGTTTTAAAAGCCGTTGAAAATGTAAACGAAGTTTTAGCTCCTGAATTAAAAGGTATCGATGTGTTTGAACAAAATGCTATCGACGCTTTAATGATCGAGATTGACGGCACCGAAAACAAAGGTAAAATTGGTGCTAACGCTATATTAGGTGTTTCATTAGCAGTGGCTAAAGCTGCTGCACAGGAAAGCCGCCAGCCTTTATACCGCTACATTGGTGGTGTAAATGCTAACACGCTGCCAATCCCGATGATGAACATTGTTAACGGTGGGTCCCACTCTGATGCTCCTATCGCTTTCCAGGAATTTATGATCATGCCGGTTGGCGCTCCTTCATTCTCTGAGGCTTTACGTTGGGGTACAGAAGTATTCCACAACCTGAAAAAAATCCTTCACGACCGTGGCTTATCAACTGCGGTTGGTGACGAAGGTGGTTTTGCTCCAACTTTTGAAGGTACTGAAGATGGTGTTGAAACCATTTTGAAAGCGATTGAAAAAGCAGGTTACAAAGCCGGCGAAGATATCTTCATCGCATTTGACTGTGCTGCATCTGAGTTTTACAAAGACGGTAAATACGACTATACTAAATTTGAAGGCGAAAAAGGTGCTATCCGTACCAGCGCTGAACAAGCTGATTACCTTGCCGAATTAGTAGCCAAATACCCGGTTATCTCTATCGAAGATGGTATGGCCGAAGACGATTGGGAAGGCTGGAAAATCTTAACCGACAAAATCGGTAAAAAAGTACAGTTAGTAGGTGACGATTTATTTGTAACCAACACTAAACGTTTACAAAGAGGTGTTAGCGAAGGTATTGCTAACTCAATCCTGGTAAAAGTAAACCAAATCGGTTCATTAACCGAAACCATCAACGCGGTTACTTTAGCTCAAACCAACGGCTTCACCTCAGTAATGAGCCACCGTTCGGGCGAAACTGAAGATTCAACCATTGCTGATCTTGCTGTAGCATTAAACTGCGGTCAGATCAAAACCGGTTCGGCTTCACGTTCAGACAGGATCGCTAAATACAACCAGTTGTTACGTATCGAAGAAGAATTAGGCGCTAACGCTAAATTCATCGGTAAAGATTTCAAATACTTTAAAAAGTAATTTTTTGATAATAATATGGAAGGCCATCTGTGTAAAGCAGGTGGTCTTTTTGTTTTAGCTAAAAAAGAGGGCCGTCACCCTGAGCCCGTCGAAGGCTCGCGCGCAGAGGCCTACCCACATGCTTCGAGGACCTCAGCATGACACCCTGATAGATGTGCATTGTTATAGTTATCTATCTCAATCACCTATTTTTTTATACCTTTGCCTCCTGCAACTAAAGCCATATAATTAAACTAAGGCAACCACGTTATAATAACTTGTTAAAATAAACTAATGAACAAAAAAGGGATTTTGAGGATATTGGGTATAGTGCTGGTATTAGTTTTAAGCATCGGGCTTGACAGGGTTACTAAAATTTACGTTAGGGAGCATATTCACATCAGCGATAACATTTTTGTTATCAAAAACTTTTTCACCATTCTGCATGCCGAAAACACGGGAGCTTTTTTAAGTCTTGGCGATTCGCTGCAAAACCCATGGAAATTCATCCTGCTATCATTGCTGCCCTTACTGGCCCTTGCCTTTGGCGTTTTTTATGTCATGCTAAAACCGTCGATAGGTAAATTAACCACCACAGGTATCGTTTTGGTTATTGCCGGTGGCGCAGGTAACCTGTACGACAGGATGCTTTATGGCAGCGTAACAGATTTTATGCACATGAACTTCGGAATCTTCCAAACAGGCGTATTTAATGTGGCCGATGTATCTATTATGATAGGTATGGGCTTAATCCTGCTGGAATCATGGCAAAAGGACCGTAGGGCCAAAAAGGAACAAGGAACTCCTGATACCGAAACGCTGGCAGCCTAATCCAGTGTAGTTCTTGCTCTTAAAAATTTCTTAACAATAAAAAGCGTATCTTTGCAGCTAATTACCCGTTCGCTTACGGTTTTGAGCCCAGCAAACTCTTCAGATCCGCTTATGCTTTCGCGTTAGCACATTATATATTACAAACAATCAAGAATGTCATTCGAAAATTTAAATTTAATTGAGCCAATCCTCAAGGCTTTAAAAACAGAGGGATATACCACACCTACTCCAATACAGGCACAAGCCATTCCTATTATATTACAACACCAGGATTTATTGGGCTGTGCCCAAACAGGCACCGGCAAAACCGCGGCTTTTGCTATCCCTACCCTGCAATTATTACACCAGGACAGGATAGCCCACAAAGAGCAAAAAACCATTAAAGCATTGGTTTTAACCCCAACCCGCGAGCTTGCCCTTCAAATTGGCGAAAGTTTTACCAATTATGGCAAACATACCGGCCTTAAAAACCTGGTTATATTTGGTGGTGTATCACAAAACCCGCAGGTTGATGCTTTGCGCCGCGGTGTTGATATTTTAGTGGCAACACCGGGCCGTTTGCTGGATTTAATGAACCGCCGTTATGTTCACCTGGAGCATGTTAAATTCCTGATACTGGATGAAGCCGACCGTATGTTAGATATGGGCTTTGTTAACGATGTTAAAAAGATCATAGCTAAAGTACCGGCAAAAAGGCAAACACTGTTCTTTTCGGCCACCATGCCAAAAGAGATCCAAAGCCTGGCAGATAGTATCCTGAATAACCCCGAAAAAGTTGAAGTTACCCCGGTTTCATCAACTGCGGATACCATTCAGCAAGCAGTTTATTATGTGGATAAGGGAGATAAGAAATCGTTGCTGATCCACATCCTGAAAGATAAGGACATTAAAACCGTTTTGGTATTTACCCGTACCAAACACGGTGCAGATAAAGTGGTTAAAGACCTGAACCGTGTAGGTATCACTGCCGAAGCCATCCACGGTAATAAATCACAAAATGCAAGGCAGCGGGCTTTAACTAACTTTAAAAACCGCACAACCCGAGTATTAATAGCTACAGATATCGCGGCCCGTGGTATTGATATTGATGACCTTACCCATGTTATCAACTATGAGTTGCCAAACGTACCCGAAACTTATGTACACCGTATTGGCCGTACGGGCCGGGCTGGTGCCAATGGCATAGCATTTTCATTTTGCGATGCTGAAGAGCTGGAATTTTTGAAAGATATCCACAAGCTAATAGCCAAACAGATTCCGATTGAGGAAGGTCATCCGTACCCGCTTAGTCCGGCGGCTATGGCAGCTAAAATAAACGAAGCGCCAAAAAAAGGAGGTTCGGGCGGTGGCCAGCGTGGTGGCGGTGGTCGCGGCAGTAACCGCAGGTCTGGTGGCAGCGGTGGCGGCAATAGCCGTTCGGCAGGCAACAGCCGCTCCGGCGGCAATAAAAGATCAGGCGGCAGCCGTTCAGAGGCAGGTCGCGGTGGGGCCAGCGGTATGAGTGGAGCTAAAAGAGGATAAATATTAAGTTGATTAAGTGAATGGTTGATCAAGTGAGTAGTTATAATTTCCGAAAACCAACCACTCACTTAATCAACCTAATCAACCACTCTCTACGAAAACAACCACTCACTATAAAAATTTCCCTGTTAATAAGTTAATAAGCATATTTGTATCCGTCGAAAAAATTAAATAGATTTAAATGAAAATCATTCAGCCGGTATCAATGAAACGCCTTATAGATCTTTTTAAGAACAAGTTTTTCCTGGTTACCATTGCTTTTGTGGTGTGGATGATATTTTTTGACAGGAACGATCTTTTTTCGCAATACCAATACCACCAGCAGGTTAAAAAATTAAGGCTCGAGCGCGATTTCTACAAAGCCCAAACCGACCAGGTGACCAAAGAGCTTAAAGAATTGACCACCAACCCCCAGCAAATGGAAAAATTTGCCCGCGAAAAGTACCTCATGAAAAAAGCCAATGAGGATGTTTACGTGGTGGTGCCGGAGAGTAAGGAGAAGTAAAGAGTAGTAAAGCTGGGGCCCGTGCGATTCCCCTCCCCTGGGAGGGTGCAGGGAGGGGTTTCTACGCTATTCCAACAATGTTCTATCAAAATCTTTCGGCAGTTCAATCGAAGAGTCGTCTTTCACAATCTCAATTATCATCCCTTCAATAGCCCGTAACGCATTAGGCAGATCATCTTTTACATCCGCCCCGGCGAACCTTAAAAATTTAACACCGAAGCTTTCTAATTTCGCTTGCCTGACATCATCCTTAATCAAAACATCCTCATAATTATGATACCGCCCATCTACTTCAATTGCCAGCATTAGTTCCTTGCAATTAAAGTCGACTATATAATTATCCATACAACGCTGACGATCAAAGTCGAAACCCAGTAGCTTATTTTCTTTTAATTCATTCCACAGGAGAACCTCGCCAAAAGTCATCTCTTTTCGAAGCTTTCTGGCGATTGCTTTTAGTTTGGGGTTGTATGGGATGATTTTAACCATTTTTTTATCGTTTTATGATAATTATTCGAGTCTTTTTATTCCCTCCCTTGGGAGGGGTGCGGTGGGATTGCGCATTGGCAGGGAGGGGTTATACGCTATTCCAAACGGGTAAGTATATCGATGAAACCCCTCCCTACACCCTCCCAAGGGAGGGAATCGCACATTCCCTGCTTTTTTTCTTTTCTCTTCTTGTCTCTTACATTTCATCGTCTTGACTCTACTACCCTACACTTCCCCTTCCCGCTTCCTCAAAAACCATTCTGCGGACAGCAGCAGCAGGATCAATACAAACAGCCATTTCAGATCTATCAAATCGCTGTAATGCTTATCTTCATAAACCACCGTTTTGATATTCTCATTTTTGCGGATCAGGTCGGCAAGCTGGCTTAGCTGCGATGGTTTGATCATTTGCCCGCCGCTTTGTTTGGCGAGGTTACTGAGCAATGTGTGATTGGCAGCACTTTGGCGGGTTTCGAGGTTAAGCGGCTTTATGGTGAATTGCCCGGTAGCTTTAAACTCCTGCTTGCCGTTTTGGGTTGATGCATTGTAGGTGTATTCGCCTATGGGGAGGGTACCCGCATCAAGTTGATAGCTTTGCCCCGTACGTGTAAACAGGAAGCTATAGTTTTTTCCGGCCGTGCTTTTCAGCTCTATCTTTACATCAGGGACGTTAATCAACTCAAGGGCTTCATTATATAACTCGGCATTAAGGATCACGCTTTCCCCTTCATCAAATACATTACGGGCCGGATAAACACGAAAACGCTGGCGATTGGCGTTAGCAGTTAGATACTGCACCGTTTGGCTCAGCAGCTCATCGGTAGCGTTGCGGTTTCCATAGTTTTGATATTCGGCCAGTTGCCAGCGCCACAGGCCTTCACCGGTTAATAGGGCGATACGCCGGCCGGCCTCATCGCCAAAGGCCAGTAAAGGATAGGTAGTAGCTACAGTCCCAATCTTTTGTTTCAATAAAACTGAAGCACCGGTAGCGGTTCCGTAACTGCCGAACGGCGCTACTAATGGCGGAAAGGCGGCAATCTTTTTTCGCGCTGAATCTGAGAGGGTGAAAGCCGTAAAATCATTGGTTGGCAGGGGCATCACTTCCTGCGTTTCAGCACGGCCTGCGCTTATGCGTACCGTGTTTTGCTCGCTGTTAACGGCCTGCAGGTTACTTTGTGAACCAATGATATACCAAACCGGTGTTTTGCTCGTAGCAATAAAACTTTTTACCGGCGAGTATTCGCCTGCCGAAAGCTGGTACAGGACCACCAGGCTATAATCTGCCGGTTTAATGCTTGAAGCATCAGCAAGCGAACTTGCCTTTACCTCAAAGTTCTTATTGGTTTCGATAGCCTGTTTAATCACCGTTAAATCGGGATGCGGACCGTTGTATAACAGCAGCACCTTTTGCCGGGCATCAAGCACCTCCACATAAATAGTTTCGGTATTGTTTTGGATGGACAGCTCGTTCTTAACAGGAGCAATGCTGATAGTATATTTTCTGATGCCTTTTTTAGCAGCGTTCAGCTTTATGGGGACGATCTTTTTAAAATCGTTCGCGGTTACCGCAATGCTTTGGGCATACACCTGTTTACCATCTTCATTAACGGACAGGTTCATACTTTCGCCCTTGCTTTGGTAGGCCGTGGCAAGCACTTCTATCACAAAATCGTTCCCTAAAAAGGCTGTTTTGTTATAATTCACGTTGCCGATGAGCAGGTCGCGCTTAGCTGTGGTATCGCCAAGGGCTATGGTGTAGATGCTGGTTTTGATATTCCTGGCTTCATACTGCGGATCATTACCCTGGTTGTATAAACCGTCAGTTGCCAATATCAGCGCGCCGATGTTTTGATTAGTGAACCTGTCGTTAAGCTGGTGAAGCGCCCCGGCTATATCAGTTTGCTTACCATTAATTTTTTTTGAAAGACCGGAATGCAGGCCTTTATCAAAGTTAAACTCCTGCACATCATATTTATCGCCCAACTCTTGTTTTAATTTAGCCAGCCCATCAACAAAAGCAGATGAGTTAAAGCCTGTAGCTTTAAAAGTATTGATGGACGATGAATTATCCTGCGCTATAAGCACTAAAGGTTTTTGCGGTTCATATTTAACCGATTTTACCAGGGGAGAGATGAGCAGCACCGTTATAAAAAAAACGGTTATCGCCCGGATAACTGCCAGGATATAGCGTAAATTTTTACTTAGGTCAACCGGCTTGCGGTACATGAGCCAGGCATATGCCAAACCAAGCAATAAGCCGGCAGGCAACCACCATCCCGAAACAGAACCCCATGTAAGTGAAAACATTTGTAGCTATAGTATCGTGTCAAGGGCGCGGGGCATCCGGCCCAATAAACATTACCTGCAAAATGCGAAATTATTGTGAAAGGCGGGGAATAAGTTTTAAACCTCACCCAACCCTCTCCAAAGGAGAGGGCTTAAAAGCTTTTTCAAGTCTCCCCTTTTGGGGAGATTTAGAGGGGTGCATTCTTACAACATACCACCATCAACAGGGATAACCTGTCCGGTGATGTAAGCGGCCATATCCGACGCAAGGAATACACAGGCATTAGCTACGTCCTCAGTTTCACCCGCGCGTTTAAGCGGAATACCTGCCGCCCAGCCTTCAACAACTTTAGGATCCAACACTTCGGTCATTTCGGTACGGATAAAGCCGGGAGCAACTACATTGGTACGGATATTACGTGATCCTAATTCTTTTGCTACTGATTTAGAGAAACCAATGATCCCTGCTTTTGAGGCAGCATAGTTGGCCTGACCGGCATTGCCCTGTACACCAACAACCGAGCTCATGTTAATGAACACACCTTTACGGTTTTTCATCATGATTTTTGAAGCGGCTTTGGTGACGTTGAATATCGATTTCAGGTTTACGTCGAGCACTTCGTCCCAGTTTTCTTCGGTCATGCGCATCAGCAAACCGTCTTTAGTGATACCGGCATTGTTGACAACAATATCAAGCGTGCCGAAATCAGCAACAATATCGGTAATCAGTTTATCAGCCTCGTCAAATTTGGAAGCATCAGAACGGTAACCTTTTACTTTAGTGCCGAAGCTTTGCAACTCCTGCTCAAGGGCCTGACCTTTTTCAACAGACGACAAATAAGTGAAAGCTACATTAGCGCCATGCTCGGCAAATTTTTCGGCAATCTTGCGGCCTATTCCTTTTGACGCGCCGGTAACCAACGCGGTTTTTCCTTCTAATAATTTCATAATTACAGTATATGATTTCAGGGCGGTGAAGTTAGCAGTTTTTTGTTTCTGTTCATAGTTGATGGTTGTTCATAGTTAATAGATCATGGTTCATGGTTTAGCTTCATTCATTTTTTATCACGACCTGTAAGCAGTTGCTATGATCTATGAACCATCAACTATGAACAACCATCAACCATGAACCAAAAAACTTACTTCAAATACTCCGCTGGTATCGGGTTATCCTTGCGCTCGCCATCATAAAACCAGGCGAGGATCCAGAAACGGGTGCCATCGTTAAATAGTTCAATGCTGTTGATGCCACGTTCGGTTACCGGCCCATCGACTGTGTTGCGCGATTCATAGGTGCTCCATACGTGGTAAATGCTGCCAAATTTTTCAACCCGCCGGGCTATCTCCCGCTCGTCAAAACCATTTTTTGACAATGATGGGTCGGCCAGTTTGTGGTATTCCTTCAGCGTCATATAGCTGAACTGCTGTTTGCCTTGTTTATCTGTATAGCCGGCGCCTACATGGGCGTTGGCAATATGCAGCAGGCTGTCGCGCTCATAGCTTACCTTTTCGCCTTTCTTAACAGTAACTACGCCATAATAGGCTTTCATGATACCGTCAAGAGTACTTACATTATCTCCGTATTTGGTAATAACCTGCGAGTGCGCGGGAAAACTGATAGCAATGGTAATTATAGCGATGAGCAGCGGCAGGATATTCTTTTTCATGATAATTCAGGGTTTATTAACAGTCAGATTTTGATTGAATTAACAAAAAATATCCGGGATAATATAGGGCAAAAAAATCATTGCATTTGAATAAGAATTACCGCAGGGTCAAGCGTCCACGCTTGATCTCATTTAAAAAGTAAGCATCCACGCTTACCCTAACCGGGAGCGTGGACGCTCAAAATAGTAATCATTCAAACGTGGACGTTTGAACGTGCCATTAAAAAGTAGTATTCAACGACACTCCGTACGTGCGTGGGTTACCTAAGTGCGTTGCGCCGAAATCATAGGCATAATCAATGTATTTTTTATTGGCGATATTGCTTTCCCAAAAGAACAGACCGAACCTTTTGGTACTTACACCTAACCTTGCATTGAATTTGTTGTAGCCCTTTTGTTCTATCTGGTTAGCGAGGTCAAAATACTGATCACCAAGATAGCGCCACTCGCCGCGGGCAATCAGCTTTGTTTTCAGCGGCCCGCCCAGATCATAGCCATATTGCAGGGCCAGCATGCTGGTGATGTTAGGCGTATAAATTTGCTTGTTGCCTTTTAAATTCACTTCTTCACCATTGCTGCCAACTACTAAAGTAGTATAACGGGCGTGGGTATAACCGAAATTGTAATCAAACTCCAGGCCTTTAATTGGGGTAGCATTAATCTCGGCCTCGATACCTTTACTGCTTAGCTTGCCTGCGTTTTTGGTAACGGTGATAGCATCAGGCAGAATCAGCGTAGGCACCTGGGCATCGGTAATGCGGGTGTAAAACGCGGTTACGTTTACACGGAGACGGTTATCTAAAAAGTCGTTTTTTGAGCCTATTTCAAAGTTGTTGCTATACTCAGGTTTGAAAGAATAAAGCGGCGGAGATGACGGATCAGAACCCAGCTCGGTAATGCCGCCCGCGCGGAAACCGCGGCTGTACGTAGCAAACAAATTATTATGTGCTGATACGTGGTAAGCCAAGCTCACTTTAGGCGTAAAGGCTTTGTAATGTGCCGTTGACGAAGTATCTGAACGGGTAACCACCGATTCGCCGCCCTTTGGCAAAAACTCGCCCATTACGTTTTCTTTTTTATGTTCATAGTCATAACGCAAACCAGCTGTGATATCAAACCGCTCATTCACAGCATAAATAGCCTGTCCGTAAACAGCTATGCCATAGTTCCGGTCGGTATTGGTGTTGATACTGGTAAAATCCGTCATCGGCGAGCCAACCGCGCCGGCATCGTCACCAAAGTAAGTACCCTGCCTGTTTGGCGCATAGTGATAAAAGCCATAAGTACCGGCTGCCCATTTCAATTTTGAGGTTGATGATGCCGGCGATGTAAACCTGAACTCCTGTATGGTGGTTTTTACCTTGTTCCATTTGCCGCCATAATTATTTATGATAGATACTGCGTCGATAGGGGAAAAATCGCCATCGATAGGTGTAGTATAATAACGGTTGTTTACCTGGTAGGATGTTTGCGAAGTGAAATTAAAATCATTGCCACTGTAGTTGGCCGTTAATGATGACTGGAAAGTATTATCAACCATTTTAGTCGTAGCGTTCTGGTTAACCTCGAAAGGATGACTTAAAGCATCATCAGGCGAACCTGCTAAGGTGAATGCGCCGTTGTTGCGGTTGTTGTAGTTTTTTACATTCAGCGTAAAGGCCAGTTTGGAGGTAGCCAAAAACTTCAGGTAATAGTTACCCAAAAAGTAATGCTGCTTATCGAAATGCGTATTGTTAAACGTATTGGTGTAAAAACCATTAAATCCCGAATAGATCCCAGCTACGTCTAAATACAATTTATCTTTTACTAATGGAGCCTTGATGCCCAATGTATAGCGCTGTTGATTATAATTACCCACATCAACACCGGCAAAACCGCTCAGGCTGTTTGATGGCTGTTTGGTGATCACATTGATAACACCGCCGGTAGCATTACGGCCATAAAGCGTTCCCTGCGGGCCGCGAAGCACTTCTATCCTATCCACATCCAATAACTGTGGGATATAAGTATCCAGTCCGTATTGGTTTACACCATCAACATAGGTTGCAACGGCGGGGTCATATGATGTGGTAACAATACCGCGGATGCCTGTAACGGTACGGCCATCGCCGGGAGCGCCTGAGTTTAAGTTAGGTACAATGGCAGTAAGATCCTTTAAATCCCAAAGCCTGTAATCCTGTATTTGTTTGGCCGAGAGCGTTGAAATGCTGAATGGCACACGTTGTGCCTGCTCTTCAGTTTTTTGGGCAGATACCGTAACCTCATCCAACTGGTTGCTGGCATCATTCAACTGAATTGTTATTGGGCGACTGGTACCGATCATAGTTACCGGGATGTTTTTAGCCGCATAGCCAATAGCGCTGATATGCAGGGTATATTTCCCGGCAGCTATACTTTTTAAAATAAATTTCCCGCTCCTGTCGGCACTGGTTTGGTAGTTGGTATTGAGTAGATATACCGAAGCGCCCGCGATAGGCTGGCTCTTGTTATCGGTAACGGTGCCCGAAAAATCGCCCCTGGTTTGGCTCCGGGCCGATAGTGCAATAACAACGAGCAATAAAGTAAAAAATTTATGCATAAAACAGGTATAAATGTGTACAGATCACACATTGTAATCGATTGTCAATATTAGCAAATGACAAACAATTAACAGTCATAACTACATAAATATTACCAATTTTTAATGGCTCTAAGTGTTGGCGAAAAATAAATTCTTATGAGTAATAATTTCTAAATTCGCTTAAACCTCAAACTACAACCTTAACAAACGGTATTAAAAAAATGAATTGGGAACTATTCTTCTACGGTACTTTCTCTTTAGCAATTGCATATTTATTTTACAGAATTTTTGTTAAAGGTAAGGACCCGTATTATGAAGACATGGGTGGGAAAATTTTAAAAATCAGCTACATTAAAAGTTGGGGTTTAGTCATTACAGCTATTATAACAGGAATATTACTGATTTTTCAATCCATATCAGCTTAAATATCAAATAACCTATCAATTACTGCCGCAAGTCCTCCCTGTTTGTGACGCGTCTTCAAGTGTGAAACACATTTCAACTGCACCCTCCAAAGGCTGATGCCCGGGATAGTTCATCGAACTTGACCCATGAAAAACGTCAGTCAAATCATATAAATCAAAAAAGGCCGCATCACCATGTGATACAGCCTCTCCATATTTTCCAAGCAAAGAGCCCTTCGGCTTTCTCCTTTATTGTTTAACCTTAAAAAGATTAATAACGGTAATATTCCGGTTTAAACGGACCTTCAACCGTTACGCCGATGTACTCAGCCTGATCCTGGTCAAGTACTTCCAGCTCAACACCGATTTTTGCAAGGTGCAGGCGGGCTACTTTTTCGTCCAGGTGTTTTGGCAGGGTGTAAACTTTGTTTTCGTAAGCCGCGCCATTTGTCCAAAGCTCTAATTGCGCTAAAGTTTGGTTAGTGAACGAGTTACTCATTACAAAGCTTGGGTGACCGGTAGCGCAACCTAAGTTAACCAAACGGCCTTCGGCTAACACAATAACGTCTTTACCTTCAATGGTATATTTATCAACCTGTGGTTTAATTTCAACTTTGGTATTGCCATAAGCACCGTTTAACCAGGCCATGTCAATCTCGTTATCAAAGTGACCGATGTTACAAACGATTGCTTTATCTTTCAACGCCCGGAAGTGCTGCTCGCGAACAATGTTCTTGTTGCCTGTAGCAGTAACCACGATATCAGCTTCAGTGATAGCAGTGCTTAGTTTTTTAACTTCAAAACCTTCCATTGCAGCCTGTAAAGCACAGATCGGGTCGATCTCGGTAACAATAACACGTACGCCGGAGTTGCGTAATGAATCGGCCGAACCTTTACCAACATCGCCATAACCGCAAACAACGGCCACTTTACCGGCCATCATCACGTCGGTAGCGCGACGGATAGCGTCAACCAATGATTCGCGGCAACCGTATTTGTTATCAAATTTTGATTTGGTAACCGAATCGTTAACGTTAATAGCAGGCATTGGCAGGGTTCCTGCTTTCATGCGCTCATATAAACGGTGTACGCCGGTGGTAGTTTCTTCTGATAAGCCTTTGATAGCAGCAGCCAGCTCAGGGTATTTATCCAATACCATGTTGGTTAAATCACCTCCATCATCAAGGATCATGTTAAGCGGCTGGCGGTCTTCGCCAAAAAATAAAGTTTGTTCAATGCACCAGTCAAATTCTTCGGCATTCATGCCTTTCCAGGCATAAACAGAAATACCGGCGGCAGCAATAGCAGCAGCGGCATGGTCCTGGGTTGAGAATATATTACATGACGACCAGGTAACTTCGGCACCAAGGGCAATCAAGGTTTCAATTAAAACAGCGGTTTGGATGGTCATGTGCAAACAACCGGCAATCCGTGCGCCCTTAAGCGGCTGGCTTGGCCCGTACTCTTTACGTAAAGCCATTAGACCAGGCATCTCAGCCTCAGCCAGTTCAATTTCCTTCCGGCCCCACTCTGCCAGCGACAGATCTTTTACTTTGTATTTAACGAATGCAGTTTCTACTGATGACATATCGATTTTATTTTGAGAGTGCAAAGTTAACTGATATCCTTGTGAAAATGAAATGTTTGGTCTTCATTGACAAGAACGGGCAATTGTGCTATTTAGCAGCAAGAACTTAAAAAAGCTATCTACGCCTGCAACTGCTTTTGCACCTCTCTCTGCTGCATGGTCAGGTTACCATTATAAACCCCGCCATTTTCACGGCCAGGTTCTGTGTTTTGATGTCGCCGGTTATACGGCCTGTAGCTTTTATTTCAAGCGAGGAGGTATTAATATCGCCCCTTACGGTGCCATAAACAAAGATCTCCTTAGTACTTATATTTCCCTTAACCTCTCCCTTTTCGCCCAGGATCAGGCCCTCATCAACCATTACATCGCCGTTAACCAGTCCGTCGATCCGTACAAAAGCCGGGGCTTTCAGGTTACCTTCTAATACACTGCCTTCACTAATGAGGGTTGAGATTGCCTGTAAATCAAGCGCAACCTTATCTTTTTTAGAAAAAATAGCCATATTTTTAAAGTCTTAACTTCTAAGTCCGAAGTCGATAGTTCTAAATCTGCATCATAATAATCCATGGTCAACTTCCGACTCTGGACTTAAGACTTCCGACTTAACAAACTTCCTTCTTAGAACTTATTTATTCAGGGTTAAAAAATTTACCGGGTTAATTGGTTTCCCGTTTTTACGTACTTCATAATGCAAGTGCGCACCTGTTGAGTGCCCGGTTGAACCTACCTTGCCAATATTATCGCCAACCGTAACCTGCTGCCCTACCTTCACTTCAATTTTTGAAAGGTGACCGTACAAGGTCTCCAGGTTATTAATATGCTGAATCCGGACACATTTACCATAACCACCGGCCCATCCCGCAAAAACAACTTTGCCGCTCGCCGTACATTTTACTGCATCGCCACGGTTACCTTTAAAATCAATACCAGGGTGAAACTCGGCATGCTCCGAATCAAAAGGGTCGCTCCTGTAACCAAAAAATGAGGTAAACGAGCTGATCCTCGGATAGCCCATAGGGGTAAATGCAATGGTGCTTGTTAAATGTTTAAGATAATCGTCATACAGGCTGTAAGCTTCGGTATCGGGTAGCTTTACCCCTTCCCTGTTGCCATCGCCCCCGGTACCCTTTACAGTAAAACCTTTAAGGCCGCGCCTTTTTAAATACTCATTTATAGTTTTAAGTTTAACCTCGATAGATTGAATGTACGACTGGGCAGTACCCTGCGTATTTACCTCTGCTTTAACAACCGGCATGGTGCCTTTAAGTTTAGCTATCTGCGCCTGTAACTGTTGGTTTTCGGCCTCCTGCACAGCGCTTTTGTGATGCAGGTAAAACACCAAGCCACCAAGTACGGCAACAACAGCAGCTATGCTCCACGCGTAGTGTTTAAGCCTGTTAAGGTGCTTGGTTTTTATTTGTAATGATTTTGTATGCTGTTGATTTTTGTTGATGATAACAACAGTGCTAATATCAGGTGTTTTAAGTTTCATCAAATTCAAAATAAATTAGGGGTATGCAAGTTAAAAATTACTGTTAATAAAACAATATTAAATGTACGTAAACAGGCTATCAATGAAATAGCCTTCTACGTTAATCGTCAACCAATTGTTATTATTGAGTTTTTATAAACGTAAACCAAGTATCATTTCTTATTTTTGTAACACTGATTTTATTGTAAAGCAAAAAAAAATGATGTATCCGGAATATTTAGTAGCCCCGATGCGGGAAGATCTGACCAGGGTTGGTTTTGAAGAATTAAAAGATGCCGATGCTGTAAAAAACGCTATTGAAAGCGAAGGTACAGTATTTGTAATGGTTAACTCGGTATGTGGCTGTGCTGCGGCAAACGCACGCCCGGCTGCTAAAATTGCCGCCGCAAACGGCAAACATCCTGATAAACTGGTAACCGTTTTCGCGGGCATGGAAAAAGAAGCTGTTGATACCGCGCGTAACTATATGCTGCCTTATCCGCCATCATCACCTGCTATGGCGCTGTTTAAAGATGGCAAGCTGGTGCATATGATTGAGCGCTACCAGATAGAAGGCCGCCCGGCACAAATGATTGCCGATAACCTGATTGACGCATTTGAACAATACTGCTAATTGAGCTGAAGGCCGAAGGCTTAAAGCAGAAAGCTAAAAAACATAAAAGAGCTGAGGGAAAATCCTTCAGCTTTTTTTGTTTTCAAAATCCGAAATCGAAAATTCGATATCCGAAATCAAATTGATGTCATTCTGCTTTATTTATCGTCGTCGTTTTTGTCCTCATCCTCTTCATCATCGTCAAAATCATTGAAGCTGCCCATGTCTTCGTCATCCTCGTTAAATTCTCCAAAAAAGCGGTCTTCATCAAACATCAGCTCTTCCATCTTTTCCTGTTCGGGCGTACTGGTGTCAAAGCGGATGGCCCAATTGTCGGGGATATCATAGCTTTTATCAAATCCCCTGATCCACTCAACAAAAACCAGGCGAAACTCCTCTACCTTTTCCCTCATCAACTGTACATAGTCCTCTTCATTAATTTTTACCATTGATGCAAAAGATACGGCATTAAACATATCCTGCACCGCAAGTTTAATGAGCACAGCATTTTGCATCCGCAGCGAATACAGGCTACCACCTTCGGCGCCGGCAATTTTTGCCTGGATCAGAGCGGCATTACTGCACATCTGTATGGCCAGATGTTCTTTCATGCTGTCTTCCTTTAATGATTCGGCAATTACATCTGCCAGGTCAAATAATTCCTGCGATTTTTGGTATACCGGGAGCTTTTCAAACTTTTCGAGTCTACGGGCCATGGAGTAAATTTACTACTTATAACACAAGTAGCCTCATATATAGTATTAAAGGCTTGTTAAAAAAACTATCTTTGCCGCATGAACATCCTGATTCTTGGTTCGGGCGGAAGGGAAAGTGCCTTCGCCTGGAAAGTAGCCCAAAGCGCTCATTGCGACAAACTTTTTATTGCTCCCGGCAATGCCGGCACCACCCAATACGGTACAAACGTAAATATTAAAGTTACCGACTTTGAAGGCATTAAAGCACTTGTTTTAAAAGAGGATATCAACCTGGTATTGGTTGGCCCCGAAGAGCCCCTGGTAAAAGGCGTTCATGATTTTTTCCTGGCCGATGAGCAATTGAAAAACATCCCGGTTGTTGGTCCGCAGCAGGAAGGCGCACAATTGGAAGGCAGTAAAGATTTCTCCAAGCAGTTTATGGAGAGACATAACATCCCTACTGCTGCTTACAGAACTTTCACCAAAGATACCCTGCAGGATGGTCTAACCTATTTAGCTACCGCCGGACTACCGGTGGTATTGAAAGCCGACGGCCTTGCAGCCGGAAAAGGCGTACTGATCTGCCTTACTTTAGAGGAAGCGCAAACCGAGCTTACTGCCATGCTGGCCGATGCCAAATTTGGCGAAGCAAGCTCACGCGTGGTTGTTGAACAATTTTTAACAGGCATTGAACTATCGGTTTTTGTGATGACCGATGGCAACAGCTATAAAATTTTACCCGAGGCTAAAGATTATAAACGTATTGGCGAAGGTGATACCGGATTAAATACCGGAGGCATGGGCTCTATCTCTCCCGTTCCGTTTGCCGACGCTGCTTACATGAAAAAGGTAGAGGAGCGCGTGATCATCCCGACCATTGAAGGTTTGAAGAAAGATGGCATCCCTTATAAAGGTTTTATTTTTATTGGCTTGATGAACAGCAATGGTGAACCCTGGGTTATTGAATACAACTGCCGTATGGGCGATCCGGAAACGGAAAGTGTGATGCGCCGTATAGATTCGGACTTTGTTGATTTGCTGTTAGGCGTTGCCGAAGGAAACCTGAACGAAAAAGGGATCATCATCAGCCCTAAAACAGCTGCCACTGTAGTCATGGTTGCAGGCGGTTACCCAGGCGAATACCTCAAAAATAAAGTGATCACCGGTACCGAAAACGTGCGCGACTCGATCGTGTTCCATGCAGGTACTTCAATGGATGGCAATGATGTAATAACTACCGGCGGCCGTGTATTGGCTATTACCACTGTACAGGACGATATGTTCAGCGCCCTGCAGCAGGCTACCGCCGATGCAAGCAGGATCTATTATGATGGCATGTACTTTAGGAAAGATATTGGCTTTGACCTGCTTTAATCATTGGGTCATTAGTCATTAAGTCATTTTTCTGAACCAGGATTTTTAGGATTTATGGATTCACCGGATGCATGGTGAATCGCCGGATTAGTTTAATCCCGGTTCAGATAATTACTCCTGCACCGCATCAATCCAATTGCCGTCGCCTTTAATAATATTGATGAGCTCATCGAGCGCATTGGCCGAGCTAATATTTTTCTTTACTGCTTCCTTGCCGCGGTAAAGGGTAATTTTATCGGTACCAGAGCCTACGTAACCGTAATCGGCATCAGCCATTTCGCCCGGACCATTTACGATACAGCCCATGATGCCAATCTTTAACCCTTTAAGGTGACTGGTACGGCTCCTGATCATTTGAGTAGTAACCATCAGATCAAACAAAGTACGACCGCAGCTTGGGCAGGAAATATATTCAGTTTTGGAAATGCGCGAACGGGTAGCCTGCAAAATGCCGAATGAAGTGGAGGTAATAACCCCGGTAGGCAATTCAGGTGCATCAATCCAGATACCATCGCCAAAACCATCAACCAATAAAGCGCCGAGGTCGGTAGAGGCGTAGAGTTGGAGAAGAGTTTGTCCATGGTCCATGGACCATGGACCATGGACAAACTCACTTCCGGACTTTCCGACTTCCGGACTTTCGGACTCAAAAATATAGCTTCTCTTCACTATCACCGGTACATCCAGACCCAGTTCTTCCATCTTGAAGAAGAACGAACGTTGCTCGGCCATGCCGTGTAAAGCATCTGTTTCAAGTACCAACACCAGCGACTTATCCAGTTGAATTGATCCGAAATCTTCCGAATCAATATCAGCAGGTTTTAAATGTACAAGGTTCAGTTTTGATGAACGATCGACATCGCCAATATATTCCTGTAAAGTAAATACCGGGTGGCAGTTGGTTTTATCGGCCAGTTTAAGCCAGGTATTATAATTATATAGTTGTTTTAAGTTGCCCGGTAAGGTAAATGAAGGCAATTCATCGGCCAGGTAAACAAAATCAACCGATTGCTCGGCCATGTTATACTTATCCAGCAAAGGCGAGTACAGGTAGCCTGCCTCGTTCAATACCGCCGGGTCTTTCAGGTTCTTTTTTGATAAGTCGACAACAACCCGTGGCACCAAATGCCCGCCTATGAAAGCGTTAGCCTCGTAGGTTTCGCGCTTTTTATATTCGTAGGGACTGTGTTTTGAAGGTGAAAGGTCAAAGGTTAAAGGCGAAAGGTTTTTAACTTTAGCTGCCGCTACCTTTTGCCTTTCGCCTTTCGCCTTTTCCCTCATAGTGTAACGTTTCACCAATTCAATAGCAACCGGAGCTTCGGCTTCGGGTTCTTCAGTGAGGGACACGCGTACGGTATCGCCAAGGCCGTCTTCTAATAAAGTGCCTATACCTACGGCAGATTTGATACGGCCGTCTTCACCATCACCGGCTTCGGTTACGCCAAGGTGCAGCGGATAGTTCATGCCCTCGGCAACCATGGTTTCAACCAGCAGGCGGTAAGCTTGTACCATCACCTGCGGATTACTCGATTTCATGGAGATCACGAGGTTATAAAAATTGAGCTGCTCGCACATCCGCATAAATTCCATGGCCGATTCAACCATGCCCTGCGGGGTATCGCCATAACGGCTCATAATCCTGTCGCTCAGCGAACCGTGATTGGTGCCAATGCGCATAGCGGTACCATATTCTTTACAAACTTTTACAAGCGGTGTAAATTTCTGGAAGATGCGTTCCAATTCGCCCTGGTACTCCAGGTCGGTATAATCTATCTGGTCGAATTTCTTTTTATCGGCGTAGTTGCCAGGGTTTACCCGCACTTTTTCAACTATACGGGCAGCCACCTCGGCAGCATTTGGGGTAAAGTGGATATCTGCAACCAAAGGCACCGTGTAGCCACGGGCGCGAAGCTGCTTTTTAATTTCGGCCAGGTTTTGGGCCTCTTTGATGCTGGGGGCTGTAATGCGCACGTATTCGCAACCGGCATCAACCATGCGGATGGATTGCTCAACCGTACCAATGGTATCCATAGTATCGGTAGTAGTCATGCTTTGGATGCGGATTGGGTTATTCCCACCCATAGGCACATCGCCAATATTAACCTCGCGGGTAATAAAGCGTGAATATTCGGTTAACGAGTTACAATAACGGCCGGGCAGCACTTTAACAGCATCAGTATTCATCAATGATGGAAATTAGATTACAAAAATACGAAAGTTGTTTGATGGGAGGAAGTTGTAATGTTTAAAGGCTGTAATGTTTGAGTTAACTGCAAATTCACTTGTTATCGAATCAAAGAATATTTACTAAATTTAAATATGGCAATTCAATTCATAACCAATCAAAAAGGCAAAAAAACTGCTGTAATCATTCCGATAAGTGAATATGAAAACTTGCTGTATCAGCGCCATATTAATCTGGAGTTAACTGACGAGTATAAAGCGATAATAGATTCAATGTTAGAGGAAGAGGGTAAAGGCGAGGCTAAATATATTTCGTTTGGGCAGATAAAAAAAACGTATTAATAATGGCCTTTTAAAGCATATATCTTTATCAGGTCATCACTCACGGCATAAATAATCCTATGTTCTTTATTTATGCGTCTCGACCATTTCCCCGATAGTTGATGTTTCAACGCTTCTGGTTTTCCTACCCCTTGAAATGGTGTCTCTCGAATGGATAGCAATAATTCCTGAATTTTTTTCTGAACGGCAATATTACCGCTCTTTTGCCATTCGCTCAAATGAGTTATGGCTTCAGGAGTAAAAACTATTTCCATAAATTGTCGATATCGACTTTAACTCCTTTTCCGGCTTTTAAATCTTCATCTCCCTTAAGAACCATTGCAACAAACTCAGGATCGTAATCAGATTTTTCTTCTTCAAAGGAAATCTTAAATGCTTTCATGAAAGTTTTCAGAGCATTTAATTGTTCTTTGTTTTGTGGATGTACAATTAATGATTCCATATTCAAATTTAAACATTAAACGTTAATGTTCAAAGCGTGTCTACACCAACCTATCCTTAATCACCAGTGTCCCCGCTATCATATCATGTAAACACTGTTGCTGTTTATTAAAAAATGCCATCAGATAGCCGATAAAAAAGGTCAATACCGAAAATATTTTAGCCAGGTTACGGCCTATGGCTTTGCCAACACTGATCCTGTTGCCATCCATATCAACTACTTTTATTTTGAGCATTTGCTTGCCGTAAGTGGCTTGCTTAGCTGAGCTTTCCATTATCACATGATAAATAAATTTGCCTATGGGCGTAAAAGCTACTATACCAATAGAAGTATAAATCCGCGCCTGCTTATCCGTAATGAACAGGAACACTGCCATAGCTGCAAGCAATACAAAAACGCCAAATAGGATAAACCAGTCTAATGCCGAAGCCAGCCAGCGCTGATCAAAACTGCCGTAGTACTGCATGAGTAATTTAGGACGGGCAAAGCCAAACAGTTCTCTTAATTCAGCTATTTCATTGGCTTCCTTGTAATCCACCATATCATCGGTTTTAACAAAATCACCGGGTTTGATGCCGCGCGTTTTGAGCTCGGGAATGGTAAACGGGCCTTCGGGTTTACCGTTGATAACTAATATGTAGGATTGGGACATGGAATGGTCGATTACATAACTATGTCATTGCGAGGAGGCACGACGAAGCAATCGCATACTATACAGGGCGGGACCTGCCTCCGTGCGATTGCCACGCTACGCTCGCAATGACATGTTTTTTATTGTTTTTTATTCTTCTAAGATAAATATTCCTTCCACCAATCAGAATTATAGGCACCTTTTACTTCGGTTGGCTCACCAGGTTTGGGTACAAATAAATCGATGTGTTTTTGTTTTGCCATAGCGGTTAGCCATTCAATAGGCTCGTACCAGGCATGCGGGGCCAGGTTAAACGTACCGTAATGGATGGGCATCATCAATTTGCCTTTCAGATCGAGATGGGCATTTGAAGCATTATCAGGCCCCATATGAATATCCGGCCAGAATTTTCCGTAAGCACCTATTTCCAGCATAGTCAAATCAAACGGACCAAAAGCCTCTCCTATCGCCTTAAATTCGGGCGAGTAACCCGAATCGGCGCCAAAGTAAATATTATGCTGCGGACCTTTGATCACGAACGACGACCACAATGTTTCGTTTCGCCCAACAATGCCCCTGCCCGAAAAATGGCGTGAGGGTGTTGCCGTAAGTACAATTTCATTGCCGATCATGGCGCTATCGCCCCAATCCATTTCAGTAATAAAGTTGGCAGCCATGCCCCAGTTGGTTAAATACTGCGCTACCCCTATCGAACAGAAAAAAGGGATGTTTTTATCCGCAAAAAACTTAATGGTAGCCTTATCCAAATGGTCATAATGATCATGCGACTGGATCACGGCATCCAACGGGGGCAGATCTTCCAAAGCTATCGGCGGCTGAAAAAACCGCTTCGGCCCGAATGATTGCGAAAACGAAACCCGCTCGCTCCAAACCGGGTCGGTAAGGATGCGCTTGCCATCAATCTCAATCAGGATACTGGAATGGCCTATCCAGGTAATGCGTAAACCCGATGCGGGCGGAGTACTGTAAACCGATAGATCTGTTTTAAAAGGGCCTAAAGTTTTCTTAGGCGTATTTTCGGCCTTGTTGTTCATGTACTCCCTTAAAATGGGGATCATTTTACCAAAGCCGGCCTCGTCGGTAGGTATCGTATTGAGATATTTTCGTCCTTTTTTTCGCGATGCGGGTAAACTCATAACAACAATTATAGTACTAATATCAGGTATGATATAACTAACGTAAAAAAGTTACGATTGGTTGAAACAGCTCAACCTTTATTTACTTAAGAATGATATTGCCGTATCACAAAACTCAATCAGCTGGGCCGGCAAAGCATCTCCGGTAAAAGGATGTTCGCCGCCAAAAATATGATCTGCGCCTTTTTGCACTATGTATTCCGCAGTAAGATTAGCTTCATGCAACTGCAGGGAATGGCTTACAGGTACCGTAGAATCGGCATCACCATGAACGATGAGCCATGGCTGTTTTATTAAACCTGCCTGCCTGATGATATCCAGCCTCAGCGGGTGATTGTCAAGATCATCTAACAGGGTTGATTTAACAGGCATTTGCTGCCCGGTACGTTTATTTTCAAAGTAAAAAACGCTCTGCAAACGCCACTGCTGTTCTATTTGCTTAGGCCACAGGTTCCGGAAACCGGATATCGAAGCCATAGTTACCAGCTTTTTAATCCGGCTGTCTTCGGCAGTTTTGATAATACTTACACCGCCGCCCATGCTGTGCCCTATGAGGTATACACCATTGGCCATAGGCATACTCGCCCCGCTGCAGGCAAAGTCAATGATCGTGTCGAGATCTTCCAGTTCAATAGAGACCGTATTATCAGCAAAGGCCGTCAGATCGGCAAAATCCAAGGGATTGGTGGGCGTTGTGCCATTATGCGAAAAGTTAAATTTCAGGAAACGAAAACCCTTTTCGGCAAAGTATTGGGCCAAAAGATCATGCGTACCCCAATCTTTAAAGCCTTTAAAGCCATGTGCAAAAATTACCAGTGGTGTATTTTTAAAAACATCATCATAAGTAACATCGATAAGCATTGGCCGCCCTTTAGCGCCGGGAAGGGTGAAATTATCTTTCCTGATCATGGCGGCTAATTTAGTATTAAAGGCCGAAAATGTTATTGAAATAAATCAGTGCAACTGAGCCGAAGCCTTATTTTCCTTTCAGGCTTTTCGCAGATTTTATTTAACCCTGAAAAGCAAAATCATCCAAACAGTTATATTAAATTTGAATATATCAGATTGCAGTCGACATGCGCTATACCGAATACCGTCCTCATGGCATACTAAAAGATTTCATACAATGCTATTTTGTGTGCGAAACAGATATTCCTGTTATGACTGATGACAAGGTGTTTGCTACCGGCGCTATCGAGATCTTATTCAACCTGGGAGCGGATGGCCCTCAACAAATAAAAAATGGCGAACTGGTAACCAGCCCCGACATTCAGTTGTGGGGGCAAACCATACAGCCATTTACCTTTACATCATACGGTAAGCACTGTATGTTTGGGATCCGTTTTTTTACCCATACGGCTGCCTGCTTTTTCAATGAGCCGATAGAAGAATTTAATGACCATGTTATTGATTTCAAAGAGTTGGGAGGAAAGGAAGCTGCTTTTTTACATTTGAGATTAATGGAGGCCAAAACGCCGGACCGGAGAATAGATTTAGTGGAAGAATTTCTGACGAAAAGACTGTTAGCATCAGGGCCGAAATTCAGCAGGCTAAAGCTGGTTAACAACATCATGCTTGACTTAAGCAAAGAGAATTTTCTGGAGAATATCAATACAGTGGCAGCTAAATACGGTCTTTCCTCCCGGTACCTTCAGAAAATATTTTTAAACTACTCCGGGCTCAGCCCGAATTTGTACACTAAGATAGCACGGTTTCAGAAAAGCCTTTACCGGGTTGCCGAAAACAAACTATCGCTCACCTCCATCGCTTATGAGTGCGGGTACTTTGATCAGTCACATTTTATAAAGGATTTTAAATTCTTTACCGGGTCGCTCCCTTCCCGGTTTTCGCCCGAAAGTTCAACCGATTTTTCCGCGGTGCTCAATAATTAAGCTGTTCCGATTTTTACAATTTTGAGCCATTCTAAGGATATAGTTTCGCTTTAATTATTCATTCAATATTTAAAGGATTATGAAACAAAAAACCTTAACTGCAGCAATTATATGCCTGTGTCTTTTTTTAACGTATAAAAGCGGCATTGCCTAGGCAAATAATCCCGGCTTACAGCAGATCAAAAATTCTATTCAAAAAACGAATACACTTTATTACGAGCTATTTGCAAAAAGTGACGCTTCAATTGTAACCCTTTATACCGATGACGCCATATTGTTAGCGCCCAATATGCCCACTATAAAAGGGAAGAAGGCTCTCCGGAAAGATTTTGATGACACTTTTGTTGCAGGAAAAGTGAAAGGGGTAAAGTTCCAAACGGCCAATATTTATGGTGATGGAAAGGCATTCGTCACCGAGGATGGTACCTGGCAGGTTTTTGACCCAAATGGTAAAGTAATTGATGATGGAAAGTATTTAAAGTTGTGGAAGCTCACGAAAGCCGGCTGGAAAATATTCAGGGATTCTTTTAACAGCAACCACAAAATTTAAAACAAGCGGCAACATCATAAATATCGTCATTGCGAGGTACGAAGCAATCCCGAACTATACAGAGCGAACCTGCCAATAGGGGATTGCTTCGTACCTCGCAATGACGCTTCTTATTATACTTTTTAAAACTATTCCCTTACACCCTCTTCCCATTAAAAGTAATGTTATACAAATCCGTGCGCCTGTCTTTGATATTTTGCACGCTGCCATACTCATGCAGCTCATCCAGCAATGAGAGGTCAACATCAGCAATTACGATCATCTCGGTATTTGGTGTAGCTTCCGACTGGATACCATTGGTTGGAAAGCCAAAATCCGATGGTGTAAACACTGCCGACTGTGCATAGCTGATACCCATGTTATTTACGTTGGGCAAATTACCCACGCAGCCAGCAATGGCCACATAGCATTCGTTTTCCACGGCACGGGCCTGGGCGCAAAACTTAACCCGGTTATAGCCATTTTGCGTATCGGTAAGAAAGGGCACAAACAGGATCTGCATATCCTGACCGGCCAAAATGCGCGAAAGTTCCGGAAACTCTACATCATAACAAATCAGGATGCCAACCTTGCCGCAATCGGTATCAAAAACTTTCACTTCATCGCCACCACGCATCCCCCATGAGCTGATCTCGGCCGGGGTTGGGTGAATTTTGTATACCTCTTCCATACTCCCATTCCGCCTGAACAGGTAGGAAACATTATACAACGACTCCTCAAAAATATAAGGCATACTGCCTGCTATGATGTTTACGTTGTAGGAAACCGCCAGTTTTGAAAACTCCTCGATAATGGGTTGGGTATATTTGGCCAGTTCACGCATGGCCTTGGCCGAATCCATGTGATTGTAATCGGCCATAAGCGGTGTATTGAAAAGCTCGGGGAACAGGATAAAATCGGCCTGGTAATCACTCACGGCATCAACAAAATATTCGGCGTGTTTCATCAACTCGCTAATGTTACTGTACGATCGCATCTGCCATTGCACCAGGCCAATGCGCACTACCGTTTTATGATTAATGGCATCGCTTACCTCTTCGTAATATACATTGTTCCACTCAATAAGCGTGGCAAAACCTTTTGAGCGACTATCCTCGGGCAGATAATTTCTCAACACCTTACGTACGTGAAAATCATTTGATAACTGGAAGGAAAGCGTAGGATCATAAATTTCTTTATACTTTACCTTATCAATATACTGGCGGGGCGTAAGCTCGTTCTGAAACTTTTGATAGTTGGGAATCCTGCCGCCGGCTATGATACTTTTCAGGTTCAGCTTTTCGCAAAGTGCCTTACGGGCATCGTATAAACGCCGTGCCAGGCGTAATCCGCGATATTTTGGGTGGATAAACACATCAATACCATAAAGCACATCACCCTTATCATTATGGGTTTTAAACGTGCTGTCGCCGGTTATTTGCTTGTAAGTGTGGTTATCGCCAAATTTTTGGTAATCAACAATTATGGCCAGCGCACAGCCGACAACCGTATCGTTAACGGTGATACAGATCTGCCCTTCGGGGAATATTTTGATTAGCTTACGGATAGAATTGGCGTCCCAATAGTCCTCATCCATATCCATATAGGCCGATTTCATTGATTTTTTAAGCTCCTGGTAGTCCTGTACTTCCAGGTTACGCATTTCAATACTTTGCAGATCCATATATAATTTGTTGTATCGTTTTTGGGCAGAGCGGCATTTACGCACCTCGACATCGCTGCGCTTGTCACCCCTCTCTGCTTCGCAAAGAGGGTATTTATTTTTTACCCTCTTTATGCAGAGCATAGAGAGGGTGGCCCAGCGAAGCGTCGGCCGGGTGAGTCAGCTCATCGCCCCTGCCTCATCTTCCCAACAGCCAAAGCCCATTTTGGTTTAGGCTATTTTCTTTCGATCAGAGGTATGCCACCAGGCCCAATATATCAGTACAAACTGCAGTGCTAAGCGCAACCATGCCAAAAAAGGTGTAACTGTTATGGAATTTAACTTCATTGGTGCTTTAAATGCCATGCTCACGTGGATCTGCAAAAAGGCGATCAACATTAAAACTATTCCCCAGGCAGCCCAGTACCGTGTTTTGGATGGTATAAGTAACAACCCTAATGAAATTTCGGCAATCCCTGCAAGGAGGTTAACTGTCTCAGGATAAAGCAGGTTATTGGGCATTACGGCATAATAGAAGTCCGGATCACGGAAGTGATTAAGGCCTGCAAGCACGTAAAACGCCATGAGTATTACCAGGCTTATTTTTTTATACTTATCCATGTTTTAATTTACAAATATTTTGTGATACGTATTGCAAAACAGTTTAAATACTGCAAAACAAGCCGTTTTTACAATTTATAACCATTCCAAATAAGCCTGTTTGACAAAGTGTTGACATTGCATGTGCCGAATAGTGATACTTTTGTTCGGTCAAATTTTAAAACTGCTTTGAAGTATCTAAAGGTAATAGCTTTTACGCACAAACAGATTGAACTGAAGGAATTGGGTAGATTGGTGGTTTGCCAGGAAAATCTGACAGATAAACTTGCACAGGTTAAAAAGCAGTTCAATATCCCGGAGATCTTCTACCTGGCTACCTGTAACCGTGTGGAATTTGTAATGACAACCCCACAATCTGTTGACAAAGATTTTGCCAAAAAATTCATAGAAGCCTTTAACACAGAGCTTTGCCATGATTCACTGAGTACTTTTATGGATAGCGCGTCTATTTATGAAGACCAGGAAGCTATGGTACACCTGTTGCGTACTTCATGTTCGCTGGAGAGTTTGATCGTGGGCGAAAAGGAGATCCTGGCCCAGTTGCGTAAGGCCTATGAACATTGCAAAGAGGCAGGCCTAACCGGCGATGCCATGCGCATGATCATGAACTGCGTGGTAAAAACAGCCAAAGAAGTTTATACGCATACCAGCATCTCCAAAAATCCAATTTCAGTTGTTTCGCTGGCTTACCGCAAGCTAAAAGACCTTAATCTTTGTTCAAATGCCCGTGTTTTGATCATCGGCGCAGGCGAAACCAACCGTAATATTTCTAAATATCTTCAAAAACATAAATTTTCAAACTTCGCGGTATTTAACCGTACAGTGGCCAATGCCGAAAAATTAGCTGCCGATCTGGGTGGCGAAGCGTTTGACCTTGAAGCTTTGAAAACATACAATAAAGGTTTTGATGCTATTATTACCTGCACCTCCGCAGTTGAGCCCATCATTACCGCCGAAATTTATAAATCGCTGTTAAACGGCGAAACCGGCCGCAAAACTATTGTGGATCTTGCCATCCCAAATGATACAGCTCCCGAAGTATTAGAGCAATTCCCGGTTAACTTTATCGAAGTACACTCCCTTAACGAGGTTGCCAAAAAGAACCTCCAGGAACGCTACCACGAACTGGTACATGCCGAAGCTATTATTGAACAAAACATAGCCGAATTTATACAGCAGCTTAAACAGCGCCGTATTGAGGTAGCTATGCGCCAGGTACCCGAAAAAATCAAGGAGATCCGCAATACCGCCATCAACTCGGTTTTTGCCGATGAGGTACAGGGCCTGGACGAGCAATCGCGCGAGATCCTGGAAAAGGTGATCAACTACATGGAGAAAAAATATATCAGCGTACCCATGGTTATGGCGAAAGATATATTGATCAATGAAAACTAAAACTGTCTGAATCAGAATTTACAGAATTTGAGGATTGACAGAATGTTTGCGTTTGTCTGAACCAAAATTTCTTGAATTTAAGAATTGATCTCGCCGTTGTTGGTGTTGTCACCAACAACTCCTCACACCGGCGATTGCCTATCCCATAAGTAACGAAAAATTTCGGTAATTTACAAGAACCTATGGTTAGGAAAGGTTGTTGGTGACAACACCATATCCGTTAACCTAAGGGATTGAATATGTCGTAAACAATCTCAAAGGCTGCTTTTTTCCGTTTCTTAGGTTCAAT
>NZ_JBNPWO010000019.1:0-114473 GCF_050433785.1 Mucilaginibacter sp. 3215
TAGTCATTTATATATTATAACTTTATATAATCTATTACCACGCTTTTTAGGACTTTTTGCCTTTCTGTAGCAGATTTTCATCATAGGAGATTTCTCCTCACCGCTCACGCACTTTCCATGTCAGGTTCGTCGAAATGGTAAATTGTGAATAGGTGATTATTTACACCATCCCCGCCCTGGCATTCTCCGCCTCAAAAACCGAATCAATAAGCAGGGGAGGACGCTTACCTGCCGCTACAGCCAGTTGATCGCAGCGTTCATTTTCAGGGTGACCGTTATGGCCGCGTACCCAGGTAAATTTAATTTTGTGCAGTTTGCTAATCTCTAAATAGCGCATCCACAGGTCTTTGTTTTTTTTGCCGGCGAAGCCTTTGGCAACCCAGCCGTTAACCCAGCGCTTTTCAATGGCATCAATAACATATTTGGAGTCGGAAAAGATCATTACATCCTGGTTGGGAGCTTTCAACGCTTCCAAGCCTTTTATTACCGCCAACAGTTCCATCCGGTTATTGGTAGTTTTGCGAAACCCTTCAGATAGCTCTTTATAATGCTGGCCTGAACGCAAGATCACACCATATCCACCTGGTCCCGGATTACCGCTTGAAGCCCCGTCTGTAAAAATCTCGATCATATCTTAAGTCCATGGACGATAGTTAATAGTCCATGGCAAAAGTAAGAAACTTTAAATCATACGTTGCATTGATCTAAAGCAAATAGAAAATATGAGCTATAGACTATGGTCTATCGACTTTCTTAATCTTCAGTCTCAATGAGTTCCCAATCACTACCACGTCCGAAAACGCCATGGTGAGTGCGCCAACCATAGGATTAAGGAAACCCATTGCTGCCACAGGGATAGCTATGATATTATAGGCAAAGGCCCAAAAAAGGTTTTGTTTTATGGTAAGCAGCGTATGCCTGCTGATCTGTAAAAATTTGATCACCGAATGCAAGTCTGTATTTAATAACACTACACTGGCGGACTGAATAGCTACCTGGCTGGCGTCGTTCATGGATACACCGACATCGGCATGGGTTAGGGCGGGGGCATCGTTAATACCATCGCCTATCATAATTGTTTTGCCTTTTTGTTTGTAGATATCAATTGTTTTGAGTTTCTCTTCAGGAAGACTTTCTGCATGCACTTCGGTTATGCCCAATTGATTAGCTACATTAAGGCAACGGTCTTTTTTATCGCCGCTTAGCAGTACGGGGACAATACCCATTTGTTTAAGTTGGGTTATAAGCGCCGCCGCTTCAGGCTTTATCTGGTCGTCAACAGCAATTTGCGCCATCAGGACCTGATTTTTATAAAGTGCCAGGTTAAAATGCCCGTCATTACCTGCTTTGGCTGTACCCAAAAAGTAATTGTTGCCATGGATATCTTCAGCCCGCATCCCAAGGCCTTTTTCTTCCTTAACCGATTTTAAAATGTGCTTTTGCTGAGGCAGGCCTTTTAAGCCACTTACAAGCGATTTTGCTATTGGATGACTGGAGCGTTCTTCAATAGCTGTGATTATTCCTCTTATCTGCTCCAAATCGGCGCCATCTTCAGGCCTGATCTCATTAACAGCAAACTTGCCGGTTGTAAGAGTGCCTGTTTTATCAAACACTACGTATTTGGTATTGGTAACCGTTTCAATAGTATCCCCGCCTTTTACCAATATGCCGTTCCTGGCCGCCCTACCCAGTCCAACCATTACAGCGGTGGGAGTAGCCAGGCCCATAGCACAAGGGCAGGATATTACCAGTACCGCGATGGCGTTCATCATAGCATGTTGAAAACCGGCGTTGCCGACAAAATAAGTAAGCATAAAGGTGATCAATGCTATCAATATTACCGCGGGGACGAATACAGCCGCAACCTTATCACCAAGTTTTTGGACCGGTGGTTTAGCCGCCTGCGCTTTCTTCATCAGGTCGATAATTTGGGCGAGGATGGTATTTGACCCAACACGGGTTGCCAGCATGTGGAAATTGCCGTTAATTAGTATCGTGCCGCCAATAACCTTATCATATTTTTGTTTTTCAACAGGAATGCTTTCGCCGGTGAGCATGGCCTCATCAACCGCGCCCTGACCCGAAAGGACTTCGCCGTCAACCGGTATTTTATCGCCCTGGTTAACCAGCAACGTATCGCCGGGGCGTACATCTTTGGCACTGATTACTTCAATACTTCCATTTATTATGCGATTGGCATTTACTTCCTGAAATTTGATCAGGTCTTTTACTGCCGAAGTAGTTTGGCTTACCGAACGTTTTTCGAATACATTACCCAGCAGCACCAGCGTAATAATAGTGGCACAGGTTTCGTAAAACTGATATTGGGCTCCCAGGTTTTGTATAGTGCCAATAAGGCTGTATATAAATGCCGATGTCGAGCCCACAAAAATGAGTACATCCATATTAGGGACCCCTCCTTTAAGCGAACTGATGGCACTTTTACCAAAATGCAAACATCCCACAATAAAAACCGGCAGGCATAATAATAATTGAATAATGGGCTGATGCAGAAAATGCCAGGGCAATATCATGTGCAGTAAAAGCGGCGCGGTAAAGATGGCGCAGAAGATAAATTTGTTCTCTACCCGTTCATAAAACGGTACCGAATAGGTATTAATGTCATCAACAACTTTAAATCCTAAATTTTCTATTCCTTTTTTTATATCAGGGAGGCTGGCTTCATCGCTTGTTGAAAATTTAACCTCTTCGCCTGCGAAGTCAACGAGTATATTGTGTAAGCCCTTTTTTTCGAGGAATTTATGGACAGACATCGCGCAATTATTACAATGCATGCCGGTCACATTAAGTTCTATCAATTGCTCAGCCATTTTACAAAAATACTTATTAAGCATAATCATTCTAAATTAAACGGGTAAGCCTAATGTAATTTTAAAAAAGAGTTTGCAATTAACCGGGAGATTCCTATTTTTGCACACCCGAAACAAAACGGTAGGCATAGCTCAGTTGGTTAGAGCACCAGATTGTGGTTCTGGGGGTCGTGGGTTCGAGCCCCATTGCTTACCCGCTTTATAAGGCTCATTTACGTAAGTAAATGGGCCTTTTTTATGCCCCATAGGGCAGTTTTACATGGAAAATTTGATTTAGTCAGGTTGATCGGCTTGCTCAATTAAACATGAAAAACTGCTCAGCTTGACGAAAATGTTTTACAAATGTTTTACAACGAATCGTCATATGGCAACAATTAGAGAATGTGGTTTTAAACACCATAAAAAAAGCGATGGGACTTTCAATATCAAATACCGACTAACCCATAGGGGTAAGCAAGTTTACATAAGTAGGCCTCATTACATTACCGAAAAACAATTAAAAAAAGATTTAACAATCAAAGACAATTTTATATTGACCGAAGTGTCGTTAGATCTCGCATCATATCGCAAGAAATTAAGTGAGGTTGGTTCGATGGTTGACCTGTATACGGCCGAAGAGTTGGCCAAATTATTGAAAAATAAAGGCGAAACCCCATCGGTGGAATTTGTACAATTCAGCAAGGCCTACATTGCTGAACTAAAAAAAGATAACCGAAAGGGTTCGGCCGCGAACCTGCAGACTGTTGTCAATAGTTTGTGTGATTACTTTGGAAGGTCCGTTATCCCAATTGAAAACATTAATTCACTCATGCTCCCTAAATATGAAGCCTTTTTGCGTGGAGAAAGGAAATAACCAGATTGAACCAATTCAAACAAGGAAGTTATTGTAATGCATAAGGGCCTATCTGATTCCGGATTACATAATCATATGCGGGATTTAAGGGTTTTGTTCAATGCTGCTCGTGATAAATATAATGACGAAGATCGCGGTGTGATCGCTATAAGGCACTATACTTTTAGATTTTCTAAAAATGATGTGGCTTTTGCGTTAAATCATATCGATCAAAATAGGAAGACCACAGATATTTACATCATACCGGATTGGAAAATATTAGATGAAGTTCAGGCCGCTGTTGTTAAATTGATTTCTTAACAATTTTCCGATTCCGCTGAATGTTGAGTTCGAAAGTATTTAAACAACAACATCTTTGCAGCGCGGGTGGGATTTAGCTGGAAAAAATCAATTTAGTAATGGTGGCATTTTAATTACTAAAATGTAATTGTATAACTTTGAGACTCTATAGACCATCAATTATTAAAATTTGAGCAACCGAGACTTTATTATATGCATAATCATGTTTTGCCTGCTATCCTCAGCAGCAAGGTCTATCACATCGGACAATCCGGATAGCCTTCAAAGGGCGCTTAATAATGTACTGAATAACCGAAAAAGATACGATCAGCAAAAGCAACAGGAGATTAAAGTTTTTAAAGATTTACTTCGGCAGAACTATTCGTCATTAACAGGCCGGTATAATTGCTATCAGCGGCTTTTTAACGCTTATAAATCCTTTGTCCATGATTCGGCTTTTGTCTATTGTAAAAAACTCAATGCCTGCGCGTATGAACTTAATGATCAGAACAAGATAAATTATTCGCGCGTAAATATGGGTTTTGTATTGGTATCGGCCGGTATGTTTAAAGAAGGTTTGGATACGCTAAGCAAAGTGAATATCAAATTTTTGACGGATAAACAACGATATGAGTACCTGTTTCTGCAGGCCCGCAGCAATTTTGATCTGGCTGATTTTGATCGCATAGGCGACTATTATGACCAATATAGTAAAGCAGGCCTGTTATATTGTGATTCGATCATGCGTCAAAATAAACCCGAGTCATATGAGTATCTTTCGGCATTCGGATTAAAGTCGCTCCGTACTCATGATTATAAGGTTGCGGTTGTGCCTTACCAAAAGCTTTTGCGTTTTGAGCAAACTTACCAGGATAGCGCTATCAATTATAGCTGCCTGAGTTTTGTTTACCATGCCCTTGGCCGCGACGATCTGAGCTTGCCGTTATTGATCAAGTCAGCCATCATTGATAATAGCCATTCAACCAAGGAATCGGTGGCACTGACAAACCTTGCCGACAGGATCAAAAACACGGATATAGAAACGGCTTATAATTACATTAATAAAGCTATTGACGATGCGGTTTTTTATGGTGCGAGACACCGAGAAGCGCAGATCAGTATCATTATGCCGATTATTGAAAGCGAGCAGATCAACGGGATAGAAAAGCAAAAACGCTCGCTGATGATCTATGCTTCTATTATTACCGTATTGGTGGTTATTGTTATCATTTTTGCATTCATTGTTTCCAAGCAGTTAAAAAAACTCCGTATTGCCGATCAGGTCATTGTTAATAAGAATAATGATCTTCACGAAGCTAACACATCACTGATAAAGGCCAACAATCACCTCGATAGCGCCAACCGCAAACTTTCTCATTTTAACGCCAAGCTTGACGAGGCCAATATGATCAAGGACGAGTATATCGGCTATTTCTTCAATATTCACTCCGATTATATTGAAAAGCTTGACAGGCTCAAGCGTTCAATTGAAAAAAAGGTAAAAGAGAAGCGTTATGAAGAAGTGCTGATGGCGTTGAACCGCCTTAATCCCGGTTCGGAAAGGGAAAATTTGTCGCATAGTTTTGATAAGGTATTCCTGAACATCTTTCCCAATTTTGTACAGGATTTTAATGCGTTGTTTGACGGGGCCCACCGCGTACGCCTTAGCGAAGGACAATTGCTGAATAGCGAACTTCGTATTTTTGCACTCATCCGTTTAGGGATCCACGATAACGAAAGCATCGGTAAAATCCTGAACTATTCGGTCAATACAATTTATACCTACAAAACAAAGGTCAAAAACAAATCATTTATTCCCAACGATGAGTTTGAGGACCATATTATGCTCATCAAAGCTGTTAAAGAAGTGGCAGACGTGGCGCAGGGTTAACTGTGTGGATGAAGGCAGTCATATCTATCCATATTTTATCTTATAAAAATCTATATACTGATGTCTTTGGGTTTGTTGTAATTATCTAAAAATTAGATAGTTGTATCTATATAGCTTGTTGTATTTTTAATATAGCCATCCATATCCGTTGTTTTTGGTTTTAATGCGCTTTTACTTTGATAAAAGCAATCGGCAACCTGCCGGTGGTTTTTTATAAACCAATTAAACCCAATTATATGAACAAAGTTTACTTATTTAAGTATGGTTTAACCATGCTGTTTTTAACTTTCGTAATTACAGCCTTCGCGCAAAAAAGCGCTTTTATCGGTAAGGTTGTTGATGAACTGAACGGTCCGCTGCCCGGTGCTACTATTCGCATTAAGGGAGCAAACACATCTACCGTTACCGACAATGACGGTTTGTTTTCTTTACAACAAACCGGTGCGAAATCGCTAACAGTAACCATCGCTTTTGTTGGCTATGTAACAGCCGAAAGAGTGATTAATGCTAATCAGCCTTTAACGATAAAACTGATACCCAATTCCAAATCGCTGGCCGATGTGGTAGTTATCGGTTATGGTTCTGTCCGTAAAACAGATTTAACAGGGGCGGTTACCAATCTGGGTGCTAAAGATTTGAACCCCGGCCCAATAACCAACCCGCTACAGCAGCTAACCGGTAAAGCAGCGGGGGTAAGCGTTACCCAAACCGGTAGCGAACCAGGCACTGCGCCAAGTGTACGTATCCGTGGTATAACATCGCTTATCGGGGGTAATGATCCATTGGTTGTAGTTGATGGAGTGCAGGGAAATATGGATTTGTTAAAGCAAGTTCCTCCTTCCGAAATTGAATCGGTAGATGTTTTAAAAGATGCTTCTGCCACGGCCATCTACGGCTCGCGCGGTGCGCCGGGTGTTATCATCATTACTACCAAAAAGAACAAGAATGGCACCAGCACGGTAGAGTACAACGAAAATTCATCACTCGATGTGATCTCCAAAAGGTTGCCAACCCTTAATGCCGACCAATGGTGGCAGCAGGCCCAGATTTATGGCGTACCTGCATCTGCCAATCATGGTTCAAATACCGATTGGTACAACCTGCTTACCCGCAACGGTGTAACACAAAACCATACGCTGTCGTTTGGTGGTGGTGCCAATGGCTTTAACTACCGGGCTTCCATCAGCGCTATTTTGCAAAATGGCATCGTTATCAAGTCTAATTACAAAAACTACATCGGCAGGATCCAGGCTACCCAAAAAGCGCTTGATGATAAGCTTACGCTTACCATGAACCTCAATAATGGTATTGATAATGCTAATTACAGTCCGCCGAGTATTGGGCGTGCAGCATTTACATCAAATCTGTTCAGTAATATTTATGTAACCCGCCCAACAGATCCTGTTTACAATATCGATGGTACTTACTATACCGACCCTAACGTGTTCCAATATATTAACCCCTATGCAGTTGCCCAAACGGTTGTTAACAATGTAAAAAATAACAACCTGTTTGGCAGCTTAAGGGCCGATATTGAACTTACAAAAGGATTAACGGCAGGCTGGTTTGGTAGTTGGCGTAAGGTTGACGGCAATACAGGCTATTACTTGCCTGCGGAATCTACCGTGGCATCAGCCATCGATAACCAGGGTATTGCCAACATTAGCAACTATCACCAGGATGAACGCCTGATGGATATCAGCCTGAACTATAAAAAAGATTTTGGTATACATCATTTAGATGCGATAGCCGTGTACGAGTGGCAGGGACAAACTTACAACGGCAACTTCGCTCAGGCCAAGGGTTTCATCAATGATATTGCTACTTATAATGCGCTTCAATTGGGCGACCTAAGTAAAGTTACTCCAGGGGATATGTCATCATATAAAAATGACAGGAAGCTGGTATCTTATTTAGGCAGGGTAAATTACTCCTACCAAAATAAATACCTGTTAACTGCAAGCTACAGACGCGATGGTTCATCTGTTTTTGGGGTGAATAATAAATGGGGTAATTTCCCTTCGGCATCGGTTGCCTGGAGATTAACTGAAGAATCTTTCCTGAAAGATCAGCACGTGTTTAGCAACCTTAAACTGCGTGGTGGCTGGGGTATTACAGGTAACCAACAAGGCCTGGCACCGCAAAACTCACTACAGTTAGTGGGGTATGCAGGCGTTACCTACTTCGGCGGGCAGCAGATCACCAATTTTGTGATTAGTCAGAACGCGAACCCTGACTTAAAATGGGAAACCCGCAAGCAAACCAATATCGGTTTGGATTTTACGACGCTTAATGACCGTTTAAACGGATCAATCGACGCGTACACAGCCACAACAGATAACCTGCTGTTTAATTACACCGTGCCACAGCCTCCTTATCCGTACCCAAGTATAGCTGCTAACGTAGGCAGTTTGCTTAATCGTGGTTTGGAGTTAACCTTAAGTTACCAGCTAATCAAAACCAAAAACACTTCATTGATACTTGCCGGTAACGGTTCATTGCTTAAAAATAAAGTACTTAACCTGAGTGGATCTATAGGCGGCGTTCCCTTGAATACCGATTTTGTGGGCTGGGGCTCAAACTCATTCCTCATTAAAGGGAAACCTATCGGAACGTTCTATATCCTGAAACATGCAGGTAAAGATGCTGCCAACGCCGAAACCGTAGTGGACCAAAACAAAGACGGTGTTATTGATCAGGGCAATCAAAGTGCCGACAGGGTTTATGAAGGCCAGGCTACTCCCAAATATACTTATGCATTCACCCCATCATTCAGCTATAAAAACTTCGATGCTTCGATGGTATGGCGTGGCTCTGGTGGTAACAAAATTTATCACCAGATCCGTTCGCAATTAAGCTATTTCGAAAATTTGGGTAAAGCAAATGTACTGCAAAGTGCTGTTCCAATGGGTTTATATACTTCACAATATGGTTCAGATCTTTGGTTGGAAAGCGGTTCGTTTCTGCGCTGGGAAAACCTATCATTCGGGTATCGCTTCAATACAGCTAATATTAAATACATCAGTTCGTTACGCGTATCGCTTACCGGTACTAACCTGTTGGTTATTACCAAATACAGCGGTATCGACCCTGAACTAAATGTAAGTGGCGGTAATGGCTCTGGTGGCGATTATGGTATTTACCCACGTACACGCACCTTTTCCATTGGTTTAAATGTAGTGTTGAAATAATTATTGGAGACAGAGAACACATGAAAAAGATATTAACAAGCATTTTAATTATTGGCCTGGGAGCTGTAAGCTGTACTAAGGTTAGTGAAAATGTATACGATAAATACCCTGCCGATCAGTTTTACGGCTCGGCTAAAGGCGCGGATGTTGCTTTGGCTGGCGTTTACTCGCAGGTGGGTGGTAACTGGGGCGGGGTTGGGTATGCCGGTGCTGATAATGGTTGGTACGATCTGAACTGCTTTTCGTCTGATGAGCAGGTGATCCCACACCGTAACACAGGCGATTGGCAACTTGATTTTGCCCAACTTTACCAGCGGCAATGGCTGCCAAGCGCATCTATTATTGGTAATACCTGGAACTGGCTTTATAAATCAGTTTATACGGCCAATCTGGCTATCGATCAATTGACCCAGGCCAAGGCTGATGAATCAAAAATTGCCGAAGCTAAAGTATTGCGGGCCTGGTTTTACTATTTGCTGATAGATGATTTTGGCGATGTGCCTTTTTATACCAGCAATAGTGTTACAGTTGATAAAATTCCGCAAACCAAACGCAAAGATGTTTACGATTTTATAGTGAAAGAACTTACCGAAAATGTAGATAAATTATCCGAAACCAAAGGTGGTGTTTACTATGGTCGTTTTAATAAATGGGCTGGCTATACTTTACTGGCTAAGCTTTATTTAAATGCCGAAGTGTATACTGGTACCGCTAAATGGGCCGAGTGTTTGGCCGCTTGTAACAAGGTCGCTTCGGGCGGTTATTCTTTGCACCCTGGCGATGTTGATGCCACCAATCCGGTTGGTAGTAAATATTACGAGCTTTTTGGCGATAAACTGCCCGATGATGAAACGATTCTGGCTATTTATGTTACCGAGAATATTGTATCGCGCAATATTTACACCATACGTAGCTTGAATGGTGCGAACGGTTTAGCGCTTATCGGTTTCAGCGGGTGGAACGGTACTATCGTACCTAAAGAATACTATGATAAGTATGATGCCAATGATATTCGCAGAAAACAATTTTTAGTAGGCTCGCAGGCGGGTGGTGTTACTTACACTGCCAATGTTTCTTCGCTGGATAATCCTGGCGCCGGCCCGAATGAAGGTATCCGTAACATCAAATTTTTTCCGGCCAAACCTGCAGACGGCAGCGGCGAATCAAATGATTTTCCTATTTATCGCTATGCCGATATCCTGTTGATGCAAGCTGAATGCAATGTACGTTTAGGTAACGCCGCTGCAGCTAAACCATTTATTGATCAGGTAAGGGCACGTGCGGGCCTGAGCGCGTTATCAGGCAACCCGACTTTGGATAATATTTATGATGAGCGTGGCTTCGAGCTAAATTGGGAAGGCCATCGCAGGCAGGATATGATCAGGTTTAACAAGTTTACCCTTGCACATGGCTTTGTACCTGCCGTAGGCGATTTCAGAAAACTGTTTCCGATCCCTACCAGCGCGCTTAATGCTAACCCCGGTTTAAAACAAAATCCTGGCTACTAAATACAAATCACATGATGAAAAAATTAATCAATTTCAGCATAATGCTGGTGTCCTGCTTAGCCCTGGGCTGTAAAAAGGATGCCAAACTAACAGTACTTGAGCCTATAGGTTTTGACTCATCTATCAAAGCTTCCACGGGTACGGTGGCACTTTCAGCCGCCACTGATGATGCTTCGGTTATCACGTTTTCGTGGCCGGCAGTTAAATTTCCTATTAAGGCAGCAGTAACTTACACGTTGCAGGTTGATGTACCGGCAGATACAGTTGGTACTACCGCTTGGGCAAACGCTAAAAACATTGTAGTGGGCGATGATGTACTTTCTAAAGCATACAAAGGCTCGGACCTGAACACACTTGCTATTTCAATGGGTATTGAACCTAACACTGCCGGTAAATTGGTTTTCAGAACACAGGCTACGATGGATAGGAACACTTATACCAGGGGGCTTGCTATAACTATCAGTCCGTACCAGGTGTTTACCGGTTTTCCGGCATTGTATGTTCCGGGCGATTATCAGGGCTGGTCGCCGGGTACGGCAACATCAATTGTGGCCTTGCAATCCAATAAAATTTACGAGGGTTATGTATACTTCCCGGCTGGCGGAACTTTCAATTTTAAATTTACAAGTGATAGGGATTGGAACCATATCAATTACGGCTACGCCAGCGAAGGCAAGCTATCAACCGATGGTTTAGCCGGTGGTCTTGTTGTGCCAGGGCCTGGTTATTACGAATTATCAGCCAATACCAATAACCTTACCTGGACGTATACCAAAACTACCTGGAGTATTTTAGGTGATGCCTCGCCGGGCGGCTGGAGTACCGATACCCAGATGACTTACGATGTTGCCAAACAGGTTTGGACATTGACTTGCGATATGTCGGCGTCGGGGTCGTTCAAGTTTAGGGCTAATAATGCCTGGAATATCGATTTTGGTATCACCAAAGATGGTAGGCTCACCTATGCTGATAGCCCTGTGTATGGCTATAATGGAACATTGGATAACCTGAGCGTACCATCGAGCGGCAACTATACTATTACGCTCGACCTGCACGATGCCAACAACTACAAATACACTTTACATAAAAACTAATCATGGCAGGGCGGTGCTAACAGGTGCCGCCCTGTTTTAATTGATGATGACGATGAAATTTAAAACTACCCGTAATATGATGATCAATATTCTGTTGATTTGCCTTGTTTCGTTGTTTAGCTATTGTAAAAAAGATAGCAACAACACGCTGGCAAATAACACGCCGTACACCCAATACGGCACTCCTTTTGCCGGCGTACCCAACACACAGGACGCTATTATTTACCAGGTAAATATCCGTGCTTTTAGCAATGATGCATCATTAAAAGGTGTTACCGCCCGCCTGGACTCGATCAAGGCGTTGGGTGCTAATGTGGTGTACCTAATGCCGGTTTACCCCGTAGGTGTACTAAAGTCTGCAGGTGGCTTAGGCTCGCCTTATGCAGTTAAAGATTACAAATCGGTTAACTCCGAATTTGGCAATATGGACGACCTGAAAGCTTTGGTTGACGCTGCGCACAGCAAAAACATGGCTGTAATGCTGGATTGGGTTGCCGATCATACCTCATGGGATAACGCATGGATCAGCAACAAAAGTTGGTATAAGCAGGATGCAAGCGGTAACATCATCCCGCCAACTGGTACTAACTGGACAGACGTTGCCGCTCTGAACTTTGATAATCAGGACATGCGCAAAGCCATGATCGACGCCATGGAATACTGGGTGTACAATGCCAATATCGATGGTTTCCGTTGTGATGCTGCTGATTTTGTTCCGTTTGATTTTTGGAAGCAAGCTAATGATGCCCTTAAAACAATCAGCACCCATAAACTGCTGATGCTGGCAGAAGGTACCCGTGATGATCATTTTAAGGCAGGTTTTCAGATGACCTATGGCATGGCCTGGTATTCAACAATTGAAAGCAAGGTTTACGCGGGCAACGGCTCTGTTACACAGCTTTCGGCATTAAATATGAGCGAATACTCGGGCGCTTTCAACGGTTCACAAGTTGTTAGGTATATTACCAACCATGATGTGTACAATAGCGACGGCAGCCCAATAGCGCTTTACGGTGGCAAGATCGGCTCAATGGCTGCATTTTTGGTAAGTGCTTATATGAAAGGTGTGCCTATGATCTACAACGGGCAGGAGGTAGGCTGTACCCGCGGTATTAATTTCTTTTATCATACACCCATAGATTGGGGCACTAATCCGGATATGACTGCCGAATACAAAAAGATCATTGCTTTTCGTAAAAATAGCGATGCGGTAAGAAATGGCGACCTTGCTACTTTCAGCAGCGACGATGTTGCGGTATTCACCAAATCAACCAGTAAAGAAAAAGTATTGGTGATATCTAATTTGAAAAACAACACTGTGGCTTATACCGTGCCTGCGGGATTGAACACTACTTCGTGGAAGAACGCCTTTACCGGGGCTTCGGTTTCATTAAATGGTACGTTAGCATTGCAACCTTACCAGCACATGGTTTTAACGCAATAATTTTTTAAGCAGATACATGAAATTTAAAAAGATCACTTTAATATTAATTTGTGTCATGGGCATATCCAGGCTCATGGCACAATCGCCTGTGCTTATGCCGGGTAATTTGGGGAAAGTTATTGTTAACGGTCAGGAGATAGTTTTTGAAGCGGGAGGCGTATTTGGTAAAGTTGCAGTTTATTCGCCTTCGGTTATCCGTGTTCGATTAGATAAGAAACCTTTAGGTAGAGATTTTTCTTATGCCGTCGTCGCGCAGCCTCAAAAAGTCAAAACAATAATTACACAAAATGAAGAAAGCGTAACTATATTCACCGACTCGTTAAAGGCAGTTATCCAAAAAAAACCTTTTGCGATAGCATATTATACCACCGATGGGCAACTTATAAACCAGGATGAGCCCGGCCTGACAACAGGGTGGGTTGGCGAGGAGGTAACCACCTATAAAACCATGATGCCCGGCGAACGTTTCATTGGACTTGGCGAAAAAACGGGTAACCTTGATCGTAAAGGCAATGCCTATACTAACTGGAACTCTGATACCTACGGCTACCAGGTTGATCAGGATCCGATTTACTCCACTATCCCGTTTTATATAGGTATCCACCATAAACTCAACTATGGTGTCTTTATGGATAATACCTATCAAAGCGATTTTAATTTTGGCGCGAGTAATAACCGTTTTTCATCATTTGGCGCCCATGGCGGGGAGGTGAATTATTATTTTATCTACAACCAAAACATAGCGGGTATTATCCAGTCGTATACAGCATTGACCGGTCGTATGAAGATGCC
Organism: Mucilaginibacter sp. 3215; assembly: GCF_050433785.1. Taxonomy (NCBI): domain Bacteria; kingdom Pseudomonadati; phylum Bacteroidota; class Sphingobacteriia; order Sphingobacteriales; family Sphingobacteriaceae; genus Mucilaginibacter; species Mucilaginibacter sp. 3215. The sequence goes on from NZ_JBNPWO010000019.1 coordinate 13,884, forward strand.
GCCGCTTTGGAGTTTAGGATATCAGCAAAACAGGTACAGCTATTATCCGGACACTGAGGTGTTGCGTATAGCTCAAACCCTGCGCGAAAAAAAGATCCCAAGCGATGGTATCACACTCGACATCCATTATATGGACCGTTACCAGCTGTTTACCTGGGATAAAAATCGTTTCCCAGATCCGGCGGAACTAACTTCAAAGCTCAATAAGCTTGGTTTTAAGCTTACAGTTATTGTTGACCCAGGCATCAAGGTTGAAAAAGGCGCACCGGCGTATGAAAGCGGCGCTAAAGACAGTGTGTTTATTCAATACCCCGATAAAACTTTTTATACTGGTCAGGTTTGGCCGGGATGGTGTAATTTCACTGATTTTACCAGCGAGAAGGGCAGGGCCTGGTGGCGTAAACAAGTTAAGTTCTTTGCTGATAATGGTGTAAGCGGTATCTGGAATGACATGAACGAGATCTCAACCTGGGGACAAAAAATGCCATCGAACGTATTGTTTGACTTTGACGGTGCAAAAACCACACATCTGCAGGCACATAACGTTTATGCTTTAGAAATGATCCGCTCAAGTTATGAAGGTGCAAGGGAACATTTCAAAGAGCGCCCGTTCATTTTAACCCGCTCGGGTTATGCCGGTTTACAACGATATTCCGCTATCTGGACCGGTGATAACCGCGCAGAAGAAAACCATATGTTACTTGGCGTACGTCTGATGAATAGCCTCGGTTTAAGTGGAGTATCATTCACGGCGATGGACATCGGCGGCTTCACAGGCGGAGCAAGTACTTCTTTATTTACGCGCTGGATGCAGATAGGTGCATTTATTCCTTACTATCGCAACCACACCGCATTAAATACCAAAGCATCAGAGCCATGGGCTTACGGCGAGGATGCGCTGGAGATCAGTCGTAACTACATCAATTTCAGGTATAGACTCATTCCTTATATGTACTCCAATTTTTATGAGTCGACACAGACCGGGATGCCTGTAATGCGTTCGTTGGCTATCAATTATACCTTTGATCCAAAAGTTTATGACCCCGCTTTTCAAAATCAGTATATGTTTGGCGGAGCGTTTATGATAGCCCCGTTTGAAAGTACTAAAGAATATGGCAGGATATATTTTCCAGAGGGAACATGGTATAATTTATACAATGATGAGCAGATACAAGGACAGCAGGAAGCGGTTGAGCCGCTTAACATGAGCCACCTGCCGGTTTTTGTAAAAGAGAGCAGCATTATCCCAATGCAGTCGCTGGTACAAACTACTTCAGAAGCACCAACCGACACGCTTACACTGCACATATATAATGGCAGGCTGAATAATACATTTATACTTTATCAGGACGACGGTAAGTCATATAACTATGAAAATAATGACTTTAATAAACGAGTTATAAACTTTGATCCAACTCAGCGAAAGTTAATTATCAGCGAATCCACGGGTAATTTTAACAGTAGATTTACGCGCCTTAAGCTTGTGATGCACGGGTTTAAGAACCTGGACAAGATAGCATTAAACAATAAGGTTTTAAATGGCTTAAAGGGGGCTTACACCATGATCGAACCGGTGGATAACATCGATCCGCAAGGAGTTGTTAACCGGAAAAAAGATGCGGCCCCGGTTGTTGAGATAAACGTAAAGCTTTCGCCTCAAAAGCAAGTTTTTGAATATGAACTGAAAAACTAGTTCGGATAAAGGTACTGCCTAAACGAGATTGACCGGGCAGCGATGATGGTAAAGATTTAGTAAAGACAGCGCTCCGGGATGAGATCCGGAGCGTTTTTTGTATCCTTGAATAGGCCATAGGCGGGCGGTGGATAAATTTAAATATGTCGAAGATAAGGTAGCATGACGGAAGATTCCAGGATGCGGAAACCTAACGATAATGCGTATTGGGCCTCCCTGGCCAAATCTCGCTATTCTCTTAGTCAATGATTATAAAATCTTTTCGCATACTGCATCAATATATCAAACCTGCAGCGCCGTTAACCAGCACGACGCCGGCTAAGAGTATGCCTGAAAATTTGTTGCAATTTACATGATCTTTCCGGTCTATATTCCTTTTATGTGTGCTCAATTCTTAAAACGACAGTTTATGTTTTTTTTAAGGATTGCATAAATTGTAACGGCGATTTACCGAACTCTTTCTTAAAAGCCCTTGAAAAATTTGAATTGCTTTGCAAACCGATCCTGTCGGCAACTTCACTCATAGATACGTCTTCATGCGTCATAATCTGTATAGCTCGCTTGAGTCTGATTGTGCGTATAAACTCCGCGACCGACTGATCGGTAATACCTTTAATTTTTTGATATAGTTTTGTCCGGCTGATATACAAATGTCTGCATAGGAAGTCTACATCCAAGTTGAGGTCCTGGATATTATCTTCGATTATTCCGACAAGCCTTTGAAAGAATTCCTTGTCTTTCTCAGAATGTACAAGCTCGGTAGCTTCAGACAAATAATCATTTGTATAACGTTTCTTCAGCTTTTCCGCCCGGTCAAATATATTGCTAACGGTTAATATTAATAGCTCTATACTTAATGGTTTGGCGAAATAAAAATCAGCTCCGGATTCCATTCCTTCAATTTTAGTGTCTAAGGCATCTTTTGCTGATAAGATGATGAAGGGAATATGGCTGGTTTCGAACTGATCTTTGATCGCCTTACATAGTTCGATACCGTTCATTCCCAGGCTTACCCGGCAAAAAGAAAAATTTAGACAAGAAAAAAATGGAATAGGGGACGGGCCAGTTGTACCGAAAGACAGGCCACGGCAAATGGTAATCTTCAGTCGTTGCAAAAATGTTCAGGTAAGGAATATCTCGTTGGTTAACTCCTTTTTTTGGACGCTTCATTTTGCCGACTGCGACATGGTTAGGGTCGACGGCATCCGTCTATGGAACGGGTTATTGGTTCCCAATGCCGATGGGATCGATGTAACAAGTTGTAGCAATGTTGTGATTAGCGGATGCAATATCAGGACAGGCGACGACGCCATAGCTATAACGGGGTATGATCATCATTTTGAACTGGCCGGTTTTAAGAATATAAAGCATGTATCAGAAAACATCATCGTGACCGACTGCAATTTACAGTCCTCATCCAGCGCTATACGGATAGGCTTTTTAGATCAGAATACGGTGCGTAACGTTCACGTTAGTCATGTTAACATCACTAATTCTACACGCGGTATAGGGATATTTTTACGCGATGAGGGCTCATTGGAAAACATTTCGTTTAGTGATATGACGATTGAAACCCGCCTGCGTACCGGTGATTGGTGGGGGAATGGCGAACCGATACATGTTTCAGCCGTTCGGGGAAAAGAGAACGTGAAACTGGGTATTATCAAAAATCTCAGTTTTGAGAATATTAACTGCAAAGGCGAGAACGGCATGCTTGTTTACGGTAGTAACGAGAGTGTAATTCAGGATGTGCGATTCGATAACGTATCTTTTGAGTTGATAAATAGTAAGTTAAATGACGTGGCAGGTGGCAATATTGACGTGCGTGGGGCGCTTTACGAAAAAGATCAGCTGTTCGCAAGCGAAATACCGGGCCTGATGGCTAATTATGTTAATGGTTTAACAATCGCCCATTTCAAGATCAAATGGGACAGTACTATTAACCAGGCTTACTTTACAAACGGTATTGAAGTGAATAATTTCAAAAGATTAAAGATTTTTGATTTCGATGGAAAAGGGGCTCCTCATAACAAAAATGCTTACCGGATTTTGTTGGCCAATGGCGATGGCGTAACATCAGACAGTAAGTATGGAATGGAACACCGGAACGTAACCAATATGGTAGTGAACCAGAATTGATATTGCAGGTGTAAAATATCGTACAATGATCCGAAAGCATCAGCTTTGATACGAAATGTAGAAAAATTGATTTTTAAAAACTACCTCGGGTCAATTTAATGCGGTTTATTTGAAAATCAGGTAATTGGGCGCGGCTGTCGATCGAATTGAAAACAACGCATGATTGCAGTTTGCGCCGATTGTTCAAATTATTCGCATTCGTAAAATGAAACTATCAAGCATATTTTTGATCGTTAGCCGGCTTTGGCTATCGATGTCGGGCACAGGCTATGCTCAAACCACAACCGCTGTTATTCCCGGGGATTTTGCCGATCCGACGATCATTCGAACGACTAAAGGCTATTATGCCGCAGGCACGTCGTCTGAATGGGCACCACATTTTCCTATCTATCACTCTGCAGATCTGATGCATTGGCGGCAGGTTGGTTATGTATTTGATAAGGCACCCACGTGGACAATCGGCTCATTTTGGGCACCCGAATATTTTTACATCAACAACACGTATTACATTTATTATACAGCGCGGCGTAAAGCCGACAGCATTTCCTGCATTGGTGTAGCAAGCTCGAAATATCCGGATCATGGATTTAAAGATCACGGTGTGGTCATTTCCTGCGGCAGAGAAGCGATTGACCCATTTGTGTTTGACGACAGAGGCCAACTTTACATCACCTTTAAGGCTTACGGATTGGATCAGCGTCCCATCGAGATCCTTTCCCGGAAGCTATCGGCTAACGGCGTTAAAGCCGAAGGAGAGCCTATATCCTTGTTGAAAGACAATGACAAAAAAGGCATGGAAGGGCAAAGTATTGTCAAAAAAGGCAAATATTACTACCTGTTTTATTCAGCCGGAGATTGTTGCGGAGTAGGTTGCAGTTATCATGTAAAAGTTGCCCGCGCCAATAATTTTACGGGCCCGTATGAAAAGTATGAGGACAGTGAAATACTACAGGCTGCCGCTGGCTGGAAGTGTAGCGGTCATGGTACTCTCGTACAAACGTATTCAGGAAAATATGTATATCTGTGCCACGCCTATACGGAGGGAAGTAATGTTTTTACGGGCAGGCATGGCATACTCTCATCCGTTGACTGGTCAGGTCGTGATGGATGGCCAAAAATGCGTGCGTTTGCCAATGCAATTGCATTGCCTAATATTCATGATAAATTTATGGATAAAACGCCGGCTATGTATTGGCAATATGATTTCCACTATGCCCAACCATTTGTAAAACAATTAAATGGCAAATTGAGCTTAACTGGTAGAATGCTCAATGGCAACACAATGGGCATCATCTACGGCCTGCGCCCAGTATCTGATAACTTTACCATCACCACCACCGTAACCAACCACAACAATGCATTAAAAGGGCTTGCCTTTTACGGATCGGTTAAATCCGCGTTAGGCATAGGTATTAGAGGTAATCAGGTAATTTCCTGTATGGTTAAAGAAGGTGTTTTTATGGTTACTGATTCAGCAACAGTAATTGGCAGTAAATCCATTCAATTTAAGATTCGTATGTCGCCAGATAAAACTTGCGGGGTTTACTACCGCTACGGGGGAAGCACGTGGACTAAAATGTTTGCAGGCGGGACTATCATGACCAGCTTTTTACCCCAGTGGGACAGGGCTCCCCGTGTTGGATTATTTTTTAAAGGGCTACCTCATGAGTATGGATCATTTAAAGGTTTTGATCTGGAAAACGAGTCAAGATGAGTGATAAAATTCTATAAATGCTGGTTACGTAATCAACCTTTTGGCGCTTGATATCAATGAAAGGGGGATTGCCGTCAATCTGGTTGTAAATTCTACTTATTCTGAGAACTATGAGGGGAAATTCTCGTCAATGATAGTCCAATCTCACTATCAAGCTGAAATAGGGAATAGTAGCGCAGGGTTTGGTGCAAATGGATATATTGTCAATAAAAATGTATTTAAGGTCAACCTTTAAACGGTTTTAAACAGGTTCTTTGCCTATGGTCAGAGAGCTCCGGCTTCCGTGCTTAATTACACCCTGTGCTTGCTTGAAATATAATTATTAAAAAATATGAAGGTTGCCGTGAGGAACGCAACGCTGTGTTTGTTTCCCGGAAAAATACCGGCGTTTCAGGCACGAAAGATCCCCGGGATAATCTATTCATAACCTGGTCTATTAATTGGTTTCACGGCCCCATGAATTTGGGGCCGTGATTTTTTAACGGGATGTAGCTCGCATTCATCGTTTTTTTTGACTCGGCCAACTAACTGATTACCCTCCAAAAAATAAGGCGTTCCTCGTAAACGAGATGGCCGGAATAATAATGCGTATGATATACTTAGTGCTTAACCCTATAGAATTTGAAGGCAAACAAAAAGATGATCAGGTAGCATATGATAGGCAGGTAGTAGGCATGCGCAACATTATGATTAGCTATTTGCCCCATCAGTAGTGGGAAAATCGCACCGCCTACAACGCCCATAGATATAAATGATGAAGCTTGCTGCGTGTGCCGTCCCAGGTTTTTTAACCCCAGGCTGAAGATAGTAGGAAACATAATGCTGAAGAAAAAGTTGATCATCATCAGCGCGATATAGGATGTCCATCCCCATCCTTGAGCGACGATAACGCACATCGTAATATTTGCTATCGCAAATAAAGCCAGTAATTTATTAGGTGCAATGAACTTCATCAGGAATGTTCCTATAACGCGACCTAAAGCCATCATTAGCATAAAAACGCTCATGTAGTTGCCTGCCGTAAGGTTGCTAAAGCCCATGACTTCATGGCCGTAGTTGATAAAAAAAGCCCAAGTGCCGCCCTGGGCGGCAACGTTAAAAAACTGTGCAGCAACAGCCCATACAAAATGCTTATGCTGGTATAGCTTTTTTGAAGGCGCCAGATCAATATTCAAGGCTTCAGCATCATCTGCGGCTGTAACCGCATGAGGGTCAGTAAGCGAAGGTACGCGAAGAAAAAGAAAAGCGATTATCAGGAAAAGGATAACCGCGCCGATACCGATGTAAAGGGATTTAACAGCCGAAAGGTCATTAGTATGGGCGCCGGTTGCCCTAAGCAGGAACCAAGAGGCGATAAGCGGCCCGCAGATGGCACCAATGGCATTAAACATTTGTGAAAAATTGATACGGATATCGCTTGTGCGCTGGTCGCCTAAAGCCGCCGAGAAAGGATGTGCTACCGTTTCGAGTGTCGCCATGCCACAGCCCATGACAAATAAGGCGATCCTGAAAAAATTAAATGAGGCAGCATCCGCTGCAGGTACAAACATAAATATACCTGTAGCAAACAATCCCAGGCCAAGTAAAACACCTGGCTTATAACCGAATTTTTTTAGAAAGAAGCCTGCCGGAATGCTCATTATAAAATAGGCGCCGAAAACAGAAAGTTGAATGAGGCCGGATTGTGATTTGGAAACGTTCAATGCCTCCTGGAAGTATTTGTTCAATACATCGCTCATGGCATGTAGTACACCCCACATTAAAAATAATGAGGTCACGAAAATGAAGTTAACTATGTATTTCTTCTCGATAAAAGGAACTTTTTGCATGGTTATTTAATCGTAAAATGGTTTAGCCTGATTGTTATTGCTGCGAAATAGTCGCTATACTTTTCAGCGTGGTTTATTATTGCGTATGATCAGCCTATATGTATATGGCGTTTTAATCGGTCAGCCGGTTCATGAACTGTGTTTTTTTGATTACAATTATAGTTAATAAAACCGGTTTTGCAAGCTAAAAAGGCAATATTTGAAGCTGGATTTTAACTTAACAGCGCCAGCCCTTTTGAAATTCGGAATAATGGTTAACAGACCGGCTTTAATTCTTAGTTTTGTTTCCAGTTTAAAATGAAAAAATTATCGATTAACGATATTGCTCGTCAGTTGAATGTAGCCAAGTCTACGGTCTCTTTTATTTTGAACGGAAAGGCGGGGGAAAAAAGAATAAGCGAAGAGCTATCCATAAAAGTTTTAGCATTTGCCGAACAAATGGGGTATAGGCCCAGTCAGCTGGCCAAGAGCCTGAGCACAGGCAAAACGCAGATGATCTGCCTTATGGTTGAAAAGATTTCCGATCATTTCTTTTCTCGAATTGCCTATCACCTGGAAGCTCTGGCTTATAAAAACGGTTACAAGATCATTTACTGCAGTACGGAAAATGATACTGAAAAGGCCAGGGAGCTGTTAAGCGTATTTCGGGCGCGTCAGGTCGATGGGTATATCATCACCCCGCCTGCTAATATAGATGCCGAAATCAGGGGGTTATTAAGAGATAACCTGCCGGTTGTATTGTTTGACAGATACCTGCCCGATACGCTAACAGACTACGTTGGATTAGACAACTATAACGGCACCAGAGAAGCAGTTGAGCATTTGATTATAGCGGGAGCAAAAAGGGTTGCATTAGTTACCATAAGTTCGGATCAAACTCAAATGCTCGAAAGGCTCGCCGGTTATGAGGCAGCTTTAGCGTTACATAAATTAAAACCCCTGGTACTTAAAGCGTCATTTGAAGATGACATGGAAGCTACGATAAACCTGATTGTCCAATTCTTAAGGAACAATGCTGATGTCGATGCGATTTTATTTGCAACTAATTATCTCGCATTAAGCGGTATAAAAGCAGTTAACGAACTGGAATTAAATATTCCGGCTGATATTTCTGTAATAGCTTTCGACGATCACGAAGTATTCAATATTTTAAACCCGCCCATCAGCGCAATTGCCCAACCTATAGCGGAAATCGCTACGCAACTGTTCCATATGCTGTTGGACCGGTTGCAAAACAAAAATACGCTGAATGATGTAAGTAAGGTCATTGTCAAGCCTGATCTGGTATTAAGGAGGTCGACAAAACAATAGCCTCAAGGGATATCTGGAACTTCTGAAACCTGAAATTTGCTATTGGCAAAAATTTGCCTTCAGAGCAATGAACACAACAAGCGGTTTTAAATATTATTGATCAGATGCTTTGACCAAGCATCTGCTTTGGCTTTGAAAAAGTATTCCGAAGTCTGGCGGAATTTCTTGCGGTCATCTCCGTTGATGACAACAGTAAACACCTTTTGTTGGTATGCGCGGCTCTAAAGCAGGTATGTGGACCTGCTAAGGGCGCAATTACCCCCGCGGCCGTTATTTACAAGGACATAGCTAAGATGTTTATTGTTTCGCTTAATTCGTTTAAATTCATCGAGGCAAATCCAAAACGGATTGCGTTGTACTTAATCTCAGGGGTATCGAATAAATTACCATCATTAACATACAACCCCCGCTTCGCTGCTCTGGCTGCAATATTGTTCAGCGGATAATTTTTATCAAATTTGAGCCATATGGCCAAGCCACCGGAAGGTTTTTGGAATGCTGCTACCCCTTTCAGGTGTGCTTCTAATTCGGCGCATAGATGATCCCGCCTTTCGAGATATATTTTATTTGCCTTTTTCAGATGCTTGCTGATGTCTCCGTTTATCAGCAAAGTTGCAAGCGCATCTTCCAAAATATGATCCCCTTTCATATCTATCAATCTCCGTAACCGGACAGCTTTTCTGATAAAGTCTGTTGGACCTATCATAAAGCCTATGCGAATACTGGTTGTCAAAGATTTTGAAAATGATCCGATATACACCACCCGGTTATGATGATTACCTGCTGCAAGGGGAAGGTACGGAGACGAGCTGTAATGAAAGTCATAATCGTAATCGTCCTCGACAATAATAAAATTGAATTGTTCAGCCAGTTCCAGTAATCGAATTCGCCTTAAAGGGCTTAAGGTCACGGTTGTAGGATGATGATGATGCGGTATCAGATAAAGCATACTAATCGGGTGTTTTTTACAAACTTCTGCTACCGCTGCAACATCAATTCCGTTCTCGTCTACAGGCACCCTTATAATATGTGCTCCCATATGATTGAAAACATCATTGGCAACATAAAAGCCTGGCTCGCCAACCACTACATACTTTCCTGGAGACAATAGCAAACTCGCCGCTATGTAAATGCTCATCTGCGCACCATGAGTGATGATGACGTGTTGTTCCTGTAATTGAATTCCGCGGGTAGCTCCAAGATGGTTCACCAATGCAGTTCGTAGCTTAATTGACCCCGGGGGCAGTGTCGCAGGTATATGCCTGAAAGCGTATGAATTTCTCATACGGCTATTATACTCCCGGTTAAGCAGGTGCAAGGGAGCCAACCGGTGATCAGGATGCCCGTCATCGATGATCAATTGAAACACCTCCGGTTTTATCAGGGCTGTTGAAGCCTGGTTGGTTAGAGGGATCTGAACAGTGGTTTCATACCCATAACCAGCAGTTTGTTTATCCCATTTTCGGGGCCTGAATTCCGGTAGTTCCAACGCAACTGCAAATCCTTTTCGGGCAATCGGATATATCCAGCCCTGGGCCTCCATTTCATTAAAAGCGGCGATAACTGTCTTACGGTGCACTTTTAATAAGGAAGCCATTGCTCGTGTGCCTGGCAAAAGATCGCCTTTATTAATCACGCCGTTTCTGATATGCTCGATCAACTGGTTGGCAATTTGTCTAAACACTGCCAGATTATCCGACCTGTTGATAGAAATAAGTGTTTCGAATGGAAGCATGGACTACCTGAATTTTAAAAACTGGATCACAAAGATAGTCCTATTTGATTTTAATTTTGGCGAAGAAACACGAAATCACTTTAGAAACGATCTTATCATCTCAATTAGGTAACAGATAGTTCAGGCATGCTCCTGCTGCTTATTGCAACAGGTGCACAAATGTGTTATCCTGAACCGGTATGAGCCGTATTAAAAAGGACGTTTATTTCTTACCAAGAACAGTGAGTTTCGAATAATTAAAGGCAAAATTACTACTATGTCAAACAGAACAATTCTCAGAGATGCTGATCCGGAAGCATTTAAAGTTATGATGGGATTCGAGCGATATCTTTCACAGAGTTCTTTAACGAAAACTCATGCAGAACTGATAAAGATCAGGGTATCGCAAATTAATGGTTGCTCTTATTGCATTGATAAACATATTACAGACGCAATAGCGGCCGGTGAAAGCCATCGTCGTATTCATTTATTAAGTGTATGGCGTGACACACCGTTCTTCTCCGAACAAGAACGGGCAATTTTAGCTTTGGCGGAAGAAATGACACATCTTTCCTCTCACGGTATTTCTGATGAAGTTTATGACCATGCAGTTAAACTACTGGGACAGAAATATTTTACAGAAGTAATGATGGGAGTTATTGCGATGAATGCCTGGAATCGTGTCGGGATAACTACAGGGAGAAAGCCTTCATAATAAATAGTGCCTTTATGAATAAAGTTGCTTAAAAACTTTTAGGTCACAATTACGATTAAACAATATGAAAGATAATAAGAAGGTATGTTTAATTACAGGTGCCAGCAGTGGTATTGGTTATTCAATCGCTAAGGCTTTAAGCGCTGATGGATATCAGCTGATTTTATCGGCGAGGCGAGAAGAAAAACTGAATGGCTTAAAAAATGACTTTACCGACGTATTTCCCGGAGATATCAATTCCGTAGAATATCAGGATAAACTGATAGAGTATATTTATAATCAATATGACCGATGTGATTACCTGTTTAATTGTGCGGGTACGCTTGAAACAGGGACTATTGATGATATAGATATTGAGAGGATGTGCGCAATGATGCGTGTGAATGTTGAATCGACGTTCCGCCTTACCTATGCATTGCTTAAGAGATTTAAAAAACAGGGTTTTGGTCATGTTATAAATATTTCAAGTGTCCTGGGAACCAAAGTCCGGCCGACAGCCGGAGCCTATTCTGCGACCAAATTTGCGATGGAAGCTTTATCTGAAGCCTTAAGACTTGAACTTGCGGGAAGTGCCGTACAAGTTTCATGTATTGAACCGGGACTGGTGATGACAGAGCTGCATAAAAACTGGGCAGTTCATCCTAAAGAGAGTATGGGCATTCACGAACCATTAAATACGGGCGATATTGTTTGTATTGTCAAGTTTATAATGGACCAGCCTGCCAATGTCAGAATTCCGAAGATTATGATCCTGCCAAGGGACCATAAAATATGATTGACACATCATGTTGGATAAATATATATTTAACACGCTGGTCAATAAGGTTTACTTGTAATTTTCGGCAACAGAAACAGCATAAGTGAAACGATGAATAAGAAGGCAATACTGCCAGACAGACTATAGTCAAATGCTTTTTTATAATCTGGATGCGCCTTATTAAAAGCAAGAACCTGATAAAAAATACCCGCCAATAGACTAATGCCCAACGCTGATGCAGTTTGTTGAAAAGTGGAAAAAACGCCTGCCGCAACGCCTGAAAATTTCGTTGGAATACTTTTCAAACCTATAGTAAGCAGGGAAGGTAAAACCAAACCGTTTCCAAGACCATATAATCCTATTAAAAGATTAATCGTAATCCAACTAACATGAGGTTCAAAAAATCGAAGCTGAAGCAAAAATGAAATTAAGATCAAAACTAACCCGACCTGAAGTACCCATTTACCGAATCTTACGATTAGTAATGAGGCAAAAAATGACGAGGCCATAAATAGCAGCGCGTGCAATATGAAAAACAGCCCGCAATTTAATGCGGAGTACCCCAACCCTGATTGAAGGTAAACCGCCGAAATTAACAAATACGAAGTATGCAGCATGAAATGAAATAAAACCGCCAACATTCCAATGTTAAAGTCTTTGATTTGAAACAAAGTCAGATCTATTAATGGTACTTTGTTACGCTGTAATTTTTGACGCTGATTAAGAACAAAATACACCCATACAAATATTGATAATGTCAACATTACCAAACTCGATAGTGGCCAGCCTAAATCGCGGCCTTGCGTTAGTGGATAGATTGTTGTAGCCAGCGCTATCGTAAGTATGATCGAACCCTGATAATCAAATGCAGCTTTACTATCTTTTTCTGTTTCTTCTAAAAACTTCCAAATGGCTAAAAGAGAAATGGTACCAATTGGCAGATTGATTAAAAAAACAAGTCGCCACCCCGCGATCCAAAAGTGAGTATCAACAAGGTAACCGCCCAATATCTGGCCAATTATTGCCGCAATGCTCAGCGTAATACCGTACCAGCCAACGGCGGTCGCTCTTTCTTTTTCATTGCTAAATAGAATTTGGATAAAAGCGAGGGATTGCGGCGCCATAAAAGCCGAGCTTACTCCCTGAAAAAAACGCGTAATATTGAGCTGAAATGGCGTTTGTGATAAGCCGCACAGACATGAGGTAAGTGTAAAGTAAAACATTCCCCAAAAGAAGACCTTTTTCCGGCCGAAATAGTCACCCGCCCGGCCACCCGTGATCAGAAATGAAGCACTTCCCAACAGATAACCTGCAATCATTAACTGGACGTCGCCATTGCTGGCATGTACGCCATTTTTAATGCCCGGAATGGCCATATTAATAATAAAAATATCAATTACGTAGAGCAATGGAGCAGTCAAAACAACTGCCAGTACGAACCATTTTTGGTTCATATTCTTTGTTTTCATAGTAAGTAAGTGAATTAAACTTTAGAAGAGATCAGGATTTTTTTTCGTGCTGAAGCAGCCATTGCTTACGCCAGATTCCACCGCCATAACCTGTCATTGCTCCATTTTCGCCGATCACCCGGTGACAAGGTATCAGTATGGCAATCCTATTCATACCGTTAGCATTTGCCACAGCACGTATCGCGTCTGGGCTGCCAATATCAATGGCTTGTTGCTTATAAGACCGGATTTCACCAAAGGGAAGCTGCTGAAGCGCATGCCATACTTTTTGCTGAAATTTGGTTCCTGGCATAAATAGTGGAATGGTAAATTGTCTTCTGCTTCCTTCAAAATATTCATTCAGCTGTTGGGTCAACATGCTAAAATGCCGGTTATTACCAGGAATGATTTTTGCCTTCAGTATTTTAGCCAGTGATTTTAACTCTGTTTCCAGCATTTTGCGGCCGGTAAATTCCAGTAGGCAAATTCCTTGATCCACTGCGCAGGCAATCATGGTTCCCAGTTGGGTTTCTATCCGGGTAAGATCAATCACATTTTTATCGCGGCTTTGACTTGGTGGTGCCCCAAAAACATTCTTGAATAGATCGTTAAAACCACTTAATGATTCGTAACCTGCTTCAAACGCGGCTATTGTCACAGCCTCACCTTTTTGGATCTTTTTGAAAGCCGAATTTATCCGAAACATTCGCTGATAAGCATTAAAAGTAATTCCATGATTTTTTAAAAACCACCTGCGAATGGTTACAGGCTGAATTCCTCTGGAGATAAGGTCACTCTCACGAAATCTTAAAGAAGGATTTTCGTTCAGTTCCTCAATTATCCTTTTAATAAACGTGGGCGTCTCACCCAGCTTTTCGAGCGGATTACATACCTTGCATGGCCTATAACCTTTTTTGAGTGCTTCGTTTGCTGTTTCAAGGAATTCTACGTTCTCTATTTTAGGTTTTCTTGCTGTGCAGCTTGGCCGGCAAAAAATGCCGGTACTTTTTACCGCGGTAAAGAAAACCCCTTCGAACTTTACATCCTTATCTATAATCGCCTGGTACATTGTTTCACGGGTCATCATCGTATTTTTTGTCAAAATTACCCTTGTCCAATCCTTGCAGCAACCGAAAACCGGACAACTATTTTTCTGAATATTTTAAAGTTAATGCTTCTTGCCCGGTGTTTTTAATCAGTACACTTGATTTGTTGCGCTGTTCAATATTATAAAGCACAGCGACAATTATAGCAAAGAAACATCCGATTGCAGCTAATGACCGGATCATATTGTGCTTGTTCCAATTATTTAGTAAACAAGCCAGTTGGCAAGGAGGTGATTGAGCGGCCAGGTTATAATTAACTGTTAATCGGTACGTTCCCAAACCTTGTTACTAACAAACTGATTAAGACTAAAACTGCGGAAAGAATAAGCAAACCTGTCACAATTGATGAGTAACGAACGACCATTGTACACCAAAAATATAAGCGCGAGTTTTGTACGTTATGTGATGGGCGATGGGCTAAACAATGAAGGCGGTGGCTGCGGTATATTGCCGAACCATGATTCCATCCTTGTTGAGGGCGTTATTAACCCTGTAAAAATACTTCCGGCAGGTAAAAATACAACCCGGCCAGCTTGGTTAAGTGTAAGTGTACCGGTTACCGCTGTTGAAGGCCTTTACAGGGAGAATGTGAAGGTAATTGAAGGGGAAAATAGGCCCCTTTAATTTTACATTACGCTATACGAGTGCTTAACCCATACTTTGCCGGCACCGGAGCACTGGAAATTTCACCTTGACTTGTGGCACAACCTCTATATGTCCGAAACTAACAAAAATTTAATGGAAAGATTATGCATAACTCTATGCCCCGAAGCCTTTCACTGTTTTTATCAAAATATAGAGCGGCCGATATGCTAATCCTGCCGGTAAACCCCGATTGAAATTAACAGGTTGGGTTATTTTATGACGGAGTGAAAAATTAGCCGATATTACAGTGCCGATAGCTACAGCATAAAGGCCGCTGAAAAATAGAATAAAGGCGCTAAATTAGAGCAGAATTACGGATATTAATAACCTAACCAAACTGGTGGTTTAACTCACGAGTTCGGTTGATTTTTAATATGATCACATGATACAATATTATAAATGTTAAAATCACTCTTGAATACCCGCATAAGTTATTATAAATATTATAACCGCAGTATATTAAAAGCAACACCGCTACTGTTACTGGTAACCTTAACAACAATAAGCGTTAGTGCTCAAAATTTGAGTGTAAAAACTGCTTTAGCCTCAAAATCAACAGATATTACAGTGGCCACTGCTCAAAAAAGTATAAGTTTAGCTATTGATAATTCTGATTACCAGGCGGTGAAACTTGCGGCTGGCTTTTTTGCTGACGATATAAAACAGGTTACCGGAACTTCGCCGGCTATTACTACTTTGCAACACCCCGCCGGTGAAATGATTATTGCCGGCACTATTGGTAAAAGCCCAGCTATTGATAGGTTGATAGCTGCACACAAGATCAAAGATATTAATAAAATTAAAGGCCGTTGGGAGGCTTCATTATGGCAAATAGTTAACAACCCCGCACCTGGCGTAAAAAAAGCGCTCATTATAGTTGGAAGCGATAGACGAGGGACAGTTTATGGACTCTTACAAATTTCAAGGAAAATAGGTGTATCGCCGTGGCATTGGTGGGCAGATGTTCCTACTGCTAAAAGAAAAACAGTTACGATCTCCGTACCTAAACCAACTTGGGATGAACCGGCAGTTAAATATCGCGGTATTTTTATTAATGATGAAGACTGGGGAATAAATCAATGGGCGAGGAAAAACTTTGAAAAGGATTTTGCACATGGCATTGGCCCCAAAACATATGAAAAATTATTTGAATTGATGTTGCGTTTGCGGCTCAACTATATTTGGCCTGCTATGCATGAAGTGTCTAAAGAATTTGGCGACACTCCCGAGAATGTAGCTTTGGCCGATCATTATGGTATTGTTGCAGGTTCATCACATTGCGAACCGATGCTGTATAATAACGTGCATTGGAACGAGAGACTTAAAGGTGTATGGAATTATAGCACTAATCCTGATAGTATTTATAAATACTGGAAAGAAACTGCTAAGCACAGAAAAGACAAAGAAGCAGTTTGGACAATGGGTATACGTGGTATACATGATCGTGGTATGGAATCGCCACCGTCAGGTATACCTGAAAGGATAACCCTTTTAGAAAAGGTATTTAAAGACCAGCGAGATCTTATTAATCAATACGTCAATAAACAATGGGGGGCTGTTGCTCAATGTTTTGTTCCTTATAAAGAGGTATTGCCTGTGTATGATGCCGGCTTGAAAGTACCTGGTGATGTAACTCTGATTTGGGTAGATGACAATTTTGGATACATTCGCCGCTTATCGAATCCAACCGAAAGGAAGCGGTCTGGCGGTAGCGGATTATACTGGCATTTATCTTACTACGGAGGTCCTCATTCGTATACCTGGATCAATTCTACCGCCCCGGCATTGATGTGGGAAGAGTTTCATAAGGCCTGGGAAAATCAGGCCCGGACGATGTGGGTGATTAACGTAGGTGATGTTAAACCGATGGAATTGGGGATCGACTATTTTTCACGCTTATCATGGAACCCGGAAAGTCAACAGGCGGATGCACAACCCCAATTTTTAAAAACATTTCTCACAGAGCATTTTAATGAAAATGTAACTACGCTTAACAATTTGCTCACAGAATTTTATCGTTTAGGCACAGTACGAAAACCCGAATTAATGAATCGTGATTGGGCTATTTCTTTGTCAGATAAAGAAGCTATGCAATTACAAGCTGATTATCAGAAATTATTAAATCTTGAAACTTCTGTAGCAAAGTCCGTACCCTTAAATAAGCAGGATCCTTATACAGAAATGATTGGTTTTCCGGCCCGTATCATGGCAGAAACCGGACTTATATTTATGCATGACAGGGCAATTATTTATGGCGCAAATCAAGCTGTCCATCAGGTCGAGATAGATCGCCTTAAAGCAGCTTTAGAATCCGAAGTTGATAATTACAACAATAAAATAGCAGGGGGAAGATGGCAATATATGATGCCGGGAACAGTAACCGGTCAAAATCTTCTATCATGGAATAGCCAGGTAGCATGGCCATGGGCTGAAACCAGGAAACCGGATACCACCAAAAAAGCAATTCAGGCGGATATAACAAGAAACGCTTCATCTGCCGATGAACAAACCACAGCTGGAACCGCAAAATGGTCGGTTATACCAGGATTGGGCAATAGCGGCCGGGCTATGGCATTGACACCGGTTAACCTTAATTTATCATGGAAACCTGGTGATGTAAAAGCTCCAACATTGAATTACAATTTTAAAACTGATGGTAATTCAGCAAAGGTGAGGATTGATTTTATGCCAACTTTTAGAATTTATCCGGGTATGCAATTAAGGGTAGCCATTTTAGTTGATAATAAATTTATTTCAACAACAGAAGTGCCGGGGTCAAATGGCAAGGAAGTTGAGAATGGACCCAACCGTAACCAGGGTATTAGAAATAATTACGTTAGTGCATTAATAGATTTACCAGCATTAACCACCGGGACACATAAATTATCTATCAGGGCTATTGACCCTGGCGTAGTAATTGATAAAATTTCATTTTATAAAAATTAGCGTTCTTAACTTTTTTATTTATTCCCAAAGCCTACGGTCCCAAAAGAAAAGATATATTCGGGAAACCGTTCCTGAGGAAATCAGTAGCTGATTGCTGCGTGTGCTTCTTAAAGTATTTTACAAAGTAGGATGGGCGTCTACGACCCATGCAAACCTCCATTCCTTTATGGCAGGATCTGTAAAATTTGTATTGGAACATGTAGAGCCGTTTTAGAGAAACGAGGGTTATGCCAGCTCATGAATATTTAACCCCTGATGAACAACAAATGATGATCAAGACCAATCCTTAAGGAATGAGGCAAAAACTTCTTTATATTGTTCTGTTACAGGTATCGTAGTATTTGTAATTTGGACAGAATTTTTGGTAACGGATTTGACTGCTTCTTTGGATACGATAAATGAGCGGTGAATTCGCAGGAAAATACTGGCCGGGAGTTTCTCTTCAAGGTTTTTCAGGCTCGTGAGGGTTAATAACGGTTTATCCTGGTTCGCCAGGAAAATCTTTACATAATCTTTAAGTCCTTCGATATAAAGGATGTCTGCTATATTAACCTTTACCAGCTGATAATCAACCTTAAGATAAATATAGTTCTTTTCAACAGGCGTTCCGGGAGTTATATTATTTTGAGCGCTTTCCAAAATCTCAAAATAATCATATGCTTTGGCAGCCGCTTTTGAAAAATCAACAAAACTAAACGGTTTCAGTAAGTAATCTAACGCGTTTACCTTAAAACCCTCTAAAGCATACTGATCATAAGCTGTTGTAAATATAACGCGCGGATCTTTTTTCTTTCCGGTTTGCTCAATGATCCGGGCCAGTTCAACACCGCTTAGGTCAGCCATCCTGATGTCTAAAAATATCAATTGAAGACCGGGTTGTTGATGAATAGCTTTCAGCGCTTCGATAGCGTTGCCGAACGTACCCTGTAAATTTAAAAACGGGGTTTGTTCAATGTACGAAGTAATTAGCTTTAAAGCTATCGGTTCGTCATCTACAGCTATGCAGTCAATTTTCATTTGAATCGGAAAGTTAAATTTACAATGAATTCCCTGATATTGGAGTCGCGGTCAACCGATAATGTGTAGCGCCCGGGATATAGCAGGTCGAGCCTTCTTTTCGTATTTACAATACCGATGCCATTACTATCTTCCAACTGAGCTGTCTGTTCGTCAAAAAGGGAATTCCTGATCTCCAGCTTCAACTCTTTGGCAGATTGGCTGACCTCTATATAAATGTAACTTGGGTGTACACCGCTGATGCCATGCTTAAAGGCATTTTCAACAAATGGCAGGAAAAGCATGGGTGCTATTTCATGATTTTTTAGGTTGACCTGTTTTTCAAAAATGATCTGTACATCATCGCTCAGTCTCAGCTTCATCAGCTTGATATAGTCCTCAATAAATTTGATCTCCTTTTCCAAGTCGGTCAGATCGTTCTTGGTTTCATAAATAACATAACGCATCATATGCGAAAGCGTGTAAACCGCATCTTTAGACGCCACAGGGTTGCTATCGGCGAGTGCATAAATGGTATGCAGGATATTAAAAAAGAAGTGCGGATTGATCTGCGCTTTTAAAAAAGAAAGCTCTGAGCTGATTTTTTCCTGTTCAGTAGCACGGAAGGCTTCCTGGTCGGCCTTAATTTTCCTGGAGACCGCGATGATTGTGCTCACTCCGAGTAAAACAAGCGCAGTTATAATGGTCCAATAGTTATAAACATGGTTATCGTCAGATGATTTTTTTGCCGGGTTTTTGTAAACTTTGGTAAATACAGCCTTCCAGCCGGTTATTTCATCTAACCAATTGTTTAAGTACACAACGGAGACGAGAATAGCTATCATCAAAAGAACAAATAATACAGCCTTGTTTTTGTAAATCAGTTGGGGAGTAAAGTACAGCAGGTTGGCATAGAATAACGTTGCCCATACCAAATGTATCAATACCTGTTTGATCCAAAATTCACCGGGGAGTTTTAAGGGCCAGGATAATGGGAATAACATTAACGCTAATAAACAGGCCACTATATAAAAGTGAACTGAGAAAAAGATCTTCTTTAAGCCTGAAAAAGCCATATCGCGAATTTTACCATAAAAATAGCGGAAAAAAAGTGCGTTTTGTTTCTCAGGCAAAACGCACCATACTGTATCAAATACAGTAATCAACTAAATCCCATCTCACCGGGATGCTGCAAATGACAAAATGTTTTTTTATTTTTTTTAAGTAATAGATGGTTTACAGGAACTAATAGACAGAATGACAACTTTGATCTATAGCTTATATTGAAAATTCCTCAATCACAAAGCCATAGACTCTAACGTTCGTTTGGTCTATTATTAAGGCCGATCCGTCTATTCTGCAGATTTTGATCAATGTATTTACTTTGTTTTGTTTCAAAATCTCGAATATGGGAACTGAAAATTACAAGTTCAACTTAAAAAATACAACGAGCCTGCGGGCATTGAAACTGATAACCTGGTTTTTATTGGCAGCAGGGACCGTGCAAGCCCAACAGCCCGCAGGCCCGCCATCAGGTGCCCCTATGGGTAATGGAACTATCTTCGGAACCGTAATAGACTCCCTGACTAAAAAGCCGCTGGACTATTCGACAGTAAGCTTATTTAAAGCAGGTACAACTGCTCCAGTGAACGGTAGCCTGACAGATCAGAAAGGTAGTTTCAAAATCACCAGTGTGGCGCCGGGAACTTATCGCATCCAAATCGCTTTTATAGGTTACTCCACCAAAACAATTGACGGCGTTGTTTTAACGGGAGCCAAAACCGACAGAAACCTTGGGCAGGTTATCGTTTCGCCAAGCGCTAAGATGCTGGCTGATGTTCAGGTTACCGGGCAAAGAGCCCTGGTGGAAAACCACATTGACAAATTAGTTTTTAATGCAGAAAAAGATGTGACCAGTGCCGGCGGCAATGCTTCTGATATCCTGCGCAAAGTGCCCATGGTTTCGGTTGACATGGACGGCAATGTTTCCCTGCGCGGAAATCAAAACGTGCGGATACTGATCAATGGCAAGCCTTCAGGAGCGTTGGTAACCAATGCGGGCGACGTTTTGAAATCCATGCCTTCTGATCAGATCAAGAATATTGAAGTGATAACGGCGCCCTCGGCTAAATACGATGCGGAAGGTTCGGCTGGCATTATCAATATTATTACTAAGAAGAAGGAAGTTGCCGGTGTAAGCGGCTCCGTCAATATGGGTGTAGGCACTCGTCAAAACAATGAGAGCGGAAATATCAATTTCAACAAAAATAAATTAAGCATCACAGCTAACCTGGGTTATAACGTGGGATGGCCGCAAACCACCTATCAATCTTTCAGCAGTCGAAATACCGAACTGGTTACATCATCCTCGTCAAACGGGCAAAGTACATCAAATCGTCATTTTACCAATGGCTCGGCATCTTTGGGATATGATTTTAATGATCAAAACACGTTTAACTCTACTTTTAGCCTAAGGGGAGGGGCATTTAAAAATAAAGGTAACTCGGTCAATAGCAATAATTCTGCATCAGAGGGAAATATCGATTATACAGCCTTAACAAGCAACGAATTCAAAGTCTCCAACTTTGACTGGAATAACGATTTTACCCATAAGTTTAAAAAGGAAGGTGAAGAATTAAGCTTTGCTTTTCAATGGACACATGGCACATCAGATGTAAACTATCTGTCAGAATATTCTGCTTTTACCCAAAACCAGCATGCGGTTAATAACGGTACCAATAACGAGTATACTTACCAGCTGGATTACGTACTACCAATCAGCAGGGTATTTAAGCTGGAAACAGGTGCGAAAAGTATTTTAAGGAGGATATCCAGCGAATACGATTTTTTCAATCCAGATGCTTCAGGCGCGTACGTATTTAATACGGCCACATCCAACACCTATAGTTACGACCAGGACGTGTACTCGGGCTACGGCTTGCTTACTGCAAATTTGAAAGATGGTTTTACTGTACAGGCAGGTGCCCGGTTAGAGAATACAAAAATTAATGGAAATTCGGGTAATGTCAGTGCGGGCCTGGCACCTTTTGATAATACCTATACCAATTTTATTCCAAGCTTTGTGATTTCAAAGGCTTTAACGCCTACCCAAACGCTGAAACTAAGCTATAGTAAGCGTATCCAGCGGCCGAGCCTGCAATATTTAAACCCGTTTCTGAATACCAGCAACCCTCTCAACCAAACGCAGGGTAACCCGGAATTGTCGCCAGAAATTACGCAGACCGTGGAAATGACTTATTCTACCTTCATCAAAAGCAGTGTGATCAATGCCTCCGTCTATTATAGGAAGACCGATGATATTATTGAAAGCTACGTGCGTACAGTGCCTTACACCACGGTGGATAATAACGGGAACCCGGTTACCAGGGATGTTTCCCTCACCAATTACCTTAACGTGGGTAACAATAATTCCGTTGGTGTAACCTTCTTTGGCTCAACAGAATTGTTCAAGGTCCTAACCATACGGGGCAACGTTAATGCATTTACCTATAAACCGCAGGTGATCAGTAGCCTACAGCAAGCAAGCCAGTCTACCTATGTTCAGTACAATGCCTTCATTAGCGGAACAGTAAAAATAAACAAGGCTTTGTCTGCCGAAACTTTTTTGATCCAGAACTCGGCAAGGAGAACTTTCCAGGGAACAAACCCCTCTTTCAATTTATGGGTGATAGGTTTGAAGCAGGATGTTTGGAAAAAACGCGGAACTATTGGTTTGAACATTACCCAGCCATTTAAGGATTATAAAGACTTTACTTCCAATATCAATAGCGGCCCGCTTAGTCAAAGCAGCAGGTTCTCAGTGCCGTTCAGATCTTTTGGCGTTAGCTTTGCCTACAATTTCGGTAAAATGAATTTTGGTCCGCAGATGCCTAAGAAGAAACGCGGCGTTAACAATGATGATTTAAAACAGGGTGACAGCAATGGGCAAGGGGCGCAAAATTGATAGACAATATTGAGGGAGAGTTTTTTGAGTAATACCCTTATCACGGTAAAATGATGGCTATATGGGCTATATCCAACGAACTGATGCCGGTAACGACACACAGCCCGACTGAAACGAAAAGTAACAACCCCGTAATTACCTGAACCTTGCGCCGGGATCAGCGGGCCGTGACATACCTGCCGGGATATTTAAAAATGATAAAAAGTAATTCTGATAAATATCCCGGACCGGTTTGTTTGATATGGTGATGCTATTTAAATGACTTAAAAGCCTCCGCAGCCTGGTTTAATTGCGCTGCGCTGTTAGTTTGCGGCCCATTGTGTATGATAATCCGATACCTGAATGTTACCGATTCGCCTTTCTTTAAAGTCAGGTTCTTTTCAGATTTGCCGTTGGTAAACACCTTTTCGCCCAGCGGATTGGCTGCAAACAGGCCGTAGCCACGGGCATGCCAAAAAGTAGGATAATTAGGGTTTTGAGGATGATCGATAATGGTAACGCTTACCGAATCGGTTCCAATTTTACCATATACCTTGCACCATACGCCGCGGGTGCTCCATGCGTCGTTACCTGTTTTGCCTTCGCTGGTGAGGTAAGTACCGTTGGCAACTTTATCGGTACCACCTTTTACTATGGTAACATTACCCTTATCGTCAGTAAATTTCTGGTCGGCAGGGTCAGGGATTTGCAGCTCATGGGCCAGACGCAGGCCAAGCATGCCATCTTTGGCATCTTTAAAAAGAGCGTCCTTATCCGCAGTAAGCGTAGTTACACGGTCAATGATCCGTTCCCGGGCATTTCCGCTAAATTCAAAGCGGGTTTGCTCTTCCAGTATTACTTGTTTTTGCTGATCTGTCCAGTTTGCATGATAGGCTAATATGCCTTTTGTCCCATCTTTTGTTTCCAAAATTTTGTCGGTGCGGATCCAGCCATAACTGCTCTTTTTAGCCGCAGGTATGGCATAGGAGTTATTCCAGAAATCCAGACCGTTCAGGTTTTCAAAGTTAAACCATAATCCTATGTGATGCGGATGATCTGTAGGATCGCCGGGCCGTGGGGCCAACGGAAAGCCGCGGGTTACCAATGTGCCGTTTGCCGACCGCAAAGGGTAAAGAACGGGTTTTTCTAAAGTATCCGGATACAGGAAACTGGTAAAGGGTTTTCCACCTATCAGGATATCTATTTTATTATTTGTTGCTTTTACCAGCCTTACCGGTTCGGCTTTTTGAGCGTGTACTACAGGAAACAATAGCATATTTGCGGCAACGGCAAGTCCCAGTTTTTTTATGATCTTCATTGCTTGATGTAAGGTTAAAAAGGCTGTGCGCTAATGGCAAGGCACAGCCGATGTCAATAATGTTTGTGACCTATCCAGCTATTAATATTTAAAAACTTTTCCATTAGCCATTACCTCCTGGGTAGCTTCATCAAAAGTGGCCTTGTAGCCGGTATGAACAGCTGCATTGGTCATGATATTGGCTATCGAATGGCTGTAACCGGCTTCAACCGGGGCGTTTGGCTGCTTACGGCTGCGCACGCATTCCATCCAGTTGCGTACGTGGTTTGAAGTAAGTATATCACCTCCGGTATTGGCTGATGCTACCACCTTTTCGGTATTAGCCAGGCTAATCTCAGGCAGCAGGTTTGCCTTCATATGCATGGCATCGGCCATTTTTTGAGTAAGACCTCCTTTTGGCGATACTGTATTGGTGATGAGGTTAAGCTCGCCGCCGTTTGAATAGTAAATTTCGGCCGGATGCTCATCACCATTGTGCATGCGTGAGCCAAACGTAACCTGGAAGCCGGTTGAAGGATCATTAAGCGGACCGTAATCAAAAGCGGCCAGTATGGTATCCCAGTTGCGGCGCCCATCTTTCCACATATAGATGCCGCCGTTGGCAACTACACTACGCGGGTGTTTTAAGCCGGTAAACCAGTGTACAGTATCAATCTGATGGCTCATCCACTGTCCGGGCAGTCCTGACGAATATGGCCAGAACAGGCGGTATTCCAGGTATTTACGCGGGTCAAAACCTTCATAAGGCCGGTTCATGATAAAGCGTTTCCAGTCGGTATCCTGTTCCTTCAGCTGTCCTAATAACTCCGGCCGGCGCCAGCGGCCTGGTTGATTCACATTCCAGGTAAGCTCAACCATGGTGATAGGGCCAAACTTGCCCGAACTAATAAATTCATTGGCCGCATGATAATTAGCGCCGCTTCTGCGCTGCGATCCAATTTGCACAATTTTGCCCGATTCCTTTACTGCCTTTAAGGCAGCCCGGTTATCTTCCATGGTTTCGGCAAATGGTTTTTCTACATAAGCATCGCAGCCGGCCTTCACAGCTTCAATAGCATGGCGTGCATGCTGAAAATCGGCAGTGCTGATGAATACGGCGTCCACACTTTTACTATCATATAATTCTTCATTATTGCGGTAAGCTTTTACGTCATGCTGCATTTTTTCTTTCCAGAGGGCAGAGCCTTCCTCGCGCCGTTTGTTCCAGATATCGGATACGGCTACCACATCAAAGTTGAGTTCTTTATAATGGTTCATGAAACTGGGCACGTGCGAACTTTTGTGCCTGTCTGAAAAGCCTACCACCCCAACCCTGACCCGGTCATTGGCGCCAATGATACGTTTATAACTTTGTGCGCTCCAACTTTTGGGGGCAAGCATAATTCCGGCCCCGGCTAACGAGGCCTGCCTGATAAAGGTACGGCGTGATTTTTCCATGTAGTAAATAGTTTTATTTGCAGGTTGTTTTTCTTCAAAATACGGGTGCCGTCAGGGGGCGGACACCTTCATTTTTTGCTGATTAAAAGGTAAACTGGTTAAAGCCGGTGCTTATGCGCGACTAAATCAAATATCGAAGAATAGAATTGAAAAGCAATAGCGTTTTTAACTGTTAATGTAACAATAATACTGTTTTTTGTAAATCAGATTTCCTTTAATGTCCTGGTTTGAAATGTAACAGGTTAATATTTAATTAAGCTAATTGGTTAAGCAACCCTGATTTTTAGCAGTATAAAGTTTGAGATAAAACCCTAATTGATAATTGATTAAACCCTCAAGCGCCTTTCATGAAAAATGAAAGGCGCTTTCTTGCCTAAAAGTTGTTCGAAACTTTCAGGTTTTAGGTTCAATATATTGACTAATAGAATATTATGTTTTATTTGGTTAGCTTTAATTTCGTTAACTAACTTTCTTTAGGATTAGGCTCTCCTTTACCTGTGGTAATGAGGTTGTACAAACTTCCCGTAATATAACCGGCCCAGGCGTTTGAGCAAACCTCATAACATTCATGAGGTGGAACCAGACCCTGGTGGGTGAAGCGGATTTGTGTTTTGTCGTCCTGTTCGGAAATTTCAAAAATCACTTTGGTGCCTTTCCATTCGGTTTGATCTTTGGTGAAACTAAAATAGTTGTCCAGTACAAGCCAAACCACTTTTTGGTTGGGAACAACTTCTGTTAATTTCAAGGTACAGCGGTGAAGGGCCCTGGCTTTGTAGGTAAACTCGTCATTGAGTTTTTCTGTGCCGCCTTTAACTTCTTCCGACCACCATCCCCGAACATTATTGATAGCATCATAAGCCTCTTTAGAGGTTTTATCTACCGAAATGGTTATAGTTAAATCGTGATCTGTCATTTTTTGTTCATTTTATCGTTCATTAAAGCTCCCAGTTTGTCTAGTTTATCGCCCCAGAATTTATCATAGTAGGCTAACCAGGCCTGTAGCTCTTTAAAGCCGTCTTGCTTCAACACACAATGTCTTTCCCTGCCGATGTCTTGTATAGAGATAAACCCGGCGTTGTAAAGCACTTTGATATGCTTTGAAACGGCCGGTCGACTCATATCAAAGTTCTCAGCCAATGAGTTGATTGTACGGCTATCTTTTGAAAGCAGGTGCAGGATCTGCCTCCTGCTTGGGTCGGCAATTACCTGGAATACATCAAGCCTGTGCTGTTCCATCTTTTTCTGCGTTTATGATCTGCAGCATTTTGTTGATAAGCACCAACCAGCCTTTTTCCATCGAGCTAAACATCAACGGGTTTACAGAGTCTGCAAAATCACGGTGTACCAGCAAAAGTTCGGTGCCGTTATCTTTTTCTGTTAGCATCCAGTTCACTGTCGAATTGCTTAGTTCACCATTGCCTGAGCCGAATTTCCATGAATAAGAGAGTTTTTTGAAGGGGATAACCTCCAGGATCTTGCAATAAAAAATCCCGTCGAAATCCATCTCGGGCATAGGTTTGGCCTTAAGCTGAAATTCGTGACCCAGTACAGGTTTCAGATTGCCGGGCATGAGCCATTGCGATATCAGTTCCTGATCGGTTAAAAATTCCCAAACCACTGTGGGTGGGTGCGGGTAAAATAATTGGTGCTGAATAATTTTTGCCATTATAGGTAACTTTTAAGTTACTCAAATGTATAGGTAACTTTTAAGTTACGCAAATTTATTTTTATTTTTATTTGGGATGGCTAAGAACCTTGTTAAGGTTGGGTTTTTTAAATATAGAGACGCATCACATGCGTCTCCCGCACACAAATTACGGTAAGCAAGCGCCGTTTAAAGGAAGCTTGCCCTATGGGAGACGCAATTATGCGTCTCTACGTAAAATGATTGGAGACTTTGTGTCTTAGGGGAGCTTTTCTATGCAGGATGAGCATTTTGGTATAAGATCACTCCAATTATTATCAAGGCTATTACAAACAGCACGGCCAGGATAATTTTAATGGCGCTTACCGGGCGCTGGCCGATAACTTCACCGGTACTGGCATTAACTGTAAATTGATAAATCTTGTTATTGTAGTTATAGGCGCTTATCCAAACCGGTAACATCAGGTATTTTATAGCTTTATCAAGATATTGGGTATCGGTGCTGTTAATTCTTTGCTCGTCTCCACCTATGTCGTCTCGTATGGCCGAATTTATAGCACCAACAGTTTGTTCGGCCGCTTTAGTAAAACCTTGTTCCGGGCCTAACTGGTAAGTTTCGGAACGGAAGCCGCTCATATAACGTTCATCAAACTTAACTAGCATATTAAAATTCCAGGGCCCGAGTTTGGCAAGCGTTTTTTCAGGCAGTGAGTTGCTGGCGGGTACCAACAAGTCACCAAAATCGCACTCTACTCTTCCCGAAGCATACGACCAGTCAGTATGGCGTACCTGCCTTGTTTTGGTTTGCGTTTTTCCGTCGACGGTTTCGGTATAAGTTTCGGTGGTATAGTAATAATCGCCGCGCTCACCGCTATAATCGGTTATGGTATAGGTGTCGTATGTCCAGTGTGGCAGGTAAACACCTTTTAGTGCTGATGATGCATCGCTTACCTTTTTAGCCAGGTCATTTGGCGCCCACCAAAGGCTTTCAAGCCATTTTTTGAAGAAACCAACACCCTGTTGTTGGGTAATGACAAATGGCAAAATATAATGAGGCGGCACATATTGCTGTCCGCTTTCCAGGTCCAATACAAGGGGAGCTGTGCAAAACGGGCATTTATCCGAGGTTACAAACTGATCGAGGATGGTTTGCGAGCCGCAGCTTTTACAATTCACTACCTTAAGATCGGCACTTTGTTTATTGTTGTCAATACCGGCGACAAATTCCTCATAATCATAAGGTAGAATATCGCGGCTGTCGGGGGCACTTTCAATGGCGTTGCTCACGCCGCAGTAATCACACAACAAATTATGAGTGCCGGGATTAAAGTGCAGTAATGCTCCGCAGCCCGAACAATTTAAAGAATTGTTTATTGCTGACGGATTAACCTGGTTGTTCATCTCGAAAATATAGATTTAGGAATAGTTGCAGATCAGGCTATCGGTGGAGGTACATTGTTGAATAATTCTGCTATCTCTTCAACAGATGATGCAACCGCCCATGCAGCCATTCCTTTTTTCCAAATCATGCTTTCCCTGCCTAAGGTTCCGCTGGCGATCATAGTATTAATGCTATCTATAGAGTGCGGCCCGTCTGATTTTCCATCCTTTACAATATGATATTGGATGCCCGGCAGGGGTGGAGGAGGTGGTACATCACTACCGGTATTATTAGGAGTAACCTGATTTTGCTGAAAGATATTGCCAACCTGGCCCATCATCGCAGCGCCAACACCCAAACCCATACCGGCAGCTCCTAAGTTACCACCAATTGTATTTTCGGCAGATTTTTCAATAGCATTGGCAGCCTGGAATTGTGCATAAGCGCCGAGATTACCCAAGATGCCCATTTCGCTGCGTTTATCAAGCACCTGCTCAACTTCGGGTGGCAGGGAGATATTTTCGACTAATAGTTTGGTTAGGTTTAAACCAAGCTCAGCGAAATCGGGTTGGATAGATTCTGTTATGAATTTGCCCATTTCGTTGTAGTTAGCTGCCAGGTCAAGCACGTTTATCTTTGATTCGGCTACGGCATCCATCCCTCGCGAAACAACGGTGTTTCGCAACTGCTCATTGATATCTTCAATGATGAAATCGGGGTTAGTGGCAGCGATTTCCTTAATAAATACTTTGGGGTCCAGAACCTTAAAGTTAAACGAACCAAATGCTCTCAGCCGTACCGGCCCAAATTCAGCATCGCGAATCATTACCGGGTTTTTTGTTCCCCATTTTTGATTGGTGAACTGACGCAGGCTTACGAAGAATATATCAACCTTAAACGGGCTTTCAAAGCCATATTTCCAGCTCATTAAGGTGGTTAAAAGGGGCATATTCTGAGTTTGGAGCTCATAAGTACCGGGAGTAAATACATCGGCGATGCGCCCCTCGTTCATGAAAACAGCGGCCTGCGATTCGCGAACAATAAGTTTTGCACCCATCTTTATGGCATTATCATGGCGCGAAAATTTCCATACAAGCGTATTTTGGGTGGTATCAACCCACTCTATTACATCTATAAATTCGTTACGAAGGATATTGAACAGGCCCATATTTTCGATGTCAGTTTAAATAATGATTAAATATGTAAAAAAACAAATAAATGAATGTGCTCCCGGCTAATTATTTATGCTTTTAAATCTATATAAAACAAAAAACCGGACACTAATCAATTGACTAATGCCCGGCTCAAATGTTACAAATCAACTAAATTATGGTACTACTTTATCAAGAGGCGGGATATTGGTTTCTGAACCTGCGTATCCTTTGCTCTGGTTAATATGACCATTTACATTCAGGTCGATCTCGCTTTGCGGGATAGGCCATAAAACATGGTATGGCGAAATAGTATAGTGATTACCCGAATTGGTTACAACATTAGGGTTTTTATAGAAGTCGTTCTTCTCCATGATCCTGTCGTAAAAGAAGTTGCTTGTTGAAAAATTAGCTACGTTGTAGCTTTTTCCATTGTAAGCGGCAATTCCTGTTTGCGCAAAGATGAAAGCGATACGGGTAAGCTCAGTTTTACGTGGCTCCTCCCAATACAGTTCTCTCTGGCGTTCGTCAAGTATGGTGCCGATATTAACTTTGCCCGGATCTGTTAACAACTGTGCGTTTGCACGTGCCCTTACTTTGTTGATATCATCCATAGCAAGTGCGGTTTGGCCTTTCCATACATAGGCTTCGGCACGCAACAGGTAGGTTTCGGCTAAGCGGAAAACATACCAGTCGGTGTTGGTACCACGCGGCGGGCTCCACCATTTATCAAGCGCGATAGGGCCCGAGCCAATAAACACTTTGTAATGCGGCCAGCCAAACCAGGCGCGGATGGTATCTTTTGCTCCATTCAGGAAGCGTTGCTTAACGTTAGCATCGGTATATTGCTCAAGATGCTTGCCATACCACGCAGGATCGGAGGTTTTAATGGCCGGGCTATTGTAAACCAGATCAGTCATGTTCATCCAGTTTCCGGGAGCGTGCCTTAAGTCGGTATTATCTGTCCAGATGTATTTGGTAGCGTAAGGTGTACCGCGTAAACGACCAATACCACGGCCATACCATAAAGTAAGCGGGAATTCTTCGGTTACTTTATCTGAAATGCCCGGTTTCAGCGCTCCGGGGGTAAGTATAGTACCGTTATGCCACATCGGCACACAGTTCCTCATCACCTGTGATCCGTTTGGCGTAGCGCCGTCAAGTGTTTCGCGGTCAAGCACTACATATAAAGCCTCGGCATTTGTTCCCAAAGCCTTGTTTTCGGGTCGGTGAAGGTCCCAGATGATGTTTTTTGAAGCATCGCCCGCAACTATACCAAAACGATTGGTCATGAGGTGATACGGGCCGTTGATGGCAACGTTGGCGGCCGCAATGGCATCATCAAATAAACCAAGTGCCAAATCAACTTTAGCTAGAAGGTGAGCAGCACCGCCTTTGGAGATATCGCCTTTAGCGTTCGCATCGGTAAGGTTAGCTACGGCGAACTCCAGGTCTGTTTTCATTTGCTTCAGGATAACGATACGCTGCGTACTGAAGTAGCCGGTGTTTACCGCAGTTTCTTCTTTTAGCAGCAATGGCACATCGCCAAACTCATGCACTAAACGATAGTAGCGGTAAGCACGATGAAATAAAGCTGTCGCTTTTACCAGGTTTTTATCGGCGTCTGACGGCCATTTAATGTTATCCAGCCTCGATAAAATAACGTTACAGTCATGGATGCCCTGGTACCATGCGCTCCAGTAGCGACCTATCTTGTTATAGTCGTCGCTGTTTAGGTTGGCGGTAGGGGTGATCCGCGCGTTCAGATCCTGTGCAGGTGTGGTTTTATCGGTAGTACCCTCAACCGCGGCATCGGTAAATATCGATTCGGTAAGCAACGGGGCCGAGTCGCCAAAGTATTCAAATCTGACGCTTACATTTAATGTAGCCAAAGCTGCTTTAAATGCAGCAGGTGAGGTATAAGTTACGTCGGGTGTAAATTTTGAAGGTGCCTGCGGATACAGATCGGCCCGCTTGGTACAACCCCCGGTTATAAATATGGTTGCCGCTGTTAAAGCCGCAGCCATGATGTTTTTGTTTATCTTGTTCATGTATTAAATCCCTCCTTTAAAAAACTACGTTAAACCCGGCTGATAAATATCTTGGAGTAGGACCGCCGTTTTGCGGATCCCAAAGCGGCCAGCTTGAAAACACAGCTGCATTGCTTGCATTCACAAATAATTTGGCGCTTGATATGCCCAGGCGTTTGATAAGCTGCGGACTGAAAGTATAGCCGATTGAAGCGGTTTGCAGCCTTACAAACGAAGCTTTACGCCAAACGTTAATGGTTGTGCCTGATGAACCTGAGTTTAAGCGGGCGTAATCGTCAATCTCATTATCAGGTGTCCAGTAAGGTAATACGTATGAGTTCATACGTGCAAAGCCTACGCTGCCCGGGTTGTTTAAAGCCTGGTTGTATTGCCTTAACTGACCAATGCTTGATACCAGCAGGAACGATACATCGAAATGTTTGAGGAAATTAAAATCATTGCGTAACGACCAGCTGAATCGTGGATTGGTTGAACCCAGAAATTGCTTATCGTCGTTGGTGAATTTAAAATCGCCGTTTACATCCTGCAGTTTAAAATCACCGGGTTTAGCGCCGTATTTAGCTGCTTCAGTAGCATCTGCGGTTTTCCAAACACCCAGGATCCTGTAATCCCAAACAGCGTTGATATCGTGACCAATGAACCAGCCGTTGCCGATATCGTCTTTTTCAACATTGGTGGTAACGCCGTTGGCATCAGTAATCGGGAATGCACCGTACAGGTGAACAATTTTGTTGCGGTTTAAGAAAAACGTTCCGCTGGCATTCCAGTTAAAGTTTTCGCTTTTGATGATCTTACCATCCAATGAAATTTCAAACCCCTTGTTATTAACCTGGCCGATGTTGGTGTATGGGTTGGAATTGTTAGCCCCACCAACTAAATCGCCCGATGAGTTGTAGCCCTGAACATCAAGAATACTACGTTTAACCAGCAGGTCGGTAGTTTTACGGTCGTAAACATCTATCGAGCCGCTTAACCTGTTGTGTAATATGGTGAAATCCAGACCGATGTTAGGCCCTACGGTACGTTCCCATTTTAAAGCCGCATTTTGTAAAGTACTTACATAAATACCGCTGTTATTGGTAACTGTACCAGAGTTGTTTGCTGTTGGGTATTTGATACCGCCCAATACAGCTAATGAGATGGATGGATCGGCAGTGGTTGTATTGGTACGGTTACCGTTGGCGCCGTAGCTGAAACGTAATTTACCATAGTCAAGCCATTTAAAAGCGTCGCCTTTCATGAAGCTTTCATCGCTGAATACCCAGGCAATTGCTCCAGAAGGGTATACCTCGCGTGGGTGCTGCAAGCCAAATGCAGAGAAACCGTCGCGGCGTACAGTGGCGGTAACAATGTACCTGCCCAACAAGGTGTAGTTGATCCTGCCCATGATGGCATCGGCGTTATAAATCCGGTCATCGCTGCTTTCAACAGGTAAATTACCGGCGCCTATGTTGTGGTAACCCAAAATATCGGTTGGGGTTAACTGTGTGTTTGAAGCATTGGTATACCACGTTTGATACTTTTCTTTGTTAAGCAGGAAGGTTGCATCAAAGCTATGGATGCCAAAAGTTTTGTTCCAGCTTAAAATGTTATCAAGGTTGTACCTGTAACGGTTTTCCTGTGTACGGATAGCGGTACCACCCGAAAGTTCGTTAGGGTTAGCTACGGGGCGGAAGAAAAAGTTCCGGTACGATTCGATGGTTGGCGCATAATTCACCGTATACTTAATACCGAAAGGAAGATCCAAACGGGCAAAAAGTACCGAGAACAGCGTGTTTTGAACCGCTACGTTTTGATTATAGCGGTTCCCGAGGAATGGGTTACGCTGGTTCAAACCGCTGTCATCGGTATCGATACGGCGTAATGAACCATCGGCATTATACATATCACCGTAAGGAGATGAGTTGATGATCTGCGTCCAGTCGGCTTCGGTAGCGTCAATACCCTGGCCGCTCAGCGGGGTGCTGGCTGCACCTTCATCGCGGCTTGCAAATTGCGCATTTACACCAAGGGTTAAAAATTTAGCAGCTTTACCTTCCAGGTTTACACGGAAACGGCCATCGGTATACTGACCGCCTTGAATCAGGTTCTGGTTTTTGGTATAGTTGCCTGATACATAATATTTAACGGTTTCTGAACTTCCCGAAAAGCTGCCGGTATAATCCTGGCGGAAGCCATTGCGGAAAATCAGTTTTGACCAGTCGGTCATTTTACCGGCCTGGTAGTTGGCAATCTCGTTAGGGAATAAACCTAAACGCTGCAGCCAGATGGTAGTCGGATCACCTTTGGCACCGTTAAGGAACTGGTCAAGCGTTACACCATCAGGCAGTTTGTTGGGGTTGCTGTAATAATAATAAGGATTTGAAGTATTGGAACTGCGGGCTCCGTCGGCACGCCAGTTAAGAAAGCCGTCGCCGGTGTAATATTTTTGATTTTGCAATAATTGGGCTATACCAAAGTTGGCATTTAAGGTGATTTGAGTACCTCCTTTTTTACCTTTTTTGGTAGTTATAGCTACAACGCCGCCAGCTGATTGTGCACCGTATACGGCAAGGGCGCTTGGGTCGCGCAGCACATCAACACGGTCGATATCGTTAGGGTTGATATCAGCCAGCTGGCCGGGATAAATAACACCATCCAATACGATAACCGGCTGAACGTTGCCCGAAAGGGAGGCTTTACCCCTGATCTGCAAATCGCCGGTACCGCCGCCTTTGGCCGAGGTGTTCAAGGCAACCGAAATACCCGGGATATTACCCCTGATAATGTCTGTAGCACTGGCCGGGTGTTCATTTTCTAATTTCTCGGCCTTAACACTGCTGATGGCACCGGTAACATCTTTAACAGCACGTGTGCCGTAACCTATTACCACAACCTCTTCCAGTTGTTTGTTGGCATCGGCCAGTGTTACATCAATTGTTGTGCGGCCATTAACCGGCTGCTCTTGTGTGGCCGAACCCACAAAGCTGAAAACAAGTATAGCGTTGCTGTTAGCCGTGATAGAATAGCTGCCTTTTAAATCCGTAATGGTTACCGCACCTGTTGACTTGTTTTTTACAGTAGCGCCAGGTATTGGCAGACCCTGGCTGTCTTTAACAATACCTTTCACGGTAACTTCCTGTGCGAAGGACCGTGTTAGCATGGTAATAAGTAAAACAAAAATTAGCGTAATTTTTTTCTTCATAATTAATTGCTGTTTAGTTGGTTAAGCAGCCCATGGCTGCCGGAATGGGCTATAGGCAAACCTGGTTTACACCATAGCGATGCAGGTAATAACTGCTGTGCAATCTTTACTTCATATAAGCGATTTGTTGGTTAAGCGTATTACTAATTGGTATTTGGTGGGGGTAAATTTAACGTGGAATAAACCAATAATACAATAGGTGAATTGTATGTAAGTTATTGATTTTAAGATATTTAAATCAATTTTGATACGTTTTGATAACGAGGAACTCAAACGTTGAAGTGGCGTATTTACAGCAGGTTACACCCGGTTTATTTTTGCAGCTGATACGCTTTGTGAACAAGAAAAAAAAGTGAAAATAATTTAAAAAATGACAAAAGAGGAGATTGGGGAGATGGTTAAACCTGTTTTATGATGATAAAAATGAGGTTTTCACGCTATGAGGATCCTCTGCGAGCTTGGGTTAACGCACAAAACTAATAGCAAATGGCTATTGCCAATTGATTGATCAGCGTAGGTTGAATCCCCTCCAGGTTTCGTACAAGGGGGGAAGGATATTTCTACAAACCTTTTCCCTCTCTTTGGGAACTAATAAACAAACATTAATTGAAATGTAATGATAGGTGGTGCACCAGAGGTGCAAAAGGTTTGTAGCTTATAGTTCCAGCGGTATTCCTTTGCCCCAGAGGGGCAAAACAAGGAGCTTTGCTGAATAAATCATTGTCGGCCACAACGGGCGTCGTGTTTATAGCAAATAATGGAGTATGTTTAGCGCATAGGTGCCTCTTATCAATATTCAGAAAGTTTATCTCACATCACCAACACCGTCCAGCCTTGCTGATCATTCTTCTTTCGTGATTTTTTCTTTTCATGCAACACTTTTTTTATGCGGATGGCATAGGTCCAGCAGGTGCTTTGCCTGATATCGAGCTTTTCAGATAATTGGTGCGATGATATGGTACCGTTGGTGCTGTAAATAAGATAGGTGAGATAAAAAGCCTTGTTGATAGGAATGCGGCTGTTTTGAAATATGGTATTATGCAGGGCCGATTCTTCATAACTGCATTTGGTACACCGGCGGCTGTGCGGCAGCCTACCGGCACAATACGTTGTATTCGAGCAGCGGGTGCAAATAAAGCCATCTTTCCATTTTAAAGCCGACAGGAATTTAAAACAGGTTTCCTGATCGGGATATTTAGCGCTGAATTCTTCATAGCCCAACTCTGTAGATAACGCGCGTGATTCGGTAACCTTTTCAATATTTGTTTTGAGTTGAACATTATCTTTTTCAAGTAAAACATTCATTCTTAATATTTCCCCAGCCTGCTTTTCCAACTGCTCGTTGGCCCGTAACAATTCTTTGTTTTGGTTTTCGATGATCTGGCTTTGTTGCCTCACCTCGTTTGATTTTTCAACCAGTTCGTGCGTACGGATTTCAACCTGGCGCTCCAATTCCTCATTTATCGAATCCTTCAACTGGCTGTTCAATTGCATTTGCCGTATGGTTTCTTCATGGGCTGCATCCTTCTCTTTCCGCAGGATCCTTACCTGGTCGCCAATGGCAAATGACAACAGTACCATCTCAATAATAAAACAAAAGCTGAGGCTATAGTAGCTTATAGGGGCCGGTAAAAAGTAAGTATAACCAAGGGCGGTAAGAGCTTTCACTATAAAGCCCACAAACAAAATCGAGTAGGCCAGCACAAAAAAGCGGGCCGGCTTGTAGCCGTTTTTATAGATATAAACACCGGTAGCAAAAGCCAGCGATAGCGGGATTACTTCAACAAACTTATATACAAACAGCGAATTGTTGAAGATAAGACAGTAAAGAAAATAGATAGTGCGCAGCAATAACACATAATTTATTAACCTGTTAAACTGCGGAGCTTTTGTTTTAACCTGCAATAACTCCTTGCTGAATATTAGGGCACAAATACTGGTAAAATATAGGGCAGCGCCGTTCCCGTAATTATTCAAAGCTGGTGCTCCCGGCCATAAATATTGGAACGCGATGCCATCGGCACTCATTTCGTAAAGGCCTACGCTTAAAATGTAAAATACGTAGTACAGGTATTGTTTCTTTTTAACCGCAAGGAACATAAGCAGGTTATGGAAACAAAAAATAAGGATCATGCCATAAAACAGGCCGTAGGTTAAGTATTCGTTAAGGGCATAATGAATAAAGTAATTAATGGTACGGTAAACTATAATAACATTTACCGCATTGTGCGATTTGATTCTGAAATAATAAGTATGATAACCAGGTTTGGTATCCCCGATCAGAAACTCAAAGTTTTTATGATGAAAAAGCCTGCTGTTGAAATTAAGGTTAGCGCCCGATTCACTTTTGATATAGTTACCTGTCGCATCAGGCATATAAGCCGTTACCTCATCAGTTGTTTGATCAAACAGCTCAATAATGCTGTTGTTGTTTACAGGTTCGCTAAAGTACATCCGCACGCGGAACCAATAGGTGGAGTTTTTATGGTGATTGCTGGGGTAGTATGAGCTGTTTTCGGTAAAAGAGGAGCTCATTTCCTGTATCTCCCGGAAAGTTAGCTTGCCGGTGCTATCCTGCAGGTATTTTACCTCGTTAAGGGTAAACTTATGTTGCTGAACACTTTTATCAACCCGGAGTATATTTTGAGCACGGGAAGTAAGTGCCCACAGGCATACATAAAAAATAAATAAATACTTAGTCAATGCAGGTAAATGTTTAATCAAAAGTTTTTAATAAGTAGTATGGCCTGCAATCATTTTAAATGCACAATTACTGCATTCTCCCATTTTTGGGATAACGGTCATACATAATAATGTTTATTAAGAACAGGTTTATAATCTCCCAAATATAATTAATTGTTAATTATTTTGTCTTTGGTATGTGAGCAATTTTCCCTGTATATTTTGATAAGCTTTTGTTGTGTTGGTATTCCTGCCGTATTTAAACAGGATAAAATCTGCGAATGAAAGGCTGTTACATTTTAATATCTTTGGAGATAACCAGTTATTGTTTGCCCGGCTAATGTTTCAGCGATTAAAGGTTTTTTTGCTTATTTCTTTTTTATGTTATTCATTAACAGCGTCGGCAAAAGGCCCGGGTTTTCCGGTTAGATATTTAGGCATTGAAGATGGCCTTTCAAACAATGCGGTAACCTGTATTACGCAGGATAAATATGGCTTTATGTGGATGGGGACTTATGACGGCCTTAACCGTTATGACGGCTATACCTTTAAGGTTTTCCGGAATATTTGGGATGATAAAAATTCACTTGTCAATAACCACATCAAATCCATCAAGGCCTGCGGCGGGCGAATATATGCAGGAACTGAAAAAGGGCTCATGTATTTTGATTATGCCGATTCCCGCTTTCATGCACTTTACTGTTATAATGAAAAACATCAGCCCGTTAAGATCGGGTTTAACATTAATGAAATTGTCGTCGACCGATCGGGTAATGTTTTCGCTACCAATGGCACATACGGCTTCCTGAAATTTGGGAAAACAGATACCATTGGCAAAGAGATCCTGTATGATGTCAAAAAGCAACAGTTTAATACCATTGCCGCCCAAATGGATAAGCAGGGCACTATCTGGATCCTGGTAAACGGGGTTGGGCTTGGCAGGTATGATGCAGCGGCTGAAAAGATAAAAATTGTATCACCACAACTGGCATATGCAGGTTGTATGACTATTGATGGAAAAGGTAAAATTATTGCAGGCGCAGGTAATGAATTATTGATGTATGATCCCGTCACCCTGAAAACTACCAGGCTTGAGAACGGGCTTAACAAAGTGACCAACAACAATATTTTTAGCCTCACCACAACAAGAAACGGCGATATATGGATTGCAACAAATGGGGGAGGTATCAAAGTTTGGAATCCGGCGACCAATACGCTCACCTATATCAATGCAGGCGAAACACCTAATAGCTTACGCAGCGATGCTGTTGATGCTGTTTATGAGGATGATGAATCCCGGATCTGGATAGCAACCTTACGGGGTGGCGTGAACATTATTGACCGTAAGCCGGCTTCATTTCATGTATTCGCGCATGATGCTTTTAATAAAAATAGCGTTATCAATAATTTTATCCTGTCGTTTTGCGAAGATAGACAGCATAATATATGGATAGGCACTGACGGCGGCGGGTTAAATTACTGGAACACTAAAACAAATACGTTTGCTGCCTATGTACACCAAAATATCCCGGGATCTATAAGCAGTAATTTTGTTGTAAGTATTTTAAACGACTATACCAATAAGATTTGGGTGGCAACCTTTAACGGTGGCATTGATGCGTTTGATAATACCACCGGCCGGTTCAAACATTATAACTGCTATAACCCCGTAGATAAAAAAGAGGAACGGAATTTTTGGAAGCTTTATGAAGATTCGCAGCACCGTTTGTGGGCAGGCAGTACCTGGGGAGGGGCATTGTTTTTGTACAACCGGGCCAAAGATCAGTTTGAACTTTTTGATAACAGCCTGGTAAACCTCCACGCGCTTTTTGAAGATCATAGAGGTAATTTGTGGGCGGGAAATTATAGTCGCCTCATCAAAATTGATGTTCAGCATAAAAAACACCAGGTTTATTTTATCGGCCAGGCCATCAGGGCTATTACCGAAGATAATAAACGCAATTTATGGATTGGTACCGAAGGCGGAGGGCTGCTTCAATATAATACCAACACCCATCAGTATAAAAGATACACGGAATCGGCAGGATTACCCAGTAATACTGTGCTGAATATATTGGTTGATAACAGCGGGAATTTATGGTGCAGTACTTATAACGGCCTTTCTAACTTTAATGTAACAACGGAAAAGATCACCAATTACAACGCATCTGATGGATTACAAAGTAACCAGTTTAATTACAACGCGGCCCTAAAACTGGCATCAGGCAAAATGTTGTTCGGCGGTATAAAAGGGTTTAATTTGTTCTCGCCTGATAGTATTGCTCCTTACGCGCACCAGCCCCGGCTCATGCTTTCTGATTTTAAAATAAATAATGTATCAATAGAACTCGATAGTGCCTATGGCCCAAAACTGCCGTTAAATGAATTAAAGAAAGTAACTATCCCGTTTAGCCAGGCTACGCTGAACATCAGTTACACAGCGCTTGAATATTCATTTCCCGAAAAGATCTCCTACGCCTATTACCTTGAGGGCTGGGACCATGGCTGGAACTATGTAGGCAAACTAAAGTCGGCCTATTTTTCGCGTCTCAATGAAGGCTCCTATACACTGAAAATCAGGGCTACCAATACGGAAGGGCAGTGGACAGCGCCACCCATTACCATTAAAATTATTGTTTTGCCACCATGGTACCGCACCTGGTGGGCCTATGTAATTTACCTGTCATTAATAGTTGCTATAGGCTACTCGTTTTACAGGTACAGATTAAACCAAGCCAGGCTCAGGTTTAAGGTAAAGCTGGCCAACCTGCAGGTGGAGAAAGAAAAGGAGCTCAACGAAAAGAAGCTGACTTTCTTTACCAATGTATCGCATGAGTTCAGGACCCCGTTAACGCTTATTATTAACCCCATCAAGGATCTCCTTAATCAAAGTAAAGGCAATACCGAAGAGTTGAGCACGATATACCGCAATGCGCGCCGACTGCTTGGTTTGGTTGATCATTTGCTCCTCTTCAGAAAAACCGAAAGCGAAAATGCTTCGCTGAAAGTAAGCAGGTTAAATTTTGTTACTTTATGTAACGAAGTATACTCATGCTTTATTCAACAGGCTAAAATTAAACATCTTCGTTATACCCTCGAGGGCGGAGCAGATACCATTGAGGTGTACTGCGACCTGGAAAAGATAGAAATAGCGCTGTTTAACCTCATCTCAAACGCCATAAAATTTACTCCGGATAGGGGTACTATCCATGTTGTAATTGAACAGGACGATATTTATGTATATTTTAAAGTAATTGATAATGGTATAGGCATAAATACCGAAGCGGGCGACAGGCTGTTTGATAAATTTTACCAGGCAAAGGATAAAAACTATTTCCGCAAGGGTTTTGGCATAGGCTTATACCTGGTTAAGGTTTTTATTGAAAGCCATAAAGGTAATATCAGCTACTCTAATAATCCCGATGGGGGGACAACTTTCGTGCTTGCGTTGCCAAAGGGCAAATCACATTTTTCGGGGGACGTTATTGCTGACGATGTTGTGCCAGATTATACTTACGTAAATGAGCTTATTAGCGAAGATAACAAGGATGTTATACCCGAAGAAGGTGATCTGGCTGCATTAGAGTTATTCAGTTCGGCGCGGCATACGCTTATCGTGATTGATGATAATGATCAGATCCGTTCATACATCAAAAAAATTTTTACGCCGGGCTATAACGTAATCGAGGCACAGGACGGTACTACTGGCCTCGAACTTATCAAGAAGCATATTCCCGACGTAATTATAAGCGATATTGTAATGGACGGCATTAGCGGACTTGACCTGTGCCGGATTGTTAAGGAAGATCAGGCTATAAACCATATCCCTGTTATCCTATTAACCGGGGACACTACACCGGATATTATGCTAAAAAGTATAGAGGAGGGCGCTATTGATTTTTTACGAAAACCATTTGATAAAGAATTGCTTATAGCACGGGTTAAAAGTGTATTGCGTAATAAAACAGAGCTCCAAAACTATTTTTATAAGGAGGTTACCAAGAAAAGTACAGGTCGAAGTATCTCACAGGAAAATAAGGACTTTCTGAATAACTGTATTTCGGTAATTGAGCATTACTTTACCGACGATCAGTTTGATGTATATGTGTTGGCCAAAGAGATTGGTATCAGCTATGCAACGTTATTTAAACGTCTTAAAAACATCACGGGGCAATCGGTCAATAACTTTATCCGGTTTGTGCGCCTGCGCAAAGCTGCCGAATTATTGATCCAAACCAATTGTAATGTCAACGAAGCCGCTTTCCAGGTTGGCTTTAGTGATGTGAAATATTTTCGCGAACAATTCTTCAAACAGTACGGCATCAACCCCTCTGATTTTATTAAAAAACACCGCGCCAATTTTCAAATTTCGTATCGACTGAACGAGTTTGAAAAAAGCTCTTCCAAATAGGCCGCCTTTATTAGGATGATATTCCATCACTCCGAAAGCTTGCTGAAATAAAATAAAAGTTAATTTGACACTTATTTTCTCGTGTATTCTACAGAAATCATCAAAAAGGCGTGTTTTTGTATGTTTTGACCCCGGTAATTTATAGTTTTACCCCTCTCTCGTAATGCCAAATTACGCTTATTTCGTTTCAACCGACAGGCAATAAGCAGTACCAATATTTTATTGCCGGCAATTCATAAACTAAAAATTAATGCTATGAAAGTTTCAAAAATGTGCAACCGGGCAGCTTTTGCCATGGTGTTAAACCGGCCCGGATAGGCTCAGTTACCACCCGAAATTCCAAATTAAATGAACCCTATAAACCAAATTAAATTATGAAATATAGATTTACTCTCTTAAAAAGTTTTTCCGTATTGCTTTTAATGATGATGCTCACAGGCATTGCTCAGCTGGCAAGCGCGCAAACAAAAATTAATGTAAAAGGCGTTGTAAAAGATGCCACAGGTAACGCGTTGCCGGGTGCAACGGTAAACGTTCAGGGCACAACCCAGTCAACCACAACAGATGTCAACGGCGCTTTTAAAATTGAGGTAACAGAAGGCTCCACATTAAGGATTTCTTTCGTAAGCATGGTTACTAAAAGCATTGTGGTTACTAAAAATACTACCACACTAAACGTAGT
The DNA here is from genome assembly GCF_050433785.1 of Mucilaginibacter sp. 3215. Lineage (NCBI taxonomy): Bacteria > Pseudomonadati > Bacteroidota > Sphingobacteriia > Sphingobacteriales > Sphingobacteriaceae > Mucilaginibacter > Mucilaginibacter sp. 3215. Next base: position 56,782 of record NZ_JBNPWO010000019.1, read on the forward strand.
GCTTGATGATAGTAACAAGCAGCTTAACGAAGTAGTGGTGGTTGGTTACGGTACGCAAAAACGTTCGGATGTTACGGGCTCGGTTACAACGGTACCTAAGTCTCGCTTGTCGCAGTTGCCTGTTACAAACGTTTTGCAGGCCGTAGAGGGTGCCGTTGCCGGGGTAACTGTAACCACATCATCATCAATTCCTGGTCGCCAGCCTTCAGTTACAGTTAGGGGGCAAAACTCAATCTCGGCTGCTTCTGGCCCTTTCGTGGTAGTTGATGGTATCCCGCTTACCAAAAGTGGAGGATCACTTAATGATATTAACCCCAACGATATTGCATCAATGGAGATCCTTAAAGATGCTTCCGCCGTTGCTATTTATGGTGCTAACGGCTCGCAGGGCGTTATCCTGATCACTACAAAACGTGGTACTACTGGTAAACCTGTAATTCGTTACAATGGATATGCCGGCTATGAAAATCTGGGGCATATACTTGAACCACGTGATCCGGCCTCATTTACCCAGAAGTTCCTTGATTATGAGTCGCAAAACCACTTAACCCAGCAATTTCCCGAGCCGGTGTATAATAACTCTGAAAGGGCTAACTACGCTGCCGGCCGCACTATTGATTGGGTAAAAGAAGTTACCCAGCAAGGCTTTATGCAGGATCACAACCTGAGTGTAACAGGCGGTACCCCTGATGTTAAATACTTTTTATCAGGCGATTACCTAAAACAAAAAGGTGTGATAAAAGGCTATCAGTATAACCGTGCAAGCGTACGTTCAAACTTGGATGTAAACGTAACCAGCTATCTGAGTGTAGGCGCCAATTTGTATTTCGCCAATAATAATTATGATGGCGGCAGGGCAAACTTACTCAACGCTACAGCCATGAGCCCCTATGGTAACATATATAATGCTGATGGCACTTATGCCATTTACCCAATGGCCCCCGAACAGCTATATGTTAATCCTCTGCTTGGTTTAACTACCGACCAGATAAACCGAAGCGTGAATATAAGCGGCAACGGCTATGCCGAAGTAAAATTTGGCGGTGTACTCAAAGGTTTAAAATACCGCTTAAATGCTGGGTATACTTACCTGCCTACCCGTGTAGACGGCTATAGCGGCCGTTTAGCTAATACGCCTTTAGGTTCCGCAACCGCGGTAAGTTCCGAAACAAATAGCTACACGCTGGATAACCTGTTGCTTTATACCCGCGATTTTGGTAAGCACCGGATCGATTTCACCGGCTTATACAGTGCTCAACAACGTAAATATTTCATTTCGGGAATAGCCGGTACTGGTTATATAAACGACGAACTGTCATTTAACCAGATTGGTATTGGCGCAACAGTATCAGGTGCAAGTGTAAATGGCTTTTCAGGGAGCTATTCAGACAGATATGCGCTTAATTCGCAAATGGCCAGGTTGAATTATTCATATGACAGCAGATATCTGGTAACCCTGACCGTAAGGCGCGACGGTTCATCAGTATTTGGTGCCAATACTTCCAAATATGGCTGGTTCCCGGTTGCAGCCATTGGTTGGAATGTAAGTAATGAAGATTTTCTCAAAAACTCCAAACTGATCAATAGCTTAAAGCTTAGGGCATCATATGGTAAAACAGGTAACGAGGCTGTAAGCGTTTACAGAACCATTACATCGGATGGTACTGTAAGGTTTCCTTTTAATGGAGTAAGCACCGTAGGCATACAAGCGAGCAACCTTGGTAATGGCAACCTGCACTGGGAGAGCACTAATCAGGCTAATATCGCGGCCGACTTTTCTGTGTTGAATAGCAGAATCAGCGGTACCGTGGAATATTATGATTCAAGAACAACCGGGCTATTGTTAAACCGTGCACTACCAACCATTACCGGTTACAACCAGGTTGTTGATAACATAGGTAAGGTAGCAAATAAAGGTATCGAGGTAACGCTAAATACCCGCAATATTGATGGCAAAGATTTTAGATGGGAAAGCACTATTGTGTTTGCAGCTAATAAAAATAGAGTTGTTGCCCTTTATGGCGATGGCAAAGATGATATTGGCAACAAATGGTTTATTGGCAAACCTATCAATGTAATATATGATTATAAAATGACCGGTGTTTGGCAAACAGGCGAAGATCCTTCCAAGCAGGATCCCGTTGCTAAGCCGGGCGATTTGAAATTTGCCGATATTAACGGCGATGGTAAAATTACTGCCGATGGTGACAGGGTAATATTGGGACAGCAGGACCCTAAATGGACGGGCGGTTTAACCAACACGTTTCATTATAAGAATTTCAACCTAAGCATTTTCGTACAAACTGCACAGGGCATGTTAAAAAATAACGCCGATTTAAATTATGCCGACGAATCGGGCAGAAGAAATACGCCTGCCGCGGTTGGTTACTGGACACCAACTAATAATAGCAACGACTTTCAGTCATTAACTTATACCAACACGCGTGGTTATGGTTATCCGCGTAATGCCAGTTACACCCGTATTAAAGATGTGACCTTTAGTTATGTGGTTCCTCAAAGGTTGCTTGATAAAGCGGGCATAAGCGGTTTAACCTTTTATTTAAGCGGTAGAAACCTGAAAACTTTTACAAACTGGATAGGATGGGATCCTGAGGCCAATTACTCGACCCGCGGATCGGGCGATTGGACAAATAATTATCCACAAACCCGTACAATTATTTTAGGTGCTAATATTTCTTTAAAATAACAAACCCGTAAAAGACATGAAAAATTATTCAGCAATATTACTCTTTGCAGGGGTGTTAACAGTGTTTGCATCCTGCAAAAAATCATATCTCGACGAAAAACCATACTCGTCATATACTCCCCTTACTGTTACCGATTCATTGGGTATGGAGGCATCGGCAATAGGGTTATACAACCTTGAAACCGGTATCCTAACCTATTCAGGTGCGCAAGGCTGGCCAAGTGTATGGCAGGTAGGTACCGATGTGGCGAATGCTACAGCCCAACAGCAGGGTATTGAGGTGCCTTATTATAATTACAGCCTGTTAACATCACAGGATGGCGCCGCTAATTATATCTGGGGCAAATATTATGCAATGATCAATAATGCCAATATTATAATTGATAATGCCGAAAATCCATCAAATACAAAATTGGGGTCTATTGGTAAAAAGCAGGTAGAAGCAGAGGCTAAGTTTTTCAGGGCCTATGCCTATAATAACCTGGTTACCTTATTTGGTAAAGTGCCACTTACTGATCATGCTTTAACTGTTCCTAAAACAAATTTTACCCGTGCATCACTTGATGAGCTAAATGCGCTTATCGTAAGTGATCTTACTTATGCAAGCACTAACTTGTCTGATTTAAATGCAGGTAACTCGAAAACAAATGCTCAGGGAAAACCGGTTGGCAGGGCTAATAAATACATGGCCATGCAGCTATTAGCTGAAGCGTACCTGCGTATGGGTAAAAATGACCTTGCCGAACAACAGGCACAAGCGGTTATCAGCAGTGGTAAATTTAGCCTTATCAAAGCCCGTTATGGTGTAAGAGCAACCGGCGCAGGCGATTACTATTCAGATATGTTTGTATATGGCAATGAGCGTAGAGCACAGGGAAACACTGAAGCCATCTGGGTACTTGAGCAGGAAAATCCATCTGTTGTAGTTGGTGGTAATGTAGATAATGCCCAGCAACGCCGGGTATGGGGCGCTGCTTATTATGCAGTTCCCGGAATGTTACCTTGTGACTCATTAGGGGGGCGTAGTATTGCCAGGTTAAGGTTAAGCAACTGGGTACTTTACGGCTTGTACCCTCAAGGCGATCTTCGTAATTCACAATACAGCATTAAAAGACAATACTATTACAATGATCCTAAGTTCCCAGCTTTATTAGGAAAACCCGTACCATTTGCCGGTGCGGATACTTTATTCAGGATTTGCCCAAGCACAACCAAATGGGGAGCCTTTGACCCTAACGATACCTTTGGATATGCCATGATCAAAGATTTTATGATGATGCGTTTGGGCGAAACCTACCTGCTGCTCGCCGAAGCACAGTTTAAACAAGGTAAAACTGCTGATGCAGCCACTTCTATTAACGTGTTAAGGACGCGGGCTAATGCACCACAGGTAACGGCCGCGCAAATGACACTTGATTTTATACTTGATGAACGTGCCAGGGAATTGATAGGCGAGGAAAACCGCCGCCAAACCTTGATGCGAACAGGTACACTGGTTGATCGTGCCACACGGCTTAATAGTAACGATGCTGTTCACCCAACAACCGGGCTCGCAGCTAAGAATCTGCTGCTACCTATCCCACTGTCTGAAATTCAGTTGAATAAAGATGCGGTGCTGGAGCAAAACCCGGGTTATTAATTAAAACACAAATAAAAAGTAAGGGCGATATTAATTGCCCTTACTTTTACTTTTTATGAAGCTATACTGTTTAAAATACCAACTTTTACTATGTATCCTGCTTTACGGCGCTGTGTGCGCAGTGGCCCAAACTGGTAAGATAACTGCCAGTACCATAGGCTTAGGATGGGCAAATAACTCGGTTAATACGGTTATATTCCGTAAAAATTCGCTCGTTACCTTTAAGGGCGAACAATATGCAGCCTATTATAATAACGAACAGGTACTGGTGTTGGCTAAAAGAAAAAGCAATTCAACCAACTGGAAGGTTGCCACAACGCAATACAAAGCCGACGCTGCTGATGCCCATAAGGATATCAGTATTATGGTTGATGGTGCCGGTTATTTGCATGTTGCCTGGGGGCACCATAATCAGGCTTTAAACTATGCTAAAAGCATTAAGCCCGGCAGCCTTATTTTATCAGATCCGCAAAGCATGACGGGGGGTGGCGAAAACAAGGTCAGCTATCCCGAATTTTATCGTTTACGGGGCGGCGATCTGTTATTTGTTTATCGGGACGGTGGTTCGGGTAACGGAAACCTGGTCATGAACAGGTATAGCATAGCTACTCAAAAATGGGTCAACATACAGCAAAATCTTATTGACGGTGAGGGCAAACGCAATGCCTACTGGCAAATGTGCATCGATAAAAAAGGGACAATCCATATTTCATGGGTTTGGCGCGAAAGTCCTGATGTAGCAAGTAACCACGATATGGGTTATGCCCGCTCAAATGATAGTGGCCTGAGCTGGGAAAAATCAACAGGCGAAAAATATACGCTGCCAATTAATGCGGCAAATGCCGAATATGCCTGCAAAATACCGCAGCACAGCGCACTCATCAATCAAACATCCATGTTTGCCGATGATAAGGGTAATCCATTTATCGCCACTTATTGGCGCGATAGCAGTACAACCATCCCACAATATCATATTGTTTATAAAACCGGAAATAATTGGAGTTCGGTTGATCTTGGTTTCAGGAAAACAGCATTTAGTCTTGGCGGGACAGGAACCAAACGGATTCCGATTTCGCGCCCGCAGATCATTGCCTGGAGTAATGGCGGGAAACAATCAGCAGCACTAATTTTCAGGGATGCCGAACGCGGTGATAAAGTTTCGGTAGCGATGAATGCCGACCTGAAAACTTCAAACTGGCAGGTTAGCGATTTAGCAACCGCACCTGTAGGGGAATGGGAACCGACTTATGATACCGAGCTATGGAAAGATAAAAAGATCCTTAACCTGTTTATACAACAGGTAACGCAGGTTGATGGTGAAGGTAAGGCCAGTATACCGCCTACAAAAGTACAGGTATTGGAATGGAAGCCTTGAAGTTGTAAGTCTTAAGTTTTAAGTCAGAAGTCTCAAGTCGAAAGTTCTAAGTCTTAAGGAAAATACGACTCAAGACTTAGAACTTTCGACTTAAGACTTTCAACTCAGAACTTAAATAAGAGCATAATAAAACAAAATAAATAGCCCGGATGAAAAAACTCATATTTTACTTCATATTGATAAGTGCCCCGTTTTTGGTATCCGCCCAAAACAAAAAGAATATCGCCCAGGTGTCCGACAGGAAATTGTGGTTAAGCTACATGGATAAGGTAGCCCGGCCTGTGATCAGCAACCTTGCAACCGATCAGCTTAAAGAAAAAATGCCGATGGAATTGTCTGACAGGGTAGATAATAAGGAAAGCCGTGCCAAAGTGGGCTATCTGGAAGCATTTGGCCGCACGCTGTGCGGCATAGCGCCCTGGATACAACTGGAAGGAGGTAATCCTGCTGAAGTAAAACTTCGCGAACAATACAGAGCCTGGTCTTTAAAGGCTATTGCAAACGCGGTTAATCCACAAGCTAAAGATTACCTGCAGTGGAATGGCGGCCAGCCCTTGGTTGATGCTTCGTTTGTAGCTTTTGCGTTGGTACGGAGCCCATGGTTATGGGAGCACCTTGACGAAACTACCAAAAAGCAGGTGGTTGCAGTAATGAAAACTACCCGTGCAACGGTTCCTGTTTACTCCAACTGGATTTTGTTTTCGGGGATGATAGAGGCATTTTTTTGCAAATATGATTTGGGCTATGATCCGGTAAGGGTTGAATTTGGCATCCGCGAATTTACCGAACACTGGTACGTTGGCGATGGTATGTATTCGGACGGAATGAGTTTTCATCTCGATTATTATAATAGCATCGTGATCCATCCCAATCTGAGCACCATATTGGAAGAGGTTAATGCTAAAAAGAAAACTTATTTACGTGAGGAGCAGCGTGAGCTGGCTGTTGGCCAACGTTATGCCGAAGTGCTTGAGCGCCTTATTAATGCTGATGGAAGCTTTCCGGCTATCGGACGGTCGATAGTTTATCGCGGCGGCGCATTTCATCATCTGGCAAATATCGCCTACAAAAAACAACTGCCTGCAAGCCTGAAACCGGCACAGGTAAGATGCGCGCTAACAGCTATGATCAAAAAAACGCTTGGCGCACCGCAAACTTTTACTGCCGATGGCTGGCTTAATATGGGTTTATATGGCAAGCAGCCCGGCCTGGCCGATTTTTATATTACAACAGGCAGCCTGTATTTCTGCGCTACCGTTTTTGTACCCTTAGGCTTACCCGAAACCGATCCGTTTTGGGCCGATGCGGACGAACCATGGACGGCTGTTAAAATTTGGAGCGGCCAGGATGCACCTGCAGATCATGCACTCGATATCAGAAAATAATACAACATCTTTATATGAAATACTATCGTTTTTTATTGCCGGCCTTTTTGCTGCTAAGTATCCTCGGTCGTGCGCAAACCAAATTAACCAGTTTTAGTCCGGGCGCAATCTGGCCAGATGATAAAGGGGTGCACATTAATGCCCACGGGGGAGGCATTCTGTATAATAATGGGGTTTATTATTGGTTTGGCGAACACAAAATTGCCGGCGATGCAGGCAACCGGGCAATGGTTGGGGTTCATTGCTATTCGTCAAAAGATTTATACAACTGGAAGGATGAGGGGATTTCTCTGAGCGTTTCGCCCGATACTACAAATGATATAGCAAAAGGCTGCATCCTGGAAAGGCCCAAAGTTGTTTATAACAAAAAGACAAAGAAATATGTAATGTGGTTTCACCTGGAACTATTAGGCAAAGGCTACAGCGCTGCCCGCGCCGGGGTTGCTGTAAGCGATAAGGTGACCGGCCCCTACAAGTTTATTAAAAGCTATCGCCCCAACCCGGGGCAGATGCCGTTTTATCCGGCACTTACACACGAAGGTGATAAAATAAACTGTATTAATCCGGCTCACGAAACCGATAAGTTTTTTTGCCGCGATTTGCCCGGCGGTCAGATGGCCCGCGACATGACCGTTTTTGTTGATGACGATGGCAAGGCTTACCACGTTTTTTCATCCGAAGAAAACTACACCCTTGACCTGGCCGAACTAACTCCCGATTATACAGGGCATACAGGTAAGTTTATCCGTATCTATATAGGCCACCAAACTGAAGCTCCTGCATTATTTAAACGTAACGGAATTTATTACATGATAGGCTCGGGCTGTACAGGTTGGGCACCCAACGCCGCCCGTTGGTTCAGTGCAAAATCAATCTGGGGGCCATGGACCTACCACGGCAACCCCTGCCAGGGACCGGATAGTCAAATTACTTATGGTGGCCAAAGTACTCATGTATTGCCTATTGCCGGTAAAAAAGATGCCTTCATATTTATAGCCGATAAATGGGCTCCAAAAGACGCCATTGACGGCCGTTACCTCTGGCTGCCCATCAGCTTTAAAGGTGATGACATCGAAATAAACTGGGTAGATAATTGGAACCTTGACGTATTTAAGAAATAATATGCGAAATTTTATAAGCTTGTGCTGTCTGCTGTTCATTGCCGTTACGGCGACTGCTCAGGACAGTCTCATTACCAATATTCAAAGCCGTAAAGCACTTGATCTGAACGGCAAATGGCAATACATTGTTGATCCGTACGAAACCGGGTTTTATGATTATCGGTATAAGGAGATCAACGAAAAAAATGGCGATGCCTATTGGAACAGCGGCATCCCGGCTAATAAAACTGAGAAAAAGGAGCACGGCTATATCGATAAATATAGCATTGATGTACCCGGCGACTGGAACCATCAAAAGCCGGAGTTTACTTATTACGAAGGAACTATCTGGTATAAAAAATCGTTCGACTACGTTAAACCGGCCAATGGCGGCAGGCAGTACCTTTATTTTGGTGCGGTAAATTATAGGGCCGATGTATACCTGAACGGTAAAAAGCTGGGCATGCACAAAGGTGGCTTTACGCCGTTTAATTTTGAAATTCCTGCAGGGCTGCTTAAGGAAAAGGATAACCTGTTGGTGGTTAAGGTTGATAATAAACGCTACGCCGATGAAGTGCCTACCCTTAATACCGACTGGTGGAACTACGGTGGTATAACCCGCGATGTAAAACTGGTTGAAGTACCGTCTACTTACATCCGCGATTTTGTGATCCAGCTTAAAAAGCCTGTTAATGGTGCAGTCCCCGCTAAACAACCGGAGGTAAGCGGATGGGTTAAATTGAGCGATACTCCGCCAACTGGTCAAAATATCACCGTGCAAATACCCGAACTTAAGTTTAGTAAGCAGTTTGTTGCCACAGGCGTACTTACACAGGTGAGCTTTAAATTGCCAAAGGTGCAGCTATGGTCGCCGGAAATACCTAAGCTGTATAAAGTTATTATCAGCACCGGAGCTGATAAAACAGAAGATAAGATCGGGTTTCGTACGATTGAAGCTCATGGCCCGCAGTTGTTGTTAAACGGCAAGCCCGTATTTTTACGGGGGATCTGTATCCATGGCGAAATACCACAGGATGTACGGAGGGCTTACAGCCAGCAGGATGCGGAACAATTGTTAAATCAGGCGCATGAACTGGGCTGCAATATGGTAAGGCTGGCACATTATCCCCATGATGAAAAGATAACCCGCCTGGCCGACTCGCTGGGTATTATGGTTTGGTCGGAGATCCCGGTTTACTGGACGATTGACTTTGGCAACGCAGCAGTACTTGAAAAGGCAAAAGCACAGCTTAATGAAATGATTACCCGCGACCATAACCGTGCCAGTATCATAATCTGGTCGGTTGGGAACGAAACGCCGGTAAGCCCAACCCGTACTGATTTTATGCATAACCTCATTATCAAGGCTAAACAGTTGGATGATACGCGTTTGGTTTCAGCTGCGCTGGAGGTAAACTATGGCTCGGGTAAGGATTTGAATGTAGTAGACGATCCGTTGGGAGAGTTTGTTGACCTTGTTGCCTTTAACGAATACCTTGGCTGGTATGGCGGCATGCCCGATAAATGCCGTACTACAAACTGGAGCACGCCATACAATAAACCTTTATTTATCAGCGAAACCGGGGCCGAAGCTAAAACCGGTTTTCATGCCGACTCATTGACCCGCTTCGGCGAAGAATACCAGGAATGGTATTTTAAAGAGCAGGTAGCCATGTTTAAGCGGATGCCTGCAAATTTCGTCGGCCTGTCACCATGGGTAATGGCCGATTTCCGGTCGCCGAAACGGAATAATCCGCTGTACCAGGAAGGCTGGAACCGCAAGGGGATTTATGATGATAAAGGCAACAAAAAGAAAGCGTTTTATATTCTTCAAAACTATTACAAACAAAAAAGCGCGGAAGCGCTGAAACGATAGCGCATCACGATGAAAAAAATTACAATATCCTTTTTAACATTATTTTTAGGCATCAGCATAGCAGGCTTTTGCCAAACTCCCAAACATACGTTTGCCCTGGGCGATGAAGCTTTCCTGCTGGATGGGAAACCTTTCCAGATGATTTCAGGCGAAATGCATTATCCCCGAGTACCGCGCGAAGCCTGGCGCGCCCGCATTAAAATGGCGAAGGCAATGGGCTTAAATACCATTGGTACTTATGTGTTCTGGAATCTTCACGAGCCACAAAAAGGCAAGTTTGATTTTACCGGTAATAACGATGTGGCCGAGTTTGTACGTATAGCACAGCAGGAAGGCCTGTGGGTGATCCTTCGTCCAAGCCCTTACGTTTGTGCCGAGTGGGAGTTTGGAGGATATCCTTACTGGCTACAGAATGAAAAAGGTCTTGAAGTACGCAGTAAAGAGGCTCAATATCTTAAGGAGTATGAGAGCTACATCAAAGAGGTGGGCAAGCAATTAGCTCCGCTGCAGATAAATCATGGTGGCAATATCCTGATGGTACAAATTGAAAATGAGTACGGATCGTACGGCAGCGATAAAGAGTATTTGGGCATTAACCAAAAACTATTTAAAGAAGCCGGTTTTGACGGATTGCTATACACCTGCGATCCTGCCCCCGATTTGGTAGCTGGTCATTTGCCGGGATTACTTCCTGCTGTTAACGGCCTTGATAATCCTGCAAAGGTTAAAAAGATCATTAATGAAAATCACGATGGTAAGGGCCCGTATTATATTGCCGAGTGGTATCCGGCCTGGTTTGATTGGTGGGGAACTGCCCATCACACTATCCCTGCCGAACGCTATGCCGGTAGGCTTGATTCTGTACTGGCAGCGGGTATCTCTATCAACATGTACATGTTTCATGGTGGTACTACCCGTGCGTTTATGAATGGCGCAAATTTTAAAGATACCTCGCCTTATGAACCGCAAACGAGCAGCTATGATTATGATGCACCCTTAGATGAGGCGGGTAATGCTACCCCGAAATTTATGCAGTTCAGGCAAGTGATCCGGAAGCATTTGCCTGCCGGTATGCAATTGCCCGACGTACCGGCAGCTAAGCCGGTAATTACTATTCCTGCTGTTAAGCTAACGCAATCGGTAAGTTTATTAAATACCTTACCGGCGGCTAAAGAAAATATTACCCCGCTCACTTTTGAAGACCTGCACCAGGACTATGGTTTTGTGTTATACCGCACAGTTTTAAGCGGAAGCAAAGGCGGGCAGCTTAAACTTAAAGAACTGAGAGATTATGCAGTGATCATGATCAATGGTGAAAAAGTGGGCACGCTTGATCGCAGGCTTAACCAGGACAGCCTGTATTTAAAACTTCCGGCAGGTAAAGTAACGCTTGATATTTTGGTGGAAAACCTTGGCCGCATCAACTTTGGTAAGTATCTTTTGCAAAATAAAAAAGGGATCACTCAACAGGTGCTTTTAAACGGAACAGAAGTGCAGCATTGGAAAATGTATTCGCTGCCGTTTCATGATCTAAGCACCGTGAAATTCTCTGCTGCGAAGCAAAATGGAGAATCGCCGGTTATAAGGAAAGGTGGATTTACGCTGGATAAAGTGGGTGACACTTACCTTGATATGAGCAACTGGGGAAAAGGTGTGGTATGGGTAAATGGCCACAACCTTGGCCGGTACTGGGGCATTGGTCCGCAGCAAACCTTATACCTGCCGGTTGAGTGGTTGAAAAAAGGATATAATGATGTTGAGGTGCTTGAGCTGTTAAAACCTGAGCAAGATCAGTTATCCGGAATTGATAAACCGATATTGGACGTAGTAAAACCTTAAATAAGCTTAAAGCCAAAAGCTAAAGGCTCAAAGCTTATTTTACACGTATTGGCAAAAAAAGAGGCTTTGGGCTTTAGGCGTTTTGCTTTAAGCTCTTTTGATAACAGACATATATTAATACTATTTACAATGGCAAGAGTAGCGTTTAAAATGAAGCTTCATGAAGGGCAAACCGCCGAATACAAGGCGCGGCATGATGCCATTTGGCCCGAATTGAGCAGTTTGCTTAAAGATGTGGGGATCAGTAATTATTCTATTTTTTTAGATGAGGATACGCATTGGCTTTTTGGTGTGATGGAAGTTGAAGATCAGGAAGCCCTTGATCATTTGCCTGATAGCCCTATTATGAAAAAATGGTGGTTATACATGGCCGATATCATGGATACTAATGCCGATCATTCGCCAGTGAGTGTGCCTTTGAAAGAGGTGTTCTTTTTGCCATAGATACGAATATTGCTATTATTAAACTGGTTGTCATAAAGAGCGTGCTGCAGCAGGCGCCTTTGTGACGGCCATTTTTGTTTTTTATGGATAGCATATGCCTGGCTTTCACCTTGCTGTATACGTTGTATCTTAATTAAAAAAATTATTTTTACAGATATAGTTAACCTCAATAGGTATGGTTGAGATATTTCAGAATATCCGTAAAATATACAGGTTAGCGCACCTTGCGAAGAGTTGGCTAACTATATCGAATTTTATTCACAATCAGTTTTAGATTTATCTGCACAGTACGTAAAAAATGAATTTTCAACGGTGAAAATGTTCCCCAGTTGGACACCTACTTTTTATATCAACCTTGGTTCGCCTTATTATATTGATTTGAAGAATACGAGGTATTATGTAGGGAAGCAGCAGGATGTTTTAATATTGAGAAATGAGGATGTTACCAGGCATAAACTACCTGCCGATAATATATTCACGGTTAAATTTAATCCGGGCGGTTTAGAAGCCGTTTTAAGTTTAAATCAAGTTCCGGTTATTGATAAGCTCATTAACCTTAATCAAATTTTGTGCTGGGAATTGCTTCAAAAAGTAAAACAGCCAATAAGCTTTGAAGAGCGTGTGATCATTGTTGAATCATATTTGTTAGAAAAGCTCATTAAACAGGTAAGCCAGGATCATTATGTTAAAATTGTTAACGATAGCATTGGCGAATATCAGGCTACTGGCATGCAGTTGAATACATCAAAAGTTGCTGAGAGGCTGTTTATTACTTCTAAAACTATCAATCGGTATTTCAACAGGGTGATTGGCACTCCGCCTAAAAATTATTTCTCAATTGTGCGGGGCAGAAATGCATTAACAGCATTTGTAAATAACAGAGAAAACTTTGTTCCGATAGATTATGGATATTATGATTTGAGCCATTTTCATAAGGACGTCATAAACCTTACCGGCCAAAGGATAACGAAGCATCAATTTTAATTTGTCCGTTTTTTACTTTTTGTGGGTAATGCCAATCCCTTTCTTTGTAAGTTAAACAACGGTCATGAAAAAAATCCTTATCATCTTACTTTGCGCTACGATTTTTAATCAAAAAGCTTATAGCCAGAAATACAAACCGGTATTAGAGCCTTACCCTGGGTTGGTTAAGGCAGACCCAAGGCTTGTTTTAAAAACAGGTTACCTTGTTGTACCGGAAAATAGAAGTAAACCGGCAGGGCGCAAAGTGAAGATCCCGTTTTTATTTGTACGCAGGCCGGATCAGGATGCACGCAAAAACATCTCACTTTACACTACAGGGGGACCGGGTTATAGCACTACACGTAACATCGATAGCATAGGTTATGACTCCCGCTGGTTGGCCTACGGTGGCTTTATTGCTTTTGATCAACGCGGAACAAAGCGGGCGCAACCATGCCTTGATTGTACGGAAGTAGCAGCAGCCATTAAATGCAGTTACAGGGAAGGGAAAAATAAAGATAGCCTCGTATCTCAGGCCGTTACTGATTGCCGGAACCGGTTTGCAAAACAAGGCGTCGATTTATCGGCCTTTAACACCATTGAAAGTGCTGAAGATATAAATGATTTAAGATTAGCCTTAAATGTTGATTCGCTTAACCTGGTTGGCATATCCTATAGCGGCGGTCTGATGCTTACCATGGTGCGGAATCACCCTGAAGGCGTTCGTGCTTTGCTTTTAAATTCACCACTGCCGGGTTATGTTAATTTTGAGGAACACGCTTTGTTTAATATCAATGAAGCGCTTGAGCAGGTATTTCATAATTGCGAAACAGATTCCTCTGACACAAAATATAAAGATTTAAGAATGAAATTCCATCAATACTTCAGCTCTATCACCGGAAGAAAGTTTACTATAGCTTATCAGGAAAAAGGGAGTGATAAAACTGCCAACCTCACTTATTCAAAAAACGAACTGCTCGATGCGATAATAGGCCGGATGAACTCCCGGCAGGTTAGTACTATACCTGCAGTAGCAATCGATTTAATTGAAGGCCGTCATGATAAATATATACAGGAGGTATTTGATGGCTATTTCGCGGGCAACTTAAGTGTATCACTGGGTATGCGGTATTCTGTTTATTGCTCAGAACAAATTTCATACGATGATCCTACATTGGAAGCACAACAACATTTAGTACTACCGTGGTTGGCCGGGTATCCGTTTAATGATGTAAATCATGTCATATGCAATTGTTGGAAGGTGAAGGCTGAACCTGCTATAGCAAAGCAGCCTGTTTATTCTACAGTACCGGCATTAATTTCGGCAGGTGACGTCGACCCCGATTGCAGGCCGTTTTATAACAGGTTGATAAAACGGTATATGCCTAATAGCCAATTATTGATCATTCATAACAGGGGGCATGCTCCGGGTTTTAGTGTAGATGGGACTGATTATGTGAAACTTTTTTTTGAAAATCCTTATAGAAAACTTACATCTCAATCAAAAAACCTGATCATAGAATAGCTTAATAGCCATTGTCAGGTTTTTCGGTAATAAAGGTTTTGTCGTCTGTTAACATTATGCTAACATAGCAGCCTTACATTTGAGCCAAAACAACTCTTTGGCATGTATCCTGCACTTACTGATGAAGCGTTGATGGGGCTTATCCAGCAAAGCAACCCCGTTGCCCTTGAAACTCTTTTTAATCGTTACTACAAAACCTTATGCCAGTTAACGTCCCCTCAGGGCCTCTACGAGAGACCCTGAGGAGACACAAGCTGTCCGAGAACAAAAAAAGGCGTCATTGCGGGGAGCGACGCAATCCCCGGCTGGCAGATCCGCTCTGTATAGTTTGGGATTGCTTCGTTCCTCTCAATGACGCTTAAAGCCATTTCTGTTGTTTTGTCTTCTCTTAGCATTATCCTAACATGAAAATAGTATATCGCTTTGAGAGGTTATTGCACTGAAGATGCAGATTTTTTGCATGCGCTGATTTTGTAAAATACTGCCTGTACAAGCGGAATTTCAGCCTGAATTATTACATTGGTCTCGTAAATTATTTATGGAACCTGAAAACTTATCCAAGTGTACGAATTGTGGCGCTCCGTTGGTGCAGGATGCAGCAAAGAAATTAAAATGTCCCTACTGCGGCAGTGATTATCTTACGCCGTCCGCTGAACAGGAAATAACAGCCCCTGCCCGGAGGCAGGACATTCCGGTAAGCCAGGCCGAACCTCAAAACAATAACGGTGGTTATTTCGTTGCCCTGTTGGTAGTGGGCATGGTGATCATAGGAGGCGCGCTTATAGCCAATAATAATGCTCCGGGGGATGTGAAGTATGCTGATTCTTTAGTAACGGATACGACCAGGAATGATACCACCGTTGCCGAAAGTCCGAAGAAAGACGAAAACCCCTATAAACCTATCCTGGATGCATTGAGTGGCATCCAAATCGACTCCCAGACATTTAAAAAACTTTACCGGAAGGCATACAGGAAAGCGGATAAGTTTACAGGCAATATAGAAATAGCTGATCAAAGTTCGCCACGGTACGTCAATATCAATGGTTTTTATATTTATATTATGAACGATAGCTCAGGCCCGACGCTTCGCTTTGCTACGCAGTATGTCTCCAATGATTGGTTATTTATCAACGAAATGATCATCAACGCAGACGGGGAGAACTCCACGTTGACCCCGGAATTTAAAAGGGACAGCGGGGATGGTTCGATCTGGGAATGGTGCGATATGAGCGTTCCGGATGAGAATATTCCGATGCTGGTTAAAATTGCCGGCGCGAAAAAGGTAAGCCTGAGATATTCGGGCGATAAGTATTACCAGGTGGTAAAGGTTACCGCTAAACAGCAGGCGGCTATAAAAAGAGAATTGCAGCTTTATAAAGGCCTGTTGCTTGGGTATAAAGGACATTGAATACAAATGGGCGCGCTAAGCTAAAAATGAACTGGAACCGGGTGTATGACAAAATTGAACGGGACTGCCTTACAAGTTCAGTTACTTTTGCTTTCAATCCATTGCTGGAATTCTGACGGGCCGCCTTCTTTTCCTCAACCAAAACATTTGAACCTTTCTTTGTATCGAAAGTTGTAAGGGTTGTAGTTCTTGGGGGCGTGGGTTCGAGCTCCTTTGCTTACCCCAAAGCCTCTTGGAAGCTGTTTAAAAACGGTTAAATAAAACTGCTATATCCCGCTCGCCATTGCGAGGAACGAAGCAATCCCCGATGAGCAGATCCGCGCTGTATAGTTTGGGATTGTTTCGTTCCTCACAATGATGCTTTATATTATATTAAAAGCCATTTCTGATGTTTTGTTCTCTCTTAACATTATGCTAACATAGCAGTCTTACATTTGAGCCAAAACAACTCTTTGGCATGTATCCTGCACTTACTGATGAAGCGTTGATGGGGCTTATCCAGCAAAGCAACCCCGTTGCCCTTGAAACTCTTTTTAACCGTTACTACAAAACCTTATGTCAGCTGTGCACGGTGTACACTAAAGATTATACCGTTGCCGAAGAGATCACCGCCAATCTTTTCATTAAACTATGGGACAACCGCGATACGGCCATCCTTAATGTAAAAAGTTACCTGTTTGTTGCTGCCAAAAATCTCTCTTTAAATCATATCCAAAAAAAGAAAGACCCGGTACATTCTATCGAAGATATCGACCTTCAGAGCCATATGTTAAAAGATAGGGATAATCCATTTAAAATTCTTTCTGGCCGCGAATCGTACAATAAAATACTAAACCTTATTGATACTTTGCCTGCCAGCCAAAGGCAGGTACTGCTCATGAGCCGTATCGATAATCTCGACAAAAACGAAATAGCCCGGGTTTTGGGTATTTCCGTTCGTACGGTTGAAACCACCCTTTACCAGTCTATAAAAAAACTCCGCCAGCTGTTAAAAGGGCAGCATAATTTCACTTCCGAGGGTTAATGATTTCTTAATATAAACTTAACTTTTTTCGCTACGTATCGGCTACGCAAAATCAGTCTTTATTGCAGAGACAGATTTAATGGAAGATAATAGTTATCGCTTAATAGTTGAATATTTTGAGAAAACCATCAGTGATGATGGCTTAACACAGTTGCAGGAATGGATTGAGGAAAGCCCCGAAAATCTCGCCCAGTTCAGTGAAACCATCCAGATCCTGGAAGCATCCAAAGTTCATTTTAAACAGCCGGAAAATGCCGAAAGCACCTGGGCAAAAATCAATGCGCATATAACCCAACCTCAAACACCTGTAATTAAACGCAATCTTAAATTCAACTGGATAACTTATGCTGCTGCCTGCCTGCTTATTTGTACTACAGGTTGGTTTGGATACCGATACTTTAAACAATCACAAGCTTTGGTTTATGAAGAAATCAGCAATGCCGATGGCAAGCATTCAAAAATAATACTGCCAGATAGCTCGACAGTTTATCTGGGTGGTGGTAGCAAACTCAGATACGCCAAAAACTTTAGCCGCGAAAAACGTGATGTAACGCTTAATGGCGAAGCTTTTTTTGATGTGGTCCATCAGGCTAAGCCTTTTGTAGTTAAAAGCGGCGATATCACAACAGTGGTATTGGGTACTTCATTTAATATTAAAGCCTACCTGGCCGATCATAAAGTAGCTGTAACCGTGCAAAGCGGTAAAGTAGGGGTAATGGCCAATGTGCAGGGAAAACCTCAAATGATTAAATACCTGGTAAAGAACGAAGAGATCAGCATCAATACCCAAAATGGTATCTACACTTTTAACAACACTGATGCATCATCAGTAAGTTCATGGATCAATAACGAATTTGTTTTCTACAATACAACTTACAGTGAAATAGCCGCCTCGCTTGAGCATCATTACGGCGTTAAGATCCGGTTTACAGAACAGGATTTGGGCAATGTAAGGCTTACAGCCAAATTAAGAGGGATGACATTGACAGATGCCATGGAAACCCTTAGCGCACTATCCGGATTAGGCTATACGCAAAAAGGCGATCAGCTATTTATTTCAAACAATAATCAAAAAGGAGGAAGTATAATGAAATAGTATTTACCCGGCTATTGGAAAAAGCCTGGACGTTGCTGGTAACAACCCCAGGCTTCAGAATTTTGACAATTTAAACTCACGGTTAGACAAGTATAAATTAAAGTAAATATATGAAAAAGTTATGGTTATTAACCATGCTGCTCTTTTTACAATGGCCTTTTGGCGGCATAAACGCTAAGGCTCAAACAGTAATAAACAAAAGGATCACGTTTGGTGTCGAGGGTACCATGCTCAAGGATGCCTTTCAGCAAATTGAAAAATCAAGCGATATCTCTATCAGCTATAATAACAGCTTGCTGGATGATAAACGCAAAGTACACGTAACAAAAGCAGAACGCTCTTTAGGCGAAACACTTGACCTGCTTTTAAAAGGAACTACCTGCACTTACAGAGCAGCAGGCGAACGTAATATCCTCATCATTGCAAAAACACAGGATAGGGGTAGCATTAAAGGGAAAGTGGTTGATGAAAAATCAGAACCACTTCCAGGTGCTACAGTGAAAGTTCCGGGAACAGGGGCCACTGCTATCAGTGGCGTTGATGGTTCATATACATTAAATATTGTGCCGGGTACTTACACGGTTGAGGCAAGCTTTATCTCGTACGAAACAAAAAGGATTCAGAATGTAAGTGTTAGCTCAAATGCAAACACTGTTTTAAATATCACGCTTAGCCCGTCCGATAATAAACTTAACGAGGTTGTGGTAACGGCACTTGGTATAAAAAGGGAAGATAAAAGTTTGGGTTATTCGGCACCGGTTATTAAAGGTGATCAGTTAACGAGTGCCCTTTCTGGTAACTGGACTGATGCGTTATCAGGTAAAGTAGCGGGTTTAAACCTCATCCGTTCAAACAGCGGCCCTGCGGGATCAAACAAAATTATCCTCCGCGGCGAAAACAACCTTACTGGTGATAACGAGGCCCTGATAGTGGTTGACGGCGTGGTAATTAACCAGGGCAGCGGCAGGCGCACAAGCAACTCCGGCGAATCGGCCTATGGTACCAGCAGCGACAATATGCCAGCCGACTATGGCAGCAACCTGAACGATATCAACCCTGAAGATATTGAAACTGTAACGGTATTGAAAGGCCCGGGTGCTGCAGCACTTTACGGCCAGCGTGGTGCTAATGGTGCTATTATCATTACCACAAAATCGGGTAAAAAGCATAGTGGTTTGGGTATCACCTTTAATTCAAATGCAAGTCTTGAAAGTGTAAACCGCTGGCCCGATCTGCAATATGAATACGGACAAGGTACGGCGGGTTCTCGTTATTATTCGTACGGTGCCGGTCCTGATGGTGCAAGTACCAGCTCGACAAGTTCGGCTTACGGCCCTAAATTTGATGGGCAATTATTTTATCAGCTTGACCCGGTTACTCAA
This sequence comes from Mucilaginibacter sp. 3215, assembly GCF_050433785.1. Lineage (NCBI taxonomy): Bacteria > Pseudomonadati > Bacteroidota > Sphingobacteriia > Sphingobacteriales > Sphingobacteriaceae > Mucilaginibacter > Mucilaginibacter sp. 3215. The sequence continues at coordinate 76,545 of NZ_JBNPWO010000019.1, forward strand.
AAACAAAGCACAACACGTACGCCATGGGTGCCATACAAAAACCAGATCCGTGATTTTTTTGATGTTGGCCAAACTTTCACCAACTCGGTAAGTGTTGACGGCGGCAGCGATAAAACAACCGCCCGTTTCTCGGCAACCAACGTTACCAATCACTGGATAACACCTAACACAGGATATACCCGTAACAGCGTCGCTTTATCGGTAAATTCAAAGATCAATGATAAGTTGACCATCAACGCAAAAGTAAACTACAACAACAGAAACAGTGATAACTTACCGGGGGCGGGCTATGGTAACCAGTCACTGATGTACTGGTTTATTTTCTGGCAGCCCAACGCCAATTTAAACTGGTTGAAGAACTACTGGAAAAACGGACAGGATGGTAAAGCCATATTTTATCCTTTCAGTTCGTTCCCTGAAAACCCCTACGCAGTATCAAATGAGTTTATCAACAAGTCAAACCGTAACTCGGTTACAGGAAACGTAGAGGCACTTTATAATGTCACAAAAGAGTTTAGCGTACAGGTTCGTGCTACTTTAGACATGGGCTATGAGCAGCGCGCACAGCAGCGTCCATATGATGCCGGAAGTAAATACCCGAAAGGCTCGTACCGTACACAAAACATCTATTCGGAAGAGCAGGGTGCCGATTTCCTGTTGAAATACAACAAGAAAATAACACACGATGTTAACATCACCGCTACGGCAGGTGGTAGCATGCTCCGCAACAATTATAACCGCGATGAGGTACGTGCCGACTCGCTGGTATATCCGGGCGTGTATTCGATGGCTAACAATGCTGGTCCGCTGGTTACGTTGCCATACAAGTCAAAATATGCTATCAATAGCTTTTATGGCTTGTTGTCTACATCTTTTAAAGATTACTTGTATGTAGATTTAACAGCCCGCCAGGACTGGATCAGCACGCTGGCTACTGCGAACCGTACCGATCAGGTTGGTTTCTTCTATCCATCGGCAAGCCTGAGCTTTTTGCCATCTGAAGCATTCAAGTTGCCTAAATTTATTGACTATGCAAAAGTGAGGGCATCGCTTGCAGGTGTTGGTAGCGGTACAACAAATCCTTATCAAACTTCATTTAACTATGTATCGGCAGGTAGTACTTATGCAGGCGGTTTACAAAATCCGCGTACGCTATCCAACCCCGATTTGAAACCTTTGCGTACCACAACGCTTGAAGTTGGTGCCGAAACCAGGATGTTCAGCAATCGCTTAGGTTTTGATATAGCTTTATATACGGGTAACACTAAAAACCAGATCCTTAGCCGTACTGTAGATCAATCATCCGGCTACAGCCAGGCAGTTATCAACGTAGGTAAGGTAAACAACAAAGGCATCGAAATTACATTGAACGGAACGCCTATACGCAAAGCCAACGTGTTTAGCTGGAATGTTACTGCAACCTTCAGCGCCAATAAAAACACCATTGAACAGCTTGCCGATAGCGCGGTTGTGTTGCGGAATGGCCCTACCGGCGGTGGCCAGATTGTTGCCCGTGTAGGCGGCAGTATGGGCGATATGTACGGTCGCGGTTATTTGCGCTCGCCTGATGGGCAGATCGTTTATGATGCTTCAACAGGTTTTGCCAAATTAGCTGATAACCTGGTTTATTTGGGCAATACTATCCCTAAATGGAAAGCAAGTATGGGGCACGATTTCAGGTACAAGCAATTTAACCTGCACCTGTTATTTGATGCCCAGGTTGGCGGTGTATCATACTCGCTGTCAAACTATAAACTGGCCGAGCAGGGTAAAACAACACTTACCTTACCGGGCAGGTACAACGGTATCATAGGCAAAGGCGTTATCCAAAACCCGGACGGCAGTTACAGACCGAACGATGTTATTGCAACAGATGTTGACGGTTACTACCGCTCACACTATGGTATTGATAATGCCGAAGGTAATACGTTTTCAACCAACTTCCTGAAATTCCGCGAAGCAAGGTTTGATTATTCATTGAGCCCTCGTTTAGTTAAACGCCTTGGATTAACGCGTGCTACGGTAGGTGTATATGGTCGTGACCTATACATCTGGACTAAATGGCCAATCTTCGATCCTGAATTTGGTACGCTTTCGGGTACCGACATTGTGCAGGGATTTGAAGTGGCGCAGTTTCCATCAACCCGCACATTTGGTTTTAACATAGTTATTGGCATTTAATAATTAACAATATGAAAAGGAACGGATATATACTTATATCAATGATGATGTTGTTCGTTAGCATAATGTCGTCATGTAAAAAGGATTTTATTGCACTTAATACCGATCCCAACGGTACGCCTAATGCCTTGCCGCAGCAATTGCTGGCCCCGGCATTGGTGAATACATTGGGTACTAATATGCTTCGTGCCCGTAATTTTAATAACGAGCTGATGCAGGTTACAGTTGATGCAGGCGACTCGGAGGGTAGGGTGTTCAGGTATGACATTAAACGTACCTGGGCTGATGTCACCTGGAATGCATGGTATACCCAGTTAACTAACTTTAAAGATATTTATACTATTGCCAGCAAGGAGGTTACCTACAACAAAACTTATATGGGGATCTCGTTGATATGCCAGTCATGGTTGTATTCATTACTTACTGATACTTATGGCGATGTACCTTACTTTGATTCAAATAAAGGAAAGGACGGAAATTTTACGCCTAAGTTTGATAAGCAGAAAGATATTTACCTGGATATTTTTAAAAACCTGGAAGCAGCAGATACCCTGCTTAATGCTTCAGCAAACGTAGTTGCCGGCAGTGATCCGGTATTTAACGGCAATGCTTTAAAATGGCGCAAGTTTGGTAACTCGCTTTATTTAAGGCTGTTGTTAAGGGTATCTGGTAAGGCTGATGTTTCGGCTGATGTGATCGCCAAGATCAAACAAATTGTTGATACCAATCCGGATGCTTACCCCATTATGGGCAGCAATGATGATTCGGCAGTTTTGCGGTGGACAGGCTCCGGTGCCTTGACATCTCCATTTATTGGGGGAGTACGCGAACAGGACTGGCGGCAACCCGGTATTTGCGAGTTTTTTGTAAACAACCTGGCTAAATGGGCCGATCCGAGGCTGGTTAACAACCGCTGGTCGATATCAAGTTACCAGGGTGGCATACAGGGGATTCCAAGTGGTTATGCCCCAGGTGAAAATGTTGGTATCAAATCATATTTCCAATCTACCACATCAACAACTACCTTAATGAACGATCCGTTGATGGGTAACATCATGAACTATTCGGAGTTGCAATTTATCCTTGCCGAAGCCGCTGCCAAGGGCTGGATAGCCGGCGATGCTGCTACTTATTATAAAAACGGTGTTCAGGCTGGCATCACTTTCTGGATCCCGACATATACAGTACCTATTGATACCTATTTAGCAGGCGCTGATATTACGTGGGATAATGCTGCTCCGCTTGATGAAAAAATGGAGATGATCCATGTTCAGAAATACTACTCCATGTTTTACACTGATTTTGAGCAATGGTTTGAATATCGCCGTACCGGCCACCCGGTATTGCCGAAAGGTAATGGTTTAAAGAACAACGGTATTATGCCGGCCAGGCTGCAATACCCGGTTTATGTACAATCGGCCAATCCTGATAGTTACAAGGCTGCGGTAGCTGCACAGGGTGCCGATGAGATAAGCACACAGGTGTGGTGGCAAAAACAATAATAACCCGGTTTTAAACTAAGAGATCCATAAAATGAAAAAAGTATATTTATTACTGGTGCTTGCAATGGCCGCCGGTATAAGTTCATGTAAAAAGAATAACTATGCCGAAGGTACATTAAGCCCCATCATAGCAGTTGTTGACCTTCGCGCTATTTACAAAGGCTCGGATGTTGTGCTGAACAGCAACAACATGGGTGGGGCTAAGGAAATAGTGGGTGTAGTAATATCAAATGCGGCGGCAGGTAACAGTCCGGCCGGCGTATTGGTGGTACAAAATAACCGCCGCAATGCTGTACGAGGTATTTCTCTTGAAATAGGCAGCGCAGCTACAAATTATGTTCCGGGCGATTCGGTAATAGTGCAAGTTGATGGCGCTACACTTACCAAAGTAAATGGCAGTATGCGTGTTAAAGGTCTTACTGAAACATCAGTAAGTAAAGTTGCCGATAACAGACCTATCAAAGTACAATCTGTTCCGTCAGCTACTTTACTGGCTTCGCCGGACGTTTATGAAGGCACGCTGGTTACTATAGCCAAAGCGGTTACTGATCCGGAGCCGCAGCAGGGCGAAACCTACGCGGGTGATAAAACACTTAATGATGGTTTTGGCAAAATAACCATGCATACAGAGGCAAACGCTGCTTTCGCAAGTACCGAATTGCCGTTCAGCGCTAATTTTACAGGTATCCCGTTTGCGGTAACATCTGGTACGGATACCAGGTTGCAGCTTTGGCCGCGTACTATTGATGATGTGTTTACACTTGCGGCAACCAAGCCATCGCCGATTATTATAACCGGATACCTTACAAATCCTTCGGGCAGCGATGGTAATTATGAATATATTCAGTTCAAGGCAACTAAGGATATCGATTTTTCGGTAACAAATTATGCCGTGGTAACCTGTAATAACGCGGGTACCAACCCGGCACCTGCCAATGGCTGGGCGCAAGGTTTGGCAAAAACTTACAAGTTTAACCTTACATCGGGCACAGTTAAAAAAGGCCAGTTCTTTTATGTAGGTGGTAACAAAAATATCTGGGGCAAAGGCTCAACCGATATCAGTTCATCAAACTGGATCAACAGCACGATGTATGCCGAAATACCGGGTGCTGATTTTGGTAACGTAACTACTAACCTGTTAGCTAACAGTGGTAACGTTGCGGGTATAGCGGTATTCAGCGGCACAACTGTTACGGCTTCAAGTGTCCCTCTGGACGTGATCATGTATGGTGGCGGTGGTACCGTGTACTCTGCTGGCCCGCCGGAAATTGGTTACCGTATTACCAATACTGATTACTATAGTACCATTAACCCGGTAACCCGTACAGGCCAGGGCTTTTATGGCGGTGGTACCAATACCTCAAAGCTCACCTTGCCAACTGATGGCCTATTTAGCCAGTTGGGTGGCGTTTACGATGCACTTACCGGCAGGTGGGTAACCGGCAGGACAGTGACCAGCATTCCGTTAACATTGACGTCGCCAATCAGCACCATTGAAACAGCTACAGGCGTTACAACGGTTCAGAACTAAAACCTCACCCCAACCCCTCTCCAAAAGAGAGGGGCTTTACAATTTCATCTGTTAAAGTCCTCTCCTTTGGAGAGGATTTAGGTGAGGTCAAAATATCATCAAATGAACAGAAGATCATTTTTACAGGGCGTAGGCCTTATAACCGGCGGCGCGTTCATCTCGCTGCGTGCCAATGCACTTACTCAAATATTAAAAGGGGATATCGTTAAAGGTCGTGTTACCGCAGGCAAAAAAGGAATTAAAGGAGCAGTAATATCCGACGGTTTTTCGGTAGTGATTACCGATGATAAAGGCTATTACGAGCTTACTCCCAATGAAAAAGCCAAAAGCATTTTCATGAGCACGCCATCGGGGTACGAGTTTAAAACAGACTATAACGTAGCCAAACATTACGAAAACATAGGCGGCAGTTCGCATTTTGATTTTAAGCTGGAGCCGTTAAAAGTTGATGATTATAATCACCATTTCATTATCTGGGCCGATCCGCAGGTGAAAAACAAAAAGGATGTGAAACAAATGATGGATACCTCGGTTCCCGACACTATTGCTACCATAAAATCATTGGGGAAAAACGCGTTGGTGCATGGCATTTGCGTAGGTGATATTGTTTGGGATAACCATGAGCTTTTCCCGGCCTATAATGAAGCTGTTGCTCAAATGGGCATCCCGTTTTTCCAGGCGATAGGTAATCACGACATGGATTACCGCATGGGAGGGGATGAAACCTCGGATGTTACTTTTAAGCAGATCTATGGGCCAACTTATTATTCCTTTAACCGTGGTAAAGCACATTATGCAGTATTGGATAACGTTCGGTACCTGGGCGTTGAACGCGAGTACGATGGCTATATCACGGAAGATCAGCTAAACTGGCTGGCGAAAGATCTGCAATACGTTAAGAAAGATCAATTGCTGATCATCAACCTGCATATCCCGGTTTATAACCAGGTGAAAAACAATCAGGATTTTTATAAAGTGCTGGAAGGCTTTACCAATGTACATATCATGTCGGGCCATACGCATTACCATGACAACAATATCACCAATGGCATCTTTGAGCATAACCACGGCACCGTATGCGGCGGCTGGTGGACAGGGCCAATCTGCGTTGATGGTACCCCGCGCGGTTATGGCGTGTACTCAGTAAACGGCACCGAATTAAAATGGTACTATAAATCCACAGGTTTACCGGCCGAAAATCAGATCAGTGTTTATGCCGAAAAACTGACCAACCAGATGCGCCTCATTGCCAACGTTTGGAATTATGATCCGCAGTGGAGAGTTGTGTATTATTTAGACGACAAACCAATGGGAGTTTTATCAAAAGAGCAGGGATATGATCCCTTATCGGTAAGTTTGTATAAAGGTGATCAGTTGCCGGCAGGCCGCCATTTTGTTGAGCCTCATGAGACAGGGCATTTGTTTGTGGCGTATTTTGAGCCGTCGGTTAAAAAGGTTAGGGTTGAAGCTACAGATCGATTTGGGAATAAATATTCAAGCGAATTAGATGCGAAATAAAATAAACATTGTTGGCGGAATAAGCCTTATCTTGTTATCAGGCTTTACTGTTGTTAAAAACATGGAATTAAAAAATGCAGATTTCCCCTCATTCAGTGCCGAAGCGCATCGCGGCGGCAGGGGACTGAGGCCCGAAAATACCATTCCTGCTATGAAAAACGCCATCGATCTTGGTGTTGTTACCACGCTGGAGATGGATACGCACATTACGGCTGATGGGCAGGTGGTTTTATCGCATGACGAATATGTCAACCCGCTGTTTTCGCTTACTCCTGATGGTAAGGAGATCAGCAAGGAAGATGCGAAAAACCTGATCCTCTATAAAATGAAATATGAGGACCTGAAAAAGTATGATGTAGGCTCAAAACCCTACAGCAAATTTCCGCGCCAGCAGAAGTTAAAAACCTATATGCCCCTGTTATCCGAATTGATTGATTCGGTGCAGGATTATATTAAGGTTAATCATAAAAAATCGGCATTCTACAACATCGAAACTAAATGCTCCCCGGCCGGCGACGGTATTTATAACCCTGGTCCTGATGAGTTTGTGGAAAAATTAATGGCCGTCCTGATCGAAAAGAAAATACTGCCCTACGTGGTGATCCAGTCGTTTGATAAACGTACGCTACAGATCATCCACAAAAAATATCCTGATGTACGTACTTCCTATCTTATCGAAAACAAAAAAACGTTTGAAGATAATATGGCCGATTTGGGCTTTACCCCATTCATCTACAGCCCGGACTATAAACTGGTTGATGCCAACCTGGTAAAGAAATGCCATGATGCAAAGATTAAAGTACTACCATGGACTGTAAATACCAAAAAGGAAATAGAACAACTCAAAAGTTTAGGTGTTGATGGTGTGATTACGGATTATCCGGATTTGTTTTAGTGAAACAACCTGCCGCCGCTCGGCTCCAGCCGAGTGGCAACTATCACGCGGCCTCCGGCCGCCGCAAATAATACAAGCGTTTATTTCTTGCTCACTCCTGCGCTCATTTATAATGAGTGCTTAATATGGTCTTGCGTTTGTAACGCAACCGGGCGATACAATCGCCAAATCATTTTAAGCGCTCGTTGCAAACAAACGTAAGTTTAAACACGGCGGCCAGAGGCCGCAAAATAGTTGCCACTCGGCTGGAGCCGAGCGGCGGCATATGTTTTTATCCTCGCCACGCCAAATAAGCTGAATGTAATGTCAATTTTCGATAATCTAAACATTAAATTTAAATGTGATATTGCGATTGTTAAAACGTTTTATCAATTTAACCAACAACCCAATCATGTTTAAATTAAGAGCTATATGCTTAGCAGCCTTTTGTGCGGCTTCACTCTCACTAAAAGCACAAACAGCGCAGCAGCCTGTAAAACCGCTTGCCCAGCTTCAGCAGGAATTTGTCGACCTGCGTTTTGGCATGTTTATCCACTTTAACATCCCAACCTATATGGATCAGGACTGGGCCGATCCGGAAGCATTGCCAACCATCTTCAATCCAAAAAAACTCAATTGCGATCAATGGGCAAAGGCGGCAAAATCGGCCAACATGACTTACGGTTGTATCACTACCAAACATCACAGCGGTTTTTGTATCTGGGATACCAAAACAACCGATTATAACGTAATGAACAGTCCGCTGAAAAAGGATGTGGTTAAAGAATATGCCGATGCGTTCAGGGCTAACGGTTTAAAAGTGTTCCTGTATTATTCTATTCTGGATACCCATCACAGGTTAAGGCCAAACATGATCACGCCAAAGCATATTGAAATGGTAAAAGCACAGATCACAGAACTGATGACCAAATACGGCGAGGTTTCTGCATTGATCATTGACGGATGGGATGCCCCATGGTCCAGGATCTCGTATGATGATGTTCCGTTTGAAGAGATCTACACACTGGTAAAATCATTACAGCCAAACTGCCTCGTAATGGACCTTAACGGAGCCAAATACCCCGCCGAGGGCATGTATTATACCGATATCAAAACTTATGAAATGGGTGCAGGTCAGCGTGTATCTACCAAAGATAACCGGATGCCGGCTATTGCCTGTTTACCGTTGCAGGCCAACTGGTTTTGGGAAACAAGCCACCCAACAACACCGGTTAAGCAGCCTGCTAAACTGGTTAACGATATCCTGAAACCATTGAACAATGTCGACTGTAATTTTATCCTGAACGTAGCACCAAACCGCGATGGTTTATTTGACGATAACGCCCTTGCCGCACTTAAAGAGATCGGTAAGCTTTGGAAAAACGAAGGCCCGGTAGCTAAGCTTTCTACGTTGGATGCGCCGATTATTTCGTCAAACATTGCAAAAAATCAGCCGGCAAGCGCAAGCTGGAGCGATGATTCGGCTATTATGGATTTTGCTAACGATGATGATTTTCATAGCTCATGGGTGTCAAACCCAACAGTTAAAAATCCATGGTACGAGATAGATTTTAAGAAAGACCAGGCACTGAACACCATTGTTATTGCTGAAGAAAAACCTAATATTTCACATTACCGACTGGAATATTACCTGAACGGAAGCTGGAAACCCTTGTTTGAGGGCGAAAACGCTAACAAGATTAAAGTTCACCGTTTTGACAGGGTATGGGCCGGCAAGGTTCGGATCTCGATAGATAAAGCCGAACACCAGGTATCAATAGCCGAGTTCCAGGTTTATAACGAAAGAAGATAATACACTATAACTGATTGACTGACTACTTACTAAGGAAGACCCGCCCGCAAGGCGGGTTTTTTTGTATGCCGTAACCCGTTTTTGTATATTAAAATGCCAATAAGCATTATTTTTTATGGCTGTTGCATTGTTATACTTGTAAAAACAATTTTAACCAATTTTATGAACCAAGGCCTGAAAACAACACTCCTGTTTGTAGTTTTACCGCTATGCATGCAATTAATTGCGCCCAACGCAAACGCGCAGAACAATACTTTATGGTATAAAAAACCCGCAAAAGCGTGGACAGAAGCTTTACCTATCGGCAACGGCAGGTTAGGAGCCATGATTTTTGGTGGTGTTGATGATGAATTGCTGCAACTCAATGAATCAACATTATGGTCGGGCGGGCCGGTGAAGCAAAATGTAAATCCAGGGGCATTTCAATACCTGGCCCAGGTAAGGGAAGCGTTGTTTAAAGGGGAATATCAAAAGGCGCATGAGCTAACGCAAAAGATGCAGGGATTATACTCCGAAAGCTTTCTGCCCATGGCCAATCTGCATATCAACCAATCATATAACGGTGGTAACAGCACCAGCTATTACCGCGATCTGAATATCGGTAACGCCGTTGCCACAACAAAATATACTGTTGGCGGCGTAAACTATAAGCGCGAAATTTTTGCTTCGGCACCTGATAAGGTAATTGTTATCCGGTTTACGGCCGATAAGGCTAAACAGTTAAATCTTAAAATAAATACAAGTAGCCAGCTTCATTTCCAAAAAGAGGTGCTGAGTAAAAATGTATTACAGCTAAGCGGCAAAGCTCCGGCACATGTTGAGCCCAGTTATGTTGATTCAAAAAATCCAATAGTTTATGCCGATGATGATAAGTGTAGGGGCATGCGGTACGAGGTGCTGGCAAAGGCAGTAAGCAGTGATGGTAAAATAACTGCTGATACAAGCGGGATCACTGTAAAAGGGGCATCAAGTTTAACATTGTATGTTACCGCAGCTACCAGTTTTAAAGCCTATAATCAGTGCCCTGATGGCGACGAAAAGGTTGCGGCCAAAAATCTTGATAAAGCTGCTGCCAAGCCTTACGCACAGTTACTTACCGCCCACCTTGCCGACTATCACCGTTTTTTTAACAGGGTAAACCTCAAGCTTAATGATAATAAAGGCAGTCATGCCGGATTGCCGACCGATGAAAGGCTTGCACTTTACAACAAAAATCAGGGTGCTGACCCAGGTATTGAAGCTTTATATTTTCAATACGGCCGTTATCTGTTAATAAGCAGCTCAAGAACACCGGGCGTTCCTGCTAACCTTCAGGGCATCTGGAATAAAGAATTACGTGCACCATGGAGCTCAAACTATACCAGCAACATCAACGTGCAAATGAACTATTGGATGGCCGAGGACTGTAACCTGTCTGAAATGCACCAGCCTTTATTCGAGTTGATCAAAGGATTATCGGAAACGGGCGCTGGTGTTGCTAAAGATTTCTACCATGCTAAAGGCTGGGTAACCCACCATAATACAGATATCTGGGCGTTGGCTAACCCCGTAGGCGACCTTGGTCATGGCGATCCTAAATGGGCAAACTGGGCAATGGGTGGCGACTGGCTAACCCGTCACCTTTGGGAGCACTATTTATATACCGGCGATAAAGCGTTTTTGAAAAATACAGCTTACCCTTTAATGAAAGGCGCGGCCGAATTTACTTTTGATTGGCTGGTACCCGATGGTCAGGGACATTTGGTAACTGCACCGTCGATGTCGCCCGAGAATGATTTTATTTATGCAGATGGTAAGGTATCGGATGTTTCTGTTTCTACTACAATGGATATGGGCATCATTCGTGATCTGTTTGATAACCTGATAGCTGCAACCAAAGTACTGGGCGTTGATGCCACTTTCAGGGATTCACTTATCGCCAAAAAAGCTAAACTGATCCCATATCAGATTGGCAGCAAAGGCCAGTTGCAGGAGTGGTACAAAGACCAGGAATCGCCAGATCCGCATCACCGTCACGTGTCGCATTTATATTCCGTTTATCCGGCTAATGAAATTTCTGTAGCTGCAAACCTGGAGCTGGCAGCGGCGGCAAAACGTTCGTTAGAGTTACGCGGCGATGAAAGTACCGGATGGAGCCTGGCCTGGAAAGTAAACCTTTGGGCCCGGTTGAGAGATGGCAACCATGCCTACAAACTTTACCGCGATCTGCTGCGCTTAACCGGCGAAAGTGGATACAACTACAGCGAGGGTGGGGGCCTCTATCCCAATATGTTTGATGCCCACCCTCCGTTCCAGATTGATGGAAATTTTGGTGGCACCTCTGGTTTGGCCGAAATGCTGCTGCAAAGCCAGGATGGTAATGTACACCTGCTACCTGCATTGCCCGATGCCTGGGCCAATGGTGAAATTAAAGGTTTGGTAGCAAGAGGCGCATTTGTAGTTGACATGAAATGGGCAGCGGGCAAGGTTGTGACCGCCCAAGTGTTATCAAAAACAGGCGGCACCTGCCATATTATATCTAAATCTAAACTGACAGTTAAAGGTTTAAGTGCTACTCCTATTAAAGTAAAAGAGGGGTATGAGTTGGTGATCAATACAAAAAAAGGCAAATCATATCAATTAGTAAGGAGCATATGAGCAACAGTAGGAGAGATTTTTTAAAGAAAGCATCGCTGGCGGGCGCATCAGCAATGGCAGCACCGGGATTGGTGTCAGCATCAGCAAAGAATGATGATTATTTGCCAGATGATGACATTGGAAAAACTTTTCTTTTCCAGGGCGATTCGATAACCGACGGCGGCCGCAGTTATGATAAAGACTGGAACCATGTTTACGGTCAGGGCTATGCTTATTTGATAACTGCCCGGATTAATTTTGATTATCCCGGCCGTGATTACCAGTTTTTTAACCGGGGAATAAGCGGTAACACCGTAAATGACCTCGCTGCCCGCTGGCAAAAAGATACATTGGATATTAAGCCAGATATACTAAGCGTATTGATAGGCATTAACGATGTGCATAGGGCAATAATGCAGGGCGATAAAGCAACCGCCGAAGATTTCAGTAATGCTTATGATAGGCTATTAACACAAACTAAAGCTGCGTTACCCAATGTTAAGCTGATTATGTTAGAGCCTTTTATTTTACCCGTTGGTATGGTAGGCAAGAACCCGGAGCTATGGACAACTGAAGTTCAAAAGCGACAGGTTATAGTTAAATCACTTGCGTCAAAATTTAACGCCATTTTTGTGCCTTTGCAGGAAGTTTTTAATAAAGCTTTACAAAAGGCCAAAGCTGAACATTGGATCTGGGATGGTGTTCATCCCATGCCCGCCGGGCATGAGCTCATTGCCCGGGAATGGATGAAGGCGGTTAAAAAGCTGTATTGATGTTTGCCGTTTTACGATACAAAAACTCGTTGTGAGTATAGCGTGGCAATCCCATAGCCAATGCATGTCCAATTTGTACAGCTACGAGATTGTCTCGCCTTTTCTTTACATGACTTTTTAACCAGTATCTCCAACCCAAATCTCTTCTTCCGAACACTAACAACGGCGTAGAAATTAATGAATCTTTTTCCAATCTATGATATCATGATATTCGTAGTAATCAGCAATAGATTCAATATCATAAAGAATTGGTTCTGCTGAAATGTGAATGCTTTCTAAATATTTTAGATATTTCTTATGGGTTGAAAAGCCCCGCTCTATTTTCTTTGCTGGAACCACAACATACCACCCTTCTTTAACATAATTTCCATGAAGAATTGAATTAGTGTAATAAACCAGAATTACTCCATCTATAACATTTGCTTTTTTAATGTGAGAAAAGCCTGTATCCCCATCTATGCCTTCCAGGTTCATTCCCCATCCTGATTCTTTAGTTACAATTATTGCTTCATAAGGTTTAATGAATGGTAACCTGGCTGAATCCCATTCTCCTTTTGCTGTGTAAAATTCATCTATATTAGATCGTTTATGAGATTGCCCGGAGCAGGAGAATAGCAGTAAAATGGTTAAAGGAAACAAAAGAGTCGTTTTCATTGGTTTATTGTACATTTCGTTGCCAAGAGCTAACCAAAAAACTGTCTTCACGCATTTATTGGTTAAGGTAATAATAGAATTGTAAATAAAAGCTCTAAAAAAATATCAAACAGGCTATTGGTCGGTTAGTTCGTAGCACAAATAAACTTTATCACCGGCTTTGTTTTTGATTTTAAAGAAAAAGCTTTAGTACGAAAAAAGCAAATCGGGTAAGCCTGATCCGCTTTTGTAAAACTTAATTACTTCCCGCAATCATTTGAATTGCCTCTTCGCGGGTTTTGTGTTCAATGGCCATTACAAATTCAACAGGGCCGCCGCCTTTACCGCAGCCAAAGCATTGAAATATATTTTTTTCAGGCGATACCATCAATGATGTAGCCTGGTCTTTATGAAATGGGCAGCGGCCTTTTAAATTTCTCCGGCTTTCTTCAAGCAATACATATTTTGAAACAATTCGTACAAGATCGGCCTGTACCGGCGACAGGGAATGAGATGCAGACATGTTGGGTAATAGAATGATTAATTTATCAGGCTGCGAAAATAATTTTTTACCAGGTTGGAATAAGGGATTGTTGAAAAAAATGTGATTTCCACGGGACAAGGTAATGCCTCTTTATTACAAGTGATAATTTACATAGCAACTGGGCATCACTTTTATTTAGGCGCCCACATGCTAAGTTGATGGATGTTTAACAGATGGCTTGTTCTGCGCATTCCCAAAACAAGTTCGGTATGACTTTTTTTAAGTAACTGGCGATGCTTTCTGCTTTTCTCAGAAATATTTACTTTAGCCACACAAGCAAATCGGCAAAAAGACTTTGCGCTTTGCGAGAGAAAAATCGAACACCATGAACTACACTCAAATTTGCAAAGCTTTTAATGATTTAACCGTTACCGAACTGTACCAATTACTAAAGCTCAGGAGCGAGGTATTTGTAGTTGAACAAAATTGTGTGTTTTTAGACACCGATGATAAAGACTACGCTTGCCACCATCTGTTATTGTTTGATGATGATCAGGACCTGGTGGCTTATGCCCGTATTGTACCCGCGGGTAAATCATATGCCGAAGCATCAATTGGGCGTATAGTTAGCAGCAAAAAAGTACGCGGTACAGGTGTAGGTAAAATACTAACCCAGGCCGCTATCGATCAAACTAAAAAGATCTATGGAGATGTGCCTATCCGGATAGGGGCACAGTACTACGCTATCAAGTTTTATGAACAGTCGGGCTTTAAAATTGATGGTGAAATTTATGATGAAGATGGTATCGACCATATTGAAATGATCCTGTCCTGACAGATCTCTACCTGAAAAGAGCACTGATGATTGTTGTTGCCCGCTTTACTAATTTGATGCAGTTGTAAATGTGTTACTGATTAAATTGTATGATGACACTTCCAAAAAAACTACATATCATGAAAGTCATAATCTGCGGGGCGATGGTGTTTATCACGCTTGTACTGTCATCTATTGGTTGGGATTTGTCATACACATACCATGATCATCATGCACCGTTTATTTTTTACTTTGGGGTAACCGCATTTACGTTATATTGGCCCAGTAAAAACACAGTTCAGCATGTGTAATCATTCGCTCCAATATGAATAAGTTATAATAAGAAATAGCAATCACAAATTACATATATCATGAAAACAAACATCGGAATTAATGAAGCAGACCGCCAGGCCGTTTCAGATCAGTTAGCCAAATTATTAGCCGACGAATTTGTACTGTACACCAAAACCCGTAATGCACATTGGAACATTGAAGGTCCTGATTTTCACTCTATGCATGTATTTTTTGAACAGCAATACAATGAGCTTGATGAAATAATGGACAGCGTTGCCGAACGCATCCGTAAAATTGGCCACTACGCACCGGCTACTTTAACCCAATTATTACAACTTACCCATTTAACCGAAAAACTTGATCATAAAAATGATAGCCTTGGTTTTTTGAAAGAATTGCTTGAAGACCATGAAAGCATCATCGAGTTTATCCGCGGTAATATCGATCCTTTTGTTAGCAAGTACAGTGATGCAGGTACCAGCGATTTTATTACCGGCCTGATGGAAACACACGAAGGCATGGCCTGGATGCTGAGGTCGCATTTCAGATAAAATCCCCGTTTAAATAACACTTTTCGGCTCAAATGATCTTCCGGATGCAAACGGAAGATCATGAGCGAAAAGTAAAATAATTATCTCTGCAATATTATTCAGCCTGCTCATGGTAAGTTAGTTGTTGATGATAATCCTATTGCCATGCAAATCTTTTACACCTTCGGTGCATTTTTTACTTGTTCCTGAAGTAAGACCTCCGGCGGAGAGCGTTAAATGCCACCGATGACATCATATATTTTTAAAAAAGATAGTGCAGGATGCCAGATCATGATGAAAGCGTTAGTATTGTTTAAATTATAAACTTACTGGCTTTCACCATAAATCCGTATAATTTGGTACTGGGTCTCCGGTAAATCTACAAGGGGGGTAAAGATCTTGAATCGATGAAAAAGAGGATGCTTAACCAAGCAACTAATAAAGTAAACGAAACAGACCTTTGCTACAGCACTTTTCATTGTGCCCCCTCTCAAGAACCGAATTTTAAAAACAGACAAAAAGATATTTTCACATGAAGAAAATCATCGGCATACTCACATTAACCATCATCTGTTTTATCTGTCAGGCCCAAAAGCTTCCTCCGGTTTTTGATGCTAAGCAATCTGCCGAAGCACAATCGACAGAAACGGTGAGGAAATATCTTTCACCCGTCCGCATTCTTTGGAAATCGCCCAATGCGGCTACCAATATTATCAATGCCGAAAAACTGCTGAAGCAAGGTGATGGACAGGCCGATCTTTCAGGTAATGACTTGTGCATTCTCCAAAGTAATGAAAAAGGCAAACCTGGTTTACTGCTTGATTTTGGTAGGGAACTCCATGGCGGTTTGCAATTGGTAACCGATCAATCAAAAAGTGGCAAGCCAGTGAGGGTGCGTATTCGTTTTGGCGAATCGGCAAGCGAAGCTATGTCAAATATCGACACCATAAAAGGCGCTACGAACGACCACGCCATGCGCGATATGATCATATCCCTGCCATGGTTGGGTAAGCTGGAAATCGGTAACACCGGTTTTCGCTTTGTCCGGATAGATTTGGTGGATGATAACAGTCAACTTAAGCTGAAAGAAGCAAGGGCCATTTTTGTTTACCGCGATATCCCTTACCTCGGCTCATTTAAATGCAGTGATACGTTGCTTAACAAAATCTGGCTTACCGGTGCGTACACCGTCCATCTTAACATGCAGGATTATCTTTGGGACGGAATCAAGCGCGATAGGCTGGTTTGGGTAGGTGATATGCATCCCGAAACATCAACCATTGCCGCTGTATTTGGCGATAATCCGGTGGTGTCAAAGAGCCTTGATCTGGCACGGAACACTACCCCTTTGCCGGGCTACATGAACGGGATGGTATCCTATTCCATGTGGTGGATCCTGATCCAACGCGATTGGTATATGCATACCGGTAATTTGAAATATCTGCAGCAGCAGAAAGCTTACCTGGTAAAGTTGCTGGATCAGTACGCTGTACAGGTTGATGCAAACGGCAGCGAAAAGCTGGACGGTGCCGGTCGGTTTTTAGACTGGCCATCGAGCGAAAATAAACCTGCTATTCATGCCGGCTTACAGGCCATGCTGGTGATGACCCTGAATGCCGGTGCCGAGCTCTGCAAAATATTGAAAGATCCGGCCACCGCCAAAAAATGCGAAGCCGCGGTTGCTAAACTAAAAAATAATGTGCCGGATGCCAGCGGTTCAAAACAGGCAGCAGCCTTATTGGGCTTATCGGGTTTACTCCCTGCCGAAAAAGCAAACGATATTCTTTCTAAAGATGGAGTACACAATTACTCAACGTTTTTTGGTTATTATATGCTGTTGACCAAAGCCAAAGCCGGCGACTACCAGGGTGGCATTGACGCTATCCGTAACTTTTGGGGACCGATGCTGAACCTTGGCGCTACTACTTTTTGGGAAGATTTTAATATCGACTGGCTGCCCAACGCTTCGCGGATAGATGAGTTGGTGCCCGATGGTAAAAAAGATATCCATGGTGATTATGGCGCTTATTGTTATAAAGGTTTCAGGCATAGCCTTTCGCATGGCTGGGCATCAGGGCCAACACCGTGGTTAACCGAGTATGTATTGGGTGTAAAGGTAATAGCGCCGGGTTGTAAGGTAATTAAGATTGAACCCCATTTGGGCGATCTGAGCTTTGTCGAAGGTACTTATCCAACGCCATATGGTATTGTGAAAATTAAACATGTTAAGCAGGCTGATGGGAAAGTGAAATCGGTGATTAATGCCCCAGCCGGGATTAGGGTAATTCAATAAATATCTACCGTTGCCGCTGGCAAAACCGTAAAGTATTGCCGTCAGTATCCGTAACATAAAACTCGCGCGTTCCCCAGGTTTGGTCGGTTGGTCCCTGGTGAACGGGTGATTCTTTTTTAACTGAGGTATCCAACCCGCGGGATAGGTAATATGTAAACCGGCTATCCATATCATTAACCCAAACATTTACCACCGAACCAAATAAGTGGTCGCTTTCATATACTGTTAACTGCAGCTCTCCAAATTCGCTTATTAGGTCAATAACGCCGTCGTCAGCGGTGGCTTCTGGGTATTTGAGCCTGAAATCAAGCACGTTAGTGTAAAAACCAACGGCCTGGTGTAAGTCCCGGCATTTAAAAAGTGGGATCATTTTCATTGTGAAGTATTTGCTTAAAGTTAGCCCTAAACTTTTGTTAGAAGAAATATTAAAAGCGCAGCGATTGAATAATTGGATTTTTCATTGTTCAAAACAAATTTGTTACGGAGTTATTGATATTAAAAGTGCTATCTTGGTGTAATTATAAATCGCTGTACCTATGTCTACAACAAAGCCCTGCACTCCAACCGACGGCGAAGACAATTCAAACGGAACGCGCCGTGATTTTCTTAAGCAAACATCGCTGTTAACGGCCATTGCCTTAACACCGGGTACTGTAGTTAAAGCGGCCGAAAACCAATGGGATGAGAAACTTGCCGGCGTTTTTGAAAAGCAAGCCCTGCACCTGGAGGTGAACGGTGTAAAACATGAATTGATGGTTGAACCGCGTGTGACCTTGCTGGAAGTGCTGCGCGAATACCTCGACCTTACGGGTACCAAAAAGGGTTGCGACCGCGGCCAGTGCGGCGCTTGTACGGTGCATGTAAATAGCGTACGCGTTAACTCATGCCTAAGTCTTGCATTAACAAATGATGGTAAAAAGATAACCACTATTGAAGGCCTTGCCAAAGAGGAAGAGCTGCACCCTATGCAGGAGGCTTTTATTAAGCATGATGGTTTTCAATGCGGATATTGCACATCGGGACAGATCATGTCGGCTGTGGCTTTGCTTAAAGAAGGCCATGCCGGTTCCGAAACAGAGATCAGGGAGTTTATGAGCGGTAATATTTGCCGTTGCGGCGCTTATCCCAATATTGTTAAGGCTATTCAGGAAGTTAAAGGAGGTATGGTATGAACCAGTTTCAATACACACGACCAGCCGAAACGGCTGTCGCCGTTAAATCATTGGCAAAAGAACCAAACGGTTACTTTTTGGCAGGCGGAACCAATTTGGTTGATATGATGAAGATGGGATTGGTAGTACCGGATAAGTTGATTGATATTAACCGCCTCCCGCTTAAAAAGATAGAAAAAACGGCCACAGGTATGCACATCGGCGCTTTAGCCTCCAATAGTGAGGTTGCTGAGCACGCTTATATAAAGGCGCAATACCCGTTGCTGGCGCTGGCTATCAATGCCGGTGCTTCGCCGCAGCTGCGCAATATGGCTACCGTTGGGGGCAATCTTATGCAGCGCACCCGCTGTCCTTATTTTTTTGATACTGCCATGCCTTGCAATAAACGTACACCCGGAAGCGGTTGTGGAGCGTTGGAGGGGATTAATCGCATGCATGCCCTTTTTGGCGCCAGCGATAAATGTATTGCCGTTAACCCCAGTGATATGAATGTGGCGCTGGCCGCATTGGATGCCACCATCCACGTAACGGGTGTAAAAGGCCCGAGAGCCATTCAGATTGGTGATTTTCACCGCTTGCCAGGCGACCATCCCGAACTTGATAATACCCTGCAAAAAGGTGAGCTGATCACTTCAGTTGATCTGCCCACAGCATCATCTGCTTATAACAAACACGTTTACTATTTAAAAATCCGCGACCGTACATCATATGCCTTTGCCCTGGTTTCGGTGGCTGCTGCCTTGCATATCGAAAATAATACCATTACAGGCGCAAGGTTGGCAATGGGTGGGGTAGCACATAAGCCATGGCGTTTATCCACTGCCGAAACATTTTTAAAAGGTAAAGCTGTTAATGAAGATAATTTTAAGCATGCAGCGCAAATTGCCATGCAGGGAGCTAAAGCTTATGAGTACAACAAGTTTAAGTTAAAGCTTGCACCTAATGCTATTGTACAATCCTTAAAATTGGCCACCGGCCTTGCATCATAAATTAACAACTATTTAGCTAATAGATTTAATACTGATCTTCATGAAAAAAGACGCAATTGGCGATTCCTTAAGCCGTGTAGATGGCCGGTTAAAAGTAACCGGCGGAGCTAAATACAGCGGTGAATATAAAGTTCCCAACCTCACCTATGGGGTGCTGGTATCGGCAACCATTGCTTCTGGTACGGTAACTGCACTTGATACCAGGGCTGCCGAGCGTGCGCCGGGGGTGCTTGCTGTCATTACGCCATTTAATGCGCCAAAAGTACCGGGTTATCAGGCCGGAGCCGAAAGGCCGGTACGCGGGCTTAAGTTATTTAATGATAATAAGATCTACTTTAACGCGCAACCCATCGCGCTGGTAGTTGCTGATACCTTTGAACGTGCTACCTATGCGGCAAGCCTGGTTAAAGCAACTTACAATACGGAGCCTTTTGAAACTGATTTTCATAAAAACATAGATAAAGGGGTAACCCCGCAAAAAGGTAATTATAAAGATTATGTGCGCGGTGAGGCAAATGCCTATAAAAATGCCCCGGTAATGGTTGAGGAGGAATATCTGCTTCCTACCGAAGTACATAACCCTATGGAGTTGCACGTCACCACCGCTTTTTGGGATGGGGATGATAAGGTTACTCTGTATACCAAATCGCAGGGGGTAAAAGGTTCCCAGCGATCCATTGCTGCGGCGTTCGGGCTTAACCCCGATAATGTGCAGATCAATTCGAGGTTTGTTGGTGGAGCTTTCGGCTCTTCGTTACGTACCTGGCCGCATGAAATTGCAGCCGCACAGGCAGCCAAACTGGTAAAACGTCCGGTTAAACTTACACTTACCCGCGAACAGATGTTTACGCAGGTAGGCTATCGCCCTTTAACCGTCCAAAAAATAGGACTGGGTGCAACTGCCGATGGTAAGCTGATTGGTATTAGCCATGAATCACATTCACAAACAGCCGTTTATGAAGAATTTACTGAAGGGGCGGTAAATGTATCGCAGTTTTTATACAACAGCCCTAATGTAAATACGCTTTACAAGGTAGTGCCTTTAAATGTAGGCGTACCTGCGCCTATGCGCGGTCCGGGGGAGGCTACAGGTTCTTTCGCACTTGAATCGGCGCTGGATGAGTTATCTTACAAGCTTAATCTCGATCCCATAGAGTTAAGACTAAGAAACTATACCGATACCGATCCTGAACGGAACAGGCCATGGTCGAGCAAATACCTAAAGGAATGTTACCAGAAAGGGGCCGAGGCCATAGGCTGGGCCGATCGTAAAGCCCAACCCGGCGCCAATAAAGAGGGCGACTGGCTGGTGGGCTATGGAATAGGCTGCGGTGCGTTTGGCGCATATCGTGGTAATGCACAGGCCAAAATAAAGTTAATGGCCGATGGCAGTGTGAACATTCAGAGTGCCACGAGCGATATCGGCCCGGGCACCGGCACATCAATGGTGTTGATAGCTGCTGATACTTTGGGAATCCCTGCGGATAAGATCACGTTTGAGCTGGGCAATTCGGCTTTTCCTAATGCGCCAACGCAGGGTGGGTCGGCAACGGTATCATCTGTTGGTTCGGCTGTGCATGATGTGTGTGTGGCTTTGAAACAGAAGCTGTACACCATGGCCGGCAAACCTGCCGATAGTATGGAGCCTATTGATTACGTTGCCGTGTTAAAGCAAAACAATATGCCGTCGGTTGAGCTTACACAAGAATCAAAAGGCAATCCCGAAGCGCAAAAATATTCCATGTACTCGTTTTCGGCACATTTTGCCAAAGTGCATGTACACCCGCTTACAGGGCAGGTAAAGATCAAAAAGATTGTAGCCTGTGTTGATGCCGGAAAAATAGTTAACCACAAAACCGCCAGCAGCCAGATGATTGGCGGTGCGGTTGGCGGCGTTGGCATGGCCATGACCGAAGAAGCTGTTTTTGATGATCGCTACGGGTGCTACATTAACGGTAACTTTGCCGATTACCACGTGCCGGTAAACGCAGATATCCAACAGATAGAAGCTATATTTATTGATAAGCCCGATCCGGTTTTAAATCCGGTAGGCACCAAAGGTATTGGCGAAATTTCGTTGATAGGGGTAGCTCCCGCTTTGGCAAACGCCATTTATAATGCTACGGGTAGAAGGGTAAGGGAACTGCCTATAACACCCGACAAACTGATATAGCTGTAAAGCTGCTGATGAAAGAGATCATTGATATTGTTGCCGCCTATGATGAGGCACATGCGCTGGGTAAAAAAACTGCCCTGGCTACTGTTGTATTGGTGGAAGGTTCTGCCTATCGCCGGGCCGGTGCACGCATGCTGATTACTGAGGACGGGCAGCTTACCGGCGCCATCAGCGGCGGGTGTTTGGAAGGCGATGCCCTGCGCAAAGCCCGACTGGTGATCCTGCAGCAACAACCTTTACTGGTAACCTATGATACTACCGACGATGACGATGCCAAATTGGGCGTAGGATTAGGCTGCAACGGCATTATCCATATCCTTATTGAACCCATAACCGGCGATATCAATAACCCAATTAGTCTGTTGAAAAATATCGTCAGCAATGGTCAACATGCCGTACTTGCAACCGTGTTTTCTATTAAAGACAGAAAAGCCTCACAGCCTGGCACTTGCCTTTGCCTTACCGAAGATAAACTTGCGATAAGCCATTCCGGGCACCTGCAATACCAGGTTACTTTGGTAAGTGATGCTGAAAGGGTACTGGAAGAACAGCGATCAGAAATACGGTTTTACCAGGCTGATACTGAATATACTGCTTTTGTAGAACATATTAAACCTGTGATTTCGCTCGTGATTGTGGGGGCAGGTAACGACGCAATTTCTTTAACACGAATAGCTGCGGTTTTGGGCTGGAATATTACCGTGATAGATGGCCGGCCTAATTATGCCATTAAGCAGCGCTTCCCGGTTGCTCAAAATGTTGTAACTGCCAAACCGGCTGAGGTGTTATCACATATAAAGATCAATGATCGTACGGCTATTGTTATGATGACCCACAATTATAACTATGAGATAGCGCTACTTAAAGAACTATTACCTACATCGTTGCCTTATATCGGCATCCTCGGCCCTAAAAAGAAACTGGAACGTATGCTGGCAGAAGTTGAACATGCAGGCATATCTATCAGCGAAGCACAAATGAACAACATCTATGGCCCGGTAGGCTTGGATATAGGCGCAGAGGGGGCCGAAGAGATAGCTTTATCGATTATGTCTGAAATTAAAGCGGTGTTATCAGCACGCCAGGGTTATTCATTAAAATATAAACCCGCGCCTATTCATATTTCTAATCTTCAATACCTGGTTAAGTAGCCGTCGGGTATCTGTTCTTTTTTATTATATACTTCTGATAATTTTTCAATACCTCCCGAGTTAACAGTTTTGATTGCAATTTGTCATACCGGAATCATTAATTGTCCCGAACCGTAAAATAGACCAAAACATCAGAGCTTCAGCCATTTTTAATCAGGTATTACTGCGCAATTTTGTATTGCATAGGCGAGGTAAAGCAGCCAAACCGAATGGATTTTTAGGTGTGTAATAATTACACTAAGATGAGGCCGGTTGCCATAAACTTTAGTAAATTTATGGTAGAAAAACGAGGCAAATGAAGCCGGAATATTTTCATATCGGACCCTGATCCTGCTTTACCTGCCTATAAAATATTAAGTATCATGACAAGTATAACACCCCAAAGCAGCAAAAAAAGATAGTAATTGTTGGCGGTGGTTTTGCCGGACTCAACATTGCACAGCAGCTATATAAAAACAAGTATTATGATGTTACCCTGGTTGATAAAAATAACTACAATTATTTTACGCCGCTGCTTTACCAGGTGGCAACCAGTTTTCTCGAACCATCAAGTATTAGCTATCCGTTCCGTAAGCTTTTCAGGGATAAAAGATTGAGCTTCCGTATGGCAGGCGTGGTTAAGGTTGATCCTGCGGCAAAGATTGTTTATTTAAGCAATGGCGAGCTATCTTATGACTACCTCGTTTTCGCGGCTGGTGCAAGTACAAATTTTTACGGGATTGAGAGTATCAAACAAAATGCCATTTCCCTTAAAGAAATTGACGACGCGCTCCGAATGCGTAACAGCCTTATTAAAACAATGGAAAAGGCAGCCATTACTACCGATCCGATAGAGCGTCAAAAGCTTTTAATCATAGTAGTTGCCGGGGGCGGTCCAACTGGTGTTGAAGTAGCTGGTATGCTTGCCGAGATGAAAAACTATATCCTGAAAAAGGATTACCCCGAGCTAATGAATGCAAAAGGTAAAATTTACATAGTTGATGGCGGTCCTGATTTGCTTGCCCCCATGAGTGATAAAACTCACAAGGAAACCCGCCAGGCACTGATTGAGTTAGGTGTTGAAGTTAAATTAAATGCCCATGTAAACGATTTTAATAATGGTGTGATAACCTTTGCCGATGGTGAAACGCTTGAAGCCAAAACCCTGATTTGGGCTGCCGGTATCATTGCCAATACTTTTGAGGGGATCCCTGCAAGTAGTTTAGGCATAGGCCGCCGCATGATCACTGATGAATATAACCGGGTTAAAGATCTTGAAGATATATACGCCATAGGCGATATCAGCGTGCAAATAACCGACCCGGTTTATCCAAAAGGGCACCCGCAACTGGCACAGGTTGCTATACAAATGGGACGCAATACCGCCAAGAGCTTTATAGCTATGGCAAAAGGCAAAGCCATAAAACCATTTAAATATTTCGACAGGGGAGATATGGCCATTGTTGGCCGGCATAATGCCGTGGTCGACCTGTTTAAGCACAAGGTACACCTTAGTGGTATTGCGGCTTTATTTGTATGGCTATTTATCCACCTGATGTCGTTAGTGAATTATAATAATAAAATTAAAACTTTGTATAACTGGGCGGTAGCCTTTTTAACACGCGACCAGGCACTAAGGATGATATTCGGGAGCGGGCAGAGCCGGGCAGATTAATCGTCGGTATTAAATGGTTTGCTTATACAAAAACGGGGCAGCGCCTGGTGCAGGTTGCTGCCCCGTTTTCGTTTCTCAAATAATGCGCAAGCGCATTTATGGCCAGAAACCATTGTAACAAATGGGCTGTCTCAATTTTTTGATTCCCGAAAAAAAAATGAAAAAAGGCCGGTGCTTCTTTTTTTTAAAATCCATGTGTTCCATTTTTTAAGTGTAAAATAACGGAACAGGTTAAGAATGTTATTCGTTGATAATCAGTGGTTTGTGTTTTTATGTGGAACATAGTTAAATTATTGATAATCATTATTTAAAACTTTTTGGAGTATTTGTTTAGTGTTTCACTCTTAATCCAAACAGGGGCTGATTTTTTAGCATATTTTTATCCGTTTTTTGATGTTTTTTAGATGAGGCTGGTTGACGGAGTCTTGATGGTGACAAAGTACTGCCACCATTGCTTAAATTCGGGAAGATTAGCTTTGCGCTTATCTGTGTATATGACGAAGCTTCGCTTCGTCGGCCCCGAGGCTTGAGCCACTTTTATTGCCGTGCTCATGTGCCGCATGTGCTTTATCTGATATTAGTTTTAGAGATATCCGCGAAACGCGCACCAGCACGGTAAAATACTTGTTTTAACGGTTGCGATTTAGCGGTTTAATGGTAGTTTTGAACAACCAATCGCAATTTTATGAGACGTTTAATTTTTATGCTTGCTTCAGTGCTTACTGTGGTAGCTGCCAATGCACAGCCGGCTCCTGTTAAGGTAAATGAAGGGCTGCTGCAGGGTACCTTTGAAAACAACCTCACAGTTTATAAAGGCATTCCATTTGCCGCTCCTCCGACTGGCAAATTGCGCTGGTGCCCTCCGCAGCCCGCCGCGAAATGGGATGGTGTGCGCCTGGCCGACAAATTTGCCCCGGAACCCATGCAGGGGGGTAATCCTGTGTCGGGAAAAAGTGAAGATTGCTTGTACCTGAACGTTTGGACACCTGCTAAATCGCCCGATAGCAAAATTCCGGTCCTTGTATGGATTTACGGCGGTGCTTTCAATGCCGGCGGCACTGCCGAATGGGCTTATAACGGCGCCAATCTGGCAAAAAAAAATGTGGTGCTGGTAAGCATCGCCTATCGCGTGGGCCAGCTTGGATTTTTGGCGCATCCTGAATTAAGTGCTGAAAGCCCCAAACGAGTATCCGGTAACTACGGCCTTCTTGACATGATAGCAGCACTTAAATGGATTAAACAAAATATCGCGGCCTTTGGGGGCGATCCTGGCAAGGTTACTATTTTTGGCGAATCGGCAGGAGGCATCGCGATTAGTATGTTATGTGCAAGCCCACTGGCTAAAGGACTGTTTCGCGGGGCCATTTCCGAAAGCGGGGGCTCATTCGGTCCAACGCGTACCACAACCTTTCCGGGCGAAAATATGAAAAAGCTGCATGATGCCGAGGCTGCCGGCGAAGCATATGCTAAAGGTGCCGGGTATCCCTCAATTGACAGTTTGCGAAAAGTTGACGCAGATAAGCTCCCTGCCGTACGCGGGCTTGCATGGCCCATTGTTGATGGCTGGGTGATTCCCGATGATCAGTATAAGCTCTACGAATCCGGTAAGTATAACGACATACCAATATTGGTTGGTTACAACTCTGATGAAGGCGCCAGTTTTTCGCCGCCCAAAACTACGAATGACTATATCGCCGCAGTAAAAAACCGTTATGGAAAATTCGCCGATGAACTTATTAAGGCTTATCCGCCCGGCACCGGTACGGTAGCAAAAACCGCGCGCGACTTAACACGTGATGCAGCGTTTGGCTGGCATACCTGGAGCTGGGCTACATTACAGGCGAAGAGGGGCAAATCCAAGGTTTTTTATTATTATTTTGATCAACACCCCGAGTATCCGGCAGGTTCCTCGCAGGCGGGTTATGGATCACCGCATGCGCAGGAAGTGGCTTATGTATTCGGCCTGCTTAATGCATCAGGTGCGCAGGCTAAAGCAGACCTGGATATTTCGGATGCAATGAGTACTTACTGGACAAACTTTGCAAAGTATGGCGACCCCAATGGTGCCGGAAAGCCCGAATGGCCGGTTTACAGCCCCGCCCGTCCGGTAGTAATGTACTTTTCCCAAACGGCGCATACCGGCCCTGTTCCGGACCTTGCGTCGCTTAAAGTGTTGGATGCTTATTTCAGATGGAGGCGTTCGCCGGATGGCCAGGCCGGTGTTAAGTAAACCGGGGCGCCTGGCTTCTCGTAAAGGGTTGGTACCGGATTAAAGGAAATAGCTGGTTGGCTGATTAAGCTTTAAATAAAACTTGAATGAAGTTAAGAACTATTGATGCAGCATCGTTAACATCGGCCGAAATGCAGGTTTATCTGCACCATGCCATTGCACCCCGGCCAATATGCTTTGTATCCACTATCAACAAAAGCGGCGAGGTTAACTTAAGTCCGTTTAGTTTTTTTAATGTTTTTAGTATCAACCCGCCAATATGTGTTTTTTCGCCCACAAGCAGGGCGCGGG
The DNA here is from genome assembly GCF_050433785.1 of Mucilaginibacter sp. 3215. NCBI lineage: Bacteria > Pseudomonadati > Bacteroidota > Sphingobacteriia > Sphingobacteriales > Sphingobacteriaceae > Mucilaginibacter > Mucilaginibacter sp. 3215. Next base: position 104,064 of record NZ_JBNPWO010000019.1, read on the forward strand.
ATAATACCACTAAGCACACACTCGAAAACGTTTTGGAAGTGCCTGAATGTGTGATCAATATTGTGAGCTACGATATGGTGCAACAGACCTATTTAACCAGTATGGATTACAAAAAAGGAGTAAACGAATTTGCGAAAGCGGGCTTTACTGAACTGGCTTCGGATACGGTAAAGCCACCGAGGGTAGCGGAGTCGACCGTTCAATTGGAATGTGCAGTGAATGATGTGATATCGTTAGGAAAAAACGGGGGCGCGGGTAATTTGGTTATTGCCGAGGTGAAACGGATCCATATCAGCGAAGCTATTTTGGATGCTAATGATAAAATAGACCCGCATAAAATAGATCTGGTGGCCCGTTTAGGCGGCGATTGGTATTGCAGGGTAACCGGCAATAATTTATTTAAAATTTCCAAACCAACAGGCAGCGCCGGCATAGGTATCGGTGTAGATGCTTTTCCAATAGAGGTTAAATACTCCAAAGTATTAACCGGGAATGATCTGGGGCTATTGGGGCTTGTTGAAACGCTGCCATCCCATGAAGAGGTAAGCGTTTTTAGCCAAACCGATGAAATGAAAGAACTGGCGGATGCTGCCACCAGTGACACCCGCACCCTGCACCTGCATTTAAAAGCCAAACAATTGTTAGATAACGGCCGGGTAATGGATGCCTGGAAAGTGTTGCTGATGTAGATTATTTAAGCCTTGCAATGGTGCGGTAGCACGGGTAAATAAAATTGTCATGTGTTATATAACGCATCATATTTGTATATGATTTAAAGCATCTATCTAAGGGGATTGTTATTATATTATACAGAAGGAAACGGAGCGAAATTGCCGGTCAATCAGCTGGCTAAAATATCACGTATCCTTGACGCATTGGATGCTATATCATCTGAAGATGATATTAAACAATTAGGATCAGGAATCCATAAACTAAGTGGAAACCTGAAAGAGTTTTGGTCGATCAAAGTGACAGCAAATTACCGTATCATCTTCCGGTTTGAGGATGGAAATATTCATGATGTTGATTATATCGACTATCATTAAAAAGGAAAATATTATGTTGAAACGCAAATTACCGCCCAATCATCCGGGCTTCATTTTAAAAGAAATGTTTATTGATGAACAGGAACTGACCATTACTGAAGTAGCGAAAGGCCTGGGTATGGCTCGTGCCAACCTATCGGCTATAGTTAATGGCCATACGGGGATCAGCCCGGAACTTGCTATCAAACTATCTGAGGCATTCGGCAATACATCGCAATTTTGGGTAAATCTTCAAAATAATTATGAATTGTGGCACGCTGAACAAAAGGTTGATCGCACGAGTATCAGGCATTTTTATAAGGCAAGTGCCTGAAAGCTTAACACATTTTAGGAGGCTTCAAATAAAATCGATTATTTCAGCTTCTCCAATGCAAACCGGGCCCTCGTGTATTTGCCATTTCCGGCCAATGCTTAGATATTGTTCTATTTGCGGACAGAACAAAAATCTAACAGTTACTACTTTTTCTTCCCCCGGCTCAATGGCAAGCCCATCATACCAGGTAATATCACCCATGAATGCTTCAAGTCTGCCATCGTTTTCGGGGTATTCAAAAACATGATCGGGCCTGTACCCGCTTAATATTCCTGTTCGCCTTCCTCCATCTGCTGTTGCTTTTAATTTTAATAGGGCACTAACTGCTATCAGTTCGAGTTTTTCCCGCTGCTGCTGCAGATCCTTGATACTTACAAGCGTATTTTTATCATAAGCCATAACATCAAATACTTTTGATGCCCCTGTATCAAGCCATCTTTTGTAGATGAGTTTGCCATTCATGTATACGTAGAGTTCGCGATCTTTGACTTCTTTGTGGATTAGCATGGTATTTATAAAGGTAGAAATTGTGTGTGTAAACACCATGAATTATAAGACAGTTAGTGTTGAGAATGTGCGACACATGAGCACCAGCCAAGGGGAGTTTGACCAACCACTGCGACAGGCATGTTTCAGATGCTTTTTACCATTTTAAAAGAAATAATAAAAAGTAATATCATAAGTTATAATTAAATCGTTAATAAGCTTAGTTACAAATCTGAACCTTATTTCAAGTCACAAATCATCCATGCTAAAATTTTTGCTAATTCTTTTCTTGATGAGCTTTTTATCATCTATCATCAACGCTCAAACTTTAGATAGGATAGAAACCAGCATAACCGATACATCAAAAAAACATTCGCCTGTTCGATCCCTATCTGCTTCTTTTGCACCCAAAATTGATCAGTCACGAGAGAAACTATATCATCCGGATAGTTCCCATATTCCGCATAAGGCAGTTATGCGTTCCTTAATGATTCCTGGTTATGGACAGATTTATAACCACAGATGGTGGAAAGTACCGTTGATTTATGGCGGCCTGGGCCTCCTGGCCTCGGCAATAATCTATAACCAGCACCAATACAATGAGTATCTCACCATATCGCGATATCGTCAGGGTGATCCGCCAAGCCCCGGCGCCCCCTATTACAAACAATATATTCTTTTCAGGGATTATCAGGTTTCGGATGCCCGGTTAAGCGATATTCGGGAAAATTCGAGAAGAAACAGGGATTTGAGTATAATGGGTTTTCTGGCAGTTTGGGGCATCCAGGCAATTGATGCGTACATTGATGCGAAGTTCCTGCATTCTTATTCAGTTGATAATAATCTGTCATTCAGGGTAACTCCCCAAGCTATAAATCAACAGGTATATGCACAGGATGCCGGTTTCAAATATATTCCGGGTATTAAAGTAATTTGTAGCTTCTGATAAGCTGTTTAAAAGCGATTCAGTAAAACTTATATATCCCTTTGCTGGTGCACACGTGTCGCGTGTACCTTGTCCGTTTTGTTTTGAAATGGTATTTGACGAATTTGTAACTTCACCTAATTAGACATTCGTAATCAGTTGAGAGGAACACGCGGCACGCGTGCACCAGCGAAGGGGAAGACGCTTGCGGCAGAGGGGATCTTTATAATTAAAATTATGTGATGATGAAAGAGTATAAAAAATCTGATCCCACAAGGATTGTTATACGTATATTTTTTGTTTGTTTTTTAATCTTTACTCCTTTTGTTATTTGGCAAATGCGTAAAACGCCTTCTCCTGCAGAACGCATATTAAATGAAGCACAAAAGATGTCTTTTCATGGAAGAATAGATTCGATCTGTTTTGATAGACAAAATCATAATGCAATTTATTTGATCTTGACTGATGGATTCAGGTATCCTCTATATGAACATTGGCAGTTTCGTGTGCAAAAGGGTGATTCTCTTGCAAAGGATTCAGGTGATTATGTAGTTCATGTGGTCAGAAGCGATGGAAAAATTGACACGCTTGACTATCAAAAATTGATAAAGATCTACCAATAAATATTTATCTTATTCTGGTTTAGCGGTAGCGTAACTTAGACCTAAAACTATGCAAGTATTTTGCTTGCGTGGCTTAAATAGCAATAAACGATACAACTGTCATAAAGTTAAGCTGAAAGCTTAAATCATTTTAGGACGCAGTTACGCTATCGCTAAACTTCGACCAGTGGGGAGGAATTGGCCAATGCCATCAGCAGAAGCTTAGTTTGGACAACCCTTGCGTTGCACGGGCAGGCTGTAATGGAAAAACACGAAGCCGAAAAGATCGGCGAACTGCTTGATCTGGATGCAGAACTTGTAACTTCCCTGCAGGAGGTCCCCGATAGAGGTTCCTTAGATGAAATGCCGCCTAAAGATCCTACCCAATACCGTTTTTATGAATTGCTGTTGGTTTACGGCACAACCCTTAAAGCCATCATCAACGAACAGTTTGGCGACGGCATCATGAGCGCCATTGATTTCACCATGGATATCAGCAAGGTTGAAAACCCTGCCGGCGACCGCGTTAAGGTGATTATGGAGGGCAAGTTCCTGTCGTTTAAGAAGTGGTAAACTAACAATGTTTTCTTTGCCTTGGTTGGAGTTATGCAACTGCTAAACTTCGACTTGTTGGGGACATGATTACATCCCCTCAATAGCATTCGATAGTGTGCTACTTGCCGATCATTTTTTTACTTAAATATGGGCTGTAATCGAGAACGCCTGTGGAGGATGGACATTTATAATGTTGAAAAAAGAAAGGATAAAAAGCACTATACCTCCTATAAACACAAATACATGCGGCAACATAACGTGAGGCCAAAAAAGGATCTTGAAAATGCTATTTTTATATCTCCCATGCCATTGTTTGCTCCAAAAATGAGTCAATTGCAGCGGTTGTACTGCTTTTTTTACTTCGGCGTTAAAATGGTCTTCAATTGTATATACACGATCATAAAAAGATTGCTGAAATGTTTTCCAAATCCCCTCAATATACCAAAATAGTAACGAGGCTACCGACGCAATTAGAAATAATGCTATGCTGCCTTTACCGGTAAACCCGGCCCCCATAATTACAAGGCTGCCTGATACACTCCAGGCTTTTATGGTTATACTTTTACTGTCAAAAGATTCTATTGTATTTTGAAGATGGAAGTATTCTTCTTTTAACAGAGCTTCGATGTTGGTAAGGTCAGGATTAGGCATGATTTATAAGTGTTTACCAAATATAACTAATAAGGCTTGTAGTTGATAGTATTATTTCCCAACAAAATTAAACCCATGAACTATAAGACAGTTAGTGTTGAGAACGCGCGACACGCGCGCACCAGCATAAAGTATTAAAGTAATTTGTAACTTCTGATAAGCTGTTTAAAAGCGATTTAGTAAAACTTATATATCCCTTTGCGGGTGCACCCATGCCGCGTGTCACGTGTACTTTGTCCGTTTTGTTTTGAAATGGTACTTGACGAATTTGTAACTTCACCTAATTAGACATTCGTAATCAGGCGAGAGGAACACGCGGCACGCGTGCACCAGCGAAGGGGAAGACGCTTGCGGCAGAGGGGATTGTAGACCTAACGCGGGCCACAAGCGAGGACGCTTGCGGCAGCGGGGGGTAAATTATTGGGATGAAATTCGCTTGGCGAATTCTTTTAACTTTTCCGGATTGGGATGCCCATTCTTTATTGCTACGCTTATGTTTTCTTCGAAATTCCAATCAATACTTCGAGCATTTTTAGAAAGTAGCTCTTCGATTTTAGTTTCTGCTTCCAATAGAAATTTAGGATAGTGGGCGTACCGATAAAACCATGATTCAATTAAGGCATCTTTTGTAGCGATGTTGCTATGACTAAGTGCCTTTGATATATATTTATCAGCTTCTTCAAATTCACCTTTTTCCAACAATATTTGTGCATAATTGATATTGGCGTCGCAATACTCAGGATCAAGCGCCAAGGCTTTCAAGTAATATTTCTCGGCATTGACTGAATCTTTCTTAGATTCCTTTAAAAATAAAGCATATTTAAAGTAAGAGTAAGCGTTTTCGGGATTGGAATTAATAACTTTTAAATAGATTTTTTCAGCTTCTTCATTTTCTTTTTTTATTTCAAATAAAAAATTCGCGTAATTAACATACAGGTACTCGCTATTTGACCCCATTGAGATGGCTTTCAAATACTGTTTCTCTGCATTTTTATAATCTTTTTTTATATCACTAAGAAATAGGGCATAATTTCCGATAAAATCTCCATCGTTGTTTAGTTTTAATGCTTTCTCATAGTATTCTTCAAGATTTGAATAATCTTCTTTCTCGAATTGCAAAAAATAAGTAAACTTCCACCAGAGCCAATTTGTTGTTGGGTATTTTTCCAAGGCCTGTAAATAGATTTTCTTACGCTTTTCAAAATTAGATTCATTTTCAGCAAGAGTACTGTATTCTAATGCAGATAATTCTTTGATTTCATGTATAGCTACAAATTCTTCCCCCTTTTCTTTTGTTTTGGACGGTGTTAGTTCATTTAATTGTCCGGTTGCTATTTGAATCCGCTGATTTGTTATTTCATTGAGTTCATCCTTAACCGGTTTTATTTCATCAAATACCCAAAGCAGTTCATACATTAATTCATCAAAACCTGTAACCTTAACAAAGCTCCCTTCATGTTTTGTTATTAACTTGTTTATTCTGGGAGTTATGTCACTTTCATTTCGAAAACACCAAAAGAAGTTGCTTGGTTTATTCATATTTTCAAAATAACTCATTAAACTACCGTCATTGCCTCCATAGCCAATCACTATCGGAATATGAGTGCTAAAAATATGATCAAGTGGTTGCTTCCATCCTGCATCGAGTTGATTAATTTCATCAGGGTCATTTTTAGGCGCAAGCAAAAGATCTCGATGTATTTTTATTATAAGCGGATGCGTTTGAGAAGGGCGAGCATAACCACTTAATGATTCATGGCCACAAACTAAGGGACTCTTGTTAGTAAATTGATATACTGATGATTCAACCAGGCTATCAAAATTAGTTGTAAGAACACAATGACCTGGAGTGCGAGTTAATATTTGAGCCATGACAATATGGCCAAAACTTGGCGTAGCGCTTTTCATTGTTTGCACTAAAAATTCATAACCAGAGGTCTTATCATTTTCAAAACGTTTTCTATAAATGCTTCCATATGAAGATGCTAAGTCTGTTTCGGTGATTTTTTGCTCCTTTCTCCAGGATTTTAGTTCTTCAGCATTGAGCCGTTCTTTAATCTCTGAAAACCATTTAATAGCTAATTCACCACCTGTTGGAATTCCACTTTTGCGACTTGTTCCAGCTCCCAGTATGAAGCAAAATTTACGATTTTCTGTGTTTTTATGAATATCCCGTAAGGTATGTTTAAATGTATGTGAACTTATTGTCTTCATAAATTAAGATTTAGGTTTGACTAATTAAATATACTATTGAAATTTCTGACTAAAAAATGTTAATATGATTAATTTTTCTCGGAATATCCACCTCACCCACAAATCAACCCCGCCACAGTCCTAATCTCTACAAAATCATCCCCCTCCAAATCCTTACAGTTTACATGCGTATCGGTACAAATCAGTTTTTTAATAGCCCCGCAGGCTTTTAACTTACCAATGCCATCGTTCACAAATAAACCGTGCGTGGTGATTACATAAATGTCTCCGGCACCGGCATTTTTGTAAGTTAGCGCGGCGTTTACGATGCTGCCGCCAGAGCGGATCATGTCGTCATAGATAATTACTGTTTTTCCGGCTACATTGGCGTTGATGGCGTTTACTTCGGTATGGTCGCCTTTGAGGCGGCGTTTGAGGATGAAGGCGGCATTTACACCCATATCATTAGCTAATGATTCAACCCATTTGGCGCGGCCGGCATCCGTGCTGGCCATTACAAAATTGTCGCCTCCATATTGGGTGGCCGCTTCAATCACAATATCTTTGCAATACACGTGTACGGGATACAGGTCCTGCTCAAAGTAGTACTGGATACCTTCGCTATGCAGATCGAACAGCATCACCTTATTGCCCCGGTTTGATTTGGGTATGGCCGAAAGCAGGCGGGCGCGGGTTTTGGCGGTCACAATTTCGCCGGGTTTAACGGCACGCTCCATGGTGCTGTAACCAAAGTAGGGGATCACCAGCGTAAGCGAATCGGCACCATAACTCACCAGCGACGAAGCAAGGTCATATAATTCAAGTGTGGCGCTGTCGTTCACGGTACCACCAATCAGCAGCACTTCGCGACCTTCCACATTGGATAGGATACGCTGGTAGCGCTCGCCATCGGTAAAGTGGCTTACTTCAATTTCGCCGCGTTCGCAATGGCCAAGGGCAAGCACTTTTTCGGCAAGGTATTCATATCCGGTTATGGCAAAAAGTAGTTTCTTCATTATATAAGAGCTTAAAGCAGAAGGCCTAAAGCATAAAGCTTTTTTGTGAATGTGATTTATTGGTTCTGTAAGGTATCGATCACCTGCTCAAAGGTAAAATCTTTCATGATATGGCCGTTCTCGAAAACGGTTTGCAGCTGGTCGGCCAGTTCGGGTTGCTCATCCTGCTGAATGGTTTTGTAACCTTCGGCAGTTTTAACCAGTTTAAGCCTTCCGCCTTTGCTCTTTTTAAAGCTGGTGGTGATGTTGCCACGGGCGTCCATTTCGGCCGGACTTTTCTCAACATCTACCTCTTTACCGTCAATAACAGCGCTGCTGCATTTCAGGGCGAACTTTTGGGTATCACGGTCGACTTTTTGCAGTAATGCACCGCCCATGCCCAGCACCAGGTTTTCGGCGCTGATACCGTTTTCTTTCAGGGCTTTGTAAATCACGCCGATCTCGGTATAATTAACCCCATCGCCCTGGATCACCCTAACCTGCGGAGGCAGTACTTTATAGCCTTTGGCATTGGTGGTAAAGCCGAACTTATCGAACAGGATGTTAAAGATCTCCAGTAAGGTCACGACCGGGTCGCCGCTGTCCGGGCGGATCACCAGGGTGCCGTCGCGTTTCAGGATCTCCTGTTTCAGGTTCTCGCCCCAGTACTCGCTGCAGGCACGGAAAATATTATAGCTATCGCTTACACAGGCAATGACGCCAGTGGGAAAGCTGCGCAGCACATGCTTAAACACTTCCAGTTCGCCTTGCTGCCCAAGCAGGGTACAAATGCTGTGCTCCGTAGCCGGGATGCTGAGGCCATATACCTTCTCTGCATGGTAATATTTAATAGCCATGCCTGATCCAGCCAGGTTATCGCTGCCTGCAAAGCTGAGCAGGTGGGCCGCGCCACCAATTTTGGCACTTTCCACGCTGCTCACCCCGCGGAAACCGAAGTCATTCAGCACAAAACCAATCCCGCCGAAGGCTTCGGGTGTGGCGGTTTCCTCGTAGTATTGGGTAACTACTTTTTTAACCTCGTGGCTAAGCGTAGCTACAGTACAGGGGTACCAAACCTGCATCAACAGGGTTTCGAGGAAGTTGGTGAGCCAGTAACATTCAGGGTCGGTATTTTCGATGGTCATGAGCACGTTGCCGGTGGGTATGCTGCTGCCTTCGGCAACCGCTTTGATGCGCACCGGCAGGTGACCGTTGTATTTATCGAGTATGTACTGAAACTTGCTGCAATCAAACACATCATCGCGGCCAAAAACCTGTTTCAGAAATTCGTCGGCTTCATCCAGGTCAACCTGGTTAAAGGCCGGGCCCTGCAGGTATTCCTTCAAAAAATATTGCAGACCGAAAAAAACGGTTTCGTTGAACATGCCCCCGCGGCTTTCCAGGTAACTATAAATATTGGTGGTGCCGGGGTAGTAAAATTTATGGTGGGCGTATTTATATGCGTCGGCTAAGAGGATCAGATTTTCCTTTTTCATGGCTTTAATTTTTAAGGTATTTGCCGGTGATGAAATTAAACAATTCAATGTGTTCTTCGCTTATGGAGCCATCTTTTATCATCAATGGCAGGTCGGTAAGTTTAAACCAGGCCAAGTCGGCAATATCATCCTGGGCTTTTGGTTCTCCTTCAATAAAATCGCAGCTAAACAGCAGGGTAATGATCTTATCAACCTCGCTGCGGTAGCGCCAGTCGTTTATTTTGGCCGATGTTTCGTACTGCATGGCGGTGGTTTGCATTTCGCCGCATTCTTCGGCAAGCTCGCGTTTGGCAGCATCTTCGTAACAGGCATCTTCAGGGTCAGAAAAACCACCCACAAAGCGCCATTTATTGTTGATGGCTTTTTTGCCTAACAGGATCTCGCTGCGGTTATTTCTGAAGAGGGCTATATCCACGGTAGGGTACACCTTTGGATATTGGTTATAGTAAGCATACAGGATCCCCGCACGGAAATCATTTGAGTCGAAAACTTTATCGGCATATTGTTTGCGCAATTCGGTTGCGTTATAATCACCGTGTTCGGGCAGTTCGATGGTTTCAAATTTACCGCTATAGTAGGGAATGAAGCTGTCGCGGCTGCCGTACAGACAAAACTGCTCGGCATTGAAAACACTTTTCAGCAGGTTGTCCAGGTTATCCGACCATATTTTATCGCTCGGGTTATCGCTGATCGGCAGTACTACAATTTCGGGATAATCCTTTTTGATCATTTTTTCACGCGTGTAATAGTCGTACGGGTTTTTGCGGCTGCCTTTTATAGGGCTAACGCCCAGTAGTATAATCAGTTTGGCATGGTTTTGCTTAACCTGTGCTATCAATTCCCTGTGACCCTCATGCAGGTATGGCGTTTGAAAGCGTGCTATAATTACTCCTGTTTTCATTCCTATTTTGCGTTAATTATACGCAAATATAAATATGTGTTTTTAATACGCAAATTATTTTTGATTTTTTTGAAGAGAGATAAGAAAACTTGGGTCATGGGTAGCTTGTCGAAGCATGGTGGGTAGGGCCTCTGTGCGCGTCCTTCGACAAGCTACCCATGACATAATAATTTAAGCAGGTACAAGTTCCCTATTTAATTCAAAGGCGAGTTTTTCTAATCGCCTTTGTTTCTGTTTCTTAATGATA
>NZ_JBNPWO010000020.1:0-104705 GCF_050433785.1 Mucilaginibacter sp. 3215
CTCATTGAACCTAAGAAACGGAAAAAAGCAGCCTTTGAGATTGTTTACGACATATTCAATCCCTTAGGTTAACGGATATGGTGACAACACCAACAGCGGCGGGATGAATACGGGACCTGATAAAGAAACGTCATTGCGAGGTACCCATCAGGTGGAACCCAAAAAAAATGAAATGACATGTAAAATAAATTTTAGCGATGGTGCGCGGAGGCCGCGTTAGGGATTGCAGTGTAAAGCCCACAGCGCGGGTTGGGATTGTGGGCAGGAAAGGCGAGGACTTGCAACGGAAAGCCCGGGCCGCAGGCAACGCCCATGTTATAATTTCGATCGAAAAAACACCGTTAATAATCAATAATTTACAATCACGTCATTGCGAGGTACGAAGCAATCGCGAACTTTACAGGGCTGCTTGCATAGCTACTCTGCCCGTCGGGGATTGCTTTGTACCTCGCAATGACGTGGTGGAGATGTTATTTTCATACCTTATCAAAACTTCCCCTGGTCCATTAGCTTTTTTCGCTCTGCTTTTCTTTTCTGGCGTTGTGCCTTATTCTTTAACCGTTCTTCCTTGTTTTTGAGGTGTTCGTCAATGCGGTTCTTAGTGGCTTTTTGGCTTTCTTCATCAAGGCCGACGCATGGTTTTATACCTGTAAGCAGGGTTTTCCAGATAGTTTTAAAAAATGGCGAATCTTTAGGACGTTTATAGATCACTAATGACGAAGTGAGCTTCCCCTTATCATCAGGATTACTGCGCCTGATCACAAACAGGTTGGCATATATCGACATGATTGATTTCCTTTTGAAACGATCATTAACCGTATCGGCTTTTAGTAGCACCACCTTTAAATCGTTATATAAAAAATCAACTTTGCCTTTAAATACTTTGCTGTTGGCCTGGATATCAAAGCTGAATTTTTTTACGCTGCCCGATGTCATTTTTACCATAGCCAAAGGCATGGTAGCTGGATTTAGCCTTCCAAATTCCATTGATCCTAATGTGCCTTTATAACTGAAAGCAGCATCTTCATCGCTTAAATTAAATTTCAATTGCACATCGAGCCGGCCGCGGTTCATAAAATAGGTTGTCAGATCAACAAGGGTAATATTGTTTTTGGCTATGGCCGATGGATTGTTGGTAATATTATAAATATGCCCGCTGGTATTGTTAAATGTAACGGTGCCTGTTTTTTGAGATTTTTTATTGAACTCGTTATAAACCACATCAACGTGCCGGATTTTCATGGTATCGATCCTTAAATCAAGGTTTAATTTCCTGATCATCATATTGGGGAACGTTTTAACCTTATCTGTTATAGGATCTGGTTTCTTACCCGGGTTGGTGAAAGCCGTTATCTTGCCATTTGTCATGGTTAGGCTTGAAGCAGAAACCGTGCGGTATTTGTGATAATTTAAGTAATCAAAATTGTTTAGCTGCACAGAATCGGCCAGTAAGCCCAGCCGGTCCTTCTTGCTTTTATCAAAAAAAACATCCGATTTAGTAGGCTGCATAGCAAGTCCTTCGATATTTAGGCGTGATGTAAGGGTGGAGAGTTTAAGATGCCTGATCTTATAAGTGTACAGGCCGCTTGGTGTTTCTCCGGTGTAATTGTTCAGTTCGGTGACGATATCTTTGCAATAAAGCAGGCGCGATTTATCATATTGCGTAGCCGAATCAATGAGCAGGTCGTTTGCACTTAAGTTTAGCTCTTTAAGTTTGGAAATGGCCACCTTGTTGCCCGAGTAATCTTCATAGTTCAGGTTAACATCATTGAGCAGGATGCTGCCGATATGGATCGATTTCAAGCTTTTGGAGATCCGCTGCCAGGCCGTACGGCGATCTTTAACAACAGTATCCTTAGTATGGTTTAGCTGGTAGCTTACATTCAGGCGTGGCTCATTCAGGATGATTTGGCCAATATTAAGCTTTTTTTGAAAATAGAGGCTAAATGGATGCACATGATTAAGCACCAGCCGTTTTACCTTAAGCTCAACCAGGGTATTGGGGGCCAGGCGTAAACGCTTTTTTTGATTATAAACTGTCGTATCGGGCTTAAGGGTTATATTGTAAATAATGATTTTACCCTGAAGGATATGCAGCTCGGCGTCCGAAAAATCGGCTTTATAAAGGCTGTCGCTGCTGCTTAATACTACATCCTTTACCTTGGCGGCCAAAATGGGCGACCAATACCTGTTTACTACTACGGCCAGCAGCAATATCACTATAACCGGTATCAGCACAAATTTGAACGTTTTTTTTTGCCACTGGTGCTTTAAAAAATTGAGTGCCATTTACCGGTGTTACTTTTACTTGTGTTTTAATGCTTAACAGCAAGGTAGCAACTTTTGTTATAGCGTAGCGGATGGATAAGTTATTTTTTATTAAAACTCATACTTAATTCATCATTGTTAATGCGGGATTATATGCCGGCGTTTAACTCAAATAAAGGTTTTGTTTAACTGCAAAGCAACCCTCGGGAATTTCAGGGCGTTATGTTTATAAATATCCATAACTAACATCAAAAGACCCCCGATGAAAACAAAAATGTACTTAGCCCTGACAGGCTCAATCGCCCTAACTTTATTAGCGGCATCGTGCAAAAAAAATCACGACAACAATCCAACCACACCTAAAGCTGTTACCGGCGTACAGCTTACCTCAAACGCAACTTTTGGTAGTATCATAACGGATAATAACGGCCGTGCGTTGTACCTGTTCTCTGATGATGCCGCAAACGTTTCAACTTGTACCGGTGGATGCGCTGTAGCCTGGCCTGCCTTTTATAAAGAAAACCCATCTATAGGTACCGGCCTGGCAGCTGCCGACTTCGGCGTTATCACCAATGCCGACGGCAACAAGCAAACTACCTATAAAGGCTGGCCTTTATATTATTATGCAAAAGATGTGGCAGTTACCGATGTTAACGGTGATGGCGTTGGCAAATCATGGTTTATAGCCAAGCCGGATTACACCGTTATGGTTTCCTACGCGCAACTGATAGGGCATGATGGTAACCAATACACAAGCAAAGGTATCGCCGGTACTGAAAATTCACAATATATCACAGATGCCAATGGCCGTACTTTGTACCTGTTTACCAAGGATACGTTTAAGACAAATAAATTCAGCACCGGTGTGGTGGCGCATGATGCTAACTGGCCAATCGGCGCGGTAACGGCGGTTCAAAGCGTTCCTTCTATTTTAAATAAAGCCGACTTTGATGTGATAACCGTATTCGGACAAACACAACTGGTGTACAAAGGGCATCCACTTTACTATTTTGGCCAGGACAATGGTGTTAAAGGTAGTACTAAGGGTGTTAGCTTCCCTACGCCCGGTGCAGCTATCTGGCAAATCAATAATACCACCACTGTAGCTTTAACGCAGTAAGTGACGGCTTATTTGAATAGGATAAACGGGTAATGCGAAAGTGTTACCCGCTTTTTTTTGAAATAAATGAGATTTTATTTAATACTGACAATATGTCATTTAGGTATTTAAATTTTGTTTATTTTTGCAAACTAATTTTTTATATAAATGATGGATTTGCTTATTCCGGATAAAACACATGATGAGAGCAGGCAGGGTGAGGCGTTAATGTTAAAAGCCGAAACAGCTAAAAATAATAGCCGCAAGCTTTATATTGAAAGCTACGGCTGTGCCATGAATTTTTCTGACAGTGAGATAGTTGCATCGATATTGGCCGAAAGCGGTTTTGAAACCACTGCCGACTATAGCGTAGCCGATGTTATTTTCATCAATACCTGTTCTATCCGCGAAAATGCCGAACAACGCGTACGTAACCGGTTAAAAGAGTTTACCGTTGCCAAGGTGAAAAATCCGGGCCTGGTAGTAGGTGTATTGGGCTGTATGGCCGAACGCCTCAAATCAAAATTCCTGGAAGAAGAAAAATTAGTTGATGTTGTGGTTGGTCCGGATGCGTACCGCGATTTGCCGAACCTCATTAACCAGGTAGATGATGGTCAAAAGGCAGTTAACGTGCTGCTCTCCCGAGAGGAAACTTATGCCGATATCAGCCCGGTGCGTTTAAACAGCAATGGCATCAATGCATTTGTATCCATTATGCGCGGGTGCGACAACATGTGCTCATTTTGCGTGGTACCCTTTACCCGTGGCCGCGAGCGCAGCCGCGACCCTTTATCGATAGTTGCCGAATGCCGCGACCTGTTTGATAGAGGTTATCGTGAGGTTACCTTGTTAGGCCAAAACGTAGATTCATATAAATGGACCTCTCCCCAACCCTCTCCAAAGGAGAGGGCTTTAGAAGGGCAAATTGAAGCAGGCGTTGAAAATGACAAAAGCCTCCCCTTGGGGGAGGTTGGAGGGGTAAACTTCGCTAACCTGTTAGAAATGGTTGCACTGATCGATCCTGATTTGAGGGTTAGGTTTTCAACCTCGCATCCAAAGGATATCACCGATGAGGTGTTGTATGCCATCAGTAAATATGATAACATCTGTAATTATATCCACCTGCCGGTACAATCGGGCAACAGCCGCATTCTTGACCTGATGAACCGTACTTATGACCGTGAATGGTACATCAACAGGATCGACGCTATCCGTCGTATCATTCCTGATTGCGCTATATCAACCGATGTGATCACCGGTTTTTGCAGCGAAACAGATGAGGAGCACAAGGATACTGTAAGCATGATGGATTATGTGAAATATGACTTTGCCTACATGTTTAAGTACAGCGAAAGGCCGGGCACGTTAGCGGCAAAACGCTATGCCGACGACATTCCTGAAGAAGTAAAACAGAAAAGATTAACCGAAATAGTAGCCAAACAGCAGGAATATTCATTTTTCAGGATGCAGGCCCGCATAGGTCGGGTAGAACGTGTACTGATAGAAGGTTTCTCCAAAAAATCAGACAAAGACTATTGCGGCCGCAGCGATCAAAACGCGATGGTAATTTTCCCGGTTGGTGAAAATTACAAGCCGGGGCAATACGTAAACGTATTGATTGAACGCAGCACTACAGCTACGTTGATAGGGAAAGTAGTTGATTGAGTTTATTAGGTTGATTGAGTGAGTAGTTGTTAGGTGATTAACCATTCACTTAATAAACCCAATCAACCACTCACTAACAAAACAATGGAAGTACAGGAAATAAAACAACGCTTCGGGATCATTGGCAATTCGCCATTGCTTAACCGGGCTATAACTATAGCAAACCAGGTTGCACCTACTGATATTTCGGTATTGATTACCGGCGAGAGTGGTAGTGGTAAGGAGGTTTTTTCGCACATCATACACCAGATGAGCCCGCGCAAGCATGGGCCTTTTATTGCCGTTAACTGCGGTGCCATACCCGAGGGTACTATCGATTCGGAACTTTTTGGTCACGAAAAGGGAGCTTATACAGGCGCCGTTGGTGAGCGTAAAGGTTATTTTGAAACCGTGAACGGTGGTACCATATTTTTAGATGAGATTGCTGAAATGCCGTTGGGTACCCAGGCCCGTTTGCTGCGGGTGCTCGAATCGGGACAGTATATTAAAGTAGGTTCATCAAAAGTTGAAAAAACAAATGTGCGTGTCATCGCAGCCACAAATGTTGATGTGTATGAGGCGGTGAAGAACGGCAAATTCCGAGAGGACCTTTACTATCGTTTAAACACGGTACCGCTGAAGATTCCGCCATTGCGCGACAGGAAAGAAGACGTGTTTCTGCTATTCCGCAAGTTTACGGCTGATTTTACCGACAAATACCGTACGCCGCCCATCCAACTTGATGAAGAAGCGCAGCAGGTATTAACCAACTATTCGTGGCCTGGTAATGTAAGGCAGTTAAAAAACATGGCCGAACAATTGGCTGTACTTGAGCGCGACAGGATTATTACTGCCCAAACCCTGCTTACGTATATCCCGCACGAGGCCGGCGCGCGTAACCTGCCGATGCGTTTGGACAATCAGCCTAAAGAGGATTTTTCTGAACGTGACATACTGTATAAAGTATTGTTTGATATGAAGCGGGATATGGTGGAGTTGAAAAAACTGGTGGCAGATATTATTGAGCATGGTGGTGTTTCGCCCCATTATGCCAATAATCCGCAAACCTTAAATCAACTTTACCGCGATATTGAGCTGCATGGTAATAACGAACCACAATTTACTTTACAACAACCCGTTAATACCGTTACAAACACCAGCAGTAATAGCAGCACTATCGACGGTTTTAATATAACACATGATGCCGAAGAAGTAGAGGAATCATTATCGCTGATTGAAAAGGAGTCAGACCTGATCCGTAAGGCGTTGAAAAAACATAAGGGTAAACGCAAACTTGCCGCTAATGAACTGGGGATTTCTGAGCGTACGTTATACAGGAAAATAAAAGAACTAAACTTATAAAATTGATGAAAAAACTTTTGGGGATTATTTCAGTGTGTGTGCTGATACTTCTATGTCAATCGTGTTACACGCTCAAAAACCAATCAATCCCGCCCAGTTTGAAGACCATCAATGTGCAGTTTTTTGAAAACAACGCCCCGCTGGTGGTAAATAACCTAAGCCAAACTTTCACCGAATCGTTAAAAGACAGGATCCGTACCCAAACCAGCCTAAGCTTAGTCCGCGGCGAGGCCGATGCAACCATGTCAGGTGCTATTACCGGTTATTCTATCGCTCCGGCATCTATTCAGGCTACTGCAAATAATGTGGCCCCAATTGCTGATGCTAACAGGCTAACTATTACCGTTCGTGTTAAATTTTCATTTGATGCCGCGAAAACTCCGGCAGATAAAAAGCTTAGTTTTGAGCAAAGTTTTACTAAGTTTGCCGATTACCGGGGGGATATTTCTTCGCAGGAGCAGGGGCTTATACGGCAAATTAATAAGCAATTAATTGATGATATTTTTAACGCAGCCTTTTCTAATTGGTAGGCAATTTGTATTTTCAACCACGTGGATCAATATTTGAACAGCAGGCAATACGAAATATTAGATGAACTGTTGGCTAACCCGGCCGAAACAGGTTCTTTTTATGGTTATAACTTGCAGCAACTGGTTGATGCCTACCCGCAAAGCGGTATTTTGCGTGCTTTGCTTGCCCATGCCGGCACCAATAAAGATGTCCAACGCGCGGCCGTTTATTACAAACCCGTTTTACTGCATAAATTAATTCAGGAGCCCGAAGGCCTTTCTCCGGTAAATTCATCACAGATAATTAACCTGCTTGATGTGGCCCCGGTAAATAATGCGCCAGCCTCCGAAAACTATTTTAATATCGGTCCCGCTGTTGATGATCAAGCTGATACACTGCCGCCTATCTCCGAAGATTTAATCGAAGACACAGATCAGGATAAGAGCAGCTTCAATTTTATCAATACCAATGATCATGAGCCTGAAATTGCGGATGCGGAACCGGTAACGGAAGTTGCTGATCCGGGAGCAGCTGCAATTAAGCCCAACGGGGAATCAATTTCATCTACCCATGATATAGATGATGAGGTTTACGATGAAATTGTTGGGATCGAGAATATAAGTATAGGCCGGGCTAACGTGAATGAACCTGTTGCTGCCGATATTAATACAGATGCAGCGATAAACGATAAAACAGAGGTGGCCGATGAGCCGCCGGTTGCCGTTGACGAAGCTAAAGAAGTAAGGGACGATGTAACTGAAAAATGGATAATCGGTAATATTGCGTCAACAGATTATTTTTTGTTTGATAACTCGGTTGTTGACACAAGGAGTGAAGATAAAGCCATGTCTCAGGAGTCGGCTCCGCAGCCGGCAGGAATTGAAGCTACTGAACAGCAGGAGGTTTTATCAAAGTACAACGACGAGAAAATGCCTTATACCTTTATGTGGTGGTTAGATAAAACCCGTAAGGAATATGCATCAACTTATCAGCCTTATAATATTGAAACGGTTGCACAGCCAAAAAAACCTGTAGCATCTGATAGCCAAACTACTGATGCATTACAGCATCAGTATTATGAAAATATCTTCCATTCGCAATCCCTGGAAGAGCTGGAGAAAACCCCTCAGCCCGATGTGCCGGAGATAAAAAGAAAAGAAGATATCATTATTGAGAAATTTATTAAGGAGGAGCCCCAGATCAGGCCGCCATCAATTGATAAGCTCGATAATGAGAACAAAGCGAAGAAGAGCTCGGAAGACAGAAATGACCTGGTAAGTGAAACATTAGCCCAAATTTACATCGACCAGATGTTATATCACAAAGCTATTGCAACTTACAAAAAATTGATGTTGAAATTCCCGGAAAAAAGCCGTTACTTTGCAAGCCAAATTGAGGAGTTAGAGAAGAAAACTAATTAATATAAAGAAATGTATATCGTTTTAATCATTGTTACCGTAATTGTATGCGCTCTGTTAGGGCTTATCGTACTTATCCAAAACCCTAAAGGCGGTGGTTTGGCATCAAATTTTTCAAGCTCATCACAATTAATGGGCGTACAAAAAACCGGCGACTTTTTAGAAAAAGGTACCTGGGCGTTAGCTATTACCCTTATGGTTTTGTCATTGGCTATTAACGTTGCTGTAAAAGGCGGCTCATCAAACAATGCAGACAATCCTGCGCTGCGTGAGCAAATTGAAAAAGCTTCAAAACCAAGCAACGCGCTTCCTTCATCAACTCCGGCATTAACGCCGTCTGCTACACCGGCAGCTCCTAAAGCTGATAGCAGCAAAAAATAATAAAGTATTTAATCAAGATATAGAAAGCCTCTGGATATATTCAGGGGCTTTTTTGTTTTTGCCAAAAAAGGCAGATGTATTAGAGCAGTTTATAAAAAGGCATCATGGCTCGTACCAATGACCTGGTGGAGACTGTTACACATTCCATCCCATCGGGGTCTTTCGGAGAGGATCCTGATGTTGATAATTCTTAATAAGACTGCTGGCAAGGTAATCTGCCGGGTACCTCAGGGTCCTCTCCGAGAGACCCTGAGGAAACATAATATTCATGGAATATCCCAACAAAAAACGCCCCCGATTTTCGTCGGAGGCGTTTTTTATACAAGATGATTCAAATTATAATATCAGGATCAATACCAAAATGATGATGATAATAGCACCTACTGAAAGGTAAATGCCGCCGCCGCCAAGGGCATTGGCTTCTTTTTTCATTGATTTTAATTCGGTACGCAATTCCTTACGTTCGGCTTTGGTAAGCTCCGATTTATCCATCGCTTTGATCTCATTTACGCGGGCCTTGATCTCCTCAACACGGGCTTCTTTTTGCTCGGTCGTCATGGTTGCTATTTCTTCCTTGCTTAGTGGGGTAAGCGCGTGGCTATCAGCAGCAAAGGTGCTTAATGCTGTAAATGACAGCAGCATGGTGAGGGCTAATAAATAAACTTTAGTTTTCATAGTTTTAATATTTAAGTGATTCTTTCTATGAAAGAGAAAAAATGCGAAAAATGTTTTACCGAAGTATAAAATTATTGTAACCCAAATGTTTATAAGCAAACAAAATAGGCTGATTCAAAAACATGTCCCACGCTTAATTTTTGGATAGCTTCTTTATCCTTAATGTCAACGTGTTTGCCTTCGGTATCGGCGCAGCCAAGCCATGGTTCTATGCAAACAAAATCAGCCCCTGGTTTGGCCCATAAACCGAGGTAATTAAAATGAGGAAATTCAAGCGCTAAGGTTTGATCATGTTTATCGCTTTTAATAGTTACCATGCGCGATTTTAGATCTTTAAAAACAAGTGCGTCATCCTTAAACAGCTCGCGGGTTAAATAAAGTTTTTTGTTGGGAGTTGGCACAGGATGGGTTATGCCGTTAAAAAAGCCATCTTTTGATAAAAGGTGAGTGTTAAAATGTTCTTCAGTTTCAAACTCCAGGTAATAGTCCTCATAGTTTTCGCCTTTGTTAAAGGGTACATTAAATGCCGGGTGCCCGCCGACAGAAAAATAGATTGATTTTTTATCGAGGTTGATCACTTTATAGGTAATCCTAAGCGCGTTATCAATAAGGTGATACAGGATCTGGAAATCAAATTTAAAAGGATAAACCTTTAGGGTATTTTCGCAATTTGGTAACGAATAGCTTGCCGATGTCTCATCCGACTCCAATAAGAAAAATTCCGACTGCCTTGCAAAACCATGGCGCGACATGGCATACTTTTCACCATCAACCAAAAGTTCATTATTAATAAGGCCGCCTACTACCGGGAAAAGATTGGGGGCATGCCATGGCCATATTTTTTCATCGGCCTGCCACATATGTTCAATACCTGTGGCTTTATTGATAAATGAAATCAGTTGAGCGCCTTTGGTGTCGATAGCTACTTTAATGTGGTCGTTTTCTAAATGAGTGATCATAGGTGTATAATTAATGTAAAAGCCCGGCTTTATAAATCATAAACCGGGCCTTAAACCAATGTATTAAGAATTCGTTAATTGGACAACTTCCGGTTCAACGAAGTTAACAAATCAATCATCATCCTGTTCTTTTTTAGGTTCTAAAATTACGAAAGCGCTCCTTTTGGGTGCAGGCATAACCGATGCTTCGCCTTTTACATATTTCCAAACCACTTCATTCAGGTCGATATCGGGTGCGGCGTCTTCCCTGGCAAAATTAAACAGCTCTGAACGTTTGCTGCTCTCGTTTACAGCTATGTTGCGCTGTTCCAAATCAACCTGTGCCGGCTTAGCGGTATATGGCGTAAGGTTGGGCTTGCTGGTGAAACAATCATACAGCGGCATAGCGGCTGCATCATACTGGCTCATTGGAGGCAAGCCTAAAATAAGCTCGATGGTACGCAAAACACCCGAGGTTGAATACATGCCGTGGATCACAGCGTTACGTTTTACATACGGACCGGCTACAAACACCGGCGAGCGGTGGGCATCAATATGGTCGGGGCCGTTTTGGGCGTCATCTTCCAAAATAAAAACCACCGACTCTTTCCAGATCGAACTGTGGGATAAATGTTCAATGAACTGGCCTATGGCAAGATCATTATCGGC
Organism: Mucilaginibacter sp. 3215; assembly: GCF_050433785.1. NCBI lineage: Bacteria > Pseudomonadati > Bacteroidota > Sphingobacteriia > Sphingobacteriales > Sphingobacteriaceae > Mucilaginibacter > Mucilaginibacter sp. 3215. Next base: position 10,965 of record NZ_JBNPWO010000020.1, read on the forward strand.
TACGGCTGCGATAGGCGATATAGCGCCTTTGCGCTGCCCGCTGGTATGGTCATTTGAAATGCGCACGGTGTTAAAATGCGGCACCGCGTTTATAGTGAGTAACGAATCAAAGTCATGGGCCCAGATCTCAGTCCTTTTAACATCTTTCACATTCAGGTCAAAGCCAGGCGACTTGATACAAAAATGCCCTTCAAGCGATTTTAAGTTTGCTTTGCCGGGGTTGCCATCGCTCACAAACTCGCCGTAAGTACGATAGCTTACACCGGCGCGTTTGCAATAATCCCATATAAAGCCATCGCGCGGATAGGCGGCTTTGCGGGTACCTTCAAAATCATAATTGCCACCGCGGCTTCCGTAGCTGGTTGGCCATGTTTTTTCTACAAAATCAGTAGCATACGCAGCCATGCTCCAGTTATGGCCATCGGCGCTAACTTCAGCATCAACATAAAAGTTATCAAGCAGTACAAACTCACTGGCAATAGCGTGGTGGTTAGGCGTTACTTTATTGCCAAAGATGCACAACGAAGTATCGCCGTTGCCTTGCGGCATATCGCCTAAAACCTGGTCGTAAGTGCGGTTTTCTTTAATAATATAGAACACATATTTAATAGGCGACTTTTCGCCCAGGCGGCGTGGAATGGGGTTGCCTTCTTCTCCTTTGGCTGTTTTAGCAGTAAACGGAGTGTTGGCATAAACTTGCCTGGTGTAAGCTTTCAGTTCTGCATCAGACGGGCTGTTGATGAATGATAGCGTGCCTTTAAACAAACCGCCTATGTATTGCTCCCGGCTGTTGATAGCCCCTTGCTTGTAACCGCTGTTATCAGTCTTTTTAACAGGCTGCGGCCCTTTAGGATTGGCCATTGATGAAAACCCTTTGCCGTTTGATACCAGGATTTTATTACCCAATACCTTTACGTTTGTTGGGTACCAGCCGACCGGGATAAATCCCCTGCTTTTGCTGCTGCCCGGCATAGTAACATCAAATACAGCAAGGCAATTGTTATCCGCGTTGGCTATATAAAGCGTTTTTCCGTTTGGCGATAAGGCCAGGCCATTGCTGGTTGAACCGGTGAGGCGGGTAGGATAAAGCGCGGTAGAGATGGTTTCTATTATTTTATGAGTTGAAGTATTTACTACTGATACCGCATTATCGTTCGCATCGGCCACATACAGGAATTTTCCTTTCTTATCTAAAAGCAGTTCGTTAGGATGGCTGCTGGTTTTAATGGTGCTGAGCGTTTGCGTAGCTATGTTGTAAAAGCCAAGCATATCGCCGCCCCATAAAGAGATGTACAGCGTTTTTTCATCGGGCGATAAAATGCAGCTGTAAGCTTCAGCAGGGAGTTTTACCTGTTTCAGAATGTCTTTTTTATCAGGATCGATAATATAAAGGGTGCTGTCTTCCTTCGTAACCGAATACAGGCGGCTGTTACTTTTGTTAGTTACCATGCCGGTAGGGCAAACCTTATTTTTGGGCCAGGCATTCGGTGCTAATTTGATGGTATCCGGGGTGCCCAATTTGTTACCGGCCATATTAAATACCAGGATCCAGTTGTCATTACCGCCCGATGCATATAGTTTTTTTTCATCACGACTGAAAGCAAGCCCGTACCATGATTTTTTAACCACTACTTCATCAAGCAGTTTTTCATTTTTAGGGTCGATGAGCTGTACCGACTGGGTGCTTTGGCCGTTGTTGGTAACAGCTAATAATTTACCCGATACGGAAAGCTGCATGTTTAACGGCAGATCGCCAAGCGGTAAAGACCTGCCCGCGGGACTAAGCTTCCAGCCGTTGGGCAATAGTACCTGTCCTGTTTGTTCAATTTTACCGGGAGTTTGAGCGAGGGATTGTAAGGCCGCACATAAAAGAACAATGCCGGCGATGAGTTTTAGTTTCATAAGAAAACGATTGTAGCCAAAATTACAAAATCGTTTTATTCCGAAAGGCTTGTTAACAGAAACTTAATATGAATAAATTGGACTTTTCCGCGCAAGCGGCTTAGTTCATCAATTTATCAACTGTTTTTTAAACTGGTTAGGGCTGATACCTGTTTCTTTTTTAAACAGCCGTGAAAAATATGGAAGGTTCTCAAAGCCAAGTTCGTATGCTATTTCAGAAACACTTTGGTAATCACTTTTAAGACGGTTTTTTGCCTCGTTTATAAGGTAAATGTGGATCAGTTCAATAGCAGTTTTTCCTGTTTCCTGTTTAAGCATATCGCTTAGGTAACGAGGTGATAAATTAAGTTGTGAGGCCAACGCGTTAACAGAGGGCAGTCCCTGGGTTAGCAATAAGCCGTTGGTAAAATAAGCTGCTAACACTTCATTAAACTTTGATACTGTTTTACCCGAAAGCTCTGTACGGTTAATAAACTGGCGTTTGTAAAACCGTTGCGAGTATTTCAGGATAGAATCAATATGTGTAAGCATAATGTCGCGGCTATACTCATCGGTGTTATTGTGATATTCGGCTTCTATCTTGTAATAAAGGTCCCACATGATCTGCTCTTCCGATGGCGAAAGGTGCAGCGCCTCGTTGGCTTCGTAATCGAAAAAAGCATATTTGCTAATTTCGTTATGCAGAAAGTGGCCGTTCAGAAAATCCTCGTGGATGAACATGATAAACGCATCCTCATCATACTCCACACTGTTAAACTGGATCACCTGCCGGGGCTTGATAAACATCATGCTGCCATTATCATGATCATATTTGGTACGGCCATACATGATCTGGCCTGCTTTAAGTTTTTTAAACCCGATCATATAAAAATCAGATGTAAACTCTCTTTCGCCAAACCCACAGGTGTGGGTACACCTGTACAAGCTGAAGAGCGGGTTCTCCGGCATCGGGAAACCATTGGAGCGGTGCATATCGGCCAAACTTTTAAAATGCTGCATGATGAATAAAGTTAAACAAATCTACGCCGAATTGCGGCGTAGATTATGTCAGTATAATACCATTTATATAGAAGCCGAAAGCGGAACGCTTAAAGCCTAAAGCATGGTCTGATTAATTAACAGACTGTAGGATATTATTTACCGTGTGCAGAGGCAGCTACCTCGTTCCAGCTATCCCACTCGGCAGCACGGCCTTCATAAGTTTGTTTAACCCACGGATACGCGTGTTTACCCAGGAATAACCGCAACGGAGGGTTTTCGGTGTCAATCAGTTTCAGCACAGCATCTGTAGTAGCTTCCGGTACACCAAAAATATCGTCGTCATTTAAACCAGCCTGGAAAGCCGCCCTTACCGCGTCATATTCGGGCATTGCCACGGTTTGCGCGGCAGAAGCACCGGCCCAATCAGTTGCAAAGCCGTTAGGTTCAATCAGGGAAACGTTTATTCCAAAGCCTTTTACTTCGGCGGCCAGGGTTTCACTTAAACCTTCTACCGCAAATTTGGATGCGTTATACAAGCCCAGCACAGGTAAAGTAACGAGGCCAAGCACGCTCGAAAGCTGGATGATATGGCCGTAACCTTGCTCGCGCATTATAGGTAACACTGCCTGTGATAACCATAGTAAGCCAAAAAAATTGGTTTCCATCTGCTCGCGGGCTTCTTGTTCGGTAGTTTCTTCAATGCTGCCGAATAAACCGTAACCTGCATTGTTGATCAGTACATCGATACTGCCGAAGTGTTCTTTTGCTTTGCTGATGGCCGCGAAATCTGCCGCGCGGTCATTAACGTCCAGTTGCAGCGGTAAAATATTGTCGCCATATTTATTTACCAGGTCATCCAAAGCGCTCAGGTTACGAGCGGTTGCTACTACTTTATCGCCTCTTTGCAGTAATGCCTCGGCCCATAATTTACCGAAGCCACGTGATGCGCCGGTAATGAAAATTGTCTTTGCCATTGTTATTGTTTTTAAATGATAAGACAAAATTAGCTTGATTAGAGCCGGGCGATTTATACAGAAGTGGGGAACAATGATACATTTTTACGCGGGGGCTTGTAATTGGTAATCAAAGTGTCATTAGGCGTAAATGTAGGGAGAGATTACGGTATATAAAAAGCAAAAAACCCGTCAACGGGAGACGGGTTTTTTGCTTCAAACTCCCTCTCCTTTGGAGAGGGCCGGGGTGAGGTCTATTTACTTTTCAGTACCAGTGTAGCACTTTTCAAACCATCAGCCGAGGCGGTTAAAGTTATTGTGCCGGCTTTTTCTTTTGCTTGCACAATGGCTAACGCCAGACCATGAAATGCCTTGCGGTAATCAGCTTTAAACGGATCATGACTAACCGGATCGCCGTTGTCAACGCTGGCAATGGAGCCATCGCCGGCAATCTTAAAGTTTATCTTGTTATCAGCATCAGGTACAACGTTGCCGTCTTTATCCAATATTTTTACGGTGATAAATGACAGGTCCTGACCATCGGCTTTAATCTGCGAGCGGTCGGCAATCAGCTCAATTTTAGCAGGAGCTCCGGCGGTATGGATCTCGCGGGTTAACACGGTTTTGCCGTTTTTGCGTGATATAGCTTTCAGCGTTCCAGGCTCGTATTTTACCCGCCACATTACGTGCAGGTCGTCGCCGGTTTTCTTTTGGATGCCTAATGATTTGCCATTCAGGTAAAGTTCAACCTCATCGGCGTTGTTATAGTATGCCCAGATGTCGATCATTTTACCAGGCTGCCAGTTCCAGTGCGGGAAAATGTGGAGCACATTTTTATTGGTCCACTCACTTTGGTACATATAATATACATCTTTAGGGAAGCCGGCCAGGTCAATAATACCGAAGTAGGAGCTGCGCGATGGCCATGAATATGGAGTTGGTTCGCCCAGATAGTCAAAACCCGTCCAGATGAACATGCCCGAAAGGAAGTCGTACTTTTTCATCACCTTCCAGGTCATTTCATGTGTTGATCCCCATGGTGGTCGTGTGTTGTCATATGCCGAAACATTGTTACCTTCCCTTACAAAAGGTTTATCGTAGCTTGGCGGCCAAACCCTAATACTGTCTGAAGGCATTTCATAATAACCACGCGTTTCCAAACCCGAAGTAGTTTCAGTAGCAATAAACTTTTTACCCGGATAACGGTCATGGAATTTAGCATAATCGAACTGGTGATAGTTATAACCAACCAAATCAATAGCACCCGATTTTATAATTTTATTGGTGCTATCCGGACGGTCATTAGCCGTAGTGAGCGGGCGGGTTTTATCCAGGCTGTGAACAATTGCCGCCAGCTCAGGCGCAATGCGTAACGCGCTGGTATCCGCCTGTTGCGGGATCTCGTTGCCGATACTCCAGATCATGATGCTTGGGTGGTTGCGGTCGCGTTTGATTTGGTCTTCCAGGTCGCGTTTATGCCATTCTTTAAAGTACAGGTGATAATCGTAAGTAGCCTTTTTCCATTCCCAGCAATCAAAGGCCTCATCCATCACAATAAAACCCATTTTATCGCAAAGGTCCAGCAGTTCGGGTGCCGGAGGGTTGTGCGAGGTGCGGATACCATTACAGCCCATCGCTTTAAGCATCTGCAACTGGCGCTGCAATGCTCGGTTGTTAATGGCTGCACCAAGGCTGCCAAGGTCATGGTGATTACAAACACCTAAGATCTTCATCGGCTTCCCGTTCAGGCTGAAACCTTTATCTGCATCAAAATTAAAATAGCGAATGCCTACGGTAGTGGTATATTCATCAACTACTTTTTTGCCTTCAATAAGCTGAGTAACGGCTTTATATAAGTACGGGTTCTCTACCGACCAAAGCACCGGGTTTTTTACCGTAAGGGTATTGGTTACCGTTAAAGGCTCATTTTTATTTTGCGCTGCCGATGTAGCTTCGCCCGCGGCGGCTACCTGTTTACCGGTCGCGTCATAAAGTTTGGTGCTGATGAGCACCTGCGGCGATGCCTGGTCATTATGCAGTTGCACCTGTACATTTACTTTGGCAGAGGCACCGGTGATATCGCTCGTGGTTACATAGGTGCCCCAATGATCGATAGCGGTTTTGTTGGTGGTAACCAGCCAAACATGGCGGTAAATACCCGAACCCGAATACCAGCGCGAATTTGGCTGCACCGAATTATCAACTTTAACAGCAATAACGTTGCTGCCGCCAAAGTTTAAATAGGGGGTAAGTTCATACCTGAATGAGATATACCCGTTTGGCCTGAAGCCAAGGTGATGGCCGTTGATCCACACATCGCTTTTTTGATATACGCCATCAAAATCAATATAAACCAATTTGCCTTTTGATGAAGCAGGAACAGTAAAAGTTTTACGGTACCAGCCAATGCCGCCGGGCAGGGCGCCGCCTTCAGGTGTGGCCGGGTTATCTTTTGAAAATTTACCTTCAATACTCCAGTCATGCGGCAAATTGAGCACGCGCCATTTGCTGTCGTTCAGCGTTGTTTTTTCGCCGTTTTCAACAGCGCCGAGGTTAAAGCGCCAGCTTTTATCAAAATCAAGTTTCTGCCGGTTTTGGGCAAAAGGTTTTAACGCGGCCAGCGTCAGGACGGCAAGGATGCATGCAAACTTATAAGCCCCGGCGCGGTGGGTTTTTATTGATGACATAATATCGTTTGGGATTAAATGTATTTTGGACACTAAATTATAAATAATAGGACAAAAGCAAAGGAATAGTATAAATTAACCGGGGGGATCGCTTTGTGCTAAATTATGTGTAAAATATTAAACTACATCTTAGAAGCTGTTTAAGAATGATTAAATGAGACTACTATATCCGCCACGTCATTGCGAGGTACGAAGCAATCCCCGACTATACAGGGCGGATCTGCCTCTTGGGGATTGCTTCGTGCCTCGCAATGACGGCTTTTATATAATTTTTAAACAGCTTCTCAGTGTTTAATACTATTTTCTCTAACATTCCGTTTCAAGATTCAATGAAAGCAATCGCCTTTATCATGTTAATTTTTATGGTGCTCATCTCCATAATGCCGGGGAAGGCAGAGCCTATATATAACGTGACCAAAAATTTCTGTCGTCATATGGATCATATGCCGCAGAAACAGCATGGCGGTCAAAAAGGATGTGACGGTGGCACGTGCGTGACTTTGCTATCATGTAATAATTGCTGCTTTTTAAAAGTTGAACCTGTCAAGGCCGGACCTGTTGCCGTTATTATTAGTAGCAATGCTCCTTTGCTTTACCTCGCAGGCAATTTATCCGATTACGCAAACACCTGCTGGAACCCTCCGAAAGCTTGATAAAAAGACATCTGCCTGTTTTCAATAGTGTATCTTTTTATTAAAAATTCAAATTAAAAATCATGAAAAAGTTTCTTTTCATCACCACTGTGATGCTGTTTACCATATTTAATATTTCGTTTGCTAATACGCCTTGCTGCAATAACAAAATGAACCATTGCACCAAATGCGCAAAGTCATGCACCCGGCCAACGTGTTTAGACAACTGCAGCAAATCATGCAAAGCCTCGGGCGGTTGCAATAAAACCTGCGGCAAATAACAAAACGCCCCCGGTGGAAACCGGGGGCGTTTTGTTAACTATCAATTTTAATGAACCTTATCGGTTTTATATATCCCAAGCGGCCCATCTATAATATCAGCAATCTGCTTACTGAACAGTTGGAAATGCTCCTGCTTAACATGCTGATCAAGCCCTTCCTGGCTGGCCCAGGTTTCGTGAAAAATAAACTGGGTTTCGTCAGTTGTTGACTGGTATAGCTCGTATTGCAGGCAGGCTTCTTCCTGGCGGGATGCTGCTACCAGCTTATCCAAAAAATCTTTCATTTGGGCAGTGGTGCCGGCCTTACACTTCACTAAGGCTGTTAAGTAAATTTTCATGGCTTGGGTTGTTTTGAGTAAATAGTTTGTTTAAATGTTCGTGGTAGCGTTGCAGGTTCTCCTCAATATTAGCGTTTTTCATTACGTCATAAAAGTGGATACTTTCTAAAGCCTGCATGCCGGTAAAAGCGTTCATGCGGTGAAAGCCAAACAGGGGGCCTTCGTCAACACTGCGTTCGTTAAAAAATTCGCCGGGTAAGGTGAAAGCGGTAACCGGTGCGTTCCATGATGTGGTAAGCATGTATTTTTTGCCCTGCATTAAGCCGCCTGTGCCGTAATTAATACCGGGGTTTTCGGCGGTGCGGCCGTCGCTGCGGTAAATACCGTTTTGATATCCGGCGGTAAAAACTTCGTCGATATATTTTTTAAAGGCATGCGGTACCTGGAACCACCAAACCGGGGTATGGTAAATGATCACATCGGCCCATTTATAGTTTTCGGCTTCCTGCATCGGATCGTAAGCGTTATTTACGTCGGTTGAACGAACTTCAAAATCAGGATGAGCGGTAAAATACTGCACGGTAGTATCCAATAAAGTTTTGTTAAATCTTCCGCCGGAGTGACCGAAGATCTGCCCTCCGTTTATTACAAATATGTTTGTCATTTATTTTCTGTTTTAATTTTTATCAAAATTACACCGGCTTAATTAATTATTGAAATAGTATAATTTATACATTTGTATCATAATTATAATAGATAAGCTATGGTGAATTTTGAATGGTTCCGTACGTTTAAGGCGATCTATGAAACCGGGTCGCTAACCGGGGCTGCCGAAGCGCTGTTTATTTCGCAGCCGGGCGTGAGCCTGCATTTGAGCTCATTGGAAAGCTATGTGGGCTACAAATTGTTCGACCGTACTTCGCGTAAAATGGTATCCACAGAGCGGGGTAAGATCTTATACAACTATATCCTGGAGGCAATCAGCAAGCTGGAAGATGCCGAGCGGCATTTTCATAAAAGCACCGAAAAAGATATACCAACCATAAGTATAGGGATGTGCTTTGAAACTTTTCAGTTTACGCTTGAATCCTACCTGCCCACATTGCCTTTTAATGTGATCATTAAATTTGGCGAATACCCCGAAATGCTGGCCGACCTGGACAATGGCATCCTCGATATGATTGTTACGCCTCATAAGGGCGATTATAAAGGTCTTGAGTATAAACCCTTTTTTAAGGAACGCATAGTGGTGCTGGCCGGGGCCCAAACACCCACCGACGAGTTTAATGAACTATTGAAAACTAAAGACCTTAACCGGATCCAGGCCTGGCTTAAAGCCCAAACCTGGTACGGCTCATCTGGCGATATGGAACACCTGCGGCGCTTCTGGCATATCAACTTTGGTAAAAGGCCCGATTTTAAACCCAATTTCATTGTGCCAAACATGGGCTCCATTATCCGCTGTCTCAGCAATGGCAAGGGGATAGCCGTGATCCCCGACTTTCTTTCAAAAAAGGAGCGCGATAGCGGCAACATCAAATTGCTTTGGGAAGGATGTAATTTAATTGAGAACACCTTGTACTTCGGCACCCGAAAAAAATCTATTTATGCGGAGCAGGTGGCTATGATCCAGGAAATTTTTGAGCGAGAGATGGTGTAAGCCTCTAATCGCCGCCGCTCGCCTCCGGCGAGTGGCAACTATCGGGACGGCCTCTGGCCGCCGTGGCAAAAGAAGACCATGTGATTATTGAAACTCAAACATGTCTTTGCTAAGGCCACCCGTATACCATCTGCCATTTATAAAGTAATAAGTTTCCTTACCTAAAATAATCATAGGGAAATTACCTGCAATTTTTTGTTTGGTCTTGTTTTTGGCGCTGATAAAGTGATCGTATATGTCTTGCTTAACGCTGTAAAAGACATTTTGCTGCGTGTCGAAGGCTAAAACTGTGTTATTGTCATAGGCATAGTTTTCTTTAGGGCGAGGTTTTGAATCAACAAAATCATGTACACTGACTTTTAATTTGCAGTTGTTAACACTGTTGCCAACCAAACGCAATTTAATGCGATACTCTTCCTGTTGTTCGCCGGATTCTCCGGTAAGATATCTTAAAACATGCATGGCCTTGTATAGATGTTGGCCATCCACGCAGATGATCAGTGTATTTCCTAACCCAACCCCCGATCCGCCTCTTACTGCATAGTTAATCGCAATGAAGTTTTTATTCAATAACCTAATGTCAGGAGGTTCTCCCCAAAAATCATCTATTGTAATAATATCCCTGAGGCAAATCATTTTAAGCACGTGGTTTGCATAGTCAGGAACGATCTTCACCATTTGATTTTTACCATCGATCGAAATTATGTGATATGTTTTTGTGTCTCTCCCGGTTGCTTTTGCTTCGTATGTTTTCAGTTCATCCTGAGCAAATGCATGATTGAATGAAAGCGTAAGGATAGTAATAACTAAGGCGCATTTGTTCATAAGGCAGGTATTTACACCGTTGGTGTGGCCGTAAAAATACTCGCGTAATACTTGCGATAGGCAAACAGCAAAAATACCTCTAAAACGATAACTGCCAGTCCAATTGGCAAACCGGCCGGTGCCAAAATGGCATGGAACAGGAATATATTAAGTGCAATAGGCAGCAGCAATAACACAAACAATGCCGTAAACCGGTTGATAATTAAAAACAGGCCACTGGTTATTTCAATTACCTTCATGTATTGAAAAAAATAACCTGAACCAAATAACCCGCCGCTAAATGCCTGTGCCTTATCGCTCATGGGCGGTTGGGCCATATGCAGAAACTGGAAAAAGAAGTTTAAACCAAACACCACGAAGACCAGGCCCAGCAAAACGCGGGCAATTAATACTGCAATTTTCATAATTAATAGGTTTAATATAAGGTTAAACACTAAGTTTAGTAATTTAATTGACATATTCAAATCCGCCTCATAGCTAACTATTTAAACAGGCATTACTTTTGATAAAACAGGACATATGAACATTCAAAAAATAACTTTCGGCAACGGTTGCTTTTGGTGCACCGAAGCCGTTTTTCAATCGCTTAAAGGTGTAACATCAGTAACCTCGGGTTATATGGGCGGTAAAGTTTTAAACCCAACCTATGAGCAGGTTTGTACAGGTGCTACCGGCCATGCCGAAGTGATTCACCTGGAATATGACGCCGACCTGATCTCGTTTGATGAATTGTTATTGGTTTTCTTTAAAACCCATAACCCAACCACACTTAACCGTCAGGGTAACGACGTGGGCACACAATACCGCTCGGCTATATTTTATTATACAGATGAACAAAAGCAGGCTTCGGAAGCGATGATCAAAACGCTTACAGATGAACAGGTTTTTGATGATCCTATCGTAACCGAAATCACCCCGGCAAGTACATTTTACAGCGCCGAAGATTACCACCAGAATTATTTCAACGATAATCCTAACAAGTCGTACTGCGCGTTTGTTATCCAGCCAAAACTCAATAAATTTGCCAAGGAGTTTAAGGATAAAATAAAGCCGGAGCTGTTATAAGATGCCTATCATACGGAGTGTTTAAATCGAGCAGCTCTGAAGATGAAATAATATAAAGCAAAAGGGCCTGTCACCCTGAGCCCGTCGAAGGCTCGTGGGCAGAGGCCCTGTTCACCATGCTTCGAGGGCCTCAGCATGACACCCGTTTTAGTTAAACGGTAGTTCGTCAAAGCATGCCGGCGTACTTTTTCCGCATGAGTCTTCAGCAAGGTCTCGACCGGCACTCTTTTTAATCAACCCATATGAAAAAAAGCTATAGCTATCTACTATCAGGCCTGTTGTTATTCAGCGCCTGCTCATCTGTTAAAAAAACGGCCAATCCTAATCCCAGCATTACCAACGATGGTAAGATCTGGACTTCATTATGGCAGCAGCGGGCAGCGGAATACAAAGCATTATGCTTTCAGGCCTATAACGTGGCTAAACTCAGGGTTGATGAAGGGATTAAGAACCCCGGTGATAAACCGCTGGCTATCGTTACCGATATTGACGAAACTGTGCTGGATAATAGCCCCTATGATGCTCATCGCGCCTTGCAGAACTTAGATTACAGCGATGCCACCTGGAAACAATGGACAGACAAAGCCCTTGCTGATACCGTCCCGGGCGCACCTGCTTTTTTTAAGTACGCTGCATCAAAAGGGATCGCCATATTTTATATCACCAACCGTAATGAAAATGAGCGGGCAAGTACGTTAAAAAATCTGAAGTTGTATGGGTTGCCTAATGCCGATGATGAACACCTGCAGTTGAAAACCACTTCGTCGAGCAAGGAAGCGCGACGTCTTAACGTTTTAAAAACACATAACATCCTGCTGCTTTGCGGCGATAACCTGCCCGATTTTGACCTGCTGTATGATAATCACCCGGCCGAAGAAAGCAGGACGGCTACTACACAAAAGCTGCAAGCGGAATTTGGCAAAAGGTATATTGTTATTCCCAATCCTTCATATGGTGATTTTGAGGGGGCACTTTTCCGGTTTAATTATAAGCTTAGCCCTGCCCAAAAAGATTCGGTGATCAGGGCGAAGATCAAAGCCGATCAATAGAGTTCCCGATCTGTAACGATTGACCGGGGATAGCCGCCTGGCAGGTATATAACTTAATTGCCTGTATTTACGTATATTTACACGCTGATCCCGCTGTGGGTTTAATTATTTTATATAGCTAAAAGCATTTTATTTAGTTTAATAAAATAATTGAATGTTTGGGTGATGTCATAATCTTGCGGTAAAATGTGCATGAAGCGCAAATAAATTGCAAATTTGCATACTGCATTATTATTATTCAGTTAACCCCTGTTTAACTATGAGTGATAGAACTATTCTGGTTTGGTTTAGAAACGACTTGCGCATAAATGATAACGAAATTTTGTTAGAAGCTGTACGCAAGGCTGATAAAATACTGCCGGTTTATTGTTTCGATCCTTATTATTTTCAGCATAATGAAACCGGTGCCTCAAAAACCGGAAATTTCCGGGCGAGGTTCCTTTTAGAGGCCGTTGCTGATCTCCGCAAAAATTTACAAGGCTTCGGTGCCGAACTCATCATCAGAATAGGTAATCCGGCAGAAGTTATTCCCCAACTTGCCGAAGAATACCAGGTAAATGAAGTTTATCATCACCGTGAGGTGGCCTACGAGGAAACCAATATCTCCGAGCAGGTTGAAACTGCGCTATGGAAAATGAGGCTTAATCTTAAGCATTTCATCGGTCATACCATGTATCATAAGGAAGACCTTCCTTTTCCGATCAAGGATATCCCGGATAGTTTCGCGGTTTTTAAAAAGAAGGTAGAACGTGACAGTAATGTTCGTCCATGCGTACCCAAACCCGATCATATCAGCGTTCCGGAAATTACCGATGCCGGCGAATTGCCAACCTTGCAGCAATTAGGTTTAAACGAGCCTGTTGACGATATGCGCGCTACTGAATATTTTCAGGGGGGCGAAACAGCGGCTTTGGTACAAATGCATAAGTGTTTTGCCAATGCAGACCAGCTGCTGAAACAAAAAAATGGGCGTAACGGCTCTGATTGCTCTTCAAAACTTTCTCCCTGGATCTCGATAGGGTGTATTTCGCCGAGGCAGGTTTACTGGGAAGTTCAGAAATATGGCAGTAATGGTAACCTGTTAAAGCTTGAATTGCTTTGGCGCGATTACTTCAGGTTCATGTTTAAAAAACACGGCCAAAAATTTATCAAAGCTAAAGACGAAGCTCAGAGCGCCGACCTTGCACCGGACGCAGACCTGTTGCTCCAAAAATGGAAAAACGGCGAAACAGGAGTGCCCCTTATTGATGCAGCAATGCATGAGCTTAACGCTACCGGCTATATCAGTAATCAAAACCGGCAGGTAGTAGCGGGCTATTTAGTAAACACCCTCAAAGCCGACTGGGTACAGGGGGCTGCTTATTTTGAAGAAAAGCTTATTGATTATTCGCCGGCCAGCAATTGGGGCAACTGGGCCTTTATTGCCGGTGTTAACGATGCTAAGGAAAGCAAATACGCTATAGTTACCAAGCTGCCCAAAGAGCTTGAAGCCAAAACCGATTTTGTGAATACCTGGCAACCATCATCCATTGATGAAGCCGGGGATTTGGTTGGGGTGTAATTGAAATTCGACGTTTTGGCGTTTTGATAGTAGCGATATCGTCCATCAGCCGATGGATAATGCCTTGCGCAGTATAACCGGACCATGAGCCGAAGCAATACCTAAATCTTATCTAATTATTATTTCTATAAACCATCTATTTAAATAACTGTTGTTCTTTTGCCTCAAAACTCCGTATTTTCCCATTTAAGGATAAAATAAGCCTAACAAAGGCTAAATTTCTTTACAATTAATTATGAAGTATATAGCGGTATATCATTACTTTTGTACCGTTTTAAAGATCAGTTTCACATGGATCGTCTCAATTATATAAATAGCGGAAACGCTGCCTACATATCTTCCCTATACGAACAGTACAAACAGGAGCCGGAATCGGTTGATTTTGGATGGCAAAAATTCTTTGAAGGATTTGATTTTGGTAAAGATACCGATGCTGCCGGGGCAATTGCACCTGCTGCAGTTGGTCAAGCTACTCCTGAACATTTCTTGAAGGAAATTAACGTATTAAACATGATAGATGGTTACCGCTCACGCGGGCATTTGTTTGCAAAAACAAACCCCGTTCGCGAACGCCGCCATTATTACCCAGGCAAGGAGCTTGAAACTTTTGGTTTGAGCGAAGCTGATCTTGATACCGTTTTTAATGCGGGTGTTGAAGTAGGCTTAGGCGCTGCCAAACTGCGCGATATCCGCCAGTTACTTGAGGATACTTACTGCCGTTCAATAGGTACGGAATATAAATACATCCGCAATCCCATTAAAATAAAATGGTTTGAAGAGCGGATGGAGGGCCATCGCAATACGCCTTCTTTCACCCTTGATGAAAAGAAGGAGATGCTTAATAAGCTGAATGAAGCCGTAACATTTGAAAACTTTTTAGGTACCAAATTCCTTGGTCAAAAACGTTTCTCGTTGGAAGGTGCCGAGGCACTGATCCCTTCAATGGATTCGGTAATTAAAAAAGGCGCTGATCTGGGTATCGAGGAGTTTATCATAGGTATGGCGCACCGTGGGCGTTTGAACGTATTGACCAATATCATGGAGAAAACCTATAAAGAGGTATTCTCTGAGTTTGAAGGGAAAAATTACGATTCTGAATCACCTTTTGGTGGCGACGTGAAATACCACTTAGGTTTTTCAACCGATGTGCATACCAAAAGCGGTAAAAAAGTTCACCTGAGTCTTTGTCCTAACCCATCGCACCTGGAAGCTGTTGACCCAGTTGTGGAAGGGATCACCCGTTCAAAAATCGACTTTAAATATGGCGGCGATCATTCAAAGATCGCTCCGATCCTGATCCACGGCGATGCTTCAATTGCCGGACAGGGTATAGTATATGAAGTTTTACAAATGGAAAAACTGGATGGCTACCGCACAGGCGGCACCATTCACCTGGTTATCAACAACCAGATAGGTTTTACCACCAACTATAAAGATGCACGTTCAAGTACCTATTGTACCGACGTTGCCAAAACTGTGCTTTCGCCGGTTTTCCACGTAAACGGTGATGATGTTGAAGCTTTGGCTTATGTAGTAAACCTGGCTATGGAATACAGGCAGGTATTTAATGAGGACGTATTTATCGATATCCTTTGCTACCGCCGTTATGGTCATAACGAAGCTGATGAACCTAAATTCACCCAGCCGCTGTTATACAAAGCAATCGACGCGCACCCTAACCCGTTAAAGATTTACAATCAAAAACTGATAGATGAAGGCAGTATAGATGCTGAATTCTTAAAATCTATTGAAAAAGCCTTCAAAGATGAGTTACAGCAAAAACTGGACGAAGTAAAATCAGAGGAAAGGTTTACTGATACCATTGCCATGTTTGAGGGGGCCTGGAGCGGATTGCACCTGGCAAGCCATAAAGAACTGGTAAAAGCTATTGATACTTCTGTAGCCGAAGAAACCATATTAGAGATTGGTAATAAAATCACTGTGCTACCACCAAACAAAGAGTTCTTCAAGAAAATTGAGAAACTGTTTGAAGACCGCAGTGCTATGGTGAACAAAACCAAAGTGTTTGACTGGGCCATGGGTGAATTACTTGCTTACGGGACTTTGTTAAAAGAAGGTTACCCTATCAGGTTAAGTGGTGAAGACGTTAAACGTGGTACATTCTCGCATCGCCATGCGGTATTGACCCTGGTTGATTCGGAAGATGAATTTACACCGCTTGCATCCATTAACCCCGAAGCTAAATTGAGCATCTATAACTCTTTATTATCTGAGTATGGTGTTTTAGGTTTTGAATACGGCTATGCGCTTGCAAACCCAACTGCTTTAACCATTTGGGAAGCCCAGTTTGGCGATTTCTTTAATGGTGCACAGATCATTGTTGATCAGTACATCGCCAGCGCCGAAACTAAATGGCAGCGTGGCAACGGTTTGGTAATGTTATTGCCTCACGGTTATGAAGGCCAGGGCCCCGAGCACTCATCTGCACGTGTTGAACGCTTTCTGGAGCTTTGTGCCGATGATAATATTCAAATCGCCAACTGTACTACACCTGCAAACTTCTTCCATATTTTAAGGCGTCAAATGCACCGTGATTTCCGCAAGCCATTGATCATCTTTACCCCGAAAAGTTTGTTGCGCAGCCCTAAATGTGTTTCGCCACTGGAAGATTTTACCAACGGCAAGTTCCACGAGTTGATTGACGATACTTACGTTGATCCTAAAAAGGTGAAGCGAGTGCTGTTATGTACCGGTAAAGTTTATTACGACCTACTTGACAAACAACAGGCTGATAACCGCAAGGATGTGGCTATTGTACGTGTAGAGCAGCTTTACCCAACTCCGGTTACGCAAATTTTGAAGATCAAAGCCAAATATGAAAAGGCAGAGTTTATCTGGGTACAGGAAGAGCCTGAAAACATGGGCGCATGGCCATACATTTGCCGCAAGTTCCATAATGATAAGGTGATTAACCTGAGCGTTATTTCAAGAATTGAAGGTAGCAGTACCGCAACCGGTTTTGCTAAACAGCATGCCGCCCAGCAGTTATACATAGTTTCAAAAGCTTTTGAAGCCCCAGCCGGTAAAGCTGTTAAAGAAGCTGTTAAAAAAACAACAAAGAAAATGGCTGATGCCGGTGCTGATTGATCAAATAATTAAGTAGCCTGACATCATCCATAAAAAAATATAAAATCTACAATACTACAATATGAGCTTAGCGATTAAGGTGCCTACCGTAGGCGAATCAATTACAGAAGTAACCCTTTCGAGCTGGAAAAAGAAAGACGGCGACCACGTTGAAATGGACGAGGTTATTGCCGAACTGGAATCAGACAAGGCTACTTTTGAGCTTACTGCCGAAAAAGCCGGTACTTTAAAAATCGTTGCCAATGAAGGCGATGTACTACCAATTGGCGCCGTTGTTGCCAATATCGAAGACGGAGGCGCTGAAGTTGCTGCTCCTGCAGCACAGCCACAGCCAGAAGTTGTAGCCAACGCACCTGCTCCGGCCCCTGTTGCTGCCGCTCCGGCTGCTACATCAGCATCTGTCGAAATTAAAGTACCACCGGTAGGTGAATCTATCACGGAGGTTACATTATCCCGGTGGATTAAGAAAGACGGTGAAGCTGTTGCTATGGATGAAGCCATTGCCGAGCTGGAATCAGATAAAGCTACTTTTGAACTTACTGCCGAAAAAGCCGGTACTTTAAAAACAATCGCTAAAGAAGGTGATGTGTTAGCTATTGGCGCTGTAGTTTGTACTATTGAAGGTGCGGGTGCTTCACAACCTGCAGTTACCCCGGTAACCCCGGCTGTAGTTAGCGCTGCCGATGAATCGCCACGTGGTGGTGCAGCTGCCGAAAGTACTAAAACTTATGCATCAGGTACGCCATCACCGGCTGCCGCCAAAATATTAGCCGAAAAAGGTGTTGATCCAAAATCAGTATCAGGCTCGGGTGTTGACGGCCGTATCACTAAAGGTGATGCCCTTGGCGCGCAAGCTCCGGCAGCTAAGCCTGCCGCTCCTGCTGCACAGCCTGCTGCTGCCCCGGTAGCAAATCTAACCGGTGGTGCCAGGGACGAAAAACGCGAGAAAATGACCTCACTGCGTAAAACTGTTGCTAAACGTTTAGTATCGGTTAAAAATGAAACGGCAATGCTTACCACCTTTAATGAGGTTGATATGCAGCCGATCATGGAATTGCGCGGTAAATACAAAGATAAATTCAAAGAGAAACATGGTGTTGGCTTAGGCTTCATGTCGTTCTTTACCAAAGCTGTTACAGAGGCTTTGAAAGACTGGCCGGCTGTTGGTGCACGTATTGAGGGTGAAGAGATTGTATACAGTAATTTTGCTGATATCTCCATCGCTGTTTCTGCTCCGAAAGGTTTGGTTGTTCCTGTTATCCGCAATGCCGATAGCATGAGCCTTGCCGAAATTGAGAAAGCCATTGTGGTACTTGCCGGTAAAGCCCGCGAAAATAAACTGACTATCCCTGAAATGACCGGCGGTACGTTTACCATTACCAATGGTGGTGTATTTGGTTCGATGTTATCAACTCCGATTATCAATGCGCCTCAATCGGCCATTTTAGGGATGCATAATATCATTGAGCGCCCGGTAGCTATCAACGGACAGGTTGTTATCCGACCAATGATGTACCTTGCCCTATCATATGATCACCGTATCATCGACGGCCGCGAATCGGTAAGCTTCCTGGTAAGGGTTAAGCAATTGCTTGAAGATCCTGCAAGGTTGTTGTTAGGTGTATAACCCTGCAAAAACTTTATAAAAGAGATCCCGGTTGGTTTTCCCTTCCGGGATTTTTTATGCAATAATAGGTTTCGCTTGCTTTGAAATCTGATAGGAGATTAAGAAGTAGCGACGAACCAGGGTGCAACTAATCTCTGACCTCCAACCTCTAATCACTAAAGCCGCTTCACCACCCTTTTAAGCACTAACAAATTTTGACCATTAAGGCTATAGCCACTGATGTTGTTTTGATAAAGGTTTACCAGTTTATCGTAGTATAATACTACAATGGGCGATTGCTCCATCATCAGGTTGTCCATCTGGCGGTAGAGGCCGAAGCGCTTTTCATCATCTTTTACCTGGTAGGTTTGTTCAAAAAGTTCATCGAACCTTTTATTGTTGAACCCGGTATAATTGGGGCCGAAGGGAATTTTATTTTTGGAGTAAAAAACTGAAAGGTAATTTTCGGCATCAGGATAATCGGCTATCCAGGAGCCGTAAAAAAAGTTGATGCCATTTTTGGAGATCAGTTCGCGCAGGCTGGCACCCTGGGTTATCTCTACATTTGTTTTTATACCAATGCGTTCCAATTGGCCTTGTACATACTCAATTAAACTGCGGTAACCAACGGTGGTAGCCAGGGTAATTTCGGGCATGTTTTTACCATTGGGATAACCGGCGTCTCGGAGCAGGCAGCGCGCTTTTTCAGGATCGTAAGTGTAGCCTTTTACGCCCGTGCCGTTAAAGCCTGGCATGCCTTCGGGCACAAAACCTCCGTAGCCCGGTGTACCCATACTGTTGCGGAGGTATTTGATCATCTTTTCGCGGTCGATGGCGTAGTTGATGGCCTGCCTGATCTTGAGTATTTTTAAAGGGGATTTTTTTACAATGGGCAAAGTGGTATCAACCAGCATGCCCAGGTAAATGGTGTTCAGGTAAGGAGCGGTATTGAGTATAAATTTACCCTTATATTTTTGCGTTACCTTGCCTGCTTTGGTAAGGATATCATCGCGATAGCTGCCGTCGATATCATTCAAAAAATCGATTTTCTTTTTTACAAACTCCAGGAACGAAGTCTGCTTATCAGCAATAAAGGTAGAACGGATGGCATCCAGGTAGGGAAGACGGTTGCCTTTTTTGTCTTTTTCCCAGTAACGTTCGTTTTTTAAAAACACCAGTACTTCTCCTTCTTTCCAGTATTTAAACCTGAAGGGGCCGGTGCCTACCGGGTGGCTCCTGAAGTCCTTGCCGTAAAACTCAACCACTTCTTTGGGTACTACGGAGCAATATTGTGCCGTGAGTAAGCTTAGAAAGGGAGCGAAAGGCTGTTTAAGCCTTATTTGGAAAGTACTGTCATTAGGTGCCATAAAGGCGCTTTTGTCCTTTACCTTATCACTGAAGATCCATGAGCCGGATGAAGCAACTTTGGGATCGATCAAACGACCGAAGCTATAAGCAAAATCTGAGGCCACTGCCTTTCGGCCTGTACCATTTGCAAAATGAGGGTCGTCATGAAAATATACATCATTACGCAGATGGAAGGTATATAATAAACCATCAGCTGATGTTTCCCAGCTTTTAGCAATACAGGGAATGGTTTTTAAACTATCGTTGATCTGTACTAAGCCGTTATAAAGCTGGTTATCCATCCAAATGGTATAATGGTTACGGCAAAAGGCAGGATCAAGCGAGGTAAGGCCCTCTTCAAGATTGATATTAAAAACGGTTTTATGCTGATTGGAAGAGGTGTCGGTGTGGCATGCGCAAAGCTGAATGGAGAATAATACAAAAAGGTAAGTGATCAGCTTATTCATTTAAGCTAATATATCAAATATCACGATATCAGAGTGGGTTATTAGTCGATTATTGCGCAGGGATGATTGATTGCCGAAAGTAAAAGTTGTGCGACTGTTCGAAATTAAAAGCTAAACAGTCGCATACTCAATTTACGCATCAATACCGGTCAATCCCTTATAAAAATGCTTGGCATAACCTGCTATCAGCACATCGTGATCATTCCCGTTAATAATACGGCGGGCGTTGATCCAGTCGGCATGGGTGGCGTCAAAATATTTGCCTAAGCCAACGCCGGTAAACATGCCTTTTGTCATACCTTCAATCATAATGTTGGCAGCTACATCAGGTTGAAGCGCCAATTCGGGATGGTTGAGCAGGTCGAGGTGTAAATGCTTGCCCATGGCCTCATAGTTCTCGTACCAGGTTAATTGTACAAAACCGCGGCCATAATAAAGCTGATCGGGCGTTGTATAAGGAACACGGTGACCAGGTCCCCCGCCCATTTTAAATTTTTCGCCATAGGGATGACCTTTGCCCTTGCCAAACTCATTTATCGGCTGCATAGTGCCTGCGCATTCATGGTAAACGGTGCCTAACATGTAGGCTACCTTACGCTGATCGGTAACGCCGGCATCTGCTGCGGCTTTTAAAATGGCTTCGATACCATCAATCTGGCTTTGTGAAATGTGGCCTTTAAATACAGACGCACGGATGGTGTCATAAAATTCTTTTGTACCTGGCATGATAATGAAATTTAGGTATTAGTAATAAAATTAATTGCTGTAAACGGATGTTTCAGATTAAAAAGGTATGGAAGACTTAGGTAAATATAAATATTCACGTTTGGAATACCAAGGTTGATATTCAAATAGTTGGGCAGGTATTTTCAAGCCAATTTCAAGCATTGGTTGAAAAATACCTATAGTATGAATACGTTTATAAAGCAAATTTTAAAGTGCCCGATTTATTATGCGGGCACTTTAAATTAAAACCGCTCTTTTAAAAACTTGCCGGTGTAGCTGTCTTTTTGTTTTAATAGGTCTTCAGGAACGCCCTCAAATACTACTTTACCGCCACGGTCACCACCTTCGGGGCCAATATCGATAACCCAGTCGGCACATTTGATCACATCCATGTTATGCTCAATAACAATGATGGTATTGCCATGATCAAGCAGGGCATCAAATGATTTCAGCAGTTTTTTAATATCGGCAAAATGCAGGCCGGTAGTAGGCTCATCAAAAATAAATAGCGTTTTATTGGTGTTATTGCCCTTTACCAGGAATGATGCCAGTTTGATACGCTGCGCCTCGCCACCCGATAGGGTATTGGATGACTGGCCTAACTGAACATAGCCCAAACCAACGTCAACTAATGGCTTTATCTTGGCAATAATTTTAGGCTCTTTGGCAAAAAACTCGACAGCCTCGTCAATGGTCATGTTCAGGATCTCCGATACGTTTTTTTCTTTGTATTGGATATCTAAAATATGCTGCTTAAAGCGATGTCCCCCGCAGGTTTCGCAGGTAAGAAAGATATCTGCCATAAATTGCATCTCTATCTTAACTTCACCTTCACCCTGGCAAACATCGCAGCGGCCGCCTTCAACGTTAAATGAAAATGCGGAGGGTTTTAGCCCGGCGGCTTTTGCTGCCGGCTGAGCGGCGTACAGGTTGCGGATCTCGTCCCAGGCCTTAACATAAGTAACCGGGTTTGAGCGCGATGAACGGCCTATCGGGTTTTGGTCAACCAGTTCAACCTGTTCAATTTTGCTGTAATCGCCATCAATGGCATCATATGAGCCTGTTTGTTCGCCCGAATAATTACCTAAGGCCTTTTGAACGGCGGGGGCAAGGATGCGTTTTACCAAACTGGTTTTACCCGAGCCGGATACGCCGGTAACAACAGTAAGCACACCTAATGGAAATTTGGCGGTGACATGTTTCAGGTTGTTTTCGCGCGCGCCCTTTATTTCAATAAAATCGTGCCATTTACGGCGGCTTGCGGGGATAGCTATTTCTTCCCTGCCGCTCAGGTATTTGCCGGTGAGGCTTTTATCGTCTTTTATAATTTCGTTATAGGTACCGGTAAAAATCAGCTCGCCGCCATGGGTACCAGCCTCCGGGCCGATATCAATAATGTGATCGGCAGCTTTCATGATCTCTTCCTCATGCTCAACAACCAATACGGTGTTGCCCACATCGCGGAGGGATTTTAATACGGTGATCAGCCTTTGGGTATCACGCGGGTGCAAACCGATGCTTGGCTCATCCAAAACATACACGGAACCTACCAGGCTGCTGCCCAATGACGTAGCGAGGTTGATGCGCTGCGACTCACCGCCTGATAATGTATTTGATAAACGATTGAGCGTTAAATAGCTCAAGCCCACATCGTTTAAAAAGCCGAGGCGGTTGGTTATTTCCATCAGCAAGCGTTTACCGATTTTGGCATCCGTTTCACTGAGTTCAAGCGATTTAAAAAATTCAAAGGTTTTATCCAGCGGCATCAGTACCACATCGGTTATCGACTTTTCATTGATCTTTACGTAGGAGGCATCCATTCGTAAACGGCTGCCCTTACATTCCGGGCAGGTAGTTTTGCCCCTGTATCGCGATAGCAAAACACGGTATTGGATCTTATAGGTTTGTTCTTCCATTTCCTTGAAAAACTCGTCAAGGCCACGGAAAAACTTATTGCCGGTCCAGAGCAGGCGCTGCTCTTTTTCGGTTAGCTGATTATATTGGCGGTGAATAGGGAAGTCGAACTTTAAGGCATGTCTTACCAGCGCATCGTTCCATTCGCGCATCTTTTCGCCGCGCCACGGGGCGATAGCGCCCTCGTAAATGGATTTACTTTTATCTGGAATAACCAGGTCTTCATCAATACCGATCACCTTGCCGTAACCTTCGCATTTTTTACAAGCGCCGTACGGATTATTAAAGCTGAAGAAGTTTGGTGTAGGCTCTTCAAACTTCAATCCGTCTAACTCAAAACGATCGCAAAAAAAGCGCTCATGCTCGGTATCGTTGTCAGGCTCCTGGAAGCGAACAAAACAATCGCCCTTGCCTTCAAAAAAGGCAGTCTGTATGGAGTCGCCTAAGCGGCTAATAGTTTCGTCTTCTTCATTCTTGGTAACGCGGTCAACAACTATGCGTACTGCAATTTGCTGATCAATTTCGGTAGTTTCTGCAGCGGTTTTTTTTGCCTTTGTTTTTTTGATCTCGACTATTGGTTCAGCCGCCATTAAAGGAACGTTCTCTACTGTTTCATCCTCTAATAAAGATTCGATACGCGAAAGTTTGCCATTGTATTCAACGCGAACAAAACCTTTTTGCATCAATACGGCAAGCTCCTCTTTAAGGCTCCGATTATTGTGCGGGTGCAATGGAGCAAGAATGGTTACCTGGGTTTCGTTAGGCAATGAAAGCACAAAGTTAACCACATCGGTCACTGAGTCTTTTTTTACGATATTGCCTGATATGGGCGATATCGTTTTACCGATACGTGAAAAAAGCAGTTTTAAATAATCGTAGATCTCGGTTGATGTACCAACAGTTGAACGTGGGTTTGAGGTAATTACCTTTTGCTCAATAGCTATAGCCGGTGCAATGCCTTTAATATAATCAACATCGGGCTTGTTCATACGGCCCAAAAACTGGCGGGCGTATGATGAAAGGCTTTCCACATAGCGGCGCTGACCTTCGGCGTACAAAGTATCGAAAGCGAGCGATGATTTGCCCGAGCCCGACATGCCGGTAACTACCACCAGTTTATTTTTGGGAATAGCCACATCAAGGTTTTTAAGGTTGTGCACCCTTGCGCCTTTTATAATAATATGCTTTTGCGGATCTTTTTCTGCTTCTTTACTCATTCTATTGAATTAGTTCATAGTTGATGGTTGACGGATCATAGTAGTATGCTTTGCAGGTTAGTGGCAAAATTTATACCATGAACCATGATCTATTACCCATGAACTTTTTGCGAATGCAAAAATCCTAAAATATTTAGCAGAATCCAAATGAGTTTTGACTGTTTATTGGATTAAACTGCATGAAATATTGGAGTTTACAGTTTGCTGACTTTTTAAAACTTAATGTTGTTTTAACAACTACTTTTTAAAAAATTTATTTTGGCTAATGATTAAACCTTCGGTATTAAAAATAAGTCTAACGGAAGTGTGCCAAATAAATGATGGTTTTATAAGTAATTATACCGATTAATAGTAAAGTAGGGCGCAAAAAAAAAAATTTTATTTGTTTTTTTACCAATAATTTGTTTTATTTGAGCGAACAAATCTTTAACCCCTAAGGAGCACGCTATAGAATATACTTTACTTTAAAAGGTTTTAACTAAAAATTAAGTTTTAAGTAGTACTTTCTATGGATTTTCAATTGAAGAGTGATCAGGATCTAATCCATCTATATGTAGCCGGCGACGAAGCCGGTTTAGTAGAATTGATAAGGCGTTACCAATCAAAAATATATACTTCTATTTACTTGCTGGTAAAAGACGAATACCTTGCCGAAGATATTTTTCAGGATGCATTTATAAAGGTAATAAACACCCTTAAAGCCGGTAAATATAATGAAGAAGGTAAATTTTTGCCCTGGGTAACCCGTATCGCGCATAACCTGGTGATTGACCATTTTCGCCGTGAAAAACGTGCGCCTATGATCAGCAATGGCGATGATTTCGATATTTTTGAAGTGCTTGGTAATTATGACGAAAGTACCGAGGACAAGATGGTTAGGGATCAAACCCATAAAGATCTTAAAGCACTGATCCAGCTGCTTCCATCCGAACAAAAGGAGGTGCTTATTATGCGCCACTTTGGTGATATGAGTTTTAAAGAGATTGCCGATATTACCGATGTTAGTATCAATACCGCCCTTGGCCGTATGCGCTATGCCCTTAATAACCTCCGCAAAATGATGCAGAGTAAGGAGCTTAGCCTGAAAAATTAGTTTTTCAGTATAAGAGTTTAGTGATAAAAGGTTAGGATATTATTGTTTAGGTTAAACCGGGATAATAATATTCTAACCTTATTTTTTGTATGAAATTCTGATATTGTTTCATTAGTTGCTGATATAAAGTTATTTACTGTTGCAATAACGTAATTCATAGCTTCCCGCAGCTAATTTCTTTAAATAAAAATTTCATTTAATTTTCATTTAACAAAATATTATCTTTAAGCCACCGTTATAAACCATATAAAAATTATAGTAAAATAAGCTTATGGATGAAACCTTTACAAAAACGTTAAATGCATTAGCTAACGAAGCTGAAATGAACAGGAATGCACAAGAAAATCTGGACGCTGACGAAGTGATTTTTTACAATTCAATTCGTGCTGATTTGGACCTGCTGATCAGGAAACCAAAAGTGCAAACCATACACCAGATCCTGGATTATTCAAAAAGCTTACGTTAGTATTTATTGCGGATTCCCCCACTGGTTCATAGATCATGATTGTTGAAGAGGTTACCGATGCGAATCGAAAAACCAAAACCCAATAAGTGATTTATGAACCTTTCTATTTTAAGATGGCTTATGGTTGATGGATCATAGTTCATGGTTTTTTATTGTTGTGAATATCTATACTTTTGGACAGGATCGCCATTGCGTTAAGCTGGGTGCTTGAGCCATGATCCATGAACTATCAGCCATGAACTAAAAATGTTAAAAGCCGAACGCTATCGCTATTTTGTTGATTATTTTTCTAAAAACCAGCCTAACCCGGTTACTGAGCTGCACTATAATAACCCATTTCAGTTATTGGTGGCCGTTATCCTATCGGCACAGTGTACTGATAAAAGGATTAACCAGGTAACGCCGGCACTGTTTGAGCGTTTTCCTACTCCGCAAGACCTGGCTGCCGCAACATCCGATGAAGTTTTTGCATATATCCGGTCTGTAAGCTATCCTAATAATAAAGCCAAACATTTGGTAGGCATGGGCAAAATGCTCATGGAAGTTTTTAACGGCGAAATACCTTCGGGGATAGAAAATCTGCAAAAATTACCAGGTGTAGGCCGCAAAACAGCCAATGTGATCGCTTCGGTTATTTTTGAAGAACCAGCCATGGCTGTTGATACGCATGTTTTTAGGGTGGCCAACCGCATTGGCTTAACCAATAATGCCCGTACACCACTTGCGGTTGAAAAACAGTTGGTGCAAAATATTCCTAAAGAATATATAGGTGTTGCACATCACTGGCTTATATTGCATGGGCGGTATATTTGTTTGGCGCGCAGCCCTAAATGCGATATTTGTCCGCTTACGTGGTTTTGCCGCTATTATGAACGCAATAATACAGAAGCCGCGCTGCAAAGGCTTGAAGCTGCAAAACTTAAGAAGGCCAAAGAAGCTAAAAAGAAAAAGGCCCTTAATATTATAGATAAGGAGTTGAAGAAGCGGAGTGTGGATAAAGGTTGATTAGGTGGGTAGTTGGATTAAGTGAATAGTTGCTTATCTTCGTCAATACTAACCTAATCAACTACTCATTTAATGGACCATTCACTATAAAAATAAATTACTAAAAAAATTAGTAATTTTAAAAAATGTAATTATATTTGTTGAAGAAATTAATACGATGGCTAACATAGATAAAAATAGCGCTGATAAATTGAAGGCATTACAGCTTACGTTAGATAAGCTGGAAAAATCATACGGTAAAGGCACCATCATGAAATTGGGCGAATCCGTAGTTGAACAAACTGAAGTTATATCAACCGGCTCATTAGGGCTTGATATTGCTTTGGGAGTTAACGGTTTGCCTAAAGGAAGGATCATTGAGATCTACGGGCCTGAATCGTCAGGTAAAACAACTTTGGCTATCCATGCCATTGCCGAATCGCAAAAGAACGGCGGTATTGCCGCCTTTATTGATGCGGAGCATGCTTTCGATCGTTTTTATGCCAAGAAATTAGGCGTGGATGTTGAAAACCTGCTGATCTCCCAGCCTGATAATGGTGAACAGGCACTGGAAATTGCCGATAACCTGATCCGTTCGGGCGCTATTGATATTTTGGTTATCGACTCTGTTGCAGCGTTGGTTCCTAAAGCCGAGATAGAAGGCGAAATGGGCGATTCAAAAATGGGTCTGCATGCACGTTTAATGTCACAGGCATTACGTAAGCTAACCGGCACTATCAGCAAAACAGGATGCTGCTGTATCTTTATTAATCAGCTGCGCGATAAGATCGGTGTTATGTTTGGTAACCCTGAAACTACTACCGGTGGTAACGCGTTGAAATTTTATGCTTCAGTACGTTTGGATGTACGCCGCATCTCCCAAATTAAAGACACCGATGAGGTTTCCGGTAACCGCGTAAAGGTTAAGATAGTTAAGAATAAAGTTGCTCCTCCGTTCCGTGTAGCCGAGTTTGACATCATGTTTGGCGAAGGTATTTCAAAGGCCGGTGAGATCATTGACCTGGGTGTTGAATACAACATTATTAAAAAAGCAGGTTCATGGTTTAGTTATGGTGAAACCCGTTTAGGCCAGGGCCGCGATGCTGTTAAACAACTGATTCTTGATAACCCTGAGCTACAGGAAGAATTGGAAAATAAGATCAAAGAAACAGTAACCGGCGAAAGCATGGAAGAAGTATAATTGGGATTATACTATATACTAATCTTTAAAGTGATTTAATGAATATATAAGAAAGCCTCCTGTAAGGGGGCTTTTTTTGTAAAGCTGCAGCAGGTTTAACATAGCATATAAAGCTGCCACGGGTTACGCTGCGCTAAACCCGCGGCAGTAGTGTAGCAGTGCAAACCGCACTCAACCCGCGGTAGTACTATATTAGTAATTGTTCCCGTTTTTCCGCAAAAAGAATATCTTTATCACCACATAAACCGGAAAAAGCTATGGGATCATCAAAAGAGATTGTTACAAATATGTTTGCTTCAGGTGGTATTACCGTGAACGGCAATAACCCGTGGGACTTACAGGTACACAATCCTAAATTGTATGATCGTGTGCTGGCAGGAGGGTCCTTAGGTTTTGGGGAAGCCTACATGGAAGGTTGGTGGGATTGTGAAGCGCTTGACGAATTCTTTTTCCGCGTCCAGTATCACCGGGTTGATAAAATGATCCCACGCGACTTAAATACGCTTAAATACTTTCTCAAGGCAAAATTTGGTAATCAGCAAACCAAATCAAAAGCTAAAGAGGTTGCACACAAGCACTATGATATTGGCAACGATCTGTTTGAGTTGATGCTTGATAAGCGGATGATATACTCCTGTGCTTATTGGGAAACTGCACAAACATTGGATGAAGCCCAGGAAGCTAAGCTTGATCTGATTTGCCGCAAACTAAAATTGGAACCAGGCATGAGCTTACTTGATATAGGCTGCGGATGGGGCGGCCTTCTTCAATATGCGGCCGAAAAGTATGGCGTAAAAGGAACAGGTGTAACCCTTTCAGAAGAGCAGGCCATTATTGCAAAGGAGATTAACAAAGGTTTACCTGTGGAGATCAGGGTGCAGGATTATCGCGATGTACATGAAAAATTCGACAGGATAGTTTCTGTCGGGATGCTTGAACATGTTGGCTATCGTAATTATCGCATCTTTATGGAAAGGGTAAACGAAAATTTAGCAGATGACGGTATTTGCCTGCTTCATACCATAGGCGGTAATTACTCAACTAAAGTTACCGATCCCTGGATTGCAAAATACATATTTCCGAACGGTATGCTGCCATCTGCAGCACAGCTCTCAACAGCATGGCAGGGCTTATTTATTTTGGAAGATTGGCATAACTTCGGCGTATATTACGACCGAACCTGTATGGAGTGGCGTAAAAAATTTGAGCAAAGCTGGCCGCAGCTTAGTGCTAAATACGGTGATACCTTTTACCGCATGTGGCGCTACTATCTTAGCGCCAGCGCTGCGTCCTTCCGCTCAAGAAAAAACCATTTATGGCACATCGTTTTAACCAAACCAAAGCATCTGGGATTGTACAAATCAATAAGATAAGCCCCTTCTTCTCATTGTCAAATAAATGACGTAAAAGTACGTATTCAATAAACGTGTTTTTACTTAATTGAAAATCAAGTATTTGGATTTACTTTATTGTATTTCAGAAAATTTCCCAAATACTTACAATATGTTGCCATCATGTTTGAACAGGCCCCTGCATTTTTACAGGAAGCTTATCCCTGCTGTTTTACTCCCATTAATGCTGTGCAGTTGTTACACGGCCCGTGTCGAAACAAAGGCACAGGCTGGGTCAGAGGTATCGCACCAAAATGTAAACTTCTTTTTTTGGGGGGCTATCCAAAGCCCCAAGCGAATCGTTACTCCCATATGTGATTCCCTTGGCTCCAATGGTATGGCCGAAGTTACGGTGAAGAATAATTTCGGTTATTCCTTGCTTACTGTTATAACCCTGGGCATATGGAGCCCTGCAAGGGTAGAGTGGAAATGCGATAAACCTTGCGCCAAAGATGGCGTAATCAAATAAGCGGCTATGAAAGTTATTAAAACAGGAGTCAGCAGTTGGGAAAACCGGCACGAAACTTTTACCGAGCAAATTAAAGATCTGTATGAATTAGGCAACGAAGACGATCTTGATGCCCTTGAAGGTTATAATGACGCTACCAAAGGGCTTCAAAACCTGATTAAAGAAGCTATTGAGACCGGTACCCCATTACGATCATTAGGCGCAGGCTGGTCATGGACAAAAATAGCAACGGTTAAAGATGGTGTAATGCTGGATACCAAACCCCTTAACACCAGATTTACTGTTGCCGATACTGCCGTAAACCCTGCTTACACTGGCAACAAAGACCACCTGCTTTTTGCACAAAGTGGCAACGGTATTTGGGAACTCGGCGCATTTTTGAAGAACAGGGGCTTGTCACTTAAAACTTCCGGTGCCAGTAATGGGCAAACTATAGCTGGTGCAGTGAGTACAGGAACTCACGGCTCGGCGTTTGACTTTGGTGCTACACCAGATTTTGTAGTAGGGCTCCATATTGTGGTAAGTCCTGACAGGCATATTTGGCTGGAAAGGGCTTCCGCACCCGTTGTAGCGCAACGTTTTATGGATCTGCTGCAAACCGAGCTGGTACAGGACGATGAACTTTTCAATGCCGCATTGGTAAGTTTTGGGAGCTTTGGTATCATCCACGGCGTACTAATGGAAACAGAACCGCTGTTTTTATTAGAAACTTATGTACAGCGATTGCCCTATGATGCCGAACTGCAGGGTATGATGTCAACTCTTGATTTTAGCGATACCGATAAGCTGCCATGTAGTAACGAGCGCCCGTGTCATTTTTCGGTGCTGCTTAATCCGTACGATCTGGACAAAGGCGCATTTGTAAGCACTATGTATAAGCGCCCGTATCGTACCAACTATCAGCCCCCGGTTGATAACGCGGCAGGGATTGGCCCGGGAGACGATGCTGCCAGTTTTATAGGTACTATTACTGATGCTGTGCCCGCTTTGGTTCCGGTTGTAGTTACCAAGGTGTTAAATACCAGCATGACAACTAATACTGATCCTCATTTTGGTACGCTGGGCGAAATTTTTAGCAATACTACATTAAGAGGCAAGCTGTTGAGTTCTGCCATTGGTTTCCCGGCAGAGCTTTCGCCCCGGGTTGCCGATTTGATGTTGAAGATCAATAAAGATATCGGCCCTTTCAGCGGTGTATTTTCATTCAGGTTTGTTAAACAAACCAAAGCCACATTGGGCTTTACCCGGTTTGAACATACCTGTATTATGGAGTTGGATGCACCGCTATCAGACAAAGCTTATAACTTTTATACCCAGGTTTGGCTGATGCTTGAGCATGAAAATATCCCCTTTACATTTCATTGGGGCAAAGCCAACGAAATTACACCGCAACGCATCCAAAGAATGTATGGCGATGCAGCTACCCGTTGGATCAACGCCCGTAAAACCCTGCTCAATGCCGACTGCCAGAAAGTTTTTACCAATCAAATTACGCAGCAATGGGGGCTGGCCTGAAATATGTAAATCCGGCGACGGCAGTAATATACTGTCTGCTCTTTGTATGTTGCTTCGCGGTGAAGTTGAAAGCTCAAACCACTGGACAGGTCATCGATGAGATAAAAGCGATAAACAATAAAGTAACCAATTGGCCTAATAGTAACGGACAGGGAATGTTGATCTCCAACAAGGCCATGAACATTTTCCTGTCAAATAAAATGAGTTCTTATCTCTCGGGTAACGAAGATCTTTCCCTCTATAAAAACTATGTTAATATCAATGCCGCCGAAGGGATGATCAGCATCAATCACAATTTTCACCAGCCCATTGATAGTGATGATTGGGTAAGGTCATTTGTAGTAGCAGGGGCGAGGGTAAATATAGCAAACGCGTATTCGGCAAAAACTGTTAACAGGTATTATGATAATCAGCTGGGTTTTACAACCCAAAAAACATGGATGGGAAAACCAAAAACTTATTATATAGCAAACGGTGATTTTAAAAAGGAGATGGATGCTGCCCGGGCATTAATAGTAAATACGATCGCTCAAAGTATCAACAAAAAAGCTGAAGAGTTTGAGCAATCTCTTAATGTTTTGAAACAGGAGGAGATACCTGGACAGGATCTAACAGAGGTTAAAAGCAAACTCCGGAAAACTTTTTACGCCTCCCTCCGGGCTGATTATCTCCAACAATTTTCTGAACAGCAATCAGAGCGATTGGTGAATACAGGTAATTATGACCTCATAACCGATAACTGGACAAGCCTGGGCGTTTATATCCCGGTTATCCCACAAAAATTTATGGTAAGCAATGATGTTAATGCACAGGTTAACAAACATTATAACTACCCGCTCGAATTATTTATTAGTCATACCCGTTTTTGGGAAAGCCCTAAAATGGGCCGGTTCTTTTTAACCTTTGCCGGTAAAGGCTTTGTGAATAATGCGGTACACAGCGGTTCGCTATTCAGTGCTGATGTAACCGGAGCGCAGGGAATAGATGGAACAAATACGGTCACCATTAATAATGGCGACCGGTACATAGGCCAATATAAAAACTTTATAACACCCCTCGCGGCAGGTAAGTTGGTGTATATCCCCGGAACCTCACATGTTGGCATTAGCTTCCGCATCGAAAAAAACTGGGGAACTTATAAGGCGCTCAATTCCATCATCGGCATCCCCATTGTTTTGATAGATAAAAAAGGCGTGCCTGCCATAAATTTTGAAGCACAACTTTTGCTTCAGGACATGAATAATTCCTTAAAAAATACCCGACTGCCTTACAATAAAACAGCAATCGGGTTAACGGTAGGGATCCCGTTTAGTAAAATTGTTTACTAAACCAGCTTACTCATTTCCTCCAAAACCGCTCTTTTCAAAGCCATGATATAACCGGTATGCAAACCATCATGAAATGGCAAAAAGCGGATTGCTTCTTCTATATTGCTCAAGGTAACACCATAACGGGTCGTCATCGGTTGATAGTTTGAGAAAATACCCATTTGGTAATCTTCCTCCATTTTATCAATGGTTGAAATAAGCAGCTCTTTGACTTGGGCTATGTCATGAGCATTAATAAAGCTCTGCGGCTTTGTTTCGGGACGGTAGGGGGTATAGTATTTATCATCAACCACAATAGGTACGCCTGCGCGCGTATAGCAAATACCTTGCTGACCCGAAATAAGGTGCGCCAGGTTCCAGATCAGGTTGTTATTAAAACCTGCGGGGATGTGGTTAAGTTGTTCGGGGCTAAGATCTTTAACAACGTTTAACAGCATCAGGCGTGGTTTTTTGATAACCTCAAATTCTTGTTTCATTTTAATATTGGATGGGTTAAGGCTTTACAGCTGCGCTAAATTATGAAGATTGTGGTATGTTTTTCGTCAAATTATCACATCGCCGCTGCCAACGTTTTATGGCTTATATCTTTTATCATACCTTTGCCCATTCATTTACTCATCCATTTTAATGCAGGATACCTCTTTAAATAGCGCGCCGGTAAAATATAACAAGCCAATAATTTATTTTTTACTGTTGTGGGCTTTGCTAAATGCCGTACAGGCTTTTACCCTGGAGATCCATGCGGATGAGGCCTACTACTGGGTTTATTCGCGTTTTTTAGACTGGGGGTATTATGACCATCCGCCTATGGTGGCCGTTTTCATTAAAGCAGGTTACAGCCTCATACATAATGAATTTGGAGTGAGGTTTTTTACGGTGATCAGCACAACTGCATCTTTATACCTGATGTGGATGATGTTAAAGCGTTACAGGGTTGATGTCATCAACTTTATACTGGTGGTTTCGGGCATCTTTGTATTCCATATTTATGGTTTTACCACCACACCTGATGCTCCTTTGCTGTTTTTCACGGTGCTGTTCCTGTATTTTTATCAGCAATATATTGAACAGGACAGCTTAAAACTGGCCATTATATTGGGCGTGGTGATAGCCTGCCTGCTGTATAGTAAGTACCATGGCATTTTGTTGGTTGCTTTCACGCTTGTATCTAATGTAAAATTGCTTAAGCGAGGGTCTTTTTACGGAATTGTGCTGCTGGCGCTGGCTTTGTATGCACCGCATATCCTGTGGCAGGTAAACCACGATTATCCGTCAATAAGCTATCACCTTAGCGAGCGTTCGGCCGATGATTACCAATTGGATAATACCTATTTATATCCATTGGGGCAGTTGATAATGGCCGGGCCGCTGATTGGCTGGTTTCTTTTCTATAAAGGGTTTACAACCAAAATACAGGATGTTTTCACCCGCACCTTGCTCGTAAACAGCATAGGCATTTTGGCATTCTTTTTTCTTACCTCGTTTAAAGGTGAGGTACAACTCCATTGGACGCTTATAGCTTACGTACCGCTAAGCATGCTGGTGCTTATCAGTTTTGCTAAGCCGGGAGGCAAACCTGTTTGGTTTAACCGTTTGGCGGTGATAAACCTCAGCCTGATTTTGCTTGTTCGTATCTGTATTATCTGGGGGCCTCCGTTGTTGCTAAAGATCGATGCCATGAAAAGCTTTTTCGGCTTTAAGGATTGGGCTCATCAGATCCAGAAAAAGGCAGGCAATAATTATGTGATATTTTATGAAGGTTTTCAGGATCCGTCCAAATACAATTTTTATAATAACACCACCCGTGGGCTTGCCTATGATTCGCGGCATTATCGCCGTACCCAGTATGATATCTGGCCTATAGAAGACAGCATTCAGCATAAAAAAACTTATTATGTACTGGATGTTTGGTTGCCCGGTGTAACAACCGATTCCATTAACGTATTTGCCGGTAAATGGTATGGCGGTTGGGTTGATGACACACGCACCTATCAGCGGGTTGAATTTGAAACACTTGCTCCCAAAGAAGCCCTTAGTCCGGGCCAAAAAATAGATTTCGATCTTACGGTTAAAAATCCTTATCCATTCGCTATTGATCTCAGTAATAAAAATCAAAAGCACCCTGTATTTTTTGAAGCCTGCTTTTTTAAAAAGACAGATCAGATCACTAATCAAAAGGCAGATGATTCATTCCATAACATTGCCCTAAAGCCGGGCGAAAGCACTCATTTTAAATTTAACGTAACAGCACCGGAGCAGCCTGGCAGATATCAACTCATTTTTTCATTGCGTACCGAACCATTTTTTGGCGGACGTAACAGTAAGAGCATCAACATTACAGTAAAATAATAAATCGACTATGTTTAAACGGATATACCTTTTTGTCTTTTTTTCGATCATAACCACCACTGCCGCCCTTGCACAGGGTAGCCTTGATATCCATTTTAATGGCTTGGGTTTTATGGATAACCGGGAGTACAAAGATTTTGTTGCCCGCTCACGCACCTATTCGGGCGTGCGTACCGCGCTTGACCTGGGCTTGAATATCGATAGTGTGAACCACTTTATTGTAGGGGTTAACGGCATTCATGAGTTTGGTGCAAAACCATACTTTTTAAAAGTTAACCCCGTTGCCTATTACAGCTTTACCGGTAAAAACTGGCTGTTCAATGCCGGTGCTTTCCCGCGCGAAGGTTTGCTGGATGATTATCCGCGGGCTCTACTGAATGATACTTTGCGCTACTACCGCCCCAATGTTGAGGGTTTGCTTACTCGTTTTCATAATGCCCACTTTACCGAAACTGCCTGGATTGACTGGGTAAGCCGCCAAACCGTTACCGATCGTGAACAGTTCCTGTTCGGCTTTTCGGGCAAATACCGGCCAAGCTTAACCGGGCCCTTTTATGTATCGCACTATTTTTTGCTGATGCATGATGCAGGAGCCGAGGTGCTTTTACCAAACGACCATATCCAGGACAATGGCGGCGGACAAATAAGATTAGGTTTAGATTTAAGTCATAAAACCATTTTAGATTCGTTATCTATTGAGGCAGGCGGCATGATGTCGTTTGAGCGGGTTAGGGGTGTTGATGGTTTTCATAAACCTGCCGGCTTTGTAGCCAATGCCTATTTAAGCTGGAAACGTTTTGCCTTGTTTGATGAATTTTACAAAGGCCAGGGTAGCCATATTATTTACGGCGATGCCTTTTTTGAAAAGAAAACTTATAACCGTTTGGATATTATTTACACGCCGTTTTTATACAAGCGTGTAAAAGGACAATTTATATTAAGCCTGCACCAAACACCGGGCTACAGCAGCAACCAGGAAGCCTTCAGGGTAACGGTTGACCTGGGCCGACAGACTTTGGTAAGGTTTAAAGATTAGTGAAGTTAGGTGTAGAGACGCATTGCATGCGTCTTTGCCTTAAATAAAATGACAGATCCTGCAAATTTCTGTCGCAAAAAGAGACGCATCACATGCGTCTCTACAATAATGTTAACCTTTATAACACACATATATATCATCCATGCAATTAAAAAAACAACTATTAATTTTTGCAGTATTACTGCTGGCGGTACCTGCAAGGCTGCTGGCACAAGACAACCAGTTTTCGGGCTGGGCGGCTATTTTTCACAGCCAAAAATTATCCGAACATTGGGGCTATTCGTTCGATGGGCAATTGCGCTCGCATGATGAGGTAAGTTACCTAAAGCATATCCTGCTTCGTCCCTCGGCTAATTATTATTTTGCCAAAAACAAGGTAGGGGCCTTGGGTTATGCCTACATAGCTACCTATGGCCGCACTCCAGGTAACGAAACAACATTTCGCCCGGAACACCGTATCTGGCAGCAGTACACATATACCCATAAGCTTACCAAGCATGTGCAATTGGCACACCGTTTTAGGTTAGAGCAGCGTTTTTTAGGGAATACCGCTGCTAATAAAAATGATCGGTATTTTGCCCAGCGTTTCAGGTATTTTGCCCGCGCGGTGATCCCGATGAAGCCTGACTCGGACGTGTTTACAGAAGGTGCTTTCCTCGCCCTGCAAAACGAGGCCTTTGTAAACGTGCAAAACAAAAACAAAGTAAACAAACACTTCTTTGATCAAAACCGTGCTTACGTTGCAGTTGGCTACCGCTTTAGCAAAGCTTTTGACGCAGAAGCGGGATATCTGAATCAATACATTAAACAAGCCGATGCTTATGTGGTAAACCATGTAGCGCAGCTGGCTTTTTACACGAGGTTTTAAGACCAAAAAATTCCCCTCTTGAGAGGGGGCGCGGAGGAATGAGCGGTAGCAGGGGTGTGTTTCTGCTGTAGATTTATCAAAGCAGAAACACACCCCTACACCCCTCTCAAGAGGGGAATCGCACACCCCCAGCTTTTTAGAATCTTACTTCCAAACAAAAAGACCTTGCCAATATCACTGGCAAGGTCTTTTGTTTAAAAACGATAAATGGATCAAAATTACTTCTTCGCTTGTGCAATCAGTTCATTATTTAAACGTACATATTCATCCGTTTTCATCTCAGTAGCCATTTTTGCACCTTCCTGGGCTGTAGCTATTGCTGCAGCTTTATCACCTTTTTTCAATAAGATCCGGGCTTTCCATAGTTTGGGCACAAATGGCGGAAAGTTCTTGTCTTTTTCCAATTCGGTAGCCCACGCTAAGGCTTTGTCCATATCTTTATTGTTGTTATAATAATAGATCAAAGCTTCATAGTATGGCTTTTTATCTGTATTCATGGCCGAGTCAATTCGGGCCATCACCTTGGCATCGATATCGGTGGTCATGTGGATGGTGAAGCCGCTATGCTCCCACATCATCTGCAAATCGCAGGTAGTTGCCGCTACATTGCTGAACGCGAGGGTCATGGTTTCTGTTAATGCCTTAAGGTGTTCTGTTTTTACTTTAAAACGCAAAAAATCATCAGCTTCCTTATAGTTATACGCGCCCCATTGTTTAGGTTGTTTGCTGAGGATGATAGTCCACTCGTTTTCGCCGGGGATGCTGAACAGGCCATACTCGCCCGCCGGGATCTTGTTGCCCTCCATACTTACCTCATCGGTAAATTTAATTACAGTGGCCGAATTGGCCCCTGTGCGCCAAACTTTTCCGTAAGGTTCCATGCCTCCAAATATTTTACGGCCTCTTACATCCGGACGGGAGTAAACCAGACTGATTTTGCCGAGGCCGAAATCCTGCACAACACTTTGTGTTGAACTGGGTTGCGGCGTTAACTGCGCATAAACATTTACCGCAGTAAGGATCATCATTGTGATGATACAGGTAAATAACTTTTTCATGATTAAGTGTGTGGTGGTTATATAAGATTAATAATTGGTGTGCTACTTTTTATCCGCAGTGAATGTACCCGCGTCAACATCTTTTAAAAAGGCAATGAGATTTTTGAAATAATTTTGCTGATCATCATACATACTCATGTGGCTGCCGTTAGGGCACAGGTAAGTGCGGCTGTTGGGCAGCAGATGACCTTCTTTTTTCATGTCTTCGGGGTTCATTTCATCGTGTACGCCGCCTAAAACAAGGGTAGGCTTTTTTATATCCTGTAGTTTGTCCCAAAATTCCCATCCTTTAAAATTGCCGGTTACGTGAAACTCGTCAACGCCCTGCATTTGTATGTATATGGTATGATTAGCTTTTTTAAAGGCACGCCATAAAGGTTCGGGCCAGCTCTCTAATGGAAGCCTGCAGATCACCTGGGTATACAGTTTATTCATCAGCAGGTCGTTGTATTGAGGCGAGTCGTATTGTTTAAGCCTGTCTAACGAATCAAATACAGTGATATCACGCGGCGTAAAAAACTTCTTCTTCAACTCAGCGGCATAGGCAACATAGCCTTTAATACCGGCTGTCATGTTTGATAATACCGCCCCCTTAACGTGCGATTGGTATTTGTGCAGGTATTCCATAGCCAGCATACCGCCCCATGAATGTCCGAGTATATAAAAATTATCAAGCCCTAATCCTTTACGCACTTCTTCAACCTCTTCAACATAACGCGGAATGTTCCATAATGAAGTATCAGCAGGAGCATCCGAATTACCACAGCCAAGCTGATCATAATAATAAAACTCAATGCCCTCCTTCGGCAGAAAATCCTCAAAGCATTCCATATAGTCATGTGAAAAACCCGGACCGCCATGCAGCAGCAGTACTTTTATTTTACCGTCGCCAACTTTTTTTGTCCATACGTTATATTTACCGGCAACTTTAATGAGCTTATTCCCGCCGGTTTTTATTTCGTAAGGAGTGTTTGATGATTCAGTTGCGGTATCCGCCCCTGGTTTTGACGGATTGTTGCATGCGCAAAAGCAGGCAGCAATCAGGACGAAGAATAGCTTTTTCATGGTTAGCGATAGGAATGGTGGAGGTGATTATTTTAGATAAAGATAATAAGAAGCTAACTAAATTAGCTTCACTGGATATACAAAAAAAGCGTCATTGCTTTATTAATTGCAATGACGCTTCTAAATACTTAAAGAGGTTGCTTCTTTGGGGAGGATAAGTGAGGTTTATATCCTCTCGATATCTCCGCTACCTGCTTTTGAGCTTGAAATATTTTTAGCACCGCCGGTGTAATGCACATCGCCTGAGCCGCTTACGGATGCTTCAATTTTGTTGCTGGCGTTGATGGTAGCATCGCCCGAACCAGCTATGTGCACTTCGGTGTTAATGGTGATCAGGTCGCGGGCGGTAAAATCACCGGAGCCTACAACATTTACTCTCGAATTATCGGCACGGCCCGAAAGTTTCATATCACCAGAGCCTGAAATGCTGCTGTCCAGGTTTTTAGCATTCACTTTGCCAAGCATATCGCCCGAGCCAACAACTTTTAATTTTAATGAGGTAGTGCTGATGCCTTCTTTAAAATAAACATCGCCCGAACCGGCAACGTTAATGCTGGTCATATCTTTAGCTACCACATGTACAATCATTTTACGGCTGCGGCCAAAGCTCCAGTTATCCCAGTTGGTGCCTTTTTTACTGTAGATTTTCAATACACCGCCCTGCACTTCGGTAATGATCTTGTCAATAACATCCGAAGGTGCTTCAACTTTTACCGATTCGTTTGAGCCCTGTGTAAAGTAGACATCAAAAGAGCCTGCCAGGTCAATAGCGCTAAAGCCCGATAAATGGCGGTCTTGTGTGGTTTGATCGGCATGTTTAACAATTGGGTGCGATGGTTTTGCAGTGCTGTAACCAGTTGTTCCTGCTGCCAATGCTACAGCTAATAATATTTTTGAGATCGATTTCATGACGGTTGTTTTAGTTTCGTTTTCAAATTAGACGCCGGCAGGGTGAGGAAAGTTGCACGTGATTTGATTTTTTTGTGGGGGGAGAACGGTGAGTAGTTGATTAGGTTGATTGGGTGAGTGGTTGTTTGGGGTTAAACCATTCACCCAATAAACCACTCACCTAATCAACCTTAATATAATAATTGAAAGTATCCACTTCTACATTGTCTTTGGTAACCCCATCAATCTTTACAGGGGTAAACTGTGTGGTTGGTTTAATAAATATATAGCCGCCGCCTTTTACACGCACCTTTACCGGCATGTTGAAACCTTCGGCATTGGCAATCCACTTGGAATAAAGCTTGCCGTCTTTAGTTACAAACTGCAGGGTTGGAATATCTTTATAATGCAGGTACTGGTCAAATACAGGGGCCAGGTTCATGCCTGCCTCTTTGCAGATGTAGCCTACAATATCATCATAAGTAACGGTTTTATGGTAGAAGGTTTTGTTAAGCCCGCGGAGGATACTGCGCCATTTGTCATCATTATTGATAATGGTGCGCACCATGTTTAACAGGTTGCCGCCTTTATAATACATATCACCTGAACCTTCCATGTTTACACCATACGGCCCTACAATTGGTTTGTCGTTACGGATATTTTTACGGGTTCCGTTCACGTATTCCTGCCCGGCTTGTTTACCGTAATAGGTTTCAATGAACAGCGATTCGGAATAATTAGTAAAGCTTTCATGGATCCACATATCGGCAACATCTTTTGAGGTGATGTTATTGCCAAACCATTCATGACCGCTTTCGTGTACCACGATGAAATCCCATTTTAGGCCCCAGCCGGTGCCTGAAAGGTCGCGACCGAGATAGCCGTTTTTATAGTGGTTGCCATAAGCGGTACCGCTTTGGTGTTCCATACCCAGGTGTGGCGTTTCAACCAGTTTATAGCCGTCTTCATAAAAAGGATAAGGGCCAAACCAGTATTCGAATGATTTAAGCATTCGCGGCGCATCAAGCTCCCATTGTTTTTTGGCTTTGTTAATATTGTAACTTAATGGCCAGTAGTCGAGCGTTAACGGGCCTTTTTCGCCCTGGTAAGTACCTTCAAAGTGGGCGTAGTCGCCAATGTTGGCTTCTATGTCATAATTGTTGATAGGGTTAGCCACAAACCAATCGAAGCGGGTATAGCCGTTATTTAAGTCGGTTACTTTGCGTAATCTGCCGTTGGATACATCTTTTAAACCATTAGGTGCGCTGATACTGATCAGGGCGCTGTCTACCTCATCGTATTGATGATCTTTTGTAGGCCACCAAATACTGGCGCCGATACCCTGGCAGGCAGTTGCCACCCACGGTTTGCCTAATGAGTCGGTAGTGTAAACCACGCCGCCATCCCATGGCGCACGTTTTGCAATAGTTGGGTTACCGGAATAATAAACAATAAACTCGTCCTTACTGCCTTTTTTTATGGTTTTAGGGAAGGTAACAAACACCGCATTAAACTCGCGTGTAAAGGGAATTTCGGCGCCCTCATACACCACTTTCTCTACTTTTAAATTGGCAAACAGATCAAACTGAAGTTTGGTGAAATTTTGAGTAGCCGTGAATTTGAACAGGTTGCTGCCGCTGATGAATTTTTTATCGATATCAAACTTCACATCCAGGTGATAGTAGTTAATATCATAACAGGTACGCAGCGGTGTTAAGCTCCCTCTGAGCGAATCGGCGCGGGTAAATGTTTGCCTGTTGGTGCCTAACTGTGCCTGAGTTGGCGTTATACCAGCTACGGTAAGACCTAAAGCGACTGCAAAAATATTTAAGAACTTATTTTTCATGTATGTTGAGGGTTAATCCATGAGCGCACCCACGTAGTAGTTTAAATAATCAATTTCGATATTATCTTTAGTAGCACCTGCAATTTCAACCGGGCTCATTTGTTTTGTTGGGGTGATGAATTTGTATTCGCCGCCCTTTACACGTACCCTGATGGGCATATTGAAATCTTTGGCTTCGGCTATCCAGCGGCAGTAAAGCTTGTTTTCATGGCTGGTAAATTCAAGCACCGGAAGGCTGCGGTAATGCAGGTACTGATCAAAAACTGCTGAAAGGTCCATGCCCGATTGTTGGTTGATAAAGCCCACCACATCGTCATAAGTAACTGTTTTATGATAAAAAGTTTTGTTAAGCCCGCGTAGGATGCCGCGCCATTTTTCATCATCATTAATAACAGTGCGGATCATGTTCAGGAAAACAGCGCCTTTGGAGTACATATCGCCCGAGCCTTCTTTGTTTACATTGTAAACGCCAACTATAGGGCCGTCATTATTAATGGTGAGCCTTAAACCGTAGTTATATTCCTGTCCGGCTTTTTTACCCCAGTTATCTTCCACAAAAAGCGATTCGGAATAACAGGTAAAGCTTTCGTGGATCCACATATCGGCAAGGTCCTTATCGGTTATGTTATTGCCAAACCATTCGTGCCCGCTTTCGTGAACGATGATGTAATCCCATTTGCTGCCCCATCCAGTGCCCGATAAGTCATAGCCCATATAGCCATTCAGGAAGTGATTGCCATAGGCCACTGCTCCCTGGTGCTCCATGCCCAGGTGCGGGGTTTCAACCAGTTTATAGCCATCTTCATAAAAAGGGTAAGGGCCAAACCAGTGCTCGAAGGCTTTCAACATAGGCTTAACATTGGCGGCAAATTGTTTTTTTGCTTTTTCCAGACTGGTTGGCAGCACCCAATAATCGAGCGTAAGCTTGCCTTTTTCGCCCATGTAGGTATCTTCAAAATGGGTGTAATCGGCAATGTTGGCAGCAACATCATAGTTATTGATCGGGTTGGCCACAAACCAGTCGAACCGGGTATAGCCATCCTTAAGTGGAGTTACTTTACGCAGGCGACCGTTAGATACATCTTTCAAACCTTTTGGCACACTGATGCTGATCATCATGCTGTCCACCTCATCGGCCAGTTGATCTTTATTGGGCCACCAGATGCTGGCGCCAATCCCTTCGCAGGCCGTGGCTACAAAAGGTTTACCCAGCGAATCTTTTTTAAATACCAAGCCACCATCCCAGGGGGCGTTTTTAGCTATGATCGGGTTGCCGGAATAGTAAACGGTAAACTCATCTTTGCTTCCTTTACTTATGGTTTGAGGAAAGTTGAGAAACACCGCATTGCCATCGCGGGTGAAAGTAAGTTCTTTCCCTTTGTAAACAACTTTGCCGATATTAAGGTTAGCAAACAGGTCGAATTGCAGTTTATTAAAATCCTGTGTGGCGGTGAATTTAAACTGGTTGCTGCCGCTGATAAACTTTTTATCGATATCAATTTTAACATCAAGATGGTAATAGTTGATATCGTAACAAGTGCGCAAAGGCGTGAGCATTCCACGCAGCGAATCGGCATGGGTAAACTGCTCTTTTTCCTTAAGGAGCTGTGCCCCGGCTGGCTGAGTGAATGTTGCAGCACTTAATAAGGTCAGGGCTGTAAGATATAGTTGTTTTATTTTCATGTACTTAAATTGTGCCAGGTTAAAAGGTAACCATTAAATTGGTTAATCAATCATTTGCCATTTAATCAATTTCCACTTTTGGGATTTTGAATTATATCTAAAAGTTTTTCTTGCTTCATACCTTACATTGGCGTGTATTTGAGTAGTGATGGTTTTTTGTTTGGGATTAATGTATGCCGGAAATGAACCAACGCTATCAGTTAAATATCTGCTCAAATAAAAATGACCGTTTTTATCCTGAAGATAAAAATTGTAAAGTGGGCCGCCGTTACCCCCCGAATCGTACTTGATGGCAATATCTTCAAGTTCATCGAAATTAACATCAGCAATCACTAAGT
Organism: Mucilaginibacter sp. 3215; assembly: GCF_050433785.1. NCBI lineage: Bacteria > Pseudomonadati > Bacteroidota > Sphingobacteriia > Sphingobacteriales > Sphingobacteriaceae > Mucilaginibacter > Mucilaginibacter sp. 3215. The sequence goes on from NZ_JBNPWO010000020.1 coordinate 54,802, forward strand.
CACCAAAATCGTAATCCGATACTTCCGCATTCTTCCTGTAACCAGTTATATACGAACGCGTAGCATCGCAATTTTTAAATACATCCTCATACAATAGATCCGCTTTATAGCTTATGTTTTGCCAAACGTTTGATTTAGTTTTACGAGAGATTTGTAAAGTAACATCCGCAGTATAATTTATGCTATCTGTTAGCGGATATCTTCGGACAACTGTTTTATAATCATATACTTTAGATAAATTAGGATGGTTGCAGGTTTGCGCATCCTATCCTGAATGTATACCCAGAGCAATTGTAATTATAAAAAACGGTCTTCGGTTCATACCAACAAATTACAAAAAACAATTGGCTGGGGCCTAATAGTTCCGCCAATTGTTTGAAAGCAAGGGAAAAAACTAATCTCTAATCTCCAACCTCTACTTCAACACCTGCACATCAATGTAACTGTCGTTATAAACGGTTTCGGTAGCTTTGATATAATCACTTTCATCAGCCTTATACGGGTTCTCCACAAATTTTTGTGGGTTGCGTGCTACTATCGGGAACCAGGTGCTTTGTACCTGGATCATGATACGGTGACCTTTTTTAAAGGTGTGCAATACATCCTGCAGGCGGAAATTTACATCGGTTTTTTGATTAGCTACCAGTGCTTCCGGTTTTTCAAAGCTGTTACGGAAACGTGCCGGCATTACTTCCGAACGTACCATTTGCCAGTAATTGCTCAGGATAATGTTTTTGTTGGGCATGTATGGGTTGTTAGGTTCATCGGGCGGATAAACGTCAATCAGCTTTACAACAAAATCGGCATCGGTACCAGTGGTGGCTATTTTCAGGTGCGCCATGATCTCGCCGCCAAGGGTAAAATCATCATTTAATATTTCGCTCTGGTAAACCAAAACATCCGGGCGGCGACCTGCAAAACGCTGGTCCTCACTCATATAATTATGAGGGGTAAAGCCCATGGTAGTGGTGTTATCTTCAGTGTAAGGAACCGGTTTAAGCGGATCGCTTACATAGGAAACTGAACCTGCGGTTGCAGGCTGAGTATTGGTAAGCTTACCATCGGCACCTAAAAACATTTTTTCGTGTACGGCATTGGCGGCAGGCCATTTATCAAATGTTGCCCATTCCTTTTTACCAGTATTAAACATATAAGCATTTGGTAAGCCGGAATTTTTATCTCCATTACCTTTCAAAAAGTGGTTAAAGAATTTGGCTTCAATATTTTTTTGATAGAATGTAGCCACGCTATCACCAAAGTAAACATTGCTGTGCATGGTATGCCCTGTTTCGCGCGACCAGCGACCGTGACCGAATGGCCCCATTACTATGGTGTTATATGCATTTGGATCTGACTTGTTAATGGTTTTGTAAATAGCCAGCGGACCGGTTAGATCTTCGGCATCAAACCAGCCGCCAACCAGCATTACCGCAGGTTTTACTTTGCCGTAGTGTTTCAGCAAACCGCGTTTTTGCCAAAACTCATCGTAATTAGGATGATTGATGGTTTCCTGCCAGAAGAAGTTATCATGATAAAATTTATCGGCATTTTTTAGCGGGCCAAGATCTAATAAATACTGGTAACCGTCTTTGCTATCGGGTTTAAGCATGGAGTACCAGGCTTTGCTGGTTGTATCAGTTTTTTGAACACCAAATACCGGGAAGGTGAAAAAGTACCCTTCAATGAAGGCACCGTTGTGGTGAAAATCGTCAAAAAAGAAATCAGAAATAGGGGCCTGCGGAGATGAAGCTTTTAGGGCCGGGTGGTTTGACAGGATGCCCGCTGCAGTATAAAAGCCCGGGTAGGAGATACCATACTGGCCAACCTTGCCATTGTTGTTAGCTACGTTTTTAACCAGCCAGTCGATAGTGTCGTAAGTGTCGGAGCCTTCGTCAACATCTTTCTTGCTTTTCTTGTTATCGATAACCGGCGTCATGTTGGTCCAGGTGCCTTCGCTTTTCCAACGGCCGCGTACGTCCTGGTAAACAAAAATATAGCCCTCTTTCATCATAATTTCAGACGGGCCAAGCCTTGCCGGATATTTGTCCTCGCCGTAAGGGGCGATGCTGTAGCAGGTACGCATCATCATCATCGGGTACTTATTTTGCGATGAAGCATCCTTTGGGGTATAAATAGAGGTGAACAGTTTTACACCATCGCGCATGGTGATGTACACCTCTTTTTTGGTAAAATGCTCCTTTACATAGTTGCTTTGAGCATTAACGCCGGTATATAATAATACCAGCACAAAAAATAAGTTGATTTTCTTCATAAGATCAGTCGTGTTAAATTGGGCTAAATTTAATAAAGAGTTAACGATAAACCGATTTATCAATGGTTCTGTTACAAACTGGATAAAAAGCTGTTAGTTTAGGATAAATCTGAATCATGATTTATGGGATTAAAGGATTGTCGCGATTTTGTCTGAATTAAATGAATTTATTGAATTTGCCTGGTATTCTGATAATTCCTTAATTCGATAAATTCAGGTTCAGACAATAATCCTTAACTTTGCCCACCATAAAATACACACTACTATGCAATATGATGTTATAGTTATAGGTTCGGGCCCCGGTGGTTATGTAGCCGCTATCCGCTGTGCCCAGCTTGGTTTAAAAACCGCTATTGTTGAAAAGTATAATACCCTTGGCGGTACCTGCCTTAACGTAGGTTGTATCCCGTCGAAGGCGCTGCTTGATTCGTCTGAACATTACCACAATGCTGCCCATGCTTTTAAAACCCATGGCATCAACCTTAAAGATCTTTCGATAGATTTTGGACAGATGATCAAACGCAAGCAGGAAGTTGTTGATGCCAATACCAGCGGCATCAGCTACCTGATGAAGAAAAACAAGATCGACACTCACTTTGGTGTAGGATCATTCAAAGATAAAAACACCATCACTGTTAAAAAAAACGATGGTACTGTTATCGAAATCACCGGTAAAAACGTGATCATCGCTACAGGGTCAAAACCATCGGCATTGCCATTTTTGCCTATCGATAAAAAACGCATTATTACATCAACCGAAGCATTAAGCTTGAGCGAAGTGCCAAAACACCTGGTGTTGATCGGTGGTGGTGTTATTGGTTTGGAGCTGGGTTCGGTTTATGCCCGTTTAGGCGCCAAAGTATCTGTAATTGAATTTATGGATGGCATTATCCCAACTATGGATAAAGGTCTTGGTCGCGAATTACAAAAAGTACTGACCAAACTGGGTATGGAATTTTACCTGGGCCATAAAGTTACAGGTGCCACAGTAAAAGGCAAAGAAGTAACCGTTAGCTGTGATACACCTAAAGGCGAAAAGCTGGAACTGAAAGGCGATTATTGCCTGGTAGCCGTAGGTCGTATAGCTTACACCGATGGTTTAGGTTTAGAGAATATCGGCATTACCGTTGAGGAACGTGGCCGTAAAATTACAGTTGATGAGCACCTGGAAACCAAAGTAAAAGGTGTTTACGCTATTGGCGATGTGATTAAGGGCGCTATGCTTGCCCACAAAGCCGAAGATGAAGGTACGCTGGTTGCCGAAATTATTGCCGGCCAAAAACCGCATATTGATTATAACCTGATTCCGGGCGTGGTTTATACCTGGCCGGAAGTTGCAGCTGTTGGTCAAACGGAAGAGCAGCTGAAAGCAGCCGGTGTTAAATACAAAACCGGTTCGTTCCCGTTCAAAGCAAGCGGTCGTGCCCGTGCCAGCGGCGATCTGGATGGTTTTGTAAAAGTATTGGCCGATGCCACTACCGACGAGATTTTAGGTGTACACATGATTGGTCCACGTGCTGCCGATATGATAGCCGAGGCAGTTGTAGCGATGGAGTACCGCGCGAGTGCCGAAGATATTTCGCGCATGAGCCACGCCCACCCAACCTATACCGAAGCTATGCGTGAAGCATGTTTGGCCGCTACTGAAAACAGGGCGATACATATTTAATTTGGAATTCGGATTTTCGATTTCGGATTTTTAATTTTATAAAAGCAGGAACAACTTTATGTTCCTGCTTTTGTTTTATGTACAGATGCAGACATTAATCAATATCGGAATTGTGTTATTAACCATTGCGTTCATGGAACTGCTCTCCTGGGCCATGCACAAATATCTTTTCCATGGGCCCTTGTGGTTCATCCATAAAACTCATCACCAACAAAGGCATGGCTGGTTTGAATTAAACGACCTGTTTAGCATCGGCTTCGCGGGCTTTGCTTTATGGCTAATGTGGATTGGGCATTTGAGTTTAGACTACCGCTTTTGGATTGGTACTGGTATCAGCATCTACGGTATCATTTACTTCATTTTTCACGACTGGTTTATCCATAACCGTTTCAAAGCATTCAAAAGTGATAATCGCTACCTGGCCGGCATCCGCCGGGCACATAAAATCCATCATAAATCGACGGAGAAATATCCATCGGAAGAGTTTGGGTTGCTGGTGGCTAATAGGAAGTGGTTCAGGAAGTAAGATTACATAATGTAGTGGCCTAAATGATGGGCGTTATATTTACTAAATCGCCGTCATCAAAGCCCACAGAAACAAAAAGCGATCTCTGATATTTTATAAAATACTCTTTTTTTAATCGAAATTTGACGATATCATTTATTGCTAAAGATGCATATGCTAATGGTAATATCCAATCCAAAAAGACATGGTTTTTTCGATCCGCTTTTAATATCTCATCTATCAAAATCAATATATCGGGAATAATGTATTTATGTTGTGGGTCGTAAACGGGATCTAAGGCCCACTCGGCGTCGTCAGAATTGTAATTATCTGCGCCATTTAGATAAATGGCATAAACTTCTTTTTCTGCTCCGGCATCATCCTGGTTTAAAATCCTAATTATTCCGATCCAAATAGCTAATACATTTTCTGGTATTGGAGATTGTATAGCCAGACGCTCCATCCACAAAGCCAGGTCTGCCTGATCAGCTTCGATATCAAGTTGTTTTAACTTATCCCAATAATCCGCAGTTATTAATTTCGAGCAACAGTCAATAATTTTATCCCACGAATCTCTAAGTGGCAAATTTAAATTGATCGTAGAAGTAAGACTATCCCACGCTGCCTCGTGTATTGTTGCCATATTGATTGTATAAGGTTTTGATTTTGTCAAAGATAATAGCTTGCATGATAAAATTATAATCTTAAAGGGTTCTCGTATTATCTTTGCCTCCAACATCTATGAACATCCTCATCGTAAACAACACCCCCATCCCGGCAACAAAATATGGCGGCACCGAGCGTATCATCTGGTGGCTTGGCCACGAGCTGAATAGGATAGGACATAAGATTACCTATTTGGTAGGAGCGGGTTCAACTTGTCCGTTTGCGAGGGTGCTGATCTACGATCCGGCTGTTGACATAAACCAACAGGTGCCCGATGATATTGACGTGGTACATTTTCAGTTCCAGGTGAGTGATTTTACTAAGAAGCCTTATATCGTTACGGTACATAATAACCCGGGTGGTGTGCAATTAGATGTTAACTCGGTATTTGTATCAGCGAATCATGCGCAGCGTCATGGTTCAACGGTTTTTGTACACAATGCTATAGATACAGCAGACTATCAGAAGCCCGATCTCAACAATAAACGCACCCATACCCATTTTCTGGCTAAAGCAGCCTGGCGGATTAAAAATGTAAAAGGGGCCATCGATGTAGCTACCATGAGTGGTAATAAACTGGTGGTACTTGGAGGTACCCGGCTTAACTTAAAAATGGGTTTGCGTTTTACACCTAACCTTAATGTGCGTTTTAAGGGAATGGTTGGTGATGAGGCAAAATCGGTAGTAATGAACGGTTCAAAAGCCCTGCTTTTCCCGGTACTGTGGCATGAGCCATTTGGAATTGCTATTGTTGAAAGCCTGTATTTTGGCTGCCCGGTTTTTGGTACGCCTTACGGATCGTTGCCCGAGCTGGTGCCCGCTGAAGTTGGCTTGCTTTCTGTAAGTAAAACAGAATTAGCAGCCGGACTAAAAAATGTTGAAAGCTTTAATAAACAATATTGTCATGAGTATGCTGTCGATAATTTCAGTATCGGCAAGATGGCAAAGGAATATTTAGCGCTGTACGAACGGGTTTTGAATGGTCAAGTGTTAAATTCAGTCAAGCCCGAACTGATCAACCGTGATCAGCCTAAATACCTGCCTTGGAATAATTAAAATTCGGCTATTTTTGAACATAAATATTTTTAGTGGATAGTTCATCAGCTTCAATTTTCTCTTTACAAAAGCGGCCTTATCTTATTGTGCTGTTATTGGCTATCGTGCTCAATGTAGCAGGTATCGGCATCAAATTCTTTACCGATGACCCGGCGCTGTATTCGGCTCTTTCAAGGAGCATGGCACAAAACAATAATTTTACCGATCTGCTATATCACGGTGCCGACTGGCTGGATAAACCGCATTTCCCCTTCTGGATTATCGCCATCAGTTTTAAAGTGTTCGGTATAAATACCATTGCCTATAAATTGCCCGCCCTGCTGTTTTTTTTCATGTCGGTGGCGTACACTTACAAGCTTGCCAAAAAGTTTTATGGCGATGAAACAGCTATTATCGCTATCCTGATCCTGCTTACCGCTCAACACAGCGTAATGTCAAATACGGATGTACGTGCCGAGCCTTATATTATGGGCCTGCTCATGGGGGCCGTTTACCATTTTTATAAAGTAAAAGAACGGTTCAGCATGGCCGATATGCTGCTGGCATCAGTATTTACTGCCTGCGCAGTGATGACTAAAGGCATCTACCTGCTCATCCCGATTGGGGCGTCAATTATTGGCGATTATTTATTTCAAGGAAATATCAAAGGCGTGTTCCATTGGAAATGGCTGCTCTCGTTTATATTGGTGGTGATATTTACTTTACCCGAAATTTATTCGGTATATACCCAGTTTGATCTTCACCCCGAAAAAGTTGTTTTCGGTCGCACCGGGATTTCAGGCATCCACTGGTTTTTGTGGGACAGCCAGTTTGGGCGTTTCAACAATAACGGTTATATTACGAATACACACGGCGACAAACTATTTTTTGTTCATACCCTGCTGTGGGCTTTCGCGCCATGGGCTATTCTCCTGTTCTATGCACTTTATGCTACCGTCAGGAAAATGATTAAAGGTATAACCCAGCCCGAGTATCTATGTATCTCGGGAAGCGTATTAATGTTGCTGATCTTTTCGGCATCGAAGTTTCAGCTGCCATTTTACACTAATATCCTGTTCCCATTTTTTGCTATTATAACCGCGGTTTTTATTAGTTCGTTAAAAGCTGGCGCCGCGTTAAAGTTTTTCAAGATAGCTCAATACATTATCACAGGGCTTTTATTGGTAGCTGTTATAGCGCTTAATTTCATTTTCGCGCCCGAATGCTGGCCTGTTTTTGTTTTGTTGATTGCAGCGTTTATTGGGTTGTCCATCTACATTTATAAAAATCCGACACAAATTTACCAGCCGGTATTTTTGTTTACCTGTGCCGTATCGGTACTGGTGAATGCTTACCTCGTAACCGTTGCTTATCCTATTATTGTTGATTACCGGGGAGATCTTTCGGCCGCCGAATACCTCAATCAAAACTATCCGCAGCAAAAAGTAAGCGCCGCGGTTTTATCAAATACCTTCGATTTTTACTACAAAGGCGAAGCTACTTATAGTAACGTTGACGATATTCTAAAAACAGACCATCTGAAAAGCCGGATTATAGTAGCCGATGAAAAAGCGGTAGCCGAATTAAAAGACAAAGGGATTGCTTATACTATAATAAAAGCTTTCCAGGATTTTCCTCATGAAAACCTGAGCCTGCCCTTTATCATCAAAAAGAGGAGGAGTACTACTTTGGATCAATTTTATCTGATCAGGATCAGGTAGAGCAATGCCCGCTATAAATTGGCAATGCCCCAATTAACAACTACCTTCTTGTTTAAACGCCTTGGCGGGAGCAACTGTTTAGGCCAGGTTGGTAATTATAGGGTGATAACACATAACAATCAAAAGGCTGTCCCTCAGGCAGCCTTTTGATTGTTTAAATAAATTTACCAGCCCGGATTTTGCGTCAACGCGGGATTAAGGGTAATTTGTTGTGCCGGGATCGGATATAAATAATTTTTTTCCGAAAAATTACGCGCTGTATTGTCAAGGATGAGCTGACCGTTGGCATCTAATGCGTTGGTAGGAGCAGGCTTTAACGGGTTTGGTCCAACATCGGCCTGTGTACCTTTAAATTTAATGCCTACTGGCCATGGGCTTACAAAAGCACTGATGTTTCCATAGGCGGTACCGCCGGTGTTGCTAACCAGGTCGGTAGCGGCACTATGCCAGCGTTTGATATCGTCAAACCTGAAGTTTTCATAATAAAGCTCAATAAAACGTTCCCTCCTGATCTCCGTACGCAGATCCAATCCGTTTGCACCTGCGAAACCATTGGTTAATGGCGGCATATTTTTATTAACGCGCAGGCGTACCAGGTTGAGCGATTTGTTAAGATCAGCATCTGTTATGGCACCGTCACGTTCATAAACTGCTTCCGCATAGTTTAGCAGTACTTCGGCATAGCGGATCACCGGGTAATCTTCCGACTCTTTGGTATCCGGGCAGTTGCGTTCGGTTACCCATTTTTGATTGGTATAACCGCCAATCTTAACAACTTTTCCCATAGATAAAGCGATATCAGCGGCGTCATTTAGCCAGGTTACCCGGTAATTGGCGTTGCCATACCAGTAGTACATATTGTTAACCTGGATAGTATACTTTAAACGATTATCGCGGTTTATAAATTCCGATCCGTAAGTTTCAAAACCCTGGAACAGCGGCGATTTTTCAATAGGCAATCCATCCTGGCATAAAAACGCGTTCACGTATTTATGCTGAGGCCCAATCTGCGTTCCCTGCCGGCTAATATTTGTTCCGATTGTTTTGCTCACATCGTCATAACGGTACGATAAAAGGTACTCATGATTAGCAGTTTTGGTAACGGAAGCCGGGTTTGATTTTAGATTTTCGAGGATAAAAAGGTACTTCTGCGCGGAATCACCCAATATGGTACTGTTGCCGCCCAGTGCATTTGAAGCCGGGGTACCGAAAAGTGCAAACTGATTGCTGGTTATCACCGCGTTGGAAGCCGCGGCCGATTTATCGAGCAGCATATTATAACGGGTTGCATCACCGTTTCTGAATTTTTGCCATGTGCCTTCATAAAGTGCAACCCTTCCTAAAAACGCTTGCGCGGCAGGTTTGCTCACCCGGCCAAAATCTGCAGAATTGGCTAAGATGGAAGCAGGCAGATTTGGTATGGCTGCTTCCAGATCAGCAACAATCAAATCAACTATCTGATCGCGTGATGCCCTGGTGCCATAAAGTTCGGGCGAATCAAGGTTCAGCGTTTTGGTGATCAGCGGAACCCCGCCATACAATTGCAGTAATTCAAAGTAGCAGTAAGCCCTGAAAAATTTGGCTTCGGCAACAAACTGGCTGATGCTGGCCTGATCGGGGAAAGTGGCGGCCTTTTCAAGTAAGTAGTTGCAATTCCTGATCCGGGAGTAATTATTATTCCAGTACGAATCACTTGCCGGTACTGTATTGATACCTGCGCCATACACGCCACCTCCGCCAAATACATCGGCACGCCCGTCATAATGCGGGTTATCTGCAAACGAATTGTTGAAATTACGGAGATAACCATAATATTGGTTGGCAAATGTTTTAAAATCACTGGCCGACTTAAAATATGCCGGATCCGATAGCTGGTCCTGCGGTTTAAGGTTAAGTGACTTGTTGCAGGCGAACAAGCCTGTAACAATAATTATTGAAAGGATACTGAAGATCCTCCGGTAAATATTTTTCATAATCATTTCAATTAAAAAGTAATGTTTGCGCCTACGGTTACATACCTGTAAAATGGATAACGCTCGTTGCCTGCAGTGGTCCTGGTCATTTCAGGATCCCAGCCATCATGAATTTTGCTGTATTCCCACAGGTCGCTTCCCGAAATGTAAAACCTTAAACGGCTGATAGCTTTGGTGCGCTCTGTTAACGATTTTGGTAAGGTATAACCGATAACAAGGTTTTTCAAGCGTACATAAGCGCCGTTTTCAACAGACCAGCTTGAAATCTGGTAGTTGTAACCATTAATTCCATTGCTATGCAGGTTAGGGTAATAGGCATTTGTATTTTCAGGGGTCCAGGTTTTACCAACCCATTGGGTGGTTTGCGCCTGGTAAACGGCGGCAAAAGGTACGCGCCAGTTATTTGCACCACCATTGGCCCTGAATATTGTCCGTTTACCTACTCCTTGAAAAATGCTTGTAAAATCAAAGCCTTTCCATTGCAGGCTTAATGTCAAACCAAAAGTATAGCGCGGAATGTCGCTGCCTAAATAAACAAGGTCGCCCATATCTTTTGCCGATGTACCTGTAGTAAGTTTACCATCGCCGTTAACATCAACAAAATAATTATCTCCCGGACGTAAGCCTGAGTTTTGACCCGGCAGGTTGGTTAAAGGAGTGGCTACAGGGATGCCGATAGTATTGATCACTCCGCCGGGGGCATAATAGGTGGAGTTATAGGTATCAACCTGTGCCTGTGTCTGGAAACGGCCTCCGTATTTAAGGCCGAAATACGACCCAAGCGGGTAGCCCTCAACAGTGGCGTTATAACCTGCACCTAATGCCGGAACGCCATTAAAATATACCAATTTGTTTTGGCTGTTGGTAATATTACCCGAAATACTGTAGGTTACCTGCCCAACATGGTCTCGCCAGGTTAATTGTCCTTCCCATCCCCAGGTTTTCAGATCGCCGTTATTTGACTGGGGCGCGCCGATACCCAAAACAGCCGGATAGGTAACACTCACCAGCATGTTTTTATTCTGATTGCGGAACACTTCAAAAGTTCCGTTTAAGCGGCCGTTCAGCAAACCGAAATCAATACCAATGTTCCGTTTAATCACTGTTTCCCAGGTCCTGTTGAGCGAAACCAGGTTTCCCGTGGTTGTAGTTGCGGTTGCGAGTGCCGAACCTAAAAGGGTATTGCTATTGCCGACATTAAGCGATTGCAGGTAATCATAAAGGCCGATACCGCCCTGGCTGCCCGATGTAGCGTAAGAGGCCCGTATCTTTAACTCGCTAAAAATATTTGTTTTCTTGATGAAGCTTTCTTCGCCTAAGCGCCAGCCGCCCATTAGGCTGTAAAATGGTTTCCAGCGTTTATCCGCAATAAATTTTGAAGAACCATCATACCTGCCGGTTCCTTCAAACAGATATTTGCCTTTATATGCGTAGGTAGCTCTTGCAAAGTATGAACCCAGGGCGTAGTGGTTGCGCTGTTCGTCGTTGGTTACAAAACCGGCCAACGAACTGCTCAGCCCTAAATTTAAAGAAGGTACATCATCGCTGCCCAAATTGTAGGTACGGGTATTAAACATATCATACTCATCTCTTTCGTAGGAACTGCCGATCATTAAAGATACATCATGTACACGGTTGAAAGTATTGGCATAGGTTACGCGGCCAATGAGGTTATAATATTTATCGTTGATATTAGCACGGAAATAGTTTTGGCTTCCTCCCGAAGTACCACCTGCCGGTGCGGTAGTCCCCGTCAGGTATTTATCATCGTATGAATAAAGACGAACTGTTTTGGTTTGCACACGGTCATCCTGCCACCAAACGTTATAACCTGCTGTTCCGGTAAAGGTAAGGTGCTTCATGAAATTATAGGTAAGCGTTGAGTTTAACAGTGCCCGGCTATTGTTTTCCAGGTTGTCGCCCCCATCCCTTAATAGTCCAGCGGGGCTTGTTACTCCTCCCCACTGATATGGCCGGCCAGATTGCGTGAACATAGGCAAACCGATCTGAAATCCGTTTCCGAGCGCACTGTAACTTCCCGAAGTATACATGGTTGGCTGTTGAATATTATTTTGCTCAAGCGCAATATTGGTTTCCAGTTGCACTTTATCGCTGAATCTGTAACCGTTATTAAGCCTGAGATTATAGCGTTGATTACCGTTATTGCCAATCCGGAGCTGGCTGCCGTCATTTAAATACCCTAACGAAACACGATAAGTGTTTTTTTCTGTTCCGCCTGATACCGAAAAATTGTGTTGTGTTGAAGTAGCCCTCCCCCATATGTACTGTTGTAGTGATACATCAATAAAGTCAAGTTCCTTTACATCGAGGAATGCCGGCACAGGCAAGCCGTTATAAAACGAATTTGCAGTGATACCTCCGGTGGTGTTTCCGGGAATCTGTGATGCCAGTACCACCGTGCCTTTATTGGCCAGCGCAAAATTGGCCAGTTGGTACCAAAGGTCGGTTGTTGGCGCTACTCCATAATTATCATTTGTTCGGGCCTGAAGCAGGCCATTTGCCCATTGGTCAATATTTGTCATTTTAGGCTGAAGACCTAAAAATTTCTCAGACACAGAAGGGTCATACTGGATCACCATTTTACCTGCTTTACCTTTTTTTGTAGTGATCAGTACAACGCCATAAGCAGCGCGTGCACCATATATCGAAGCCGAACCATCCTTCAAAACCGAAATATTGTCGATATCATTGGGGTTGATGGAGTTCAGTTCATTGTTATTATTAAGCGCGACCCCATCTAAGATCACCAAAGGGTCTTGCCCGTTAACGGAGGTTGCTCCGCGGATCTGGAAGTTCCAGTTTTCGCGCCCTGGCTGCGCCGAACTTCTGGTTACCACCAAACCCGGAACCTGGCCCTGTAAATTGGCAATAGGATTATTAGTTGGCCCGCGGTCTTCAAAAACTTTTGAGCTCACCGTGGCAATAGCGCCTACCACCGACGGTTTCTTTTGTGTACCGTAAGCAACTACTACAACCTCTTCCAGATCGCTTCTTTTGCCTGATAACTGAATGTTAATAACAGGGTCATCGCCAACAGTGACTTTACGCGTGTTATAACCCAAAAAAGCGAAAGATAACTTTGCTCCGGGATTAACGGTTAATTTGTACTTGCCGTTTACATCAGTTTGAACGCCATTGGTAGTGCCAATAACCTGCACAGTTACACCAGGCAGGGGTTCCCTGGAGGTTGAATCTGTGACAGTACCGCTGATTTGGCGGCTTTGCGCCGCAGCATGATAGCCCATGCCTACCAGCAGCAAAAAAACTAAAAGGCACCTTGCCGAATACTTTTTTTGGTAAAAAAAACTCATAGTTCTTAAATTTTAGGTTTATGACTTAGTGTAATGATCGGCGCTATCCGCTCAATCACCATAAAGACACACGCAGGATTTTATTATACTCATTAATGAATGAGATTCTTTTTAGTGGAGGGATTTGCCGGTACAATTAAGAGATTCAGCTCAGTGATATGTTTAAGTACTACCTATGATATGATTAAAAGGTTATCATAGTGAGTGATTTTACCCCTGCGGCATGTGAGCAAAATTTGGTAAGGAATCGGGTATTGATGACAAGATCTTGTCAGTGTTCAATTTTTTAAAAAGCAGCTGTTCAACTTTTGGGAATGCTATTTTGTAATAGCTTGATTATCAACGATAGTTTGTTCAAAACACGGTTTGATGTATTTTAAACCAAATGTAAGTTGCTGATTATTAGTGCTATTTTTTTGGCGAAAAATACCAGGTGTTCACACTTTTTAAAATTGAACACCTGTGAAATGGGTAATCATCCTTATGTTTTCGAACGCTCAATACAGGCCGCTAATACAAGCTCAAGCACCGGCCTTGAAACAGGTTTGCTAAAGAAACCGGTCACAAAATCATAGCTGAGTGCCCGCTCCTTGTCGGTTGGGTCAATTGACGACGAAAATACATAGAGCAGTGGTTTAACCGGCAGTATGGATTGCAGATCCACAAAACCTTCAAGAAAATCCCAGCCGTCAAACCTGGGCATCCTGATGTCCAGAAAAATAACGTCCGGGCAATCCGCCGGGTTATCTGTCAATGATTTTAACGCATCTTCACCGTCGTAACTATGTGACACGGGTTTAAAATCTTCAATTCCTGCAATAAGCTTGTCCAGTATAATATGGTCAAGTTTACTGTCATCAATAAAGAGTAATCGGAACATAATTGGTAATTATGATATTGTTGCATAAGTTAAGATATATTATCCACTTTTTAAAAAAATGGATAGTATTACTACGCTCAACCTGCAATTGGGAAAAGTTATTGTAGTATTGATTAATTTATTTATAAATTATGTGTGGTTCTATTTTTGAAAGTAATAGCTAAAAGGGCATGCATTTCGCTTTTGCGCATACATACCCTTTTTAGTTTTAATGAACCAGGAATATCACCGGTACCGGAGAAGCAAGCTTATAATTTGGTTAAAGCTATAATGTAGCGCTTTTTTCAACAATTACATTCCTTGCGCGCATATAGGTGGTTCCGGTGGGACCGGGTGATCCTGACGATCCTTCCATTTGGTAATCAATAATGATATTCAGATTTTTCCCGACAAAGTTAGCGCCCGTTTGGGTGCTTTTTAAAGAACCATCTATCCAGTATTCGATGGACACATCGGTCGCATTGGTCTTGGTCATATAAACCGAATAAGTGTGCCAGTTTCCGGGGCTGGAAATAGTTGTACCCACACTCGACCAGCCTCCGCTCGCATTTTTGTAGGTATTTGTCCAGCAGGTTGCACTTCCTTTAAATTCCATAAAGTCACTTTCGGGTGGCCATGAGTCTGCTCCGGTTACCCAAAAGGCAGGCCATGTGCCAGTTTGTGATTCGCATTGAAATTCCCCTTTGAAATGCCACTTAGGCCAGGAGTCGGTTACTACAGGTACGGTCTTGGCATAAATTGTCCCTGAGTAATAATGGATCGGTAAATATGGATCTTTATTGCTGTTGCCAACGCTGCCGCTGGGTGCACTGGTTAGTGTAAGCACCCCTCCGGAAACTGAAATATTTTGAGAGCGCATACGGGCAGACCCATTATGATCAGATCCCCAGGGATACAGATCATTCCAATAAGTGCTGTACGAGCTAAAGGAGGTAGAAGGAATGACATTTACCCATGATACCGTATTGGTTGCAAGATGACTGGCTGAAGTATTTACCGCGGAGTTGGCGGTGGCTGCATTATCTTTTCTACATGCAAAAAACGATGTAATCACAATAAATGCGATTAAAACAAAAGTTAAATTTTTCATAATAAAGATTTTTTAGGTTAATAGGTGTGCTTCTCCCGATAGTTGATGAGAGTACTGGTTAATTGGTGTCACAAATTAACATACTTAAAATCCCATGGATAGGGGGCAAAACTGGAATTTATGGGGGTTATTATATATTAATATTATAATATAACGAGACGATAAAGCTATTGGAGAGAGCGCCCCGAAATGCCCGGAAATGAAAAAGGTTGTTTTCGGGATGAAAACAACCTTTCAGAGCTTACTGTTGCCGGTTATTTCCAGATAGATTTCAACCCGGAAATGCTGATATTATTAATGGCTAATTTTCCGGTGGTTTTAACTGCAAGGTTGTTGAAATCATCGGTTGGGAAATAGATTGCAGTCATGGTGGTTAAGCCTCCGTCGGCAAATAACTCTACTGATGATTTGTCGACTACTAAAATGAGATCTGAATTTTTAGCAGCGCTTTGCCGCGGTGCGGTAAAACGGCCGGAGAAATTCTTTTGGAAATCCATTTTTCCGGCTTTGGTACGATCTATATAGTATTCATCTTTGGCAGGGTCGTAACCAATAAGCAGTTCTTCACCTTTAGTGTTTGATAGCCTGATGCTATAATCTTTTAAGGTAGCAAAGCTCAATTTTAAAACGTACTGACTTTTGAGTTTATTAATTTTTGAACTAAGATCAAGAGACCTGTTAACCACGGGCTGCTTTAACACAATTGTTTTTTCTTCAATATTTTTTAGTTCAGCCACAGGTTTGGATACCAGTAAAATTTGGCCTTTGCTTTGTTTCAGACTAAGCTCACGTGGGATGGTTGCGGCATTACGCCAGGCCTTTGTGGGCACCTGATTAGCATATTGCCAGTTACTCATCCACCCTAAAAATATTTTACGGCTGCCGGTATTGCTCCAGGTAATGCCTGCATATTCGTCGGGACCGTAGTCAAGCCACCTGGTATTTGAATCAAGGGGGCTAAACTTATTCCCATCAAAATTTCCTACAAAATATTGCGTTGCTGAACCGCCGTTAGGCCCGCCGGGATTAAGGTTTACGATCAGGATCCAGTAGGTTTTTCCGTTCATTTTTAGCGAGAACAGATCGGGGCATTCCCATACGCCACCGTGTGCACCTGCCTTGATGCCGAACTCGCTTTCTTTTTTCCAGTTTTTCAGGTCAGGGGCCGAATAGAAGGAGATGTGATCTTGCGTTGCAAGGGTCATTACCCATTTTTTCTCCGGGGCATACCACATCACTTTGGGGTCGCGGAAATCACGGACTCCAGGGTTTTTCAAAACCGGGTTGCCGCTGTATTTAGTCCATGTGCTGCCGCCATCCAGGCTGTAGGCAAGGCTTTGGTTTTGAAACTTATCGGTACCCTCTTTTTCTCCTTTAGGGTCATGATGGGTGAATATGGCCACCATGGGTATTTTGCCATTTTTACCAAAACCGGTTGTATTATTGGAATCGACAACAGCGCTACCAGAAAAAATATATCCAAGGCTATCCGGATACAACGCGATAGGTAACTGTTTCCAGTGGACCAGGTCCTTACTTTCCGCATGCCCCCAGTGCATTGGTCCCCATACAATGTCTTTAGGATAATACTGGAAAAATAAATGATAAGTATGGTTATAATAAACCATACCGTTTGGATCATTCATCCAATGTTGGGCTGGTGAAAAGTGTACCTGGGGACGATGTTCATCGTCATAAGGTTTTGGGGAGGAATCCTGAGCCTTACAAATACAATTTAAAGCAATAAGGAGAGGCAGTATTAATGTGCCGCATTTTGTTTTCATAATTTAAGCTTTTAATAGGTTATACATTTGGCAGGGTATGCAAAAACTTATGGTATTTGGTATAAAAAAGGGAATCCCGGCCTAATAATTCAGGCCAGGTTTCCGTTGTTTAATTATAGTTTAATAGCCAGGGTTTTGTTTATATAAACCGTTGGTGAACGTAATCTCCGATTGCGGAATCGGGAGGTATTCATCTCTTCCGGCGGTAAATTTAGCCGTTGCTAAAAATGGCCTCCTAACTTTTTCAACATTAATGTAGTCGTTTAAAGTTTTTTCTGCAATCCCCCATCTAACTAAATCAAAGAAACGTGCCCCTTCGGTAGCAAATTCCAATCGCCTTTCCCATTGTAAAGCCTTGCGGGCATAGTCCTGTGTCCAGTTTGCCGGGCCATAGGGTTTTATATTGTAGGATGAAGGGAAAGTTCCATCTAGCTTTTTAAGTCGCCCTGTACTGGCTGCTGCCCTGTTTCTGATTTGATTAATTAATGGCAGTGCACTTGCCTGTTGCCCTAACTCAATATAAGCTTCGGCCTGCATTAATAAAACGTCATCATACCTGATGATATCATAATTTTTTGCCGAGCCCATAAACGGTCCCAGTTTAAAATAAGATGCGCTTGTAGCTAATTGCTGGTTACGCATAGTATGAAAGTTGCCATAAACTCCCGGGTCGCGCACCCAGCTATTGCTAAATGGTTTGGTGTTATCATATTTATACGGATGCCCGTCTATACCAACAGTATGGTCTAACCTGGTGTCGACAGTAACTTTTGACAGATCGGCTATGCTGTTATTGAACGTATCAAAGTTAGGTAAACCATTGGCATCAGTTGTATAGGCATTTACTAAATTCTGACTTGCAGCATGGAACCCGCAGCAGCCATATTGAGGTGCCCCGTGCGGATAGTTCAGCCCATCTTCAAAATTTAAACGCCCGGCGGTAGTACCATCATTGATAGTAAATTGTATGGCGAATACTGATTCGGGCCCGTTCTCTGTTTCGGGTAAAAAGTTATCAGCAATATCCGGGCTTAGCGAGTATTTGCCAGATGCTATCACCGCTTGTGTAAGCGTAACAACTTCCTGGAGCCTTGTTTTATTGATATTGATCACATGGTGTTTATCATCCTGCTCATAGGCCTGGTACAATCTTAATTTAGCTAAATAAGCCTGTGCATTTACTTTATTGGCCCTCGCTAATTCAGGTTGTTTAGCCGGCAAATTATCAACTGCATATTGAAAATCATCGGCAATTTTATTCCATGAATCTTCGTTTGATAAAGTGTTTGAAACCTTCAGAATGTCGGCAGGAGTTGCGGTTTCATCAAAAATAGGGATGTTTTTGTATAGCAATTTCATGGTAAAATAGCTATGTGCCCGCAAAAACCTCAATTCGGCCAAACGGATCTTTTTGTTTGGGAATTCAGCATCCGAAAGGGAGTTAACTGCCCTAATTGCCACATTTGCCCTTGAGATAGATTTAAACAAATTTTTCCAGGTGCGTGACACAAACGAATCCATCGAGGGCGTTACCAGGTTGTAATGTTCCAAAGCGTCAACTTCGCCAACATCTCCTGTGCCGCCGCCACCTTTATAAGCATCATCTGAACGGACGCTGCCATAAGCCCAGTCACTATATATTGGCCCTATCATATCGCCATTCCCGATAGCTGCATAAGCTGCGGTTACCAAACCTTCAACGGCGGCCGGTGATTTTAAATCTGAAGGAGATAATACACCCTTTGGAGTATAATCTAATGCTTTTTTACAGGAACTAAAAATAATCAGCCCCGATAAAATAGTTGTTACTAATATTTTCGATTTCATATTGAATGATTTTTTTCGTTAAAATGATGCATTGACGCCAAAGCTGAAGATCCGTGGAATTGGGATAGGGTTGAGGTCAATCCGCTCAGGATCGGGGCTCAGGTACTTGCTGCTTTTTACAGTAAAGATGTTTTCGGCCATGGCAAACACCCTTAACCTGGTAAATACAGCTTTAGGTAAAATGGTATATCCAAGTTGAAGGTTCCTTAATTTGAAATAAGAGGTGTTTACA
The DNA here is from genome assembly GCF_050433785.1 of Mucilaginibacter sp. 3215. Taxonomy (NCBI): domain Bacteria; kingdom Pseudomonadati; phylum Bacteroidota; class Sphingobacteriia; order Sphingobacteriales; family Sphingobacteriaceae; genus Mucilaginibacter; species Mucilaginibacter sp. 3215. The sequence goes on from NZ_JBNPWO010000020.1 coordinate 73,788, forward strand.
ATGAAGTAATCGGAAGTACGGCCTTCGTTGTTATTGTCTTTTAACGTTAATGCCGGTACATTGGTGTTGGTATGCTGCGGTGTCCAGCCATCAAATACGCCGGGGCCAACGTTTTCGCGGCTGTGCATCAAATTGTTAAACAAGGTATATACGTCAAACCCCTTTCGGCCGGCAACACCTGATCCGAATATGGAAAGGTCGAATTTTTTATAGGTGAGATCAATTCTTGCGCCGTACTCTAAAGCCGGTAAAGTAGTACCTATCCATGTTTGATCGTTGGCATCAATTTTTCCATCGTGATTGATGTCTACATAGCGGATCCTGCCCGGACCGGCGCCGATTTGCGTTGGGGCAGCATCAACTTCGGCCTGCGATTGGAAAAGGCCATTGGTTTTATAACCAAATATATCAAACTGTGAATGCCCAATGATGGTATTGTCTATATTGCCCGGGTAAGCTGGTCTAACGTTCTCCGGTAAATCGGTGATCTTATCCCTGAAATGAGAGAAGTTTAAAGTCACATTGTAATTAAAATCTCCTGACCGTTGGCCGTGGTACGTTACTAAAAACTCCCAGCCTCTATTAGTTTTTGATGCACCGTTAACGGTTTTAGATTGTCCTTCACCCAGTGCGGATGCAACCGGAGGAGTAATCAGGATGCCGGTGGTTTTCCGGGTAAAATAATCGAATGAACCCGAGATTTTGCCGTTTAATATAGCAAAGTCTAACCCCGTGTTTAGTTCGTCGGTTGTTTCCCATTTAAGAGCAGGGTTTGCTGCCTGGGTCTGAACAAAGCCTGATGGCAGCGCTCCTGTATTGGCGCCGGATAATGAATATGCGGTACCAACGTTCATATATTGTTCCCAAAAGCCTGGCGTAAGTTGGTTTTGGGTGGTGCCGTATCGTGTGTTATAAAGCAAGTAACGCGACAGGTCGCCAATTTCCTGGTTACCTACCCGGCCTACGCCGGCCCTTAATTTAAGTTCAGAGAATATACTGCTGTTTTTCAGGAAGTTTTCCTGGTCTATTTTCCAGCCGATTGAGGCGGAAGGGAAAATACCATATTGGTTGTTGGTACCGAACCTTGATGAACCGTCGCGCCGAACGGTAGCCGACACTAAATATTTGCCTGCATAATTGTAATCAAAACGACCGAATTGCGAAAATAAGCTATTACCTATTGACCTGCCGGTAACAATGGTATTTCCTGTGCCGGCGTCCAACGTAAAATAATCTTCTGTTTGGATTGTATATCCCTGTTTTAAGGTTGTTTGAAAATCAGTAAAGGTTTTAATATACTCTGTACCAACTAATATTTTAAAATGATGCTTGCTATTCAAATCATAGCTGTACCTCAAGGTGTTAGAAAGCGTGGTGCTCAGGTAATGATTCTGATCAAAAAACAGGCTGTTGGTGGTGCGGTTTAATGCACCTTCCGAAAAAGTTGGCGTAATCACCTTGCTCAGGTAGTCTGCATTATCGGCGCCATAATTTGACCGGAAGTATAAATTCTTGATGGGTTGTACTTCTAAAAATACGTTGCCGAATGTGTTTAACCTATTGGCGTTATTCCATTTGGCAAGGTCCTGCATGTGCAATGGGTTGTTCCTGTCAGAGTAACCAGCCCCTGATTCGCCGGCGTAGGTTACACCATCTTTTTGATACACCGGGATGGTTGGTGCCAGCGTAACCGCCAGGAATGGAGTAGTAGCGCCACCCAGGTCCGTTGTGGTAAGGGTTTCGTTTGAGTTGGTGATTTTTATATTGACGCCGAAGGTAACTTTGCCATCAAAAGGCCGCGTTATGGCATTAATGCTACCGGTGGTACGTCCGTATTTGGTAAAGCGCACAAGGCCGGTGTTTTTGATGTTTCCAAAATTTATTTGGATAGAAGAGTTTTTGTTGCCTACCGAAGCCGTGAAATCATTATTGTAAACAAAAGCGGTTTTATATAATACACTTTGCCAGTCGGTATCGCCGGCGGGAGTGTTGGGGTCGCCACCTACAAACGGTTTAGGCGTAACGCTGTTTAAAACCGGTTTTCCAAAATTATTGTTCCAATCAAAGTTATAGATCTCGCCATAACCTGCGGCGGGGTCCTGACCGTCATTAACCGAGGCTTGCCACAATGCCCTGCCTCTGTCAACCGAGTTCAGCATTTTAAACCTTAACGATTTTTCGGACTGGATTGAAGTACTGTTATTGAACTGGAACTGTACCTTACCCTCGGTGTTGCCGCCATTTTTTGTGGTAACGATAACAACGCCGTTAGACGCGCGTGAACCATAAATTGATTCGGATGAGGCATCTTTTAACACCTGAACTGATGCAATATTTGAAGGCGAAAGGTTTTGAAATACTTCCGGCCGGGTAGTCGGGATTCCATCAATAATATACAGCGGGTTATTGTTGCCCAAAGTATTGGCCCCCCTGATTAGGATCCTGCTGGTTGCACCATTGGCCGAGCCATCTTTTTCAATATATAAACCCGCAACCCGGCCCTGTAATGCCTGCATGGTATTTCCCGAACTATTGTTTTTTACCGGCGCTAAATCAACAACCGCAACCGCGCCTGTTAAATCTTTCTTTCTTTCAGAAGTGTAACCGGTTACAACTACTTCATTCAGCTTGTTTTCCGCGTCTTTAAATACTACGTCAAGTGTTTTGGTATCCGCAGTGATAGTAACCAGTATTGGTTTGGCACCTACATAAGAAAACCGCACCGACTGACCGTTTTTTACGGCGATACTGAACTTTCCGTTTGCATCTGATAGTGTTGATTTTTGGGTTTCAACAACCACTATAGTAACTCCGTCTATAGGTTTCGAGGAGTTGTCTAACACGGTCCCGCTTATGGTGCGGGATTGTGCATATCCTTCAGTTATGAGCAGTATAAGAAAGGAACAAATAAGTAATAATTTTCTCATTGATTTTTGTTTAAGTGTAATTGGTTGGTTAAAACATTTTGTTTAAGTGTAATTGGTTGGTTAAAACATTTTGTTTATAAAGTCTTGGTATTCTTTGATTTTATAATCCGGACAACCTCCTTTCTTTGTTGCAATAAAACCGCCCATCGCTATTGCATTTTTTAATAAAATTTCTGGTGATTCGCCACGGTAATGGTTGGCTATGAATGCCGCTAAAAAGGAATCGCCGCTGCCTATGGTATCCCTTACTTTCACCTCACGCCCGGCAATGTGATAGGCTTTATCTTCTTTATAATAAGAAGCGCCGAATTCGCCTTTGGTAACTATGATCTCAGGTATGTTAAAATGATCCTGAATAAATTTGATCTGTTCCGATTCCTTCCAGAATGAACCCCTGAACAGGCCCTGCACCATTTCAAGCTCGGCCTGGTTAAATTTTACAATGTTGGCTTTGTGTAGCAGGTCGGCCAGCAGATCGCGGCTTATAAAAGGCGGTCTTAGGTTAATGTCGAATACCTTGATAGCATCGCTTTCCAACAGCTCAAACAAAGTATTACGCGATACGCTGTTCCTTGACGCAAGGCTGCCGAAAACGAAATAGGTTGACGGCCTGATCTGTGTTTTAATATGCTCGCTGTCATTAATAAAATCCCAGGCTACAGGAAAAATAATCTCGTAGGATACCTCGTTGCCGTTATTCATTTTGGCTATCACCTGGCTGGTTGGGTGTTCGGTATCTGTTTGCAGCAGGTGTTTTTTTATGCCCCAGTTATCGAGCAGGTTTTCAAGCTTTTGGCCATCGGCATCATTACCTATTTTGCTTACCAGGCTGGCAGGCATGCCCAGTTTATTAAGATGGTATGATACATTGAGCAATGCTCCGCCGGGTTGGGGGCCATCCGGCAAAACATCCCAAAGTATTTCGCCATAGCAAATGGCCGGTGTCAAGGTATTTGTATGTAAGTTCATCATAGCTGATCCTGATTAATGCATTACCATGTTAGTTTCAATTTGCTCCAGCGATCTGCCTTTGGTTTCGGGCATCAACCTCCACACAAAAATTAACTGGCATATCATCATGGTGCCGAAAAAGGAAAATGTTATTGTGCCGCCAAGTTTTTCGGCGAAATACGGAAAGGAGAAAGCGATGAGTGCTGCCATAATCCAATGGGTTGAACTGCCTAATGTTTGGCCCTTTGCACGTACCTGGTTTGGAAAGATCTCCGAAATAAATACCCAGATAACTGCTCCCTGCGAGAACGCAAAGAATGCAATGAATAGCATCATATATGCAGGTATGGCAAAGCCGCTCATGTTTCCGGAGTAAAAGGTGTAGGCAACCAGGAACAGGGAAATGATAAGGCCAACCGAACCAATAAGCATTAGGATCCGGCGCCCTACTTTATCAATAATATTAATGGCGGCAAGGGTGAATATAAAGTTGATTGCCCCAAGGCCAACTGTTGATAGTAATGATGAATGGGCGCCCAATCCGGCCATTTCAAATATGCGCGGCGCATAATAAATGATAGCATTGATGCCCGAAACCTGGTTGAAAAATGCAAACAGCACGGCCAGTATAACCGGGGTTTTATATTGCCCCGAAAAGAGGCTGCCGCTTGAAGCCGTATCATTTAAGGTTGAATTTTTTATAGATTCCAACTCCTCATCGCAGTTGAGCGGGTTAATGATCCGTAATATGCCGAGCGCTTTTGCCATTTCGCCTCTTTTCAGGATCAGCCAGCGCGGGCTTTCAGGTATAAAGTAGATCAGCACAAAAAACAACGCTGAAGGAAAGGCTTGTACACCAAGCATCCACCGCCATGAAGTTTCGCCAACCTGGCTTATCAGGTAGTTGGACAGATATGAGATCAGTATCCCCAATACCACATTAAACTGAAACAGGCCCACCAGCCTGCCACGACGGTCGGCAGGTGAAACTTCTGAAATATAGATAGGTGCCGTAACTGATGAAATACCAACGCCGAGGCCGCCCAGTAGTCTGAAAACCAGGAACACATACCAGCTATCAGCCAGTGCAGTACCCAATGATGATAGCAAATACGCGGCAGCTACAAAGTAAAGCGTGTTTTTGCGGCCAAAAAGGTCTGAAGGCCGGGCCCCTAATAATGAGCCGATAACCGTTCCTATTAATGCAATAGATATGGTAAACCCATGTTCTACTACAGATAAGTGCCAGAATTGCTGGATAGATTTTTCGGCGCCCGATATTACAGCTGTATCAAACCCGAAAAGGAAGCCACCAAGGGCCACGACCATGGACCAGGCCAGGACGGAGTGTTTTCTCATAATAATTATAAAGGTGTTATATTGGATTTACTGAGGCCAAAGTAGGGTAATGGGCCATGTGAGAGTTATTGATTTTGTATCAATAAAGTATAAAAATCAATCTTGTTTTATCTTATTGATTTTCAGTTATATAAAATTGCATAGGCTATTATTTTATAATCCAATGTTTGTTTATGTTACCCGTTACTTTCAATTTGGTTACATCAGCCCGGTTGTTAGGTAGGTTGCCCGCCCCCATAAATTTGTTTTTCAGGAACGTTTATAGATATCTTTACTTTGTTTAATCCTAAAAGGGAAAAAATAAACCAATAATTAATCCTGTTTATTACCTTTTTCTTCCAAATAATCTGAGCTTATGACCTTGCTTAATAAATGGCATGCAAAAAACATACAGACCGGTATCATACTGATCGGTTTTATGATGCTTATTGCTGCCGGTTGCAAGCGGGCCGATAAAACATCACAGTATACTATAGGGTTTTCGCAATGTATTGGTTCTGATCTCTGGCGTCGCACGATGCTTGATGAAATGAGGATGGAGCTTTCATTACACCCCGACGCCCGGTTTATTTATGCCGATGCGGACGGTAACAGCAGCAAGCAGGTTGAACAGGTGAAAAAAATGCTGGATGATGGTGTCGATCTGCTGATTATATCACCCAATGAAGCGCAACCCCTCAGCGGAATAGTGGAACAAACGTACAACAAAGGTATTCCGGTAATTGTGATCGACCGTAAAACATCATCAGCTTTATATACAGCTTATGTTGGTGCGGATAATTATCAGATAGGTAAAATGGCGGGTGAATATACAGGTGCTCTTTTAAAGGGAAGGGGGAACGTTGTAGAAGTTATGGGGCTGCCCGGCTCGTCTCCGGCTATTGAAAGGGACCGCGGCTTTTCTGACGGGTTAAGGAAATACACTGATATTAATATAACCGACAGGATATATGGCGATTGGTTAAAGGATAGTGCTAAAAAGCAATTGACCAGGATTGCACCTGTTATAAAAAATGCAGATGTAATATTTGCACATAACGACGTAATGGCCCTCGGAACGAGAGAGGTGCTTGACAACTTTAAAATTCATGGCACCAAAGTGTTGGGCGTTGATGCCTTGCCCGGGCATGGAGGTGGCCTGCAAATGGTTGCTTCAAAAACTATCAATGCCAGTATGCTATATCCTACCGGGGGTAAAGAAGCAATTATGACCGCTTTCAGGATCCTGAATAAAGAGTCGTTCGCAAGGGAAAACCTGTTACAGTCGGTTGTTATTGACTCTGCCAATGTACAGCTAATGAAAATGCAATGGAGCAAGATCAGCAGTCAGCAGAAAGATATTGAACGGCAACGATCATTACTGACGGAGCAGCGTGAGGTGTACAACAGCCAGCAATTGGTTTTAAACGTAATTGTAATGTCGCTGGTGTTAGCTATCGTTTTTGGCGGTCTTGCATTTTACTGGCTCATGGAAAACCGGAAGATCAACAAAAGCCTGGAGGTTAAAAATAATGAAATTCTGCAGCAGCGTAACCAGTTGATCGAGATGTCGGCAAAGGCTGAAGTAGCTACGGAGGCTAAATTGCAATTTTTCACTAATATTTCTCACGAATTCCGTACGCCGCTCACACTTATCCTCTCGCCAGTAGAAGATATGATGAGTAATGAAAAGCTAAACCTGGTTGCAGGGAAAAGTCTGAAACTGATCCATAAAAACGTATACCGTTTGCTGCGCCTGGTTAACCAATTAATCGAGTACCGTAAAATAGAATATGATAAACAACAGATCAATGTATCACCCAACAATATTGTTGAATTTGCCAGGGAGATCATCACCAGCTTTCAGGAAAATGCCCAGAAGCGTAACATCAGTCTGAGCCTGGTAAGCGATGAGCAACAGATAATTGTTTGGTATGATGTTAACCTGTTAGATAAGGTGTTTTTTAACATCATAGCTAACGCGCTGAAATTTACCAACGACAATGGCCGTATCCAGGTTAGTTTCAAAAATAGAGATGACAATTCTGTTGATATTGCCATCCAGGATAACGGGATCGGTATGGAGCCGCAGGACACTACCCATGTATTTGAGCAGTTTTACCAGGCGGAAAACAGCTCTTCAGGAGGATCTGGATTAGGGCTTGCGCTGTCAAAGGAAATCGTGTCCCTGCATCATGGCAGTATCGAAGTTAGGAGTAAAAAATGGGAAGGGACTACTTTTACCATTAACCTGCTGTTGGGAAATAGTCATTTTGACCAAACTGCACAGGAGCACGCTAATGCAAAACAAACAGGTATTGAAGAGCGGGCAAAAATTTATGTTACAGACCTGGCAGCACCTGTTACATTAACGGATGAAGGGCAAATATTCGGCACGCCCAGGGAGCAATCCATATTAATCATCGAAGATAATAAAGACTTGCTGAGCTACCTGAGTGAAAAACTGGGAGCTACTTATGAGATATTTACAGCCGATAATGGCACAGGCGGATTAAATGAAACCTTTGAGCGTGTTCCGGACCTGATCATATCTGATGTGGTATTACCGGGGATGTCTGGCAAAACTTTAACAGTAAAACTGAAAACTGATGTCCGTACTTCGCACATCCCTATTATTCTTTTAACGGCACAAGGTAGTGTTGAACAACAGATAGATGGGATTACCTGCATGGCCGATGCCTACATTGTTAAGCCGTTTAACTTTGATTATTTACTCGCTACCGTGAAGAATTTGATCAAAAGCCGGGCAACACTTAAAGAACATTTTACCAGTGATGTAAGTAAATCAACTGTGCCTGTCTCAAAAGCCCTCGACAAAAAATTCCTGAATGATTTTGCCGGTATTGTAGAACAGAATTTAGCGAATGAAAACTTTAGCGTTGATGAAATATGTAAACTGATAGGAGTTTCAAGGATCCAGCTTTACCGAAAGGTTAAAGCGTTGCTTGGCTGCAGCATCTCCGATTACATATTAAACCGACGGCTAAAAAAAGCGAAATATTTGTTAATGAATGAAGGGTATCCGATATCTGAAATAACCTATATGGTGGGTTTCTCTACACCAAATTATTTCTCCACGGTTTTTAAAGCAAAATATGGCTGTACGCCAAGCGAGTACAAACGCAAGCAACAGCATTCATAAGTTTTATTTTCTGATCATTAACGAAGGAATAAACGTTAGCTATTGGTATAACAAAGTAACATCGCATGCACGGTGCTTAAAACTTTTTTTGCCAATCCCTGTTATTCCTGCATCGAAACAGCCTGTTGAGTTTTCAATGATTGGATAAGATGTATAAACCACACATCTAAATAAAACCGGATATTCACTGACAGGGCAAAAGAAGATAGCTTTTCATGAAAAACAACTTATTACCTGACCTCTTCACCTTAACTGCCATTTTTGAGGGAATGGAAGATGCGGTATTGAGCCACGATCTTGACTATATTATTTTAAATTGTAATCCGGCTGCTGAAAAAATGTTTGGCTGCCCGGCCCCGGTGTTGTTAGGGCAGAACATCCTTACCCTGATCCCCGAAAGCGTCCGTCAGGAACAACTGGCTATTCTTGAACGTGTATGGTCAGGTGAAAGAATAAATCACTTATATACTGTCCGCAGCAGTAAGCTACAGATTGATTTTCCGGTATCACTTACTATTTCGCCAATAAGGGATGAACAGGGGGAAGTAATTGGAGCATCTCACATTATGCGTGATGTGACCCACGAAAAAGAGACAGAAGAGAAACGGGGCATGCTGGCTGCAATTGTTGAAAATTCTGATGATGCCATTATTAGCAAAACCCTTAACGGGATTATCACTACCTGGAACGGTGGTGCCGAAAAGATTTTTGGTTACCAGGAAAGAGAGGCTATCGGTAAACATATATCTATTCTTATTCCTCGCGACAGGCTGTCCGAAGAAGATGTTATCATTGAAAACATCAGGAACGGTAACAAAGTTGATCATTTCCAAACCGTTAGGCTGCACAAAAATGGAAGCGCCATTGATATATCCCTTACTGTTTCACCGGTAAAGGACCGGCATGGAACCATTATTGGCGCATCAAAGATTGCCAGGGATATTACAGCCGCAAAGAAAGCCGAAACGGCCATCCGACACCAGGCGGCAAAACTGAAGATCCTGAATACTATAGGGAAAGCCATTTCAGAGAAACTTGATACCGAATCTATCCTGCAAAAAGTAACGGATGCCACTACACAGATTACCGGTGCCGCTTTTGGCGCATTTTTTTATAATACCATCAATCAGGACGGCGAAGCCTATATGTTGTACTCTTTGTCGGGCGCGCCAAAAGAGGCATTTGAAAATTTCGGAATGCCCCGGAATACGGCAGTTTTCCATCGCACATTTAGCGGGGAAGGCGTACTAAGGGTAGATGATATAACGAAAGATCCCAGGTATGGACAAAATGCACCGCATTTTGGAATGCCCGAGGGGCATCTGCCGGTAGTAAGCTACCTGGCCGTGCCGGTTATAAGCAGTTCAGGCAATGTTATTGGTGGCTTATTCTTTGGCCACCCGGAAGCCGGTGTTTTCTTGCAAGAGCATGAAGACTTTGTGGTTAGCCTGGCTTCTCAGGCGGCAGTGGCACTCGATAATTCCAGGCTGTTTACAGAAGTAAAAGAGCTGAGCCAGAAAAAAGATGAATTTATTGCTTTGGCCTCCCATGAATTGAAAACGCCCCTCACTTCTATGAGCGGTTTTTTACAACTGCTGGAACGAAAGGTAATTGATGTTAACAGGCCATTTGTTGCAAAGGCTATAACCCAGTTAAAAAAGCTGAATGCCCTGATCAATGATTTGTTTGATATCTCAAAAATACAATCTGGAAAATTGCAGTTTTATTTTGAAGAATTTGATTTTACAGCGCTTATCAAAGAAAACCTTGAAGCTATTCGGGAAGCCTATACATCACATGAAATTTATTTTGACGAAAACGTAGAAATGATTTTAGAAGGGGATAAAATGAGGCTGGAGCAGGTATTGACCAACCTGGTCACCAACGCGATCAAATATTCGCCGGAATCTGATAAAATCGAAGTATCAGTAAAAAAGTCAGAAACGGAAGTCCAGGTATCTGTTAAAGATTACGGTATGGGCATCAATGAGGAAAATATCAGCCACATATTCAGCCAGTTTTATCGTGCAAAAGATGTAAACAGGAGCATAACTGGCCTGGGCTTAGGGTTATACATTACCAAAGAGATCATTGAACGGCATGGGGGCCGCATCTGGGTAGAAAGCGAACCCCGGATGGGATCGACTTTTTTCTTCGTGTTACCGCTAAAAAAACGAAACAGCGTTAATGGTCACCTCCCAAAAAAAGAAGAAGAAAGGATCTGAAGTTGTGCTTTCCCTTCTGGTTAAATTGCGGCCGATGAGCTTGCCTGTGCGCGGAAATTCCGGGTGAGCCTGGTAAGTTGTTTTTTAAGCACGGCGGCCTGCTTCTTCAGTCCTTTGAGTGTCTCTTTGCTGTTCCGGAGATCCGCAGTAGTTGAAATAAGTGCAATGGCCAGTTCATTGTCATGCCAGTCGCCGATGGCTGCTTGTACCTGGTCAAGATAAGATTCATTAAAAGGGAGGTCCAACTCCGGGCCGGCCAGGGGGTAATTATAAAGCAGTACCTTCAGTTGTTTACGGCAGGTATGTAATTCCTCATTAAAACGGGGAGGGTTTATGGTTGTAGCAATGATTTCCAGTTGTTGCCTGTAATATAAGGAAAGATGATGTTTACTGATCGGCCTGATCTGCTTCAGCAGTTTGCGTCGTGTTTTTCGGAGCCAGGCGCTGTGCTGATCCTTATCGGCGTTAAATGCCCAGGTGGTGGTTTTCATGATCTGCTGTTGCTCCCGGATAAAATCTGTGTTTTCACCAACTGCTCTGCCCAGTTCCTGGTTTATATAGGCATTCCTGATTTCGCCGGCATGCTTAAATATCTTACGAACAGGTTTGAAGCGTTTCTCCAGCGTAACATCCTCTGCCGCGCTGTCTCCCAAGATCAAAAGCGCCCGTAGTTTTTTTACCCCGGTGCGAAAACGATGCAAATCTTCCTGATCGTCGTTTTTGACAAAAGAGCGGAGATGGCGTTTCATGGTTCGCCATGTCTTAATTATATACTTTTTTTCCGTCTTCTTTTTCATAGCCGGCGGCATATTGTCGAAGCCTTGCTGATCCTCAAAAAAGGATGCTACATATTCAAAAATACAGCTAAAGCGACAAATCTGGTCCTAAAAAAGGATTTAATTAACTATATATTATTACATACAAATCGCCGGCTACACAACACCCACGGAGAGGCAATGAGATAAATAACGTATCCTTGCTCACCTGCTATGTTTTGCATTGCCCACGCCTGATGTCTGGATAGTTTTACCCGGAGCTTTATCATATTGGGCCAGGCAACTGTCCAGTGGTTTGCCCTGGTTGTGTACGCAGTCGCAAAAAACTTTACAAGCCTCCGGCTTGGCATTTCCAGCACACCCATTATTGCATTCCATTAATGAATTACCCGGTCGGATATCATATACGAACTGGTTAATTACTATTACTGCGGCTATTGTTGCAAAAACGCCTCCAAAAAATACGAACGGAAACTTGTTACTCCGTATTTCAGGTTGCGTTGTATAGCTGTTTTTTTGCTTGAATGGTAAAATGAATTTTAAGCGGTCATAATCCCAACCCAGCAAATATAAGTTAGCAAGTACCATGAAGGTGGTGATGCGGGTGCCTTCAAACCTGACGGCGTAGGCCAGTATGCAGATGTTCAGTATAATCGGGAAATAGATTAGCGCCCCGAGGAGCCGAGTACGGGGAATCAATAACAGGATGGCGGCTGCCACCTGCAAAATACCAATAAAAGTGTAATAATAACCTGTATGGTGCAACGCTTCTAAATAATGGCCCATCGGTTGATTGGCCGACAAGCCGCTGGCGAACCGCTCGCCCATAATTTTAACGTTACCGGCTATTAAAAAACCGGCCGCCAGCACTATCCTGTTAAAAACGGCGAAAAGCCGCATCCATTTATTTCCTTTTGCCTGGTAATGCAATTGGTCGAGTGTGGTAGAAATGGGCATGTTTACCTGTGATTTATGTTTATAAAAGAACTTTGAAATACAAAGTTATTGAAAATAGATTGATATTTGCAAGAAGCAAAAAATCCCCTTAGCGTTAACTAAGAGGATTTCTTTTCTGTGGTACCAACAGGGATCGAACCAGTGACACAAGGTTAAATAAAGAATTTTTATTTGACTCGCCTGTAGATTTCTACAGATTGGCCATTTGTAGCACTATTAATCACCTGGGTATATTGGTCATGACCATTCATCGTGACTTTAACAGTAAATTTGTTACCTTGAAGAAGCCTGTAATTTGATATTTGCTCTTCTTCTCTAAGTGTATCATTATTAAAAGTAAATACCCCGGTGCCAAACCCATTTTTAAAGATGGTTTTTTCCTTATTTTGAGCGAGCCTGTGGACGAAAATAAAATGCCCTCCCCAGAATATTTTATACTGCGTTACGTCAGTTGAGATTGTGTCTTTGCCTTTTATTGTATAGGTTCTTTCCATTTTCCACAAGCCGTCAAGCACTGAGCTATCCGCTGCCGGGAATTTTTTATATTCTTCCTTCAATGCATATTTTACACCTTTTACCGTGGCAAAGTCGGGGATGACTTGGGTATAACCATCCGGTTTTTTTGTAACCTCAAGATTATACGTTAGGGATGAGTCGAGCGCTCTGCTGGTGTAAATACTATGTTCCTTAAGTCGGTTAGCAGAGTCGAGTGTATAAGTGCCCACACCAAACCCAACAGATGAATCAGGAACTATACTGGCGTATAAATAGTTATGATCTGTGTAGATTTTAATTTGCGTTCGTTTAATAACAGAGTCTTTACCTCCTCGATCAAGCACTTGTTTTTCAAGTTCATATACACCCGAAAGGCCTGCCTCGGACGACTTCTCTTTTTTCTTGCATCCAAAGATCAAGAAGCTAAATAAAGCTGCGAAAACTAAAATCTTATTCATAATGCTTAAGGTTTAATATGATATAAGGCTTTATTTCGTCTGGCAGCGGTTTTTATTTGGCGGGCGACAACTTCTTGGTAAAAGAGCCAGGTAAAGACAAAATAATGCCTAAAATTTTATCACCATAAATAATGCAATTGGTTACATAAACTTACAAATAATATATATCATAAACAATTTGTAAGTAAATTATTAAAAGCTTGTCAATGAATTTTTTAAAAAGGAGTAAGGCCGTTTAATTAGATATGGAGCAATGAGAATGTGAATCAATAATTAGTCGGAGAGAAAAGATGCCTTTAAACGCAAAAAAAGGTCACTTTCTTATCGAAAGTGACCTTCTTATTGCTGTGGTGCAGACTTAACTATAACACACCATTTCTTCTATGATTTGAAAAGACTGGCAGATTTAGACCTGGATTGAAAATGGTTCAAATATTGTGTTTGCAATATATTTCAAAGCTCAATCATGTTAAAATAACTTTTCCTCCAATAGATCTTTCCAAATAATCAAACCTTTTGTATCATCAGAATAATCGTGCACGATCCGACTAAATTGTTCGGGATTAGTTTCAAGATATTGTTGTCGGCCCTTTGCTCGAATTTGTTCAAGCAATCCATCTATCCGTTTTATACTTCGTTCAAGTTCATAAGCCGATTTTTCAATGTGCCATATGTAGGTTGCCTCTTCTGTATCTAATGTTTCCCAAACTAAATGGTATTGATTATTGCCGGAAAGCAAAAACACAAATGAAAAAGGTTCCAGCACAAAGCGGAGCTTTAATACCGTTCGCTCATGTTTTTGGGCGAGATATCGAAGATGACGGTGGTGTTTATACTGTTTAAGTGCTAGTATGTTTTCCAATAGATCATCCTCGCTTGTGTAAATCAATTTTTCGGCTCCACCTTGTATTTTTTCTGCATCTAAAAGATTTTCTTCGCCTGCTGGAATACCTTTAATAATGTCTTTGGATAGAAAACGAAATTTGACACTTTCGATAACTTCGCGGTTTATTTTATCAAGATCATTTGAGGTAGCTGTTTTAAATACCAGCCTGTTATGTTGGAAAGTTGCCCGGATATTGATCGATACTGTTGTGCTTCTGAGCAGTCGGATGAAGTATGGTTTAAGAACGGTAAACTCCGGCCTAATATTTAAGTTTTCAATTTCAAACTCTACTTCTTTGTCATTAAATTCAGCAACGGCGTGCTTAAATGCAATGCTGCCGAATCTGAACTCCAATTTCTCAATTGAGATATCGATCTTCTCATTGATTTGGCCGCTTACCACCTCACTCTCATCTATCGGACTTGTTAAGCCACTTTGATCAAGCTTTTTATAATACAGGTTTCTCTTTTGAAATAGTTTCTCCAGATAACTGATCTTGTGGTCGCGGTAATCGTAAATGATGGGTGCCACCTCTGAGCGTTGTACCCTGCCAATGTACTGGATCAGTTTACCTTCAAATGCAAATGGGTAAACTAAAAACAAACACGCTATATTTTGTATATCAGTTCCTTCTCCAAAATATTGTCCTGTGGTGATTAATGCTTGAAAATCGCCCTTGTTTATCGCGGTCCATTTAGACTTCTTACTTAGATCAGAGTCTTCTCCGCTTAATGAAATGGTATCATATTGCTGTTTTAAATATTGCTGTAATGAAGCAATGTGTTCCTTCCGTTCCGTAAGAATAACAACTTTCTTACTGGTATTTAGTTGTGTTACAACATCATTTAAAATGAGTTGGTTCCGTGCTGAATCATGTATTAAAATCTTAAAGAGAGTTTCGAGCTGATCTGTTTTTATGTTGAAAGGAACAAAGAGTTCGGTGTCCCTTACGATAACCTGAGTGCCTTGTTGATTTTGAACTTCCGTTGGTTTGATTTCATATATCGTTTCACCTAAGTAAATAAATATCAGTTTCCCGTCATTATATTTTCTAAATGGTGTTGCTGTCAAACCATACAGATAGTAGCTGTTCAATTTTAATACAACCCGTTGATAACTCTCAGCTGGAACGTGGTGGCACTCATCAATAATGATCGTACCAAAAGCGCTGAATAGATTTGAGTTTTCTGGCGACTCTAAAGCTTTTTCCATGCTTTGTATCATGGCTACCGTAATGTATTTACCTGGTTTGCTTTTCCCCGAACTGATCCGTCCGATGTCTTTTTTTGGAATGCCTAAAAATGATTCTATTCGTTCGATCCATTGATCAGCTAACTGCTTTCGATGTACTAAAATGAGTGTCGGTTGCTGTTTATCCTTTATGATAGCCAAACTTAACACCGTTTTACCGGAACCCGGCGGAGCAACTATAATTCCAAAGTCTTTTTTAGCGGCTGCTTCCTGTGCAGGTAATTGATACTCTTTTAATGCTATAGAGCCTTTAAAGTTTACAGGCTCTGCCTTTTGTCGTTGATCTTTAAGGGTATACTCAATCTCTTGTTCTTTACAAAAACGTAACAACCTGCCAATAAAACCTCTGGGAATTGTTATCGATTCTGATGTATCATTAAGCAGTTTAAAATAACGTTTTATCCCAAACGTATTTTTATTGATGTTCTTCTTTACCTGATATTCAGTATTGGCAAAATTTAGCTCTTCTTTTAGAAAACTAACAAGTGAAGCAGGCAAGCCGATTCGGCTAATATGAATTTCTTTACTTAATATAATTACCAACTTTCCGTTTAAGGTTTGCTCTTTTTGAAATAGCCCTGTTGAAAGTTCGTCCTGGGTAACTTGCTCTTTATAAATATAGTTGAGATGTGTTATAGTAATCCTGTTAACTATTTTTAAAAATGCCCACTGATCATCGAAAGGCTGTAAGGTGTCGGGATCAATAAAGCAACTATTACCATTATTTAAACTGGTTTTGTTTAAGGGCAAAGCAATGAGGTTACCTAAACCTTTTTTTGAATGATAATCTTGGTTCGGAAAAAGTCGGTCAAAACTTGAGTTTTTATCAAAAATAGAGATCAAGCCCGCTTTGTGCAACAAGGTCATCATGATCTTCCTGCTTCTAAATGCTTCATAAGGTGCCTCAAAAAATATCCATATGTGGCCGCCTTTGCCGGAACGTGAGCGTTCTAAGTAAGCCGGGATATCATGTTCTTCACAAATTCCAATAAACGTTCTACATTCCTCAATCCATTCGGCTTCATCAAAATCTGCTACAATAAAATATGATGTATTATCCTGTAATAATGGGTAAATGCCAACAACCTGTTCACCTTTAAGATGTTTTATTAAATGATCGTCTGTTAAGGGTTGATATTTTTTATCAGCAAAGGTTTGGAAAGTGCCGCCTTTCATTTGATGCTGTCGGTATCGGTGCGGGTCGAAACTATAAGCCGGCATATAGCTACTCTTGCCGCCTTTTTCCCATCTCAGCGCAAATATATCTTCTCTTCCTTTAAATAGGGACTTGTATAAATTCAATCGGTCATCTTTCATTTAAGGCAGATATTTGGCATTGTTCAAATTTAGGTAAACCACTTGTATTTCGTAAATTTGACATTTACCTGTAATCCTAACTACCATGCTTATTAATCAATCTGTAATTGCTGATATTCAGGCCATAATTCTTCAGGCTAAGGATAAAGCTATCAGGCTGGTCGACCACGAGCGTACATTGATGTACTGGCAAATCGGGCAACGTATTTTTGAAGAAGAGCAACAAGGGAAGGACCGCGCTGATTATGGCAATTACCTCACAAAGTTTATTGCTGATCAATTAGAGCCTGAATATGGTAGCGGGTTTTCTAAACGGCAGATAGAACTCTTCCGACAGTTTTATCGCACATTCCCAATTGCGAATACAGTGTATTCGCAATTGAGTTGGAGTCAATACAAGGTTATAATCCGACTTGACAGTCAGGATAAACGTGATTTTTATATAGCAGAAACTATCAAAAACAACTGGACCGTACGCCAATTAGAACGTCAGATCCATAGTAGTTTATGGGAACGGCTTCTAATGAGTAACGATAGAGATAGCGTATTGGCTGTTGCGCGCAACGAACGGGAGCCGTCTGATGCAAAAGAAATAATCAAAGACCCTATGTATCTTGAATTTTTAGGATTGCACCGTGAAGCATCATACTATGAAAAGGATTTAGAACAGGCAATAATTACTCATTTGCATGATTTTCTGTTAGAAATGGGTAATGGTTTTGCATTCGTTGCCAGACAAAAGCGACTACACATTGACGGAGACGAGTTTTTTATTGACCTTGTTTTTTATAATCGGCTACTGCAATGCTTCGTGATCATTGAAATAAAAACTACAAAGTTTACTCATCAAGATATGGGACAGTTACAGATGTATGTAAATTATTACGACAGATACGAAAAGAAGGACTTCGAAAAACCTACTATAGGCATTTTGCTATGCGCTGAAAAGAATAATGCAGTAGTAAAAATATCTCTTCCGGAAGATAATAAAACCATTTTCGCGAGCGAGTACAAATTATATCTACCCACCGAACAGCAATTAATAGAAGAGGTAAAAAAGGAAATCGAGAAAAGAGCTTAAGCTAATTGATCACCCTTATTTGGGAATTTTCAAAGAAAACTAAACAAAAAAGCCCTCAGAAAATCCGAAGGCTTTAAAAACTTTTTAAAATAAATTGACCACGTGGTCTTTTTTGTGGTACCAACTGGGATCGAACCAGTGACACAAGGATTTTCAGTCCTTTGCTCTACCATCTGAGCTATGGTACCAAACCGTTCCCGTGTTTGGGGAGTGCAAATGTAGCCTTTTTTTTATGTTTGAAAACTTTTTTTTGAAAAAAGTTTCTGTTCGCCTGCTGGTTTTAAATAATTGTACAGGTAATCAGCTAATTAATTTTCAAATATTTTTTCAATCCCAAAACATTTCGCGCTTTAAACAATTCATTTAACTTTGAGAAAAATACTATGCACGCATAATGATTGCTCAGCTTATATTTATTATCATCCTGGCGGTTGCCGTTTACTTCTTTGGCAAGAACGTGTCTAAAATCAGGCGCAATATTTTGCTGGGTAAAGACACGGAGCGTAACGACCAGCCGGCCCTGCGCTGGAAAGTAATGGCCAAAATTGCCCTTGGGCAAACAAAAATGGTTAAACGCCCCGTAGCGGCGGTAATGCACTTTTTTATTTATATTGGTTTTATTATCATCAATCTTGAAGTGCTGGAGATCATGATTGATGGGATCTTTGGCTCGTACCGCATCTTTTCACATCCTCTTGGTGGTTTGTATGGTTTTTTAATAGGCGGTTTCGAGATGCTTGCAGTATTGGTACTTACGGCTTGTATCGTTTTCCTGTGCAGGCGCAATGTTGTACATCTTAAAAGGTTTACCGGTACAGAAATGACCTCATGGCCAAAATCTGACGCTAATTACATCCTTATTACTGAGATCTTGCTCATGACCGCTTTCCTGACCATGAATGCAGCCGATTATAAATTACAACTGCTGCATTTTGGCCACTATATTACAGCCGGAAGCTTTCCGGTGAGTTCATTGTTGGCACCGTTGCTGCCTGGTAGCGCTTCGGCATTGGTAATTACTGAGCGTGTTTGCTGGTGGTTTCATATTGTCGGGATCTTGTGTTTCTTAAATTACCTGCCGTATTCAAAGCATTTTCATATTCTGCTGGCTTTCCCCAATACGTACTATTCAAACCTGAACCCTAAAGGGAAATTTACCAATATGGCATCGGTTACTAATGAGGTCAAAGCCATGCTTGATCCATCATTCGTCCCCGAAAATACTGGCGAGCCCGGACGTTTTGGCGCAAAGGATGTAACTGATCTTACCTGGAAAAACCTGATGGAGGCCTATACCTGCACTGAATGCGGCAGGTGTACCTCGGTTTGTCCGGCAAATATTACAGGCAAGTTGCTATCGCCGCGTAAGATCATGATGGATACCCGTGACCGGATTACGGAAGTCGGCAATAATATTGATAAGCATGGTAAGGATCACCAGGATAATAAATCATTGCTTGACAATTACATTACCCGCGAAGAGCTCTGGGCTTGTACCAGTTGCAATGCCTGTGTGGAAGCTTGCCCGGTGAACATCAATCCGCTGGAGATCATAACCGAAATGCGCCGTTATATTGTAATGGAAGAATCGCAGGCCCCGGCAAGCCTCAACAATATGTTTGGCAACGTTGAAAATAATGGCGCGCCATGGAAATACAGCCAGGCCGACAGGTTTAACTGGGCGGAGGAGCGGTAGGCAGTTAACAGTTTTTAGTTGGCAGTTTACTTTTTAAATTCAAATTTAAATCCGAGATGGAAAATTCGAATTCCGAAATAAAAATCCCAACCATGGCCGAAATGGCTGCACAAGGGCAGGAACCTGAAATATTGTTTTGGGTAGGATGTGCAGGCAGCTTTGATGAGCGTGCCCGGAAAATTACCCGCGATATCTGTAAGATATTGCAGCATGTGGGCATTAGCTACGCAGTGTTAGGTACAGAAGAAAATTGCACCGGCGACCCTGCCAAGCGTGCGGGTAACGAGTTTCTGTTCCAGATGCAGGCCATGATGAATATCCAGGTGCTTGACGGTTATAATATCAAAAAAATAGTCACCGGATGTCCGCACTGTTTCAATACTATAAAAAATGAGTATCCAGGCCTGGGCGGCAATTATGAGGTGATCCATCACACGCAACTTATTCAACAGTTAATTGATGCTGGTAAACTGAAAGCCGAAGGTGGCGAAAGTTTTAAGGGGAAAAGGATCACTTATCATGACCCCTGTTATTTGGGCCGGGGAAATGATGTTTACGAGGCTCCGCGCGCGGCGTTAGAGATCCTGGATACCGAATTGGTGGAAATGAAACGCTGCAAATCAAACGGGCTGTGCTGTGGTGCCGGCGGCGCGCAAATGTTTAAGGAACCTGAACCAGGCAAAAAGGATATCAATATAGAGCGGATTGCCGATGTTATAGAAGCCAAAGCACAGGTTGTAGCCGCTGCCTGTCCGTTTTGTATGACCATGCTAACTGATGGTGTAAAAAATCAGGATAAGGAGCAGGAGATAAAGGTGCTGGATATTGCCGAGATCACGGTTAGGGCTAATGGGTTATAAACCTTTCGTCCTGAAATATTTCAAGGCATTCTTCAGGCTGTCAAATTTGGTGGCGCTCATGTTATGTACCGGTAAATCAAATGTGGTAGCCATTGAGTCGATATTGCCATTAGGGTCTTCGTAGGTTTGTACAATGATATCATCGGTTTGGGTATTGAATTTTACTGTACCTGTAGTGTCGCTGCCCACATAATCAACATTAGTTAAACGGTGCAGGTTGAAAGAAAAATACTCCTGCTTGCCCTGTTGATAAGTTTTTCGCAGCCGTAAAAAATAGTCGTTGGTAAGGGTTATCTCCCACTTTTTGAGGTTGATATCAGGCGCGGGGTTAAATGAGCTGGTGAGGCATTTATTGCTCCAGTTTAACCATTCCTGTTCGTTCATTTCAGCTTTAAAACCGTAATTTAGCGCACTAAGGACTAAAATTGACGTAATGAGCGCGGTTTTTCCAATTGATGGCAGAATTGATATTTTCATGACAACAAAATGTAACCCGAAGTTAATAAATTGATATTTTTGGAAATGAAATTTTCTCCACAGTCAAGAGTTTGGATCTATCAGTCGGACAGGAAATTAACCGATCTGGAAGTGCAGCAGATACAGCCCGAGCTGGACAAGTTTACCACCAACTGGACAGCCCACAACAACCAGCTGAAAGCCAAAGGCGAGGTGAGGTATAACCGTTTTTTTATATTAATTGTTGATGAAAGCCAGGCAGGTGCCAGCGGTTGCTCTATCGATAAATCGGTTCATTTTATGCAGCAGGTGCAACAGCATTTAGGTATCAACCTTTTCGATAGGTTTAATTTAGCTTATCGCGAAGGGCAGGAAGTGCTTTCACTGCCGCGCCATGATTTTGAGGCTAAATTAAAAGATGGCAGCATCACTAAAGAAACCGTAGTTTACAACAATCTGGTACAAAATTTAACCGAGCTTGAAACTAAATGGGAGGTGCCTTTTAAAGATAGCTGGCACATTCAGTTATTTCGTGACCTGGTGGCCAATTAGTTAACCGGCTGTTCAATTTTTTTAAATTTACTGTACTTAAGCCGTGCAAATGTTTACCTTTGGCACAAAATTTAAATTTAAATCATTTATATTGATACTTATAAATAAGCTATAAAAATGAAAGGCTTCATCTCAACCAAAACTTACGGATTTTTAAACTACGTTGTAGCCCTGTTAATGATCTCATCATTATGGACTTTTGATACGCTTCATGTTGGCGGCGCTGCTTTGTTCCTGCCTTTAATAATTGGCTGGTTACAGCTGATCATGGCTATCTTCGCTAAAAACGAAATGGGTTTTATCAAACAATTCCCTATGGTAATGCATAATGTAGGCGACGTAATTATGGGTTCATTTTTATTTTGCTCACCCTGGGTTTATGCCTTTTCTGATAGAATGGTTTTACCGCAATTAATTTTTGGCGCCTATCTTTTAATTGTAGGTTGCTTTACTAAAGGCTCGCCATTTATTAACCCACAAGTTGAAGAAGATCACGGCGTAAGCTATAACGCGTAATTTCCTTTTTTTAAAAGATATAAGACAAACGGGGGCGCTCATTGAGTGCCCCCGTTTGTCTTATATGCCAAGTTCTTTTGCTAGTTGCTCCTCGCGCTGGTTGCGCATTATTTTAGTGAAGCCCCGATGATTATGTTGTTCATCAAACAAAGGGAAAACCAGTCCGCTCCCCCAAAAACGAGTGCCGTCTTTACGTACATGGTAGCGTTCGTCAATAGCTCTGCCCATGCTTAATGCCCTTTTTAATTCCAATTCAGGCTTGCCGGCGGCAATATCCTCAATAATAAAAAAAATGCGGCCGTTAAGCCCTAACGCTTCCTGTTCGGTATAACCAAGAACTTTTTGGGCGCCGGTATTCCAGCTATTGATGTTTCCATTTTTATCGGTGGTTATTACGGCGTAATCTTCAAGGCTGTCCAATACCTGCCTGAAAAACTCTTCGCTCATTCTAAAATAAGTGTCGTCAAAAATATCTTTGTCGGTTACTTCATTATCAAATGATTGATATTCTATAAAAATACTTGTTTTGTCAACTCCGCAAGCGAGTTGCACAGGTTCGCGGGTTATGCGATAAAACGTCTCGTAGCCTGCCGGCAGATTGTTAAGGACGGGTTTAGTTTTAACGGGTACAAGGGTGATGTCAACCACCTCTTCAGTTTGTTGGTTTACGGTTACTTTTACCAATACATATTCGTAGCCTTTTTCAATAAGGTCGCCAAGTAGTTGTGAGGTTAACGGAGTGCGCATTTTACGGTAGATTGCTTGTTCAAGAAAAATCAGTACAAAAATGACACCAGTTTATAGCGGTATTATTGTTATTTGAGCCTGCTTACAGCTAAACACCTCGTTAAATCCCAAAAAGAAACTCTCGAGGTATAAGCTCCCCTGGCATAATCAATACATAGATTAGGGCGTGTGTATTTATTAAACAACAGCCGCAATCCGGCGCCGCCACCGGGCTCCCGGTACCTGAATAGCTTTTTGCGTTGCTGATTGTTTGCCATTTCGGCGTTAACAAAAGCAACGCCGCTGAGCAACTTATTGCCTGTTAGCGGAAAAGCGGTATTCTGCCTCATTATATACAAACGACATGCCTTTAAACCTGCCAATAATGAAAGCTCTGCCAATGCGGTCATAAGCATCGCTGCCGGTGCCGGGTAGTTCAAGGTAGGGCAGCGCCCCGCTTAACAAATAGTTTGACCAGTGCCACAACGCAAAAACATGTTCGGGTGGGTTGATGACAGGCTCCAGTACTTCCTGAACTTAAACTTTACCTGCATGGCATTGCGGTTGCTTCCCAGCCAGGTTTGGTTGCTCCTCAAAACTATATCGGCATAAATACCCCTGAACGGGCGGTTAGGCTGGTCGCGGTTATTGAACTGGAAATTGAACAACAAGCCATTAACCTGGTACGAGTTAACAGGAAAACCGTTACAGATACTATAGCGGTAGTTATGAGTTTTTGATATGGGGATATCCTTGCGGTCATCATCTATATGGCTGTAATAATTAAAGCTTAGCCCGGCGCCTACGTATATGGTTGGCAGTTTACGGTAGATACGCTCATTAGCTTTGATATATACATAACGGATAGGGAATGCATCAGGATTATTGTCAAAATGGGTACTATTCATGAAAAAGCTGCCTTCGCCAAAACTGCGCCTGCCGGCGCCGAGGCCGTTGTCCATAGCAACGGTTTTCCCTATTTGTACAGTGCCCTGCAAGTTCCACTTGTTTTCGGCTGAAAATGCATTTTGCTTAAACTCAAAAGTAGAGCGCCCGCTTGTTGACAGGTAAAAGCCCGCATTAATTACCGAAAGCGTTGTGGTTGAAGGATCGCCAAAGTATTTCCCTACTGATGAAATTACCCCAACTGCAAACCCCACACTCGGGTTATAAGCGGCCGATGGCAATACCGACCAGTAGGTGCGGTTTCGTACCTGTTCGGTAACCGCGGCAGGTTTGCTGCTTTTGCCGCTGAATATAGAAGCTAAGATCCCATTGGCGTCTAACTGTGTTTGTAACGAATCAACCGGATCAACCAGGGTTTGGGCAAACAGCTTGCAGGTACTTAAAAGTACAATCAAGGTTAAGGTGAGCCGGTAAGCAGCGGGAGCCAATTATTTAGGGATTAATTAGTGCTCCTGCTAATATATTTATATCATCTGAATGTAAAAAACTTATTACGAAAAATTAGAGAGGATAAGCGACTGAATTTTATTGAGTAATATCAATTGCTAATTTTACGGTTATGCTGAGACGTATTTCGCTTTTGATCATATTATTTTGTGTTGGCAATCAAGCCAACACAAATAACTTGAAAATTGATTTAAAGAAAGATAGGTATCTTCTAAAAGCTGAACACGATGGTGTAAACGATAAGATAATTGGAGATTTGAAGTTGTTTGATGTTTATGCCAATCAATCGTTTACACGGTTGAAATTTGAAAAGCGTGTGGTTGGTAGTCATATGGTTTTAAAATGGATAAATGCAGGAAGCAGGTCTTTTACCATTTATGAAGTAATATCAGTCGTACCGGCCGATACCCTATATCAGGAAAAGATACTTGGATGGGACTCTGTTACGAAAAAGAATGTTATTAAAAAAGGCGAGCGTATTAAGCTTAAACCGGGAAGTTTTAATTTTCATACCTATATAATAAAACCGGCTACGGGCAAGCGGTTAATTTACACGACAGAAGTTAAGCAAGGCCTTACGGAATATTGGATTGGCCGCGAGCGATTTTATCCTCTTTATGAATCAATACCCTTAAGTATCCGTTATCCGAACCTGCCCGAAATTTTGAGATTGGTTCAGGAGTAGTAAAAAATCGTGTTAGTGATAGGAGCGGATACCGGCCAATGCGTATAAGGCCCAATGTCATTAAGTTAAGCTATAAGTATCTGTTTGTCAGTTTATTAATTTGAATTTTGATTATTTTTTATTATATTTAATTCATAATCAAATAGTTAAATTGCAAAAAAAACTCACTTTTTCTGCTTGAAAAGGTGAGGGCCGAGTTAGTTAATCCAAACTTAGCGGCGCAGTTTAAGATGGACGATAAACACTTTACCAGAACTCGTAAGCAATCATTTCTGTCTGCTATCCTTCTGATGGTCAATCAGCTTAAAAAGAGCCTTAGCGTAGAGATAGATGGCTTTTTACAACAATTGAATAACAAGCTTTCACATCGGGTATTGCCGTTTACGTCCAGCGCCTTCGTTCAAAATCGGAAAAAGATCAATCCCGAGGTATTCAAATATCTTTCGTCTGTTATTATCCAGGGCTTTTACAGGCCTGAAAATGATGAGGTAAAGCTTTTACATGGATTGCGAATCCTGGCGGCAGACAGTTCCGAACTAACTTTACCATTTACCAAAGAATTACAGCAGCAATACGGCGTAGTCAGCAACGCCGCGACCTTGTCGATCGTGCAGGCAAAAATGTCCGTACTGTTTGATGTGATGAATAAACTGACACTTGATGTTGTGTTGGGCAAAGGAAGAGCCTCTGAACGCGACCTTGCATTGATGCATAAGCATCAATGGAAAAAAGGCGATTTGATTATTTATGACCGCGGGTATCCATCCTTTGCCTTTATTTATGAGCATGTTCAGGCGGGTATTGATTGTTTAATCCGGGCGAAGACCGTTCATTCTAACCTGGTAAAGGAATTTGTAGCAGGTGGAAAGCGTCTTTAATTACCTTGATGTACCCCGATCAGGACAAATCGTTCAAAGGCAAAAACTACAGCAGAAAAACAAGTATCCAAGTACGTTTACTAAGAATCGATCTCCCCAACGGGGAAACAGAAGTACTGATTACTACCTTGCTGGATAGTCAGAAACATCCATCGAAGCTGTTTATGAAGCTTTACTTTATGAGGTGGGGTATAGAGACGTTTATGGATGAGTTGAAAAACAAGCTGAAGATCGAATATTTTTCGGGTTATTCCGATCAAACGATCAACCAAGATATCGGCTGTGCAGTCTTTATAAGTAATCTTCAATCAGTCATCATCAGCAGTTTAGTTGATGAGTTTGAAGAGCAGAATAAACAGAGATTGTATGACCATAAAGTCAATACAAACCTTTCTTACGGATTCTTAAAAAATAGGGTCATAGAATTGCTACATCAAGACGGGCCATTAGAGCAAATATTAGCGGAACTCGAATCATTGTTCCTTAAGAATACTGTTCCCATACGCCCAAACAGAAATAATCCCAGAAATACACAAAAATATCGCTATAAGGACAAGCCTATCGTCACCAAAAACCAAAAAGACGCCTTATGATTCCTTAACTTAATGACATTGGGCTTTCAGCCTGTGGGCGTATGAACGGATAGCCTGGCCCGCAGGCAACGCCCGTGCTATAAAATCAATCGAAATAACACGCTCAATAATCAGTGACTTACAAATTGTAATTATTAATAAGCCAAAATAAAAAGGCCCTCATAAACAGGGGATTACTTTGTCGTTCCTCAACAGTAACGGTTATTTCTGCAACGTTTGATATTTATTCCCATTAGCAGGGTCGAGCTTTAAAAACAGGTTCATGGCGGTTAACCGTTCCTGGTTATCGGCCTTGCTGTAAATGGAAACCAGTTCATCACTTTTTGCTGTATAAAATATAAGCGGAAGCATTGCGCCCACACGTTGTCGGTCTATTTGCTGTAGTAAAGGCAGCAGGGCATCAATAGCTTTTCGGCCTTTGCTTACATTATCGGCCATTAAATCGAGCCCGTTGCGGTGATAATCGTACAAAAAGCTGCGTAACGGGTTATATAGTTTATTATTCAGGTTTTCGGATAACCAATAGCGGTTTACATTGCCATCAAACGCTTTCCAGCCACCATATGATGATGTTTGCGCATTGGTTACGATGGTCTGTGCAGCTAAAAAATATGGCGTGCCTCCAAATTTTGAAAACGTGTCATAGTCAAGGCCGGTAATAATGTTGGCATAAAAAGCCATGATCGAACTTAAATTTCCCTGAAAATTTTGATCGGTATAGTCAATAGTCTGGCCTTCGGTATAACTAAAGCTAACATCTTTATCATTAAGATTTAATAAGGTAGAGGTATAGGATGTGCCATAAACCGGCCGGGACGATTGTACTTGCAGCTCGCCGGTAAAATTACTGCTGCCATCCCAGTTGGTAATGTTCAGCACAAAATTGCAATCTATTCTCTCCTGCGGTAAAATTGGATCAGCGCTCCATTTGCGGCCGTTCAGGAAATCCTTCATGGCAGTTTCCAGGGCTTGAAAAACGCGCTTATTCGCAACCTGTATCTTGGGCGATAATACTTGTATACGTGCATTCAGGTCCTGGGCCACGGTCCGGCAGCAAAGAAACATTAGCAAAGTATAAAGCAGCAGTTTTTTCATCCGTTTATCAGTTGGGCAACTTTATTGCAAATATCGCGGGCTACTGCTTCCTTGCTTTTCAGGTCGAAAGTAGTTTTCTTAAGCTCACGATCAATAATAGTTATCTTATTGGTATCGCCTGCAAAACCGGCACCCGCGTCATTAAGCGAATTTAGTACAATAAAGTCAAGATTTTTCTTTTGCAGCTTGGTTATCGCGTTCATTTCCTCGTCGTTGGTTTCCAAAGCAAAACCAACCAATATTTGTCCTTCGCGTTTGGCCTCGCCAAGGGTTTTTAAGATATCAGTGGTTTTCTTCAGTTCGATGCGCAGATCGTCGTCTCTTTTCTTGATCTTTTGAGTGGCAACATCAGCCGGGGTATAATCGGCAACGGCAGCGCTCATGATACAGGCCTTTGCATCGCCATAAGCGGTTAAGCAGGCCTCTAACATTTGTGCCGCCGAAATAATATTAACCCGTTTTATATTTTGCTGCTTGCTGATTTGCGCAGTCGGCCCGGTCACTAAAGTGACGTCGGCCCCCATCAAGGCCAGTTCATCTGCGATAGCAAACCCCATTTTGCCCGACGAATGGTTGCCGATAAACCGTACTGGGTCTATAGCTTCATAAGTTGGTCCGGCGGTTACCAGTATTTTATGACCGGCTAAACGGAGTTTTTTTTTTGGTTCAGCTTCCAGGAAAGCAACAATTTCTTCAGGTTCGGCCATCCGGCCTTCACCATACAGGCCGCTGGCAAGTTCGCCGTTACCGGGCGGAATCATGATGTTATCAAATGATTGCAGCCTGCTTACGTTTTGGCGGGTAGCCGGGTGCAGCCACATATCCAGGTCCATAGCCGGAGCAAAATAAACCGGGCATTTGGCCGAAAGATATACCGCGTTAAGCAGGTTATCGCAAAGGCCGTTAGACATTTTAGCAAGAGTGTTGGCCGTAGCAGGAGCAATGACCATCATATCGGCCCAAAGGCCAAGCTCAACATGGTTGTTCCATTCGCCGGTATCAGCCTTAAAATAGTCAACCAGCGCCGTGTTTTTTGAAAGCGTTGAGAGTGTAAGCGGTGTGATAAAGTTGGTGGCATCGGCAGTCATCACCACTTTAACATTGGCGCCTGCTTTAACCAGCAACCTAACCAGCAGTGCCGATTTGTAGGCTGCAATACTGCCGCAAACTCCTAAAACAATGTGTTTGTCTTTAAGCATAAGCTCAGATCCGCCAATAGGCGAAAGGATAAATATAGGCTAAAATAGAAAAAACTCCCGATAGGGGAGTTTTTCACGATATAAATAAATTTCCGAAGCTGCTTTTTTAGGAGCCGGGAGACTAAACCTCTTTAGTTGGGTTACGGTAGTATACTTTACCATCTAAAAATTCCTGAACGGCAACTAATGACGGTTTAGGTAATTTTTCGTAATATTTTGAAATTTCAATTTGCTCACGGTTCTCAAATACTTCTTCCAGGTTATCATTTGATGATGCAAATTCAGAAAGTTTCTGGTGAAGCTCTTCTTTAATGTTGTTCGAGATCTGGTTTGCCCTTTTTGACATAATCACAAGCGACTCATAGATGTTCTCTGTTTTGGTATCCAGCTCGCGTAAATCGCGGGTTACAGTGCTGCTGGCTGCTGCTGGTTTATTACTGTTGTTAGCTGTCATATCTTAATTTAAACTCTTTAATATATCTTAATTAATATGGTATTTTTTGCGGCTGATTTTTTTCAGATGGCGATGTTGTTGTTACGGTATCTTTCTTTAAAAGTTTCTTCGCGGTTTTTTCATTGCTCATTGCTTCGGCAATTAAACGCTGCGCCTGTTTTATGCCCTGCTGGCTGTCTTTTATATATGCCTGAGTTTCGTGCAGGTATTTACTATTCGGATATTTTTCTGCAAACTGGTCGGCATAAGCTATAGCCTGGTTAAAACGGTCTTCCTGTTTGGTTTCAAAGCTATGGTAAGCATATTGATATTGTGCTTTAACAATAAGGTATTCCATTTCCTCGCCATATTTGGTATCAGGATAATCGCGCAGTGCATTGTTGAACGCAATTACTGCCGATTGATAATCGCTGATGGTTAAATAAAGTTTGGCGTTGGCATAAGCTTTGGTTTCCAGTTTATCACGCAGGTTCTGGATCAGCTTGCTGGCCTCGGCTACACGGTCGCTTTTTGGATAAAGATTAATAAACAACTGCAAAGCGTCAATAGCTTTTAATGTATTATCCTGATCAAGTGAATATATTGGCGAATCAAGGTAGTAGCAATAAGCAGAGAAAAAGCGGCATTCCTCCGCTCTTGGGCTTGAAGGATAGGTATCGGCAAATGTTTTAAAATGATATCTTGCCGATGTATAATCTTTTTGTTTGTAATACGTAAACGCGTAGTAATAAAAGAGGTCTTCTGCACCTTCACGGCCACGGTATCGCTCCACCAGTACCTCAAATAAACCTAAAGCTTTGTTATAGTCCTTTTTATTATAGTACTTAATAGCTTCCTGATATTTTTTAGCGTAATCGTTACTGGCTTTTAACTTTTCGTATTTGCTTTTACAACTGCCAAGCGTAATAATTACGATAGCTAAAACACTGGCTAATAACGTTAGTTGCTTTTTAAACATTCTGCAAAGATAGTTAATAATATAAATCAATCAATTTTTATTTAGCCGCTAATATATAACGAGGCTTTGGCTCCGTACCTATATATATAGTGTATTTAACATCTTTTAACTATTGCCAGGTTGGGAGTGTAAGCTTCCTTGATTAATACGATTAAAATGTCCGTTTCTTATATCGTGTATATGGTTTTTTGGATTTCATTAACCTGAAGGTTTTAAGGAGGAGAATTATAGCATGAACATTTAGTTTGTAGAATTAACTGTGCATAGCTTAATGTTAATTTTTTGAGTGCAAGTTGAGGCCTCGCAGTCTCTTAAATTAATAGCCGTGGGTGGCAGTTTAACAATAGAGACATATAGTTACACCGGAGGTACAAAAGGTTTGTAGATATCAAATGAATCTTTGGTGTGCCCGGGGGTATGCAAGTCATCGTGGGGTGAGTTTTCCGCGGTTATCTATCTATATATAGTAGAGGTTGCAAATGGATAAGTTATCTATAGTCCCGATGTTGATGAGTCCTTATTTTTGTAAGTATTAATTGTGAGCTCAAAACAGCAAGCTGAATGAGGGCGTTGCCTCTGACCGGGCTATTCGCTCATACGCCTGCAGGCATTACGCTCGTTGGCCGGTACCCGCTGCTATTCCTAACGCTGGTTTTCGAGGCTTGTATAAACTTTTTTGCCTGATGTATAGTATGTTAAGGAAACATTAAGGAAAATAGGTAGAAATAATTTGGAGAAGGCGTAAAAGTGGCTACCTTTGCAGCCCGCAAACGAGGAAGCGAGTTAGCGGGGTTAGTACATTAAAAGGATAGAAAAGTACAGGAAAAAAAAGATTAAAATCTTTTTTGTGGGAATGAAAAAAAATCCACACCTTTGCAGCCCGCAAACGAGGAGAAGAGGAGAGAGAAGCGGGTCTGAAACTTTGAAAAATAAAAAATAAAAAAGTTTTGGAAATAAGAAAAGGTTTTCTACCTTTGCAGACCCAAACGGAAGGGTGCTTGAGAGAGCGAAA
>NZ_JBNPWO010000021.1:0-103755 GCF_050433785.1 Mucilaginibacter sp. 3215
CATGCTCATTGAACCTAAGAAACGGAAAAAAGCAGCCTTTGAGATTGTTTACGACATATTCAATCCCTTAGGTTAACGGATATGGTGACAACACCGACCACAAGCTGTATCAGTACAAGGTAAGACCTTCGCTTACTAGCTGAAGTTTAGTGGTCGTAACTTTGACCAGACTTTAACAAAAAAGGGGAGCTTGCGTAGCGGGCTCCCCTTTTTCAATTGATATTTTAGCCTGTGGTCGGTGTTTTCACCGCACCACTCATCATCAAGGCTTATTACCCGCCAATTTATCTCTTAAAGTTTTCATATAATAACCACCAATTACACTCCGAGCCTGGAAGCCTACCATTTTACCATTGGTAGTTTCATGCCAGTCGCTTAGTGGTACGCGCGATGAAGTTTCGGTAGCAAATTTGTAAACCGGGGCAACTAAAGCGTTGAAATCAACTCGGTTATCGGCCATTGCTGCTGTCCAAAGGATCCAGTCGCTTTTTGTGTAGGTTTTACGGCTATCAAGCGGCAAACCAAACTCTTTTTGGTGTGCTAAATAGTATTTAAGCTCGGTATCGTACACTTTTTGAGGGAATAATTTCAAGCCCAACACTTTATCCCAAACCATGTTGTATTTCTGGCTCCAGGTATCTTTGCTGTCAAACACCAGGCCGTAGTGATCGCCCGCGTTGGCTTTGTCTTCCCATTTTTTAGCCATGTCTTTAGCCATAGCTTTGTACTTTTTAGCTGTTGCGGCATCACCTAACATACCGGCTAATTCGCCGTAGGCGTCAATGGCTACAATAGCTTTTACTGATAAGTTGGCATTGTGTGCCAGGTGACCGGCAAAGTCATCAGTACACAATTGGCTACCTGGATCAAAACCTGATTTAGCAAGGTATTCAGTCCAGATAGTTAATGTTTTCCAGTGTTTTTTAGCATAGTTGGCATTGCCTTCAACTTTTGCTAAAGCAGCGTTAAGGATGATCATATTACCACTTTCTTCAACCGGCATGTCCTCGCCATAAGTTTGGCCGTTAGCCAATGGATAAGTACCTAAATCGTGCGATGAGTAAGGTTTATTCCATTTACCGCTTTCGCTGAAATAGAAGATGCCGTTCATCATGCCCTTCAACAAATCAGGATTGTATAGCAGGTACATTGGAGCCGAAGGGTAAGTAATGTCAACCGTGTTGATTGAGCCATTGCTAAAGTTCTCTTTAGATAGGAACAGCAATTCACCCTCCGGGCTTTTAACCAATTGGTGTGCGGCAATACTTTGACGATAAGCCATTACACATAACTTGGCATATTTTTCACCGCCGGCTTTAACCGCGTCGGCCCAGATCTTAGCATCTGTTTTTACACAAGTGCCAATCACTTTAGCGTAGGTTTTAGTAGCATCGCTCAGTACGCCTTCAATAGTAGCGCCTGGACTATTTCTCCACCATGGCCTTAAATTCGTTTTAAAGTATTGAATAGCATAAATATCATCATACCCAACCGAAATAAATTTAGATACCGGCGCAGCAGTCACTTTACCAAATGGTAATACTGTGCTTAACATGAATTGTTTACCAGTAGCCGTATTTTCACCTTTTTGGGCGCCCAGGAATGATGAAACAGCATCACCTTCGGGAGTGATGTATTGCTTAGCACCGGCAGTTGATGAAGCTACATAAACATAGCCCCAGTCAATACGCAGGTTATCACCTTTTTTCTGTAATACGGGTTGTTCCACAGTGCCTGCTTTTAACAGCTTAAGGCCGTTTTGACTGTATTTTGATGCCGTAACTTCCTGTGATGGTGTATTCACAGCCAGATTGCTTGATACCCCCTGATAGATCTGAACATCATGAGCCTTCCCATCGGTTGATTTCAATTGGTAAGTGATGTATGATACCGGGGTGGTAAGCAATTTCAAATCACCCATAACCAATGGCGAAGTGAAAGTAAGCTTCAGGTTTACCTCACCTGCTTTAAAGTTATATACGGTTTGGGTAGCAGTAACTTTAACGCTGGTTTGTTCAGCCAGTTTAACGGCTTCGTCATCCTTACTCAACACTTCTTCAGCAAGACCGGCATCAATAAACGAGCCTCCGCCGGTGTTTTTGCAATGAATAGCCAAAACGTTTTCGCCTACTTTCAGATTCGATTTTGCACTGGCCGGTAATGCAACTGTTTCAAAATCGCCGTTAGCACCACCTTCGGCAGCAATCCGCTGGCCGTTCAGGTATACTTCGGCTTCATCATCATGATAAATTTTCAGCATTAAACGGCCTTTCGGTAATTCGGCAATATTGAATTTCCGACGAACCCAAATGTCTTTCCCTCTCCAGTCGGTGCCTTTACTTGCACGTTCATCGCCAAATGGCGCAGCGCTGCTTTTCCAGGCCTGATCATTAAAGCCCGGTTTTTCCCAACCTTCTGCCGGGGCAGTTTCGGCCAGGTATTGGCTGTTGTACGATTTTTCGTCGGTGGCTGCTAAAATGGTTTTATAATTAACGGCCGATGCGCCCATAAAACGGTAGTAATTGCCATCAACCTTAATGAGGCCCAGTAACGATTGGTCTTTCCCGGTCCAGTGTTTGGTGGTTGATTCATTTAACTTATCGGTGTTTGACCAGATGCTGAAATAAGTGTTGTGCGTGATCAGCGGATAAGACGGCATCTTATCTTGTGCCAGCGCTGTTTGTGCAACAAACGATGCTGCCAGTCCGGAAACAAGCAAGTACGTTTTTTTAAAAATGCGGTTCATAAACTACGTTTTACTTTTGGTTTTAATTTATTGTTGGTTTTTTTATTATTTACTCTTATTTCCAGGCTTTGGAAAAACCTGGTGCGTATTTGCCCAGATATGCCAAAGGCTATCCAGTTGGTGCACTTTTTCCGGGTATTTCGATTTCAGATCGGCAGTTTCGGTTTTATCCCGCGACAGATCGTACAAATGCCAGGTAGTATCATTACTCAGCGATACCAGCTTCCAGTTTCCTGAACGCGCATACCTCGCGCCGAAGTGCTCGTTAAACAAATCCTCATGACCCGGAGCATATTTTCCTTTAAAGCTTGGCACCAGGCTGATACCTGTAGTCGGTGGAATGTTGTACCCCTTATATGTTTTAGGATATTTGGCCCCGGCCAGCTCAACAAAAGTGCTCATGAAATCCATCACATGGCCCACATGGTCATTAAAGCCACCTCTATTAGCAGTAATTCCCTTTGGCCAAAAGGCGATCATCGGTGTATGGATACCACCTTCATATGATTCGGCTTTCCAATATTCATACGGCGTGTTGGCTACGTTTGCCCAATGCGGCCCGATTGACGAATAAGTAGTCTCCGGGCCCGGCAAAGCTTCTTTCTTTGTGGCATAAACAATTTTCCGTCCGTCGCGGGTTTCGTTAGGGCGGTCAAAACCCGGGCCATAAGCAGCGCAGTTTTCGGCACTTGCCCCATTGTCCGACAGGAAAACGATAAGCGTGTTATCCAGCTGACCCGTTTCTTTCAGCGTTTTAACAATGCGGCCAATACCCTGGTCCATCCTGTCGATCATAGCGGCATGAACAGCCATAGCCATGGCGTCCCATTCTTTATCAGGATTGTTTTCCCATTGCAGATCACCTTTCCAGCGATCTGACAGCTTTGTTTTTGCAGGGTCGATAAGGCCAAGCTGCACCATCTTTTTGTATCTCGCTTCGCGGATTGCCTGCCAGCCCGCTTTGTAGGTGTCTTTATATTTGGCAATATCCTCTGGCTTTGCCATCAGCGGCCAGTGCGGTGCATTTTCGGCAACGTACAAAAAGAACGGCTTTAACGATTTAGCGTAGCCTTTGATATAAGCTACCGCTGTATCGTTAATGGCATCTGTATGATAGTAGTTTTTGGGGACTGTTTTAATGGGCTTAGTACCGCTAACCAAACTAAAAGGATCGTAAAAATCGACCACGCCCCAAATGGTTCCAAAAAATTTCTCGAACCCGCGGCTGGTTGGGTACTGGCTAATGGGCGAAAAATCGCCAAAATCTTTATGATGATTTAACCAGGCCATCTGGTCCTGCGCGTTAGGCTGTCCGTTGGTGTTGGACACATGCCACTTTCCCGACATGGCGGTATGGTAACCTGCGGATTTCAAAACTTCGGCAAGGGTTACTGCATTTTCTGTAATATGACCGAGATAGCCGGGTTCGTCTTCGGCGTCGGTCATTTTGCCTATGCCCGCCTGCTGATTGTATAAACCGGTAAGTAAAGATGCTCTTGTTGGGCAGCAACGCGATGTGTTATAGAATTGCCTGTAGCGGATACCATTTTGAGCAAGGTAATTGATGTTGGGGGTATTCACCTCACCGCCATAACAGCCCAGATCAGAAAAACCCATATCATCGGCCAGGATCACGATAATATTCGGGCGTCTCCTTGCCTGCTCAGGTTGCTTCACGACTTTAGTTTGCCACGCAACTGAAACAAGCGCTATTGCACCGGCACCAACTAAACCGGCATATAGTTTATATTTATTCATAGGTGATCAAAATACCTGCGCCAGTTCGGTTAAATTTACGTCTTAATAAAGCAGGAAGGTTAAAAAATGACCGAGGCTTTTATGCCTGAACATATAGCACTACGGACAGTTTTACACATTCCAAATTAAAGCAATCATTTTACACAAAACGGCTCAATCATTGGTAAAATCGTATCATTTTTGTGATGAATTTTTAAATTAACCGTAAGGCATATGAGCTTATATACATCACTCTCCGAAAGACTAAAAACCCAGCATCTTACCATAGAACAATTGGTTGCCTATATAAGCAACGATAAATTAATTACGCCACCGGTACCCGGCAAATGGAGCGCTTTAGATAACATAGCCCACCTGGCCCGGTACCAGAAAATATTTACAGACCGTATACACCTGATATTGAATAAAGATACGCCTGTTTTTGATCGTTACACCGGAGATCTCGATCCTGAGTTTATACCTTTCAAATCAATGGGTTTAAGAGAACTGCTGGACACGATAAATACGGACAGGACAACAATTATCGATCTGTTGTCGGGGCTTAGCGACAGCGAATTATCGTGCATTGGCGTACATCCTAAATATGGCAGGCTAACCATCTTAAAATGGGCCGAGTTTTTTGTATTACATGAGGCCCATCATTTATTCACTATTTTTCAGTTGGTTAACGGTACCGAATAATTTTATCTAACAAAAAAGGCAGCCCAATGAGCTGCCTGTGGTTTCCATTGAAAATTTTTATTTACTGTGCCAGCTTAACCTCAACACGACGGTTAAGTACACGGCCATCTTCGGTAGTGTTATCAGCTATCGGTTTGCTTTCGCCCCAGCCTTTTACAGTAAGGTTATCGCCATTAACACCGCTGTTTACCAGGTACAATTTTACAGAGTTTGCTCTATCTACAGATAACGACATGTTATGCTCGGCAGTACCTTCGGCAGAAGCATTGCCATT
The DNA here is from genome assembly GCF_050433785.1 of Mucilaginibacter sp. 3215. Classification (NCBI taxonomy): domain Bacteria; kingdom Pseudomonadati; phylum Bacteroidota; class Sphingobacteriia; order Sphingobacteriales; family Sphingobacteriaceae; genus Mucilaginibacter; species Mucilaginibacter sp. 3215. The sequence goes on from NZ_JBNPWO010000021.1 coordinate 5,460, forward strand.
TAAAACGAATTTCGCCGACGGGTCTTTTTTCAGTTCTTTAACAATATGATCTAAAGTTTGGTACGAAGCAGTTTTTAACACTGCTGAGTTAAACTCAAACTGGATATTGCTGAAATTATAATCTGGTTTCTCCGGTGCAGGAGCAGGTGCCGGCGGAGGGGTTGGCGCCGGTTTTGGTGCGGGCGGAGGGGTTGCAGCTTGTTGTGTTGGCTGGGCCGGTGGCGGTGTTTGCACAACCGCTTTTTTGGTTTTGCAGGCTTGGGTAGTGATAGCTAAAACAGCTATTGCAAGAGCTAATAAAGGTGTTTTTAGAGTTTTCATATCTAATGATTTGCGTAAACATAAAAAACGTTGGCATAATGTTTATAGTGCCTAACCATAATTTTATGGCTGGATAACGCTTTTTACATACTGATGTAGATTATTTAATCAATAGTTATGCCATTTGCCTGGAGAACCTGCAAATCCTAATGAAGAATAAATGCGCTAAGCGTTTTTTACTTCAACGTTGTCGTGAAAAAACGCCTCCACCAATCCCCTACACACCAAAAACAATTATCCACTATGCTTATCTTGTCGGCACCATTATAAACCATCGCCATGAAAAAATTATTTGCTGCAATTTTAATTGCTGTTACAACCTTAACGCAATTTTCTTTTACGCCCCTACAATCAAAACCAGATAAATCTCCGGTAGAAAAAGCTGCAGAACAAACTCTCAAAAAGCAAATAATGACCGAGGCCGCCTGGGCCATGCAACAGCAGCCGGTTACAGTTACAGCGTCATCTTCACCCAGGAGTGCGGGCGGTAAACACGACTTTTTTTCGGAAGCCGATTATTTCTGGCCTGATCCCAAAAATCCCGACGGGCCTTACATCAACCGCGATGGCATGACCAACCCGGATAACTTTGTAGAACACCGCAAAGCCATGATCCGCTTTAGTAAGATCATCGGCGCCCTGGCATCGGCCTATAAAATAACCGGAGATGTAAAATATGTTAAACAGGCTGTAATCCACCTTAAAGCCTGGTTTATTGGTTCCGAAACGTTGATGAACCCAAGTCTTTGGTTCGCCCAGGCAGTTAAGGGACAGTTCACCGGCCGTAATTATGGCATTATCGACACCATTCATCTCATGGAAGTTGCGCAAGGCATTATCGTGATGGAAAAGGCCATGGATGCCGAAACTACAGCCGCTGTTAAAAAATGGTTTACCGATTATACCAACTGGCTCATGACCAGTAAACCCGGCATCCAGGAAAGGGATGTTAAAAACAACCACGCCACCTGCTGGGCTATGCAGGTAGCCTCCTTTGCCAAACTTTGCAAAAATGAAGTAGTACTCGATTCGATTCGCGTGCGATACAAAACGATATTGCTCCCCCGCCAAATGGGTACCGACGGCAGCTTCCCCTTAGAGATGGCTCGTACCAAACCCTATGGCTACTCTATTTTTAACCTCGATGCCATGACCATGCTGTGCCAGATCCTTTCAAGCCCGCAGGATAATTTATGGAACTTTGAAACACCGGATGGCAAATCCATCAAAAAAGGAATAAGTTATCTATATCCTTTCGTGGCAGATAAAAGTAAATGGACTTTAAAACCCGATGTAATGTACTGGGACAACTGGCCAATTGCGCAGCCTTTCCTGCTGTTTGGCGCTAATGCCTACCATGAAAAAGTGTGGTTAACAACCTGGCAAAAACTGGATCATAATCCTCAGGTTGAAGAAGTTATCCGAAATTTACCCATCAGGCACCCGCTCATCTGGTTTTAATCGGGTAAGCGACTTCCCCCATCAGCGCTTTTTCCTGTCTATAATAATATATAAACTGTGAGTTAAGCGTATCATCAAAATATTTTTTTGTCGGGAAGGCAAGTTTTCTCCGTATATCATCACACTACAAAAGCACTACCACGCTTGTGATCGAATCGTATTGAGGTTATTATAAGGTATTTATAATAAGATGTTTATATAATTTTACCAATACAAAAACGTCTATTATACCTATTAACGCGCCTTTCCTGGTATTAGTATATGATATTCATAAGTATCATGAATTTGGTTAACAGGTTTGTGTTTTATTGCCCGGCTTATTTATAAACCAAATAATACATCTAAAACCATTTAACAAATTAACTTATGAGATCGAAACTTAACTCTTACCTCCTTGGCCTGATCCTGGCTGCGCTCGCAGTGCTATCATCCTGTAAAAAGGATAACATGAACCAGTTTAAAACCGGCAGCGATTCAAACACCGATAATAGCAGCAAGCCGGTTACTGTTAACAATGCCGTACCTATTGCCTCATTTAAAGTAATAGGCTACCTGCCCAGCTGGCAGGGCGATGTAAATGCTGTTCAATACAGCAAACTGACCCACGTTAACTACGCCTTTCTTACCCCTACCAATACCGGAGGGCTGAACCCGCTTGATAACCTTTCAAAATTCACCAGCCTGGTATCAAACGCACACAGCCATAATGTTAAAGTAATGATATCTGTAGGCGGTGGTGGCGGCGGCGATGCCTTCCATCCTATTGTAGCCAACGCCGGTTACCGTACCACTTTTGTTAATAATATGGTCAACTTTTGTAACCAGTATAACGTTGATGGCGTGGATATCGACTGGGAGTTCCCCTCGGCAGGTACCGAAACCAGTAACTTTTATTTATTACTGCAGGAACTATCAACTGCCATGCATAACAGCGGCAGGTTATGTACCATCGCCTCCATCTCGGTTGGGGCTACTTACGTTACCAGCAATATGTTCTCTATCCTTGATTGGATCAACATCATGGATTATGACGACAACAACTTCCAGCACTCTACCTACCAATCGGCTGTTGATTGTTTAAGCTATTGGGCAAACCGTGGTTTGCCTGCAGCCAAAACTATCCTGGGGGTTCCATTTTATGCAAGGGATAACCGGTACGATTATTCGACCATGAACTATGTTGATGTTTTAGCGATAGGCGGTAGCCCTAACTCGGATACCTTTCAAACTTTTGGCTATAATGGTATCCCAACTATTAAAAGCAAAACTACCCTGGCACTTAACCAGGCAGGGGGCATGATGATCTGGGATTTGGGCGGCGACGCTTCGGGTGCCAACTCCCTGCTTTCGGCCATGAACACTATTATTACCGGCGGTACTACCAATCCCCCGCCAACTCCTCCAATAGGTACAGTAATTTCGCTTAAAGGCTTCAACGGCAAATATGTAAGCGGCGAAAACGGTACGCAGGCTATGACCTGCACCCGCACCACTGCCGGCGACTGGGAACATTTCACTGTTCTTGACGCAGGCAACGGCAAAATCTACCTGCGCAGTATGGGTAAATATGTATCATCAGAAAACGGCACACAAGCCATCACCTGTAACCGCACCACGCCAAGCGATTGGGAAAAATTTGACTGGATAGTTACCACCGACGGAAAAATAACGTTACGCGGCAACAACGGCAAATTCATTTCAAGCGAAAACGGAACGCAGGCCATGACCTGTAACCGGGCTACCGCATCGGGCTGGGAAGCATTTGGGTTGAATCAGTAAACTATTAACTGCTTATACCAAAGGCCGGGGGCTATGATTTTAGTATCATAGCCCCGGCTGTTTTTCAGAGGATTGGTATATTCTTTTAATGTATTTTACTTCGCAAACCTCGGCAGCAGGTTAGTCGCGGCACCCATCATTTTTATTTTATAGCGATACCCCCCTCCAAAAGAATCCTCCTCTTTTAAAAACTCATGATTCTTTTTACTGATCCAGTAGGTTTCGGTAAAATGGCGGCCATTGTAATCGCTTTCGTTATGTAGCTTCCAGCAATCAACTTTGTTACCATCCAATGTAGTAATTAACTCGCTGCCTGTTACTTTGTATAAAACATAAAGCGGTGCAGGGATCCCGGCCTCATAAAAGGGGATAGCAAAACTTTTGCCTTCGGCAAGCGGTAACATCTCAAAGGTTTCAATGTCTAAATTCCAATTAAAGTTGGCGAAGGTAAAATCAAGCTTAAAGTTCTTAGCCTCATTATTGGCAACGGTGTCGGCACTTATCACTTTATCGGCCGCCCAGTTAAAGGCTTTTGTTTTTTTGCCGATGGTTTCTGAATGATAAATCGGCGCGAAATCAGGTACTTTATTAACGGAATAAATTGAACGGTATGATAAGCTATCGCTGCCATACCAGTGCTGGGTTATGGTAAATACCTTTTCACCGTTACGGGTTTCGAGGTTTATATCGCGCAGCCAAAGCCAAAATTTCAAGCTTCGGTTGTCCTTTGTATTTTGAAAATACACAAGGTATTGCTTTAACCCGGGTTTAAGCGCCGATGTAAGCAGGCGTTTGTCTTTTACTCGGATGGTATCAGTTTGAGCAAATACTTTAGGCGTGTGCGATAGCAACAGCAACAAGCTAAGGGTTACAGCTACTAATTTTTCGGCTAATTGTTCGGTTTTCATGATAATTTGATGGTTTGATAAGGATACATTTTTGTTAATAATTCAAAACTGCCTTTTATCAACCATCCGACGAAACCGCTTAAACCACTGCCGCGTTCTTTTTAGCCTGCTACTGTATTTATTCAATAATATACCTGTAGACCAACTTATTGAACATTTAGTGCCATTTATTGAATAAATGCCGGCAACTATTTAAAACCGGCATCCACAAACAAAAAGCTTAGTAATTTTAAAAATGCAACTACTTAAAACCCGTCCATCCATTACACAACTCCAGCTTTTGATATGGTTAGCGGTGTCGCTGTTGCTATTTTTTTCTTATCTGCCGATGGATGGAGCAGGCCAATCGGCTGTTTATACCATTGTTAACACCACGTTTTACGCGGCCATTATATACGGTAACATCCTGTTCCTGTACCCTGTGTTTTACCAAAAGGAAAAATATGTTTGGTATGTATTACTTGTCATCATTTTTTTAGTGGCAACGGGTGTGCTCCGGGGTTATTCAACCCTACTTATTTATAATACCTTTTTTGCAAAAACACCAGAGCATATCAGTCAAAAAGCCATCATTAATTATGTTTCGGGCGGAGTGCTCATTTTCATTATGAGCCTGATCTTTCGCATAGCAATAGCTTATTTTAAGCTAAAGCAGCAAACGGAAGAGATTATGATTCAAAAAAGCCAGGCCGAACTAAACCTGCTTAAATCACAAGTTCAGCCGCACTTTTTGTTCAATACACTCAATAACATCTATTACGAAGCTTACCGTGAGGCCCCCCGTACCGCGGCATTAATTGAGCGGCTTTCGGACATTATGCGCTATTTTGTTGATGAAAGTCCCAAGGATGATGTAGCCATCGGTACCGAAGTACAGTTCATTGAAAACTACATCGCGTTAGAAAAAATCAGGATCAGGCATGAGGTGGTTGTTTTTTTTGAAAAGAATTTCAATTCGGATTTGCGCATTCCGCCTATGCTGCTCATGACCTTTGTAGAGAATATTTTCAAGCACGGCATCGACAAATCGAGCGAACAAAACCTTATTGGCATATCTTTGGTTCAGCAGGGTGATTACCTTTTTTTTAAAACCAACAATGCTATCCATACCGAAGTAGCAAGCAAGCGAGCTGCCGGTTTTGGCATTGTCAACTTAACCAAAAGGCTAACCATGCTGTACGGATCAAATTTTGACCTGAAAATTGATAAAAGTAACAACACCTTTGCCGCGTTGTTAAAGATCCCGATAGCATGAATTTAACCTGTATCATAATTGATGACGAACCTAACGCGGTTAACCTGCTGGAGATGCTGGTGCAGCAAAGTACGCAGTGGCAGCTTAAAGCCAAATGTTATAATGCGCTTGAGGCACTGGCCTTTTTAAAAACCAATAAGGTTGATTTTATTTTCCTGGATATCAACATGCCGCAATTAACGGGCATGGAGCTGGCAGGCCTTCTTCCACCGCAAACCAAAATTGTGTTCACCACTGCTTATTCGGAGTATGCTGCCGAAAGCTATACCTATCAAACTATTGATTATCTGCTGAAACCCATTACATTGAAACGTTTCCTGGCAGCCATGCAAAAAATCGAAGGGTATTTTGGCAAGTCCGAACCTGTGATGCAACAAACCCCGGTTAATAATGAGGGCTATTTCTTTATAAAATCGGGCAAGGTATTACGCAGGATCCTACTGGACGAGATCTTATACTTTGAAGGCGAAAAGGAATATGTACGGCTTGTTACCAGCCAGGAACAGCTATTAATTTACCGCAGGCTCAAGGATATTGAAGAGCAGCTTTCGGCCCCCTTTGTGCGGGTACACAACTCTTATATTGTAAATACCAAACAACTGGTAAAAATTCAGGACAACCATATTTATATTGCGGATAAACACATCCCTGTAAGCGAAAAATTTAAAGATAGTTTTATGAAGCTTATTAATAGAAGGATATTTTAAATCTTACATGAACATCCTTATTAACCAATCCAGACTTACGAAGTTTCAAAAACTTCGTAAGTCTTCAAAGGCCTCGCGTTAAAATCTGTCAAATTTTCATATTCAGTACAACAGTAATCGATGAATTTACGATACCGTAATCTCGCCTCTCAAATCCGTTTCCAGCCATTCTTTTACCTGCAAGGGATCATCGCTTTGGCCCAGCAGGTACATCATTTTGGTAACAGCCGATTCAAAGGTCATGTCATAGCCGTTGGCTACGCCGACATCTTTAAGGTGTTTGCTAGTTTCGTAACGGCCGAGTTCAACCGTACCTACCTTACATTGCGAAATATCAAGGATCACCTTACCGCTGTCAATAGCGTCTTTAAGCAAATCGATAAACCAACTGTCGGTTGTGGTATTACCGGCCCCAAAGGTTTCCATTACTATGCCCCGCACATCGGCGCTTAAAATGTTCTCAACCACTTTAGGGCTTATGCCCGGGTATAACTTCAATACGCCAACATCATTCACCAGGTTATTGTGTACAATCAGCGAGCTTTCGTCTTCTGGCTGTCTGATATCATTCGCGCTAAAGCGTAAATGAACGCCCGATTCGGCCAATATAGGATAGTTTGGCGAGCGGAAAGCCTCAAACTTTGATGAATTATATTTAAAAGCCCTGTTACCACGGAACAGTTTATAATCAAAATAGATACAAACCTCGGGCACGCGGGCGCGGTCATTCTTTTTAGCTTTAGCTATTTCAATAGCTGTCATCAGGTTTTCCTTTGCATCAGTACGGATGGCGCTTATCGGCAATTGCGAGCCTGTGAAAATAATGGGCTTGCCTAAGTTTTCTAACATAAAACTTAATGCCGATGCGGTATAGGCCATTGTATCCGAGCCGTGCAAAATTACAAAACCATCATTATCATGATAGTTTGACTGGATCAAACCGGCCAGCTCGCTCCAGATTTCAGGGTTCATGTTTGATGAATCAATGATCTCATCAAACGAGTGTACTTTAATACGGCAGTTAAGCTTTTCAAGCTCGGGCACGTTATCCATTATTTGCTCAAAGTTGATAGGCTTGAGCACCTTTGTAACCGGATCACTCATCATACCTATTGTCCCTCCGGTATAGATGATCAAAATTTGGCTCATTAATTAAGTTTATGCTGTATATAAATATTAAACAATTTTAAATTCCGAATACAAGCCTGGAATTTTCGGTAGTGACCTCTGCCACTTTTTCAAGGCTTGTTTGGTGAAGCTCCGCTACCTTTTGGGCGATATATACCAGGTATGAGCTTTCGTTAGGTTTACCCCTGAACGGAACAGGCGTAAGGTACGGAGAATCTGTTTCTAAAACGATATATTTAAGGTCAATTTCCGGTATTACTTTATCAAGCCCCGAGTTTTTGTAAGTAACTACCCCACCTATGCCAAGGTAAAAATTAAGGTCGATCACTTTTTGGGCTTGCTCAACAGTACCTCCAAAACAATGAAAAATACCCCGTAACTTTTCATCCGCTTCCTGCTTCAGCACCTCATATACCTCATCAAATGCATCGCGACAGTGGATCACAATGGCCAGATCACGGCTTTTGGCCCAGTTGATCTGTTTCACAAACGCATCTACCTGCTCCTTTAAATGCGTTTTATCCCAATACAGGTCAATACCTATCTCGCCTATGGCATAGATCCTGTTTTGCTGATGGGCATTCATAATAGCCGAAAGTTCTTCTTCCCAATTCTCCTTTACATCACAGGGGTGTAGGCCCAGCATCGGATAGCAATATTGAGGATACTCATTCGCCAAACCATAAACCAGCGGAACGGAAGCCGCATCAACATTGGGTAAAAACAAACGGGTAATGTTATTATCGATACAACGCTGCATTAACGCAGCGCGTTTTTCAGGAATGGTTTCGTAGTATTGATGGGTGTGCGTGTCGGTTAAAACCATGCTGCAAAAATAAACCTTGAATACTTAATAACGAATTTATGGCAGTAAAGTATAAACCACTTTAACTAAAAATTACGCCTTATAAACAAAAAACCTCCCGCTTTTGGCAGGAGGTTTTCTATCAGTTCTTTTTAGCGGCCGGTTTCTTTGCTCCGGCTTTTTTAAGCGGGACTTTACCAGCGGCCGGTTTCGGGGTAACCGCGGCATGTTTACCTGGTTTTACTTTTACCAGTTCGATATCGAACACCAATGTGCTGTATCCGGGGATTTCCGATCCGTAAGGACGTTCGCCGTAGGCAAGGTTTGAAGGGATGATGAATGTTGCTTTTGAACCTTCATTTAATAAAAGCAAACCTTCATCCCAACCTGATATTACCCTATGTTCGCCCAAAACAACGCTTATAGGCTCATACGGGCGGCCAGGTTGTTGTATACCTGCCGCTTTGGCGTTAGCTTCAATACTGGTATCAAACAGTTTACCGTTAAGCAACTTTCCGGTATAATTTACCAGCACGGTATCACCGTTAAGCGGCTTTCTTTTTGTTGTTGGGCTGGTTATCACGTATTTTAAGCCTGAAGCTGTTGTAACAGGTTTAAGACCATGTGCCGTAATATAGTTTTCTCTGTCGGCTGTTTCAGCTTGTTTTAGTTTTTCAAGGCCTGCATTCCTTTCGGCAATGGCATCATTTAATGATTGCACCTTCTCTATCTTTAAAATAAAAGTAAGAAAGCTGCCTTTAGGTAAAAATGGCGGACGGGCTTCTTCATGACCAACAAATACCGAATCGGTAGGAATTTTAACCAGGGCACTGTCTTTTGCTGCAAGCAGCGGGAATATTTCCATCAGGTCGCCTACATTTTGCGAGGCCTGCACCTGGGCTTGTACGGGATGCCCTGCCTTATAACTACTGAACAGTACTGAATCTTTATCGGTTTTCTGGATAAAATTAAAAGTAAGCACATCGTTGATCTTAGCTTTGTTACCCGGGTTAGCAGTATACATCTGGTAAAGCGCGCCTTTAGCGGTTTTCTGCAAACCAGTCGTTTGCGCACCTGCATTTAAAGCAAGCGCGGAAAGCGCCGGCAATAAAAAAGAAAAAATATGTTTTTTCATACGTTATAAATAAAAAAGCCTTTCCTGTTTTAAGCAGGAAAGGCTTTGTAAAACATGATAACTATTTAGTCGTCGGAGTTGGCATTTGCATTTGCGGCATAACCGGTTTTGGTGCATTTGGATTTGGGTGGACAATATTTACCAGCTCAACTTCAAACACAAGCGGCGTATAAGGCTGCATTTGCTGACTTCCCTGATCGCCATAACCTAATGATGACGGAACAACCAATACTGCCTTAGTACCTTTGTTAAACAATTGGAAGCCTTCATCCCAGCCTTTGATCACTTTACCTTCACCTACCGGAATACGGATTGGCTGATAAGGGTTCATCGGGTTGATCTGCATCTTTTCTTTTACAGCCACTGCTTTAACACTTGTTTCCAAAACTTTGCCAGTAACAAGCCTTAAAGTATAATTAATTACTGCTGTATCACCTACTGCTACGTTAGCACCGCTGCCAGGTGTAGTAACAGCATAATTTAAGCCTGATGCAGTTTTAACAAATTTCAGGTCTTTATGTGCATCCAGGTAGCCCTGGATCTTAGCAGGCTCTTTACCTTTAAGGGCGTCGGTTTGACCTTTCATGTATTGGGTAACGCGATCGCGGAAAACTTGCTCGGTAAGTGCGCCTTTAGCAACTACCTTTTCAATTTTAATAGTATAAACCAGGTACTTACCTTTAAAGCCCGGCGGGCGTTGCTGACCGCCTTTAAATACCGAATCGGCAGCAATTTTAAATGTGGCGCTATCACCTTCGCCCAATAATGCCAAGCCAGAAACAATATCACCTTTCGTTTGAGGTTTAGGCATCAGCGTTGGTATAGGCTGGCCGTTATCATAAGAGTTATTGATAATTGAATCCTTATCGGTTTTGAGGATCATGTTCAGTGTCAAAAAGTCACCTTCCTTAACTTTAGGATTGCCTTTTGAGGTGTGGATATTATAAAGCAAGCCGCCTTCGCCCTGCTTAAACCCACCGTTGCAACTTGCAAATCCAATAGCCGCAAGTGACAGAAACATCAGTTTTCTTTTCATCATTACTTTTTTACTGTATTAATAGTTTTTTATATTCGGGTAAAATTTGTTTAAATTGTTGTATAACCTGTTCAAGGCTGTCCTCAGAATGGCCGCCGGCTGCATTGCGGTGACCGCCGCCATTAAAGTATTTTTTGCAAATCTCGTTGGCCGGGAACTCACCTTTCGAGCGTAATGAAAGTTTTACCCTGTCGCTTCGTTCAACTATGAAAGCAGCCAAACGGATGCTTGCCATCGATAATGCATAATTTACCACACCTTCTGTGTCGCCTGTTTCAACATCAAAGCGTTCCAGGTCATGTTTGTTAACTGCAATTATAGCTGTATTAAACTCAGGCAATACCTCCAGGCAATTAGCCAGGCAATGACCTAAAAAACGCAGCCTGTTTTCAGATGCGCTATTATACACCAGCTCATGGATGCGCCAGTTAACCGCACCGGCATCTATCAAATCGGCAACTATGCGGTGAACTCCGGATGTAGTGTTAGGAAGCCTGAATGAAGCCGAATCAGTCATGATGCCTGTGTAAAGGCAGGTTGCCACATCCTTATTTACAAGTTCTTTGTGGTGAAGCTGGTTTACTATAAAATCATACACTAACTGCGCGGTAGCACAGGCATTGATATCCCAGTGCCTGTAATCGTCAAAATCGGCAGGCTCCAGGTGATGATCGATCATGATCTTATAGGCATTACTCTCGCCAACCAGCTCCCCCATATCATTGATACGGCTCAGCGCATTAAAGTCGAGGCAAAATATAAGTTTCGCATCGGCTATCAGGGCGGCAGCTTCTTCGCGGTGCTCGGTATAAATAATAACATTCTCGTTACCCGGCAGCCAGCTTAAAAAGTCAGGATAATCTGTAGGGGTAATAACCCTGGCATGATGACCCTGCTGTATCAAATAATTATATAAGCCTAATGACGATCCCATAGCATCACCATCAGGTTTATGATGGGTAGTGATCACTATTTTTTGAGGTTTCGTTAAAAGGTCAGTAAGCGAAGCTAAATCTAACATCAATTCTTAAAAAAAGAGTTGCAAAGCTAAATAAATAAATGAAATACAAACCATCTAATTTAATTCAAAAAGCTTTATCTTACAGTTACAAAAGCCTATTTTTGCCGCAAATTTTAAATGTCATCATAAGCAAAGTAAGCTTATGTTTTTAAACTAACGTAACAAAGGCATTTAATCTATTAATAACCCAAAAAAGAAACAATTATTTCAATGAAAAACAACAGGACATTTACCATGATAAAGCCTGATGCCGTTGCAGACGGGCATATCGGTGCTATTTTAGACATTATTACCAAAAACGGCTTTAAAATCGTGGCGCTTAAATACACTAAATTATCTGCCGAAAAAGCGGGCCAGTTTTATGAAGTGCACAAAGAACGCCCTTTTTATAACGGATTGGTTGAATTTATGTCATCCGGCCCTATTGTAGCAGCTATTCTTGAAAAAGACAACGCTATTGCCGAATTCCGTAAACTGATTGGCGCTACTAACCCGGCCGATGCCGCTGAAGGTACCATCCGTAACCTGTATGCAAGATCAATTGGTGAAAATGCCGTTCATGGCTCAGACTCTGACGAGAATGCCGACATTGAAGGAAACTTCTTTTTCTCGGCTTTTGAAAGGTTTTAAGTAACCTATTCGGGTGTAATTATATAAACCAAAAGTTACACCCGAATTTTTTACGTTTTTTTTGTAATTATGGTTACATTTTTTGTAACTTTACATTATCCACCTAAACAATATTACATAATTTAATCAACCAACAATATCACAGAACATGAAACCATTATTCAAATACATATTTTACGTACTTATATTGGTAATGTTGGTTATTGGATCGCTAATGCTTTACAGAACACACCCCGAAGCCCAGCTTGCGCTTACCATTCCCGGCCTGTTCATTCTTGCTTATTCAAAGCTTACGGATGATATCAAATTAAAACATAACAGCTTACGCATGCTTAGAGGAAGATAATTTCCTCAACAAGCACACTTTTAGCTTCGTTATTTATCTTTTCAATTATCTGGCTGCGCATCAGCATCAATTCATTTTTTATTACTGACGATTCTATCCGCAGGAATAATTTCTTATCGCGTACAAATAACTCTTTAGTGCGATTGGCTACCGATTTGCCTACCAGGTCGGGCCAGGCAGTAATAACACCGGTTTCGTCAAAACGCCGCTTAATCTTATACACATTAAGCATTTGCTCAATAGCTTCCTTAAGTGTTTTGTCATTGGTTTTACGCATCAATCGCCCCTCCCTTTACTTTAAATAGTTTAACAGGCACCCCTATTTTATTAAAAACGCTTTCAACCCGCTCAACCCCGGTGTCGGTTATAAAAACCTGGCCAAAATCGTTATTGGATACCATCTGCATTAATTTGGTAACCCGGCCGTCATCAAGCTTATCAAAAATATCATCAAGCAAAAGCAAGGGTTTAAATCCCTTTTGCTGATATAAAAAAGTATATTGAGCAAGCTTAAGGGCAATTAAAAATGACTTTTGCTGCCCCTGCGACCCAAACTTTTTCATAGCCATACCATGGATATTGAATTGCAGATCATCTTTGTGAATGCCCGCCGTGGTACGCTCCAACGCCCGGTCACGCTCAAAACTCTTTTTTAATAAACTATCGAAGTCATCAGCAAGCAGTTGCGATTCATACACCAGGTCGACATGCTCGGCATTATCGCTCAAAAAACTGTAATGCTTATTAAATATAGTAACAAAACCCTCCATGAAGGCCCGGCGCCTTTCAAAAATGCGATTGCCCGAAGCGTTCAATTGCTCATCAATCACTTCAAATAAGCCGGCATCATATCGCCCTGTATCCGCTACCTGTTTTAAAAGCGCGTTACGATTGGTAAGGATTTTATTATAGGTGATCAACTCATCTAAATAATGGTTATCTGTTTGTGATATCACATTATCAATAAATTTGCGGCGTTCTTCGCTCCCTTCGGTTATGATACTGGTATCATTTGGTGATATCATCACCAGCGGTAACAGGCCGATATGATCAGCCAGGCGCTGGTAGTCCTTTTTATTGCGCTTAAACTGCTTCTTTTGATTGCGCTTTACAGAGCAGGCAACAGCTTCGGGCTGATTGTTTTTATTAAAGATGCCGGTGATGATAAAAAAATCGCCCCCCTGCTTAATCTGCTGGCTGTCTATCGGGTTAAAATAGCTTTTGCATAAGGACAGGTAATGAATAGCATCAAGCAAATTGGTTTTGCCGGCGCCATTATTACCTGTAAAAGCGTTAACCCCCTCACTGAAAACCAGTTCGGCCTCATCGTAATTTTTAAAGTTGATAACTGACAGCTGTTGCAGGTGCATGGGATGGCAAAGTTAATGTTTTTTGAGTTGTTCATGGTTCATGGTTAATAGTTCATAGTAATCTTTAGATCTGTTAGGCATTAACATCCTTTTTAACATGTAAAGAAGCTACCAGCTAAAGCTATAAACCATGAACTATTAACCATGAACCATTCACTTTAAAGATTTAATACAAAAGGTATTGCCAGTAAATTTGAAAACCGTATTTTTGCAAACTTAATTTTAGAACAACAATGTCAAAAACCCAGGCGAACACCAAAATTGCAGCACCAGAAAACAATTTTGGTCAGAGTGGCAAATTTGTACGCGAGAACCAGAAAAGCTTACTATTTATTGTAGGGGCTATTATTGCCCTTATTGCTATTTATTTCATTTACATTAAATTATACTTAGGTCCACGTGAAGTTACTGCCGCTAACCAAATGTACAAAGCGCAGGATTTTTGGCAGCAAAAAAACTGGGACAAAGCTATTAAAGGCGATGCCGGTTTCCCTGGTTTTGAAAAGATCATCAGCGATTACAGCAATACCAAAGCTGCTAACCTTGCTTATTTTTACCTGGGTACTGCTTATTTAAATAAAGGTGACTACCGCAAAGCCATTGATAACCTAACCAATTACCGCGGTGACGACAACATGGTAGCAGCCGAAGCTTTTGGCAGCACAGGCGACGCTTATGTTGAACTGAAAGATTACGAAAAAGCAGAAACTTATTTCAGCAAAGCTGCTGATAAAGCAAAGAATAAATTTTTATCGCCGCTTTACCTTAAGAAGTTAGGCTTAACTTATGAGGCTCAAAAAAACAATAAAGAAGCTGCTGAAGCTTATAAAAGAATAAAAACCGAATATCCTGAAAGCGCTGAGGCTCAAAATATCGACGAGTATATAGCCCGCGCCGAAGCAAAACAATAATTTTAATATCGGATTTGAGAATTTCGATTTCGGATTTATCTGGTTTTAAATACCTTTAAATTCGGAATCGATTTTTTTTATAAGCAGATTTTGATCGTCGATCACAAGGCTTAACAAATCCGAAATCGAACCTTCGAAATAAAAAATATCCGAAATCGAAATTCCCAAATCCCGAAATCAAATGGCTACCCATCTTAAAAACCTTTCCGATTTTTCAAATACCGAAATACCATCTGCAGCACCGTACCGTTTTGGCATAGTTGTGGCCGAATGGAATGCCGAAATTACTAATGCACTTTACCAGGGTGCATACCAAAGCCTGATAAGCAATGGCGCACTGGCCGAAAACATTTTTTCATACCAGGTACCGGGCAGCTTTGAGCTTACATCAGGAGCAGAGCTGTTATTAAAAAAGGGCAACCTTGATGCCGTAATTTGCTTGGGCTGTGTAATCCAGGGCGAAACGAGGCATTTTGATTTTATTTGCAACGCGGTAGCAAACGGAGTAAGTAATGTTGCCATAAAATACTCAAAACCTGTTATATTTGGTGTTTTAACTACCGATAATCAGCAACAGGCTATTGACAGGGCCGGCGGCAAACATGGTAATAAAGGCGATGAGGCAGCTATCACGGCCATTAAAATGGCAGCTCTTGCTGAAACTTTAAACAGTTAAAACCCGTTAAAGCAATTAATTTTAGCTCAACATGAAAAAATTAGTTTACATAGCACTTATAGCCGCGGCAGTTGCAACAGCATCATCCTGCTCAAATAAATTATGCCCGGCTTATGGTTCATATCCTAAAACAGGCCGTTAACAGTTAATTGTCATTTTTAAACCTGTTTAAACACACTACACAGTTTTTGTGTTATAATTACGTTATAGCATTTTAACTATTAATAATATGAACTGGATTTCGTTGGAGACGGCCGATCAGCTAATGGCGATCAAACAACAAGAAGGATATAGCCTTATATTTAAACATAGCACACGCTGCTCCATCAGCATGATGGCCAAAAGGCGTTTTGAGCTTGACTGGGATAGCCTTCCCGAAAATATGCCCCTTTACTTTTTAGACCTGATCAAATATCGAGACCTGTCAAACCAGGTAGCACAATTGTTCCAGGTACACCACGAATCGCCCCAACTGTTACTCATTAAAAATGGCGAATGCATTCTTGACCAGTCTCACAGCGGCATCTCCGTTGATGAAACTTTAGAAGTGCTGATTTAGATTTTGTTCATGGATCATAGTTCATGGTTCATGGGTTCATAAAGTATTTTTAGTATTAATTACGGTACTGCAAATGCTGATGATCATTTTGCAGTCATTTGCTGCTACTATGACCTATGAACCATTCCCCATCAACTAAATATTTAACTACATTTGTACCATGATTGAATTGCCGGTAGTTCCTGCTGTTAGCCAGCCTATACGTAAGCCTGATTGGCTTAGGGTTAAGCTTCCTACAGGAAAAGAATATGCTCACGTACGCAGCCTTGTTGATACCCATAAACTGCATACCATATGCGAAAGCGGTAACTGCCCTAATATGGGCGAGTGCTGGGGTGCCGGCACAGCCACTTTCATGATCCTTGGTAATATTTGCACCCGTTCGTGCTCGTTTTGTGCCGTTGCAACCGGCAGGCCTTTAGCTGTTGATGTTGATGAGCCAAACCGCGTAGCAACTTCTGTAAAACTAATGCAGGTAAAACATTGCGTTATTACCTCTGTCGATCGTGATGATTTGAAAGACGGCGGTTCCATTATCTGGGCCGAAACCATCAATGCCATTCGCCGTGAAAGCCCCGATACTACTTTAGAAACCCTGCTGCCCGATTTTAAAGGCAACTGGGATAACCTTGCCCGCGTTTTGGAAACCAGGCCCGAAGTTGTATCACACAACTTGGAAACTGTAAGGCGCCTTACCAAAGAGGTGCGGATCCAGGCAAAATATGACCGCAGTCTTGAAGCCCTGAAACATATTTCGGAAGCGGGTTTACGCACAAAATCAGGCATTATGCTTGGCTTGGGCGAAACCGAGGAGGATGTTTTAGAAGCAATGGATGATTTGCTGGCTGCAGGTGTTCATATACTTACGCTGGGGCAGTATTTACAGCCTACACGTAACCACCATCCGGTGATTGACTGGATCCATCCCGATCAGTTTGCGCGTTATAGGGAATTTGGCCTTCAAAAAGGGTTCAGGTATGTTGAAAGCGGGCCGCTGGTGCGCTCATCTTACCATGCAGAAAAACACTTGTTTGAAATGTGATAATTCCTTTATATCTTCATCGGGTTGAGTAAGAAACGAAAAATATCGATGTCGGAGGAAGAACTGGTGTTGTCATTGCGGCACCGGGAAAAAATTGCCGTCGAAGCTTTATATGATATGTATTCGGCCTCGTTATTCGGGGTTATATCACGAATTATAAATGACACCACTATAGCCGAAGATGTTTTACAGGAAACTTTTGTAAAGATCTGGCATTCCTTTTCAAGCTACAGTACTGAAAAAGGCCGTTTATTTACCTGGATGGTTAATATCGCACGCAACCTTGCAATTGATAAGACCAGATCGAAAGATTTTAAGAATCAGAATAAAAACCAGGATATTGAAAATAACGTAACTTTCATTGACGAGCAACGAAACACGGTTTACAAACCTGAGTTAATGGGGGTTAAAAATTTAGTGCAAACACTAAAACCTGAGCAAAGACTGATCATTGAGCTGGTTTATTTTAAAGGCTATACCCATGTGGAAGCTGCCGAAGAATTGGGCATTCCGTTGGGTACCATTAAAACCCGGTTAAGAATGGCTATCCAGGAACTCAGAAAACATTTTAATTGAAGTGGAAGATTTAAAAGCATATATTGAAACAGGGATACTGGAGCTTTACGTATTAGGGGATGTTACCCCTGCCGAAAAGCTACAGGTTGAAGAACTGGCTTCAAAGTACCCTGCTATTAAGGCAGAGCTTGCCGCAATTGAACGCTCAATGGAATTGTATGCCGGAGAAAACGCGATTGAACCCTCTGAATATTTACGTAGCCGCATATTGGGAAGCTTACTTACTAATTTTGGCGACGATAATGACTTTCCTACACAAACCCATACAGAACGGGAAAGCGTTATGGTTACACGGCCCGATAAAGAAAAAGAAATCAATTTTTATAAATACGCATTTGCCGCATGCCTTGTTTTATTGTTAGCAAGCGCAGCGGTTTTGTATAACCTTTACAACCGCCTTAATGATACCAATACCCGGCTAAATGCCATGCAATTGCAAAACCAGCATTTTAGTACTACGGTTAGCGCAAAGGATAACGAGCTGAACCTCTTACGGGATACCTCATTTAAACTGATCCGTCTGAAAGGAACAGAAAAATCGTCTGAGTCGGTGATGACCGTAGCCTTTAGCCCATCTAAACAAAAAGTGGTGATTGACATGGAAGGCCTTAAATTGCCTGCAAATGACCAAGCGCATCAATACCAGCTTTGGGCACTGGTGGGCGGTAAACCTGTTGATTTGGGTGTATTTGACGCCACAGCAGATTCAAGCGGATTCAAAAATATGAAAGCCATAGCCTCGGCCGATGCCTTCGCGGTAACGCTTGAACCAAGAGGTGGTAGTGAAAGTCCAACACTATCGCAAATGGTGGTAATGGGCAAATATTAAAGTGAAAAAGGGCCTCCCAGGGCTCAATAATGATTAAAAGCTTACATTTTGGGGAATAAATCCGAAAAAATGTAAGCTTTTCGATTTTTATACGTTAATTACTTGTATTTTGTGTAAACCTAAACTACACTGGGTTAATAATTTAACATTTTTTTAACGAAAACCCAAACCAATTATTAGTTTTTTTGTAACTAATAGGAACGTGTAAACGTCTTATGATTAGTTAGGACATAAACGAGAAACAGTGAACCTGATAACCCTAACTCCCGGATTTGAGTATTTAGTTCTTTATAAGATCAGTTAATAGTTAATTAAAACGGCTGTATGATACTTGCAGCCGTTTTTTTATGCCCTTAACTTTGCCATAGTAACAGGCAATTGCGCAATAAGCTTACCGGGTAAAACAACATGCATCCGGTTTGGCAATGCGAGTTCATCGCCGGCCTTACCGTGAATATAGGCACCAATGATGCAAGCCTGATCCGGCGGATACTTTTGCCCAAGCAACGCAGCTATTACGCCGGTAAGTACATCGCCCATACCTCCGCTTGCCATAGCAGCATTTCCTGATGAGTTAAAATAAGCTTTGCCATTGGGTGTAGCGATAATGGTATAATCATTTTTCAGCAGGATACACAGGTTTAATTCCCTTGCCTTTTTTATAGCGGTTTGCAGCCGTTGCCACCAACTGGTATGTTCACCAAAAAGCCTGTCAAACTCTTTCATGTGCGGGGTTAAGATACTCCCCGCCGGTAGCTGGGTTAATAATGTCTTATTTTCTGCAAGCAGGTTCAACGCGTCGGCATCAATAACCAGCGGCTGCTTATAGTTTTTGATGATTGCTTTTAATAATGTTAAGGCTTCGGCGTCCTTACCTAAACCAGGCCCCACAGCTATCGAGCTAAATTTATCCCATTCAATATCAGGCAACCCATCCTCGTCTCTAACTATGGCCATAATTTCGGGCAGATAACTGTTTAGTGCGGTTAAACCACTTTCGGGGATACAGGCAGTTGTCAGGCCGGCACCTGCGTGTGCTGCAGCTGATGAGCTTAATAGTGCCGCTCCCATGGTTTTTGCCTGCCCTGCAATAATCAGCACATGGCCAAAAGTGCCTTTATTGCTGAAACGATGACGTGGTTTTAGTATTTGTCTCACATCTTTCTCTTCAACAAGCTGGTATGTTGAATTTAACGACTGGATAAATTTTTCATTAATGCCAATATTCACGGCCTCCCAGCAATTGATATAAGGTGCCGATTCCGGTAACAGGAAATTGATTTTAGGCTGCTGAAAAGTAATTACAAGGTCGGCTTTTATTGCAATGGTATCCCTGGCTACCTCCCCTTCCGAAAAAAAACCTGTGGGTACATCAACAGCAACAACTGTTCGGCCCAAATCATTAATGAACTTAACCAGCCGTTCATAATTGCCGGTGAGCGGTTTGTTCAAGCCGCTGCCAAGCAGGGCGTCAATAATTACCGGGCTGCTATCCGCCGGGATCTCTTCATCTTTGGCAAGTTCTTTTATAGATACGCAAGTTTGTTTTAGCCTTTCAAAATTGATGTTAAAATCCTCCGATGCCTTATCAGAAAACCGGGCTATTACAACGTTGAGCCTATTATAATGATGATCACATAAAATACGCGCAATGGCAAGCCCGTCGCCGCCATTATTCCCTGTACCACAGTAAAAAGTTATCGGCTCGTTTTTATCGGGGAAACGGTTAACGAACCAACCCACAAAAGCTTTTGAGGCACGTTCCATCAAATCAATAGAAGCAACAGGTTCATTAGCGATAGTATAAGCATCGCCCTCGCGAATTTGTTCGGCAATTAATAAAGGAAGCATATATCCTAAAGTAAGGATTTAATGGTTTTGTTTTAAGAGAAATTATTGGCAGAGATACCGAACTGCGGAACAAATAACAATATCCAAAAATCCGGCTGCAAAATTATTTTAACAGAAGGACTGGCAAGCTGTTTTACAATATTTAAGTGGCCGTTTACGGGACTTTAGTTTATTAGAAATGCGGGTATTTAACATCTTTTTTGTTTTCACATTAGTTACATTTATAATCCAGCCTTGCGAAATATTTGAATAGATAAAATCAATATTTATTACCTTTACATAGCATTTATCTATATTACATGACTATCACACAACTGGAGTATATTGTGGCTGTTGATACCTATCGCAGCTTTGTTTTGGCAGCCGAAAAATGTTTTGTTACCCAACCAACATTAAGTATGCAGGTACAAAAACTGGAGGATACGCTTGGCGTTAAGATCTTTGACCGAAGCAAACAACCCGTTGTGCCTACCGAAATAGGGATTGAAATAATTACCCAGGCACGTGTAATGCTATCTGAGAGCGAAAAGATCAAGGAAATTATATCCGACAGGCAAAAGGAACTATCGGGCGAATTACGGGTAGGCATTATCCCTACCGTTTCACCCTACATATTACCCAAAATCATCCATGGCTTTATTGAAAAATATCCGCAGGTAAAACTGATTGTATGGGAACAAACTACCGAAGAGATCATTCAACAGCTAAAACTTGGTATGCTTGACTGCGGCATCCTTTCTACCCCACTTCATGAAAACAACCTTACCGAAATCCCTGTATTTTATGAAAATTTTGTAGCCTATGTATCCAAAAACAGCAAACTTTCTAAAAAGAAAAATATTGTGCCGGATGATATAGATATGGAGGAGATCTGGATCCTGAACGAAGGCCATTGTATGCGCGAGCAGGTTTTAAATATTTGCCAGCGACGGAAATCAACCCGTGGCTTTCAGCATTTTGAATACAATACCGGCAGCGTTGAAACCCTAAAACGCATGGTCGACCAAAATAACGGGGCTACCATCCTCCCCGAGTTGGCTCTGTCTGAGCTTACCGAAAAGCAACTGGACAAGGTGCGCTATTTTAAATCACCCGAACCTGCCCGTGAGGTAAGCATTGTGATACAGCGCAACTTTTTAAAACGCCGCATGATTGAAGCACTAAAAGCTGAAATCCTGGAATTTGTACCAAAGCGGATGAAAAGCAAAAAGAAAAAGGAAGTGATGGATATTTAGTAATTGCTTATCTATCTACCAGACTCACGAAGTTTGGGGGACTTCGCAAGTCTTCATTAGATGATGACAGCCTTCAGGATCATAGAAGGAACCCGTTTACATGATTCTTAAATTTAACTACTCTTTTTCTGAATAATTTCGGTGGTATTGCTTTGACAATCCCTTACCGGATTAGCAATTTTCCATTCTTATATCCGCAAGCATCTGAACAACAGGTACATTAAGTGTACTATTTAGATTTATTATAAATAATTTGCATTATAACACCTACCTGACTACTTTTGCGCTATTATTTATATTTAGTCTAAATAAAATGGATCAACCCAAACCATCATTCTCAAAAATCTTTTCACTTTCATTTATAGTGCTACTTATAGGCACCATCCCGGCCCTTGCCCAGCAAGCCAGAGGCATCCTTAAAGGTAAAATTGTCACCATAAAAAATGGGCCTGCCGAAAACGTTTCGGCAGTACTTAAAGGCACCAGGTACGGTACCATAACCGATGAAAACGGCTTATTTGAAATTAAAGCCCCGCAAGGAGATTATATACTTGTAGTATCTGAAGTTGGCACAAAAGGACAGGAAAAACCAGTAACCGTAACAGCCGGGCAAACAACTGTGTTGCCTGTTATTACTGTTGATCATACTATTCATGGTTTGCAGGAAGTAAATATAAATGCTAATAAAACCAATAAATTTAAACGTTCACGAAGCGAGGATGTTGCCAAAATGCCTTTAAGCAACCTCGAAAACCCACAAGTTTATAATACCATAAGCAGCCAATTGATGCAGGAACAATTGATATTTTCTGTTGATGATGCTATAAAAAATGCCCCTGGGATCCAAAAAATGTGGGAAGCTACCGGTCGTGGCGGCGATGGCGGCGCTTATTATAATAGCAGGGGCTTTATTGTACAAAGTACCATGCGTAACGGCATTGCAGGGATTATAACTAATGGCATTGACGCGGCTAACATCGACAGGATTGAGATTATTAAAGGCCCCTCTGCTACTTTATTCGGAAGTTCTTTAACCTCATATGGCGGCCTGATCAACCGTGTTACCAAGAAACCTTATGATACATTTGGCGGAGAAGTGAGCTTATCTGGCGGCAATTTTGGTTTTTACCGGGGCAGCGCCGATATTAACACTCCGCTCGATAAAGATAAAAAGATACTCTTCCGTTTAAATACTGCTTTTAATCATGACGGTAGTTTCCAAAACAACGGCTTTTCGCGGAATGTGGTTATTGACCCAAGCATTGTTTATAAGGCTTCCGACAGGTTAACCATTAGTGCCGATGCTGAACTGTCATATGGTACCAATATCGGAAAATCTATTTTCTTTTTCCCTTACGGACAAACCATCGATGCCCTGGGTTACCGTCGTGCCGATCAGCTCAAGCTCGACTACAAACAAAGCTATCATGGAAATGACCTGACTCAAACGTCACAAAACAGGAATTTTTATGGCGAAGTAAAATACAAGATCTCCAACGCCTGGACAACACGTACCAACCTGAGCCTCACCCATAGCTATTCGAACGGCTTTGGCCCTTACTACTACCTGTTGCCAGGCGATTCTATTTCCCGTAACGATCAGTCAACCCGCAAAAGTAAAGATGACATGATCGAGATCCAGCAAAACTTTAACGGCGACTTCAAAATAGGTAAATTCCGTAACCGGTTTGTAGGCGGCCTGGACTTCTTCAGGGAAAACTCGCAGCAATATTTTTTTGGCAGTACGCTCGATACTATATCTGTAACCGGCAATCAAAACTACCGCAATTTCAACAAAGCGGCTATGGACGCCCTTTATGCTACCGGCATTTATGGTTTTACCTACCCTTCCATGTTTAAACGGAATACCTACAGCGCTTATATCTCTGATGTGTTTAATATTACGGATCAACTGATAGCATCGGCAGGTTTACGCGTAGACAGGTTTGACAACAAAGGCAACTATGACCCAACAACTCAAACCACATCCGGGGCATATAAGCAAACCGCCTTTTCGCCAAAATTTGGTTTGGTTTACCAACCCGTTAAAGACCACATATCGCTGTTTGCCAATTATCAAAACAGCTTTAACAACAAAACCGGTACTACCGAAAACAACCAACCGCTTAAGCCTGAGCAAGCCAATCAAATTGAAGGTGGCGTAAAACTTGACCTCTTCGATGGTAAATTGAGCGGTACGGTAAGTTACTATGATATCAAAGTGAAAAATATCGTACGTCCTTCCACCATAAATCCCATTCTTTCGGTACAGGACGGAACCCAATACAGCAAAGGTTTTGAAGCCGAAGTAATAGCCAACCCAATAATTGGCCTTAACATCGTAGCA
Organism: Mucilaginibacter sp. 3215; assembly: GCF_050433785.1. Classification (NCBI taxonomy): domain Bacteria; kingdom Pseudomonadati; phylum Bacteroidota; class Sphingobacteriia; order Sphingobacteriales; family Sphingobacteriaceae; genus Mucilaginibacter; species Mucilaginibacter sp. 3215. The sequence goes on from NZ_JBNPWO010000021.1 coordinate 29,388, forward strand.
GGTTTTTCATATAATGATTCAAAGCTTACCAAAAGCGCCGATGCAGGCGTTGAAGGTCTTCGGCCAGCAACCGCCTCGTCGCCATATCTGGCAAATTTTTGGATAAGCTACAAATTTCATCAAGGTGCAGTGAAAGGTTTTGGTTTGGGTTTCGGCGGCAACTATGCCAGCGATAATAAGATCGTAAACAGCCGGACCATTGGGGTATTTACCCTGCCGGCTTACACCGTATTAGGAGCATCAGCATTTTATGATACTAATAAATACCGGTTTGGCGCTAAGCTTGACAACCTTACCAATGAAAAATACTGGATAGGTTACACCACCATTAACCCTCAAAAACTAAGAAGTTTTGCATTAAGCGCAACCTATAAATTTTAAAACAGCCATTAAATAAAAAGCAGGAGTGTATTACAGTTCCTGCTTTAAGTTAACAACCCTATCATTCCTGTTAATCCTGAATAAAATGTCCAAATCCATACACTCTTTCTGTAAGCTTCCTCCTCTTTTATTATGTGCAGTTTTGCTGCTCTTCAACATACCCGCGCTGGCCGAGGTAAAACCCGGCACCATAACCGGCACAATCACGACTGCCGATGGCCAAACCGTTCCCGGTGTAACCGTAAGCCTTAAAGGTAATGGCATATCCGCAGGCACGGTTACCAGCGAAAGCGGAAGGTTTACCTTTAACAAGGTAAAACCGGGCAGCTACACCATTAAAGTAACGTTTGTGGGCCTGGCTTCTGAAGAAAAAGCAGTTGAACTGGCCGATGGACAACGCGTTACCGTAAACTTTATGCTGCGCGAAAACGCCAACCAAATTGGTGAGGTCTTAATTTCGGGCAGGAAACAAAAATATAAGATCGACGACCCCTCACCCAGCCTGAGGTTAAACGAGCCTTTACTTGAAGTGGCACAAAATATCCAGGTGGTATCTTCCGACCAGATCAAGGACCAGCAGATCTTTAACATGCTCGAAGGCGTATCGCGCAATGTGAGCGGCTTAACCATGCAGGAGCATTGGGGCAATTATGCCCGTGTAAATGCCCGTGGCGACAGGCTTGCACCTTTCCGCAACGGTATGAACATCGAAGCTACCTGGGGCCCGCTAACCGAGGATATGTCATTTGTTGACAGGATTGAATTTGTAAAAGGCCCTGCTGCATTCATGCTGGCCAACGGCAACCCCTCGGGTTTTTATAACGTAGTTACCAAAAAGCCTACCGGCACTACCAGCCAGGTATTCAGTTTTACTGCAGGCAGTTTTAACAGCTACCGTGCCACTGCCGATTTTGACGGCGTACTTACTAAAAACGGTAAACTGCAATACCGCCTCAACCTGATGGGCCAGCTTTCAAAATCATGGCGCCCGTATGATTTTACCAACCGTACGGCTATCGCTCCCGTATTACGCTACAAATTCGACAGCAAAAATACCCTCACTGCCGAGTATACCTACCAGTACCAGCGCATGAATGCCTTTGGTACCGCCTACCTGTTCTCCACTGATGGCTATGCAACACTGCCGCGCAACTTTACTAACGCGCCTTCAAATTCGCCATCATCGGGCATCCGGGACCAAAGTGCGTTTTTAACTTATGAGCATACCTTTAACAGCAAGTGGAAAGTTACCGCGCAGGGTGCTTATTTTTATTATAAGCAAACGGCATATAGCTATTGGATAAACAGCATCAGCAGCAACGGCGATGTTGACCGTAACCTTGGTTTATGGGATGCTGTTAACAAAAACAAATTTGCCCAGGCTTTTTTAAACGGCGAATTTAATACAGGCAAAGTTGTTCACCGCCTGTTAAGCGGCCTTGATATTGGCGACAAGTACTACATTCCGGATTATTTTCAATCAGGCTCGCTTGATCCTGATCCCGCAAACCCTTTCAATATCCACAATCCAAATAATGGCCCTGTTACTTTACCTGTGTTTGATAGATCGGTTCCGCTTAGCGAACGTGGTAAAAACGCTGTAAATACCGAAAAATATCAATCATTTTATGTACAGGATGAGTTGGGCTTTTTTGATCAGAAATTGCGTTTAACTGTAGCCGGTCGTTACACCCATGCCACTACAACCGATCCTTATGCCGGCGATACCAAAGGGCATAAATTTACGCCCCGTTTTGGGTTAAGTGTTAACATTGATCCCACTACAACTACTTATGCGGTATATGATCAATCTTTTGTGCCGCAAACAGGTAAAGTATACAGCGGCCAAAAAGTTAAGCCTATTACAGGCAACAACATGGAGCTCGGTTTAAAACGCGACTGGTTTGATGGAAAGTGGAATACTACCTTATCTGCTTACCAGATACTTAAAAACAACCAGTTGGTAACCGACCCCGACAAACATGGTGAATCTGCAGCAAATTACGTTTTGCAATTAGGTCAAACTAAAACAAAAGGTGTTGAATTTGATGCCCGCGGCGAAATCATAACGGGCCTGAGCCTGATGGTTAACTATGCGTATACCGATTCGAAGATCTCTAAAGATACCGACCCTGCAAATGTTGGCAATCCTGTTCCCGGCTTTGCAAAACATGTTACCAATGCCTGGTTAACATACCGTTTACAGCACGGCAGCTTAAAAGGTTTGGGCTTTTCAACCGGATATCAGTGGCAGCTTGACCGCCTGCCATGGAGCCTCGGCACAGGCACTTCTGATCTGCCAAACTACTTCCGTTTAGATGCAGGCGCATCCTACCAGATCAAGAAGATGAGTTTTGCGTTAAATGTAAATAACGTGCTTAACAAATACCTTTATTCAGGTGGTCATGAGGGGTTGAGCACCGACGGCAAAACTGTTTATAGCTGGCAGGCAGAAGCACCAACAAACGTACGTTTAAGTATCGGTTACAAATTTTAATGAATGACACCTTTTAAAAAAACACTGTTGTTTATACATCGCTGGCTTGGATTTATATCCGGGCTGGTGGTATTTATAGTAAGTATAACTGGCTGTATCTTTTGCTTTCAGGACGAGATCCAGGATGCGATACACAGTTACCGTAAGGTTGATATACAAGATAAACCCTACATAGCACCATCAATACTTAAAGCCGAAGCACTGAAAGACCGTAAAGGTGCTACCGCCAGTTATGTTTACTATTACGGAATCGGTCGCCCTGCAGGGGTATTGGTAACGGACAAGAAAGAGGGCCTCCTTTTTGTATATCTGAATCCTTATACAGGTAAGATCACCCATACCGAAAGCCCTACCACAAACTTTTTTATTATTGTTGAATATATTCACCTGTACCTGTTGCTGCCGGCTAATATAGGCACCCTGGTAGTAGGCATATCGGTAATAGTTTTTGTGATGCTGATGATCACCGGTATTGTACTCTGGTGGCCCAAACGTAAAAGCGACCGCAAACGCAGCTTTACTATTAAATGGGCTGGCCGCTGGCGCCGTGTTAATTACGACCTGCATAATGTTTTGGGCTTTTATGCCACCAGCGTAGCCATTATATTGGCTATAACAGGTCTGTCAATATCATTTGACTGGATGCGTGAAGCTATTTACACGGCTGCTAATCTTGGCAAAGCGCATCCCGAAGAAAAGGTAGTTTTCAAGTCTGATTCGTTATTGAACGGTAAAATGGATACCATCCAGGTTATCAATAAAGCATATTTATCAGCCAAAGCCGCCTCGCCAAATGCCGAAATGTTTTTAATTTATGACGATGCTGCTAAAGCCGGTGCCATAGGCGTAACCGCATACGCGCAAGCCCTGCACTACTATAAAAGTGATAGCTATTCTTTCGATAAATATACCGGCAAATTATTGAACCGTACCGCGCATGAGCAAAAAAGTGCCGGCATGAAAATGAATAATATGAATTATGATGTTCACGTAGGGCAAATCTTAGGCCTTCCCGGTAAGATCATTGCTTTTTTGGCCAGTTTGATTTGTGCAAGCTTGCCAATCACCGGCTTTATCATCTGGCTGGGCAAACGCAAAAAATCCAAATCAAAAAAGGTAAAAACGGTGGTGCATAGAAGGACGGTAGGCAACATTTGCCAACCGGCCGTTGATTTTTGATACACTGATTACGTTGATTATTCTTTCCGCTTCCTGATATAGCTCCCCCTTTAGGGGGCTGGGGGGCCAATAATCACCTCATCATCCAAGGGATGCCCGGTGCAGGTCAAGATCCATCCTTGTGCAAGATCCGCTTCGGTAAGTACATCATTCTTCACCATTTCAACTTTGCCGCCGGTGCATTTAACCATGCAGGTAGAGCATATTCCTCCCCGGCAGCTATAAGGTAAAGGGATATTGTTTTGCAGGGCAGCCTGAAGTATGGATTGGTTTTCGCCCACCACAATATCATGTAGCTCGCCACGGTATTTTATTTTGATGTTTTTAGGTGGAAAGTTAGTAAAGCTGCTTGTTACGGCAACTGTTTCGAGCACAAAATTTTCGCGGCGGATCTTTGCCTGATCAATCCCCATATACACCAGGTCGAACCGGATCATTCGCATAAAAGCAAACGGGCCGCAAAGGTAAAACTCAGCATTTGCCAGGTTAAAACTGGTGTATTGCTTAACCAGCTTTTCTACCTTATCGGGGTTGAGGCGGTTACCTTCGCTGCTAAGCAGGTAAATGATCGTCAACCTTTCGGGGTGTCCGGCTGCCAGTTTATCCAGCTCGTTTTTGAATAAAATGGAAGCGGCATTTTGATTACTATAAATGAGGGTTAGCCTGCTTTTACCCTCCCGGTTTAAAATATATTTCAGTTGCGAAAATATAGGGGTAATGCCGCTGCCGCCCGCAAATAAAAACAGATCCTTTTCCTGCTGATGGTCACTGATGATAAAACGGCCGGCAGGGGCTAATGCTATTAACTCATCGCCTTCCTTTATTTTAGTGAGCATAAACCTGGAGATTTCACCGTTGGTAATGCGCTTAATAGTTATTGCAGGGTATTGTTCATCGGGCGACGAGCTTAACGAATACGAGCGCCTGATCTCTTCCTGCCTGTGGTTAAATATCAGCGTGATGAACTGCCCTGCGGTATAAGGGATAAGATTACCATCAATACTGCTCAAATAAAATGTAGCCGTATCTGGAGTTTCCCATTTTATGTGTTCAACTTTTAGTTTTAAAATCTCTTCGGTCATCAATTGATGGCGTTATTGTTTATCTGCAAGCATTTTGCGGATAACGCTGTTCTTTTTGCCGTAAGTATAGTAGATAACCAAACCAATTGCAAGCCAAATGACCAAACGCAACCAGGTATCGCCGGGTAGAAACGTCATCATGGCAAAACAGGTCAGGATACCCAGCACCGGCACCAATGGCACAAGGGGTGTTTTAAACGGCCGGTGAATATCGGGCTGCTGCTTTCGTAAAATAAGCACACCGGCGCAAACCATAACAAATGCCAGCAGGGTACCAATACTGGTCATTTCACCAACCACGCGTATCGGAACAAATGCGGCAAAGAGGGCTATAAAAGCGCAAAGCATAATATTCGATTTCCAGGGTGTGCGAAATTTGGGATGCACTTCTGAAAAAACCTTCGGCAGCAAACCATCTTTCGACATAGAGAAAAACACACGCGATTGGCCCAACAGGTCGACCAAAATCACCGAGGTATAACCTATTAAAATAGCCAGCACAATAGCTTTGCTCAACCACTGGTAATGCGTTTTTTCAATGGCGATGGCAACCGGTGCGCCCGAGCCTATAAATTCCTTATAGTTGGCCATGCCGGTCATTACGTGCGCAAATACAATAAAAAGTACCGTACAGATCAGCAGCGAGCCGATGATCCCGATAGGCATATTGCGCTGCGGGTTTTTGGCCTCCTGCGCCGCGGTTGATACAGCATCAAACCCAATAAACACGAAAAACACTAACCCCGCCCCTCTCAATATGCCCGACCAGCCATAATCACCCCAAACACCTGTATTTTGCGGGATATAGGGATGATAGTTTTGCGGGTTAATAAATGACCACCCAACCGCGATAAACACCAACACCACGCCCACTTTCAAAGTTACAATAATGGCATTAACCAATGCCGAACCTTTTGTACCCCGGATAATGATACTGGTAACCAAAATTACAATGAGCGCAGCGGGCAAATTGATGATCCCGTTAATGATATCACCATTTGCTGCTTTTGCAGTTTCAAAAGGCGAAAGTGTAAGCTGTGGAGGCAAATACAGATCAAACCAGGATAAAAACTTAGTAAGGTATTGCGACCAGCTGATGGCCACTGTTGCTGCGCCAACGGCATATTCAAGCGCAAGGTCCCAGCCTATGATCCATGCAAAAAGCTCGCCCATGGTAGCATACGAATAGGTGTAAGCGCTCCCCGCAACAGGTATCATGGCCGAAAACTCGGCATAGCAAAGGGCAGCAAAAGCGCAGCCAACAGCAGCAATTAAAAAAGAAATAGTTACCGCAGGGCCCGAATGCTGGCCCGCCGCTATACCGGTTAAGGAAAATAAACCGGCCCCTATAATGATGCCTATCCCAATTAAAATAAGGTTAACGGGCCCAAGCGAGCGTTTTAATGAATGTTCCCCCTCCTCCTTCGATTCGCGGAGCAGGGTTTCTATGGGCTTTTTGATCATGATATAAAAAAGTCCACAAAGTTAGTAGATTATTGCAGGGATTAAGCGTGGGTGTATAATTGGAAGGTAAATAAACAAACTTCTCGGGCTCGTTACAAACGAGCGCAAGAGTTATGAAGTAAAACAAAAGCGGCAGAACCATCAGATCCTGCCGCTTTAAATTTATGAGCTTAAATAATATTAAGCGGTTGCTTTTGCGTAAAGCTCGGCAACGTGATTCCAGTTGATCACATTCCAGATAGCTGCTAAGTAATCCGGACGACGGTTTTGATATTTCAGGTAGTAAGCATGCTCCCAAACGTCGATACCTAAAATTGGGGTACCTTTAACTTCAGCGATGTCCATTAATGGGTTGTCCTGGTTAGGAGTGGAAGTTACAGCTAATTTTTTATCGGCAGTAACAATTAACCATGCCCAGCCAGAACCAAAACGGGTTGCACCTGCTTCAGATACTTTGGTTTTGAAATCGGCAAATGAACCGAAAGTGCTTTTGATAGCATCAGCTAAAGCGCCCGTAGGCTCGCCGCCACCGTTTGGTGATAACAAGGTCCAGAACAAAGTATGGTTGTAGTGACCACCGCCATTGTTACGCACAGCAGCGGGGAATTTAGAGATATTTTTAATGATATCATCGATATTGCTTTCAGCCTCAGGCTTACCTTCCAAAGCTTTGTTTAAATTGGTAACATAAGCCTGGTGGTGTTTGCCATGGTGAATTTCCATGGTCAGTTTATCAATGTGCGGTTCCAGAGCATCAGTAGCGTAGGATAACGCCGGTAGGGTAAATGCCATAATTTTAGTTGTTTATTTTAAAGTTTACTGTTTGTTGTGACGTAACAAATATAAGCGTTGATTGAAGTTTTTGTTCTAAATAATTGTCATGTTTTCTTTTAGTTAATAGTTGATGGTTCATAGCTATTTTTATTACTATGATCCATGAACCATCAACCCTACTTCCGCTTACTTTTAAAAAAATCTTTCACCAGCTGGCTGCATTCAGCTTCGCGGATACCGCCGGTGATCACTGTTTTGGGATGGGTTATTTTTTGGTTGATGCGGCCGAACCCGAGTTTGTTATCATAGGCCCCAAAAACGATCTTACTTACCTGGAACCAGTATGAAGCCCCGGCACACATTACACAGGGCTCCATAGTAACGTACAGCGTACAGCCTTGCAGGTATTTGCCTCCAATTAAATTAGCGGCCGCAGTAAGGGCCTGCATTTCGGCATGGGCCGATACATCGTTAAGCCGTTCGGTAAGATTGTGCCCTTTTCCTATAATGCGGCCATTGTAAACCACAATTGCCCCTATCGGGATTTCATCTTCCTCCAATGCATAGCGGGCTTCTTTTAACGCCTCGCCCATAAAATATTCATCGGGCGATATAGAGGCCTCATCCTCAAAACTGATATATCTCATTTAAATAAGTTTGCTGCCGTTTGGCACAGGCTTTTCAACAGCGGTTAACACAATGTCTCCGTTCTCGTCGGCGAAACCGGTAACCAGGAACTCCGACATGAAATTGGCGATCTGCTTTTTAGGAAAATTAACCACGCCTACAATTTGCCTGCCCACCAGCTCTTCTTTGGTATAATGCTTCGTGATCTGTGCGCTCGACCACCTGACACCAAACTCACCGAAATCGACCCTTACCTTGAAGGCAGGTTTACGGGCTTCCGGGAAATCAATTGCTTCCAATACAGTGCCTACACGTAGTTCTACTTTTTCAAAATCATGCCAGGTGATGGTTTCCATAGGGGCAAAGGTAAAAAAATATGTCTCTCCCTCTTCTCCAAAAGCTGCCCTTGCCTCAATTTTAAGTAAAGGGTTTGATATGGACATTAGTAAACAAAATCAATGCGTCATGTATCATGAACTAATGAGTTATAACAATGAAACGCAACAACTCTGCCCTTGAGGCCGGATGTAAAAGCGTTGTTCCAAACCGCTTAGCCATTGCCTCTAACTCGTCAATTAATATTCGTCCCGTCCTTCACCTCATCGCTGGCATTTTTAAGAATGATATCGTTGGCCTTCAGGTTTCCAAACACTTCGGTTGAGTCATGTCTGGATAATCCTTCCTTTATATCAATTAATGCTGCCTTGCCGTCTTTTACGGCTATTACATATTCCCTCTCGGTTGACCTGATGATGGCATTGTTGGGCACTAACAACGATTTGGCGCCCGAAAGCATCGGGATCTTTACTTCGGCATACATTCCCGGTTTTAGTATTCCATTTTGGTTTTGTACGTCTATTTCAATAGCTTCAGAACGCATACTCCCTAAAGCATTGGCCGAGCGACTGATTTTGGCTGTTTGTTCCTGCCCCGGCATAGCATTAAAAGTGAATTTTACCTGCTGCTTTAAGTCAACTTTGTCTACGAAATCTTCGGGGATGTAAACCTCTAAACGCAGCTTGCGGGTATCCTGCAAAATAAGCATAGGCAGGTCTGTACCTTTACCCGGGGCCACCAAAGCTCCCGGAGATACGTTACGCTGAATGATCATGCCATCAAAAGGAGCACGAATGTTCAGGTAATCCTGCATGGTGCGTACAGATGCTACGATCGAGCTTTCTGAACGGGCCATTGCGTCATCAGCTTTCATTTTTGCTAAAGCGTTATCCAATTCAAGCGGCGACACCGAACCGGGCTCTTTCGCAGCCTCTTTTAAACGCTGATACTTTTCCTTACTGGCAACAGCATTTTCCTTAGCTTGCATATACCGCGAATCCGCAGCCTGCAGTTGCGACTCCATTTCCGGCGCTTCTAAGGTGACCAGTAATTGTCCCTTTTTAACCAAGGTACCACGGTCAACAAAAACGGTTTTTACAAACCCGTTCACTTTCGGGAACAGGTTCACCTCATTATAGGGCTTTAACTGGCCCGGAAGGCGGGCTTCGCTTGACAGTGCTTTTTCCGACACTTTCCCAGTTTCATATTCGCTTGCTTTTTGGGTGGATTTTTTGGTTTCTGTGAGGTCCACCGGTTTTTGATTGCCTGCACATGCGGCCATTAAACTGATACTGCTTAGCAGTACAATATATTTTAGTTTCATAATATTAGCTATTGGAGGTTTCAAGTTGTTGAGGATCATTAACATTTACGTCCTTCATTAAGGACGGTGAATCATAAGTGGTTTTTTGCTGTACCCAGGCAAATACCTGCGGTAGTATAAACAGCGCGGCTAATGTTGAGGCAAATAAGCCGCCTATCACCGCGCGGCCCAATGGCGCGGTTTGCTCGCCGGCTTCCCCCATCCCGGATGCCATCGGGATCATACCTGCCATCATGGCCAAACTGGTCATGAGGATTGGCCTTAACCTGATGGACGCACTGGTAATGGCTGCCCTTGTAGAGTCTTGATAATCCAGTCTCAGGGTTTCAGCATTGGTTACGATCAGGATGGCGTTTGCCACCGATACCCCTGTAGACATGATCATACCCATATAGCTTTGCAGGTTAAGTGTTGAACCGGTAAGCAGTAATGCTGTTAGCGATCCCAATATTACTGCCGGTACGGTAGATAGTACTGTAAGGGATAGTTTAAACGATTGGTAGTTAGCGGCCAGCAATAAAAAGATCACCAAAATGGCAAACATCAAACCGTTCTGCAAGCTGTCGAGCGTTTCTGTCAACAAGCTCGACATACCCTTAACTTCAGCAATCAGGCCTTTAGGCGGTGCTCCGACAGATTTGATTACCTGCTGCACCGCGGCAGTAGCAGTGCCCAAATCCTTCTTGTAAATATTGGCGCTCACGGTTAAGAAGCGGCGCGGGCCAGTACGGTCATATTCACCAGGAACGTAATTAACCTTAAAGCTGGCGATATCACCCAGTACAGGTGTACTTTGGCCTTTCACCAGTGGGATCTCTTTCAACTCATCCATGGTATTCATCACATACTCTGGAATTTGCACCTGTACCTGGTAGGTATAGGCCGATTTATCATCCAACCAAAGGTTTTTCTCGGTAAAACGGCTTGATGATGTACTTGCTGTAACCGAGCGGGCAACATCCTTAATATCCAGGCCTAATTGAGCAGCTTTCAACCTGTCGAGCGTTATTGCCACCACAGGAAACTTTAAAGGCTGGCTGATCTGCACATCCCGCAGATAGCTGATCTTTTTAAGTCCGGCCAAAACTTTGTTCGAGTAACCTTCTATCTGCGCCATATCCTTACCCGCCACCCTTATTTCGATAGGTGTGGATGCACCCTGGCTCATGATCTTTTCGGTCATGTCGATAGGTTCAAAAGTGATGCGGAGATCGGGCATGCGCGATGCTATGTTTTTACGGAGTGCATCTTTAAGCTCATCCATATTGATGTGGTAATCCTCATCAAGGTTAACCTGTAATACCGCTTCATGTGTACCGGTATTAAATACATAAAGGTTGCTGGTGCCATAGCTGCTTGGCACAATGCCTACATAAGCCGATGTAATAGCCACATGATGGTTCACCGTGCTGTCAATGATTTGCAAAACCTGTTTCAGCCCGTCTTCCGTACGTTCAAGTCTTGTGCCATCCGGCTCTTTGATCCTGATCTGAAACTGGCCGTTGTTGAGCTTCGGCATCATATCTTTTCCAATAGTAACAAAGCAAACACCGGCCAACCCCAAAACAACCACGAGATAAACAGGCACTATTAGCTTTTTATTAGGCATCCAGCGTTCAATGATGTGTATAAAACGGATCTTTATCCGTTCAAACAGGTCATTCTTTTCGGGATGGTTTTGCTCCTGCTGCAGGTGATGGTTTACCTGCCCTTCTTCGGGCCGGTCTAAAGCTTCGCCGGCATGGGCATGCAATTTCCCATGTTCATAATGCTGATAGGTTTCGGCTTTGATAAGCCAGTTTGATAAAATAGGCACCAGTGTTTGCGCTATGATGTACGATACGATCATCGTTAAGCCAATAGATAGCGACAGGGGTAAAAACATCGCTTTAGGCACGCCGTTCATCATAAACGATGGCGCGAATACTGCAAGGATACACAGCAGGATGAGCAATAGGGGGAACGAGATTTCCTGACAAGCATCATAAATAGCCTGTGCTTTGCTTTTGCCCATCTCCAGGTGCTGGTGAATATTTTCGATGGTTACTGTAGCCTGGTCAACCAAAATGCCTATGGCGAGGGCAAGCCCGCTCAATGTCATGATATTGATGGTTTGGCCGAATAAGCCTAAAAGTAATACACCTAACAAAATAGATACCGGGATAGTAATCACCACGATCAAACTACTTCGCCAGTCGCGCAAAAACAATAATACCATCAGGCCGGTGAGCAATGCGCCCAGACCGCCTTCTGTCATAAGGCTCTTTACCGCGTTTATCACAAATATGGATTGATCAAACTCATACGAGATTTTAACGTCATCGGGTAAAAGGCCCTGAATTTCCGGAATCTTCTTTTTCAAAGCCTGTACCACACTCCAGGTACTGGCATCGGCGGTTTTTACTACCGGCAAATAAACAGAGCGCTTGCCATTAATCAATGCATAATCAACCGTAACATCGGTAGCATCGGCAACACGGGCTACATCTTTTACCAAAATGGGAACGCCGTTTTTGGTAACTACGGGGATATTGCCAAATTCATCTGTTTGGTTAATCAACGTATTAACCGTAGTTACAAACATAGTGTTGCCTAACCTTAAATTACCCGAAGGCGACATCACATTGAACTTAGCCAACGCACTTACTACCTCATCGGGCGTCAAGCCGTAACTTCTTAATTTATTTGGATCAACGTTTAAGGTGATGGACCTGGCGTTTGAGCCAAACGGCGGCGGGGCCGATAAGCCGGGAACAGTAGCAAACATCGGCCTTACTTTAGTAGCAGCCATATCATAAATATCCTTCAGGCTGCGATTGGGGGCGGATAGTACCAATTGCCCAACAGGCAACGATGAAGCATCAAACCTTACAACCTGCGGTGGCAGCGCTCCCGGCGGGAAAAAGCTCATTACGCGGCTTACCTGCAAAGCCACCTGGGCCTGTGCTTCGGCCATGTCTGTACTCTCGTAAAAACTCAGCTTAACCATAGTTAAACCCTGGATGTTTTTACTGGTAACGCTTTTGATGCCGTTCACATACAGAAACTGGTCTTGCAAACGGGTTGAAAAGAAACCCTCCATTTGCTGCGGCGACATACCGCCATATGATTCAATAACATAAATGGTGGGCAGGTTTAATTTTGGGAAAATATCTATCGGTATTTTTATAGCACTAAGCACTGCAAAGATGAGCAGGCTCAAGGTAACCACCACCGTTGTGATGGGCCGTTTAAGTGCGGATGTGACCATTGACATAGCTAAATTATTTTAAAAGGTTTAATACAGTATTTACCTGGTTGCCGGTAACGGCCTGCTGGAACAGGGCATTTGAATAGGCATATTTGGCCTGTACATAGTCAGTTTCGGCGCGGTAAAGGATATTGAGCGCGGCGTTAAGCTCAATGATATCGGTTAGCCCATTTTTGTATAATGACAGCTTTTGCCGGTACCCGTCAGAAGCCGCTTTAAGCTGATTGGGGATCTCAACCAGGCGTTCGCGGGCGGTTTGCAGCTCGACGCCCGACCGGTTGGCATTGACGGCCAGCAGTTGTTTTTGCTCATCCAGCTTTTTCCGGGAGTAATCGGTATTGGCACGTTGTGTCCGTAATTTTAACTGGCGGCGACGGATATCAAACAGGTTATAGGAAACACCTATACCTACCAGGTAATTATTCCTGTCGAACCCCCATCCGCTGCTGAGGCTGTTAAAATGGTCGTTAGCATCAACACTTGATCCCCTGCCCCAAACGGCGCCTTCCAATAATATTTTAGGATTGTAGCTTTTTTTAATGAGTGTTTCGCGCTGCAAACTGTTTTGATATACCGATTTATAATAATTGATCAATGGATGATCGGTGGTGTCGATAACCAAAGGGTCGAGGCCGGTTACGGTATTGATAAGATTTGTTTCGGCAGCGGTATCGGGTACTATTGTCTGATAGGGTAAGCCGCTGACAGCCGAAAGCTGTAACTGTACCTGCTTCACCTGGTTGTTCAGTTCGATATAGTTCAAACGGGCTTTTGACAGTTCGGCTTCCGCAATGCTGGTATCAACGCCTGCCCTTACCCCACTTTTGGCGAGCGACTGTACCGACCGGCGGATCTCCTGGTTGCGTTTTATGTTCCGCGCCTGGATGGTGAGGAAGTTTTCCAGTTCCGTTAGTAGCAGGTAATTGCCAATGGCATAAGCCTGCAATTGATATTTGGAATCAGCAAACTGGTTTTGCTGTACCTGAATATCAGAGTTGGCTACTTTATTTTGAGCGCCATAGGCACCAAAATTGTAAATCTCCCAGTCGAGCGCGGCTACCCCAACGTTGGCTGATACGGTGGTGGTATTGCTTTCCGGCCGTACCCCCCTGGAGTTGGAAGGAATGATACCAAAGCCGAAGTATGGGCCTGCAACATTGTTATTGGTCCCATAATCTGCCTGGTAATTTAGTTTCAGGTTAGGGAGCCAGCTGCTCCTGGTTTCAGCGGCCTGGGCTTGCCTAACCGCTATAGCTGCTGAATCGGTTAGCAATGTGGGTGCGTTTCGGTTTACGCTATTGAGCAGCGTTTTTAAGCTAACCGGTATGTTACCTTGTTGCTGCGCATAAGTACAGGCTGTTATTAGCAGGCCTATAAACAGGCAGCAGAACTTCTTTGAAATTCGCATATCTTGATGTACGGAATATGCTTACCGGGAAATGCCCGCACACTGATCGCTACAGATCAGTAAGTACTGCAAAAAATGCCGGTAAACGATGGATAATTAATTGAAAAAATGATCGATGATGTATCTAAAGGCAGAGCGCCTTTAATCATTCAAATCAAATGCGAAAAGTGCAAAGGGAAAGATAGGAGTATCGATACCCGGGTATAATCCTGTAGTTTCGGATTAATTGCTTCGGATTTAATTCCCAAAGCTGCAACGCAAAAAACAGCAGGATAAAACTTCCTACAACAGTGCTGATCAAATCAGTAACAGACTTTTTCTCCTCAAGAGTTGATTTGTCCGGCCTTTGAACATAGCTTGGCTCGCTAAAGCTACTGTGCAGGTTCTCCATCTTTCGTTTAAAAACCGAATTGAATCCTGTTGAACGTGTACGGCCCGACTGCGTTAAGCGGGGAAGAAAAAAAACATGACTGCTCGCGATGACCAAATAAAAGGCCATTACCGATAATATCCGCAACGATCTTAAAAATTCAGTATTTCGCTTATTCAACATATTGCTTATGCTGTACAAAAATGAAAAAAATAACCTAATTGTTTTGCAAAAGTATTGTTGCATTTATATTCTGCATACCGGGATGAGAAAACTTCACTACTATTAAGTTGAAGCAGGCCTCCGCCAGGTAATTGTCTTGCCCTCCGGAGGTTCTAAGTAACGCTTTCTTTTATTAAACATGAGCGAACCAAGAACCAAATTAACAACAAGAGTGCGGTTGCATCAACCCTGACGAACTGCGGCTTTATTAACTAAAGTGTGCCATTTCGAAAGCTTATTCATCAGTTCATCAAGCTTTACAGGCTTGCTCAGGTAATCATTCATACCGGCCTGCAAACAATCCTGTTCATCGCCGGCCATGGCGTTGGCTGTTAATGCAATGATAACAGGCTGCTTAATGTTTTCTTTACGGATTACACGAGTAGCTTCAAGCCCATCCATAACAGGCATCTGCATATCCATTAAAATAAGCTCGTAATCGTTTTTGTACAGGGCCTCTATTGCTTCGAGCCCGTTTTGGGCCATACTTGGCTTATAGCCCATTTTATTTAAAATGTGTTTAATAACGTGCTGGTTAACCTCATTATCTTCGGCAATAAGGATATTGAAGGGATATTTATCACTAAAATCAACCGAAAGCTTGCTCTTAGTTTGTTTATCATCGTTTTGGACCGATTTATTCCTGAGCGCCATAAAAACCTGTTTGCCCAGCACCTGTTGTTTTATCGGCTTGCTCATAACAGAGGTAAACAGCATTCGCTGATCTTTTATAAACTCTTCGCCAACCGAGCTTAGCAGTATAATAGGAATGTGGCTGTACCCTTCCCTAATGATGCGGGCCAGCATAACCCCATCCATTACGGGCATGTTCATGTCGGTAATAACCAGGTCAATGTCTTTGTTTCTCTGCAGGATCACTAAAGCCTCGGCGGCAGACTCTGCCGGTACCGATTTAAGGTCCCAGTTTTCAAACTGGCGGTTTAAAATAGACAGGTTGGTATGGTTGTCATCAACTATAAGGATCTTTTTGCCGCGCAGTTCCTCAAGATCAAAACTGGCAGGCTGTCGGTGGGAGATCTCGCCGGGATAGGCGTTTATGGTAAAGAAAAACCTGGTACCGGCACCGGGCTTACTTTCAACACCTATACTGCCGCCCATTAGCGCAACAAGCTTTTGGCAAATAGCCAAACCTAAACCGGTGCCCCCGTATTTGCGTGTAGTAGATGAATCAACCTGCGAAAATGCCTTGAACAGCCGGTGCAGCTTATCATGCGGAATGCCTATGCCTGTATCCCAAACATCAAATCTTAATTTCAGCAAGCCATCAGATTGTTTGTCAACACAGCTAACCTTAATACCAACCTCACCTTTCTCCGTAAATTTTATGGCGTTGCTTACCAGGTTTATAAGTACTTGTTTAAGCCGCAGCGGATCGCCGATGATACCCGGCGATATATCTTCGGCAATTTCATAAACCAGGTCGAGCCCCAATTGTCCGCCTTTAATGGCAAACATATCCATCACATCTTCAATACATTGCCGCAGGTTAAAATCATCCTGTTCAAGATCAAGACTACCTGCTTCTATCTTTGAAAAATCAAGAATATTATTGATCACATGGATGAGCGTTTCGCCGCAGCTGATGATGGTTTCGTTAAACATACGCTGCTCATCGTTAAGCTCAGTTTCATTCAATAAAGCCGACATCCCGATAACCCCGTTCATAGGCGTACGGATTTCGTGGCTCATGGTAGCCAGGAAAATACTTTTTTCCTGGTTAGCCTGATCGGCCGCGAGGCGTGCTTTTTGAAGTTCCTGGTTGGAATAGTTTAGCTCCTGGTTTGCAGCTGCCAAAACCTCTTCATTATGTTTGCGTTCCAGCGATAACTGGGCTTCCCGCTGCAGATCGGCCATTTGCAGGGTTTGTACTATTCTTAGTTCGTTATACTTGCGCAACTGGTAGGCCCAAAGTCCGCATATGAACATAATAACCCCGGTAAGCAATACATGTATGATAAATGTTTGAAGATCAAAGTAATTGAGCTGGGTAAAAAATATGCCGCCATAACCAATATCCTGCAGATAGCTAAAAACAGCATGGTGTACAATAACAACTAAAAGCAATGGCAATTGTAGCCTCCAGTTTTGGTAGGTGATCAGCAGCGCACTCGAAATAAATGCAAAAAAGTGCATCTCAAACAAGCCATGCATCTGGTAAATATACTGGGCCATAAAAATACCTAATACAGCTGCCAGCACATATTGGTATAAGGAAGAGTTAGGCAGGGCTATTTTAGCAGTATAGTACGCCAGCAGGCACAGGCCGCCAACGCCAAAGGCAATAAGCCATGTATCATAAAAATAGGCCAATGCTAAACCAACTACAAAATGCACAGGCAGGAAATAATCCATCAACCTGTCTGAGCGGTCTTTGATCTCGGTTTGAAAATTAATGTTTTGAACTATGTCTGCGGTCACTATGATTGATATTTAGGGGTAATATTAATTATGACAGTCGGGCAGTCGACAGCCGTATGACGTTAATGCAAGTTTATTAAATGTTAGGCGTGTATTGTCGTTCAGTAAACCATTAATAGCTACTTTGGCGAAGCTTGTTTTTTCGTCGGTACAATAACGGCTTACGTTATAATTGCCGCGGTAATACAGCTTGCTGCCTGTATCAATAAGGGCAGCCTGGGGTGTTGAGTAAACCCCGCAGGCCTCAGCAACCGATGGATCAAATATAACAGGCAGTTTCATCTCAAACTTGTCCTGGATTTCGCTTTCGGTGAAGTGTTTATTGCTCATGATCACAATGGCAAAATTCACCTGGCTGCGATATTGCTGGGCAATAGCCTTAAACTGTTTGATATTAAATCTTGAACAGGGACAATCCGGATTAAAAAAGTGCAGAAACAGCGGCTTACTGCGATCCTGGTAGTACCTGGGATTGATGGATAGTACCGTACCCCGCTTTACCGCTTTATAGTTTTTCGGTACAGGAGTAGGCAACTGGTATTGCAGCTCATTATACCAAAATAAAGCGCCAACAGCGATTAAAAGTATCACAAGCCAACCAATAACTAACGTTTTTTTCATGTACCAAAGGTTGGCATACTTCAACAGAACAACTGGAAATCAGCACAAAACCAATTGTAAAAATAATTATTTTTAGTGTATAAAAAACACTTTTTCAGCATTTTAAACATACAGGTTTTAAATTTAACCGTTGGCTAAACCCTTCCTAATCTTTAATTAAGCTAACGAATAGCCATTCAGTTTATTTAACAGCCTGTTTTTTTCTTTTTTCGGTTAGGTAACGCCGTAATGGAACATCGTAACCTACCATAACCAGGTAAGCAAATGTTACCAGTACAATTAATCCACCTGTAATGATATATGTTAGATGAACGGCATCGGGTTTGTTAGCTGTGTTGTAATTGGCAAACATCCATATTACAGCGTAATGGGTCATGTACAGCGGATAAGAGATATTACCGGAAAATACACAGATTTTTTTCAAACCTGGATGGAGTTGAGCGCCGGCCCCTAAAGCAATTAATAAAGGGAAGTAAATGATCACTACCAGGGGTTCAGTTAACCAGTTCCAGGTTGAAAACGGCATCAGGAAGGCCAGAGATAATAAAATTGAAAGCCCAATAAAGCCAAGTTTGTTTTTTATAATAAGGTTGTAGCGATAAATCGACAACCCGGCGGTGAATGAAAAGGCTATCCGTGCCCCGCCGTCCCAAAAGCTATGACCATCCCAGCCGCCCATTAAATTGCCCGAGTGGCAGGCTACATAGCAAATAGCCGCTCCCGATAGCATGACAAGTACGATCAGATAACGCCGGGGCAGGCGGCAAAGCACAAAAGCATAAACAATATTAGCCACATATTCCCAAAATAGCGACCATGCGGGCGCATTAAAGCTAAACAGGTTAAAATATCGCACGGACATGGCCGGGTACGGGATCAGCAATATCGAGCAAAGAAATATCAGCAGCATTCTGCTAAGGCCATATAATTGAGGGTGGGCGCCAAAGGGATCAAATAAAAAGCCCAGCAGTCCAAGTACGGATCCTAAAACAACCAACGGGTGCAGCCTGATCAACCTCGATTTGAAAAATTCCTTTATACCCATTTTGCCCATCCTGTCGTCATAAGCATAGCCAATTACGAAACCCGACAGGCAAAAGAAAAAATCGACCGCCAGGAAACCATGACCTATAAAATCCTTACTGTAATCGGAGTAAGCCACCTCCATAAAATGGAAAGTAACAACCGCTATAGCTGCTATGCCGCGCATGCCATCAAGAATTTCAAAATGCTGTTTGGTTTTAAGGATGGCGGGGTTTAGTTTTTCCATGCGCTATATCGATTTATCTGGTATGCCGGTAAAGAAAGGAAAATTTAGCCGTATGTTCAAACTGCGCTTAACAGCCAAACTGGATAAGGTGGTGGTCAATATGTTTATAGAACATATTGTTCCATTCGGTAATAGTTAAAGAGCCAAACGAATGCGACTTGCGGCCATCAAAAGCTTTTTCGCCCAGTTGTTGTGTTTTTTGGATGTAGGCTATCAATCTGTCTTTTTCGGTTTTGAAATCCCTTTCGCCGGTAATGAGAAATGCGGGCGCGGTAGGATTGTTGTGTTCATATGGGGTTTCACTCACCACCTTGTTTTTAACCAGCATTTTCAGGATCAACTTTATGAACGCGCCGGGTTTGGGGTGCTTATCTTCATACACCATTTCATACGTTACACAGCAGTGCGCCAACATTTGTGCAACGTTCATTTTACCCCATCCCGGTGAGGTATGAGGCGTAAGCTTGTTGATCCGGCTAATTACATCATCAGCTACCTGTACAGTGAAAATATTGGGTAAGGCCATGAGGGGAAGATAGGTATTTTTATGTAGAGACGTATTACATGTATATGTAGTTAAACTGGAAAATCTGCAAAGCAGGAGATAATGCCCCCTGACAGAAATTCCCGAATTGAATTCCGACCGTAAAAAAAATAAAAAATATTTTTTTCGTTTTGTCCAATCTGCTAAGCACGGTTGTCATTGGGTTTTAACAACATAAATTTAAAACAAAATGGAACAGAGAATCAACATGTGGGAAAAAGGACAAAATGCCTTAAAACCATTATTCGGTATTAATACCTATCTAAAAAAATCGCCCCTTGAGTTATCCCTTCGTGAGCTGGTAAATTTCAGGGTATCGCAGATCAATAAATGCGCTTATTGTCTTGACATGCACTATAAAGATGCACGTGCCAAAGGCGAGACCGAACAACGTTTATATGGCCTGAGCGCCTGGGAAGAATCACCTTATTATACCGATCGTGAAAGGGCCGCCTTCGCCTGGGCCGAAGCCGTTACCGCCTGCCATGTAACCGACGAAGTATACAACATAGCCAAGGCGCAGTTTACTGATGAAGAACTGATAGACCTTACGCTATCCGTTACCACTATTAACACCTGGAACCGCATCAATCTATCGTTCCCAAATACCCCGGGTACATACCAGGTTGGCCAGTTTGCATAAACAACTTATATTAACGCCATTAAAACATAGCCTTATGAATGAGTTTTTGTTAGTGATCCACAGGGATCTGAAAAGTAAAGATGCCAGTCCTTCGCCTGAGCAAATGCAGGCAGCGATAAAACCTTTCCAGGATTGGATAGGAGGCATCGCTGCCCAAAACAAACTGGTTGGCACTCCCAAACGCTGGGATGGCGATGGCCGTACAATTAAGCAAAACACCGTGATCAATGGCCCCTATGCCGAAATTAAGGAATCGATAGGCGGCATGTTCATAATCAGGGCCGAAGATTATGACGAGGCAGTGGAAATTGCCAAAGGCTGCCCGATATTGCAATGGGGAGCCACCGTTGAAGTACGAATGGCTGTGCCTGCCGTATAAAATAAAAATGCCTTTGTACTTTTGCAAAGGCATTTTTATTTTAACCTATGCAAGCCCAAGAACTTTTACCTCACCTGTTCCGCACCGAGTACCGGAAAATTGCAGCAGTGCTTTGCCGCCTTTTTGGTATTGAACATATTGAAATTGCCGAAGATATTGTAAGCGATACCTTCCTTTCAGCCACAGAAAATTGGAGCATGAAAGGCTTACCCGATAACCCGACGGCATGGCTTTATACCGTTGCAAAAAATAAAACCAAAAATTACCTGAAACGGGACACGATTTTTAAGCAAAAGCTTTTGCCCGAAATAAAATATACGACCGACAGTAGTGGCGAAATAGAGATCGACCTGTCTGCCAAAAACATAGCTGATAGCCAGTTGGCCATGATCTTTACGGTTTGCAACCCGGTTATTTCGGCCGAGTCGCAGGTGGCGCTTGCCCTTAACCTGCTTTGCGGTTTTGGTATACAGGAAATTACCGATGCTTTTTTAGCAAACAAGGAGGTGATATACAAACGGATAAACCGCGCAAAGGAAAAACTGAAGGAGGCGGGAATCCGGATTCAGCAGCCAAGCCTGAGCGAGATCGGCAGCCGGCTGGAAACTGTTTTAACAACCATTTACCTGCTGTTTTCTGAGGGTTATTACTCAACCTCCCAAAACGTCACCCTTCGCCGTGATCTTTGTACTGAAGCTATGCGGCTTAATTACCTGCTTATTGAAAATCCGGCCACCAATACTCCTGCCGTAAATGCACTTTTTGCGCTGATGTGTTTCCACGCGTCGCGGTTTGAGGCCCGCGCCAATGATCATGGTGAAATGATCCTCTATGAGGATCAGGATGAATTACTTTGGGACAGGGACCTGATCAATAAAGGCATTTACTACCTGAACCAGGCCTCAAGCGGAACTTCAATAACTAAATATCACCTTGAGGCCGGCATAGCTTACTGGCATACCATTAAGGAGGATGCTGCCGAAAAATGGGAAAATATATTACAACTGTACAATAGCCTCCTCATCTTGGAGTATTCGCCCATCGCCGCGCTGAACCGGACATTTGCCCTTGCCAAAGCCAATGGAAAACCGGCTGCAATAGCCGAAGCCGAAAAACTGAACCTGAGCAATAACCACTTTTATTATTCGCTGCTGGGCAACCTGTATACCGGCATAGATAATCAAAAAGCCTTACGGCATTACGAAACTGCTATGAATCTGGCTACTTCTGCAAATGATAAGGCAACTATGGCGGGAAATATTGAGCGGTTAAAAAACTTGCAGGAATAGCCTTTTTACAATAGTTGAAAGGCTATTGGTTCATGCATACCGCAAAGCTATTGGCATATTTACAACGATAGTGAATTTAAAGCCGACCGGACACCGAATGGATAATTGGTGTCATTTATGAACTTTTAAACCGCACAATCCTTTTACAAAACAAACTTTGGTAAAATTCAATTAATCACCTATTTTTGCTGCAATCATATACATAACATCATGGGACACCATAAAGAAGAAAAAGAAAACTTTGATTACATATACTATTTGGTAGGATTAATCTCTGGCTTATTTGTAGGCGGTATTATTGAAAAAGGCTTTACCTGGATTTTTGTAGGTGGTGTTTTAGGCTTGTTAACTGCTGCTGCATATATCGCCGTGTTAGTTCGTGGCCGTAATGAAGAGGCCTGATCCTGACCTCCCTTTATTTATAAAAAATTGGAACCAGTTTTACGGCATTGTTGCCGCATGGCTGGTTTTTTTAGTTTTAGTATTCTGGCTCATTACCAAATTCTTTGAATGAGTTTAACCGACTGGATTGTTTTAGGCCTTACCATATTTTCTATAGTGCTTTATGGCATATGGAAAAGCGGCAATAATAAAAATATCGACCAGTTTTTGATGGGCAGCCGTTCATTACCCTGGTACCATGTGGGCTTATCGGTAATGGCTACCCAGGCAAGTGCCATTACCTTTCTTTCGGCGCCGGGCCAGGCTTACTCAGACGGAATGCGTTTTGTGCAGTTCTACTTCGGGCTGCCCCTGGCCATGATCGTACTTTGTATCACCTTTGTCCCCATTTTCCATCGCCTTAAGGTTTATACTGCTTACGAATTTCTGGAACAGCGTTTTGACCTGAAAACCCGGGCGCTTACATCGTTCCTCTTCCTGGTACAGCGCGGCCTTTCAACCGGCATTACCATTTATGCACCGTCTATCATCCTCTCAACCATATTAAATATTAATACGGTTTACACTACACTGTTTATAGGCGGGCTGGTAATTGTTTATACCGTTTATGGCGGCAGTAAGGCTGTGTCATATACCCAGCTATTACAAATGAGCATTATTTTTACGGGGATGTTTTTGGCAGGAGTACTGGTTGTTTACCTGTTACCCGGCAATGTAAGTTTCATGAGCTCGCTCAAAATGGCTGGTAAAATGGGCCGCATGAACGTGATAGACTGGAAATTCGACCCTAATAACCGTTATACAGTTTGGAGCGGATTGATTGGGGGCTTCTTTTTACAGCTTTCCTATTTTGGTACAGATCAAAGCCAGGTTGGCCGTTATTTGACAGGCAGCTCGGTAGGGCAAAGCCGCCTCGGGCTAATCATGAATGGCCTGATCAAGATCCCGATGCAATTCCTGATCCTGCTGATAGGGGTGCTGGTTTTTGCGTTTTACCAGTTTAACCGCCCGCCCATGTTTTTTAACCAGTACGAGGTTAAACAAATTCAAAAAAGCGTTTACGCTGCGGAATATGACCATCTCAATCAGCAATATGGCCGGGCCTTTGAGCAAAAAAAGATCAAGGCTAATGAGTTGATAAAAGCCATCGACAGTAAAAATGAAGGTCGGATCAGTCACGCCAAAGATCAATTAAAGGTGGCCGATACAAGGGCTCATCTCATCAGGCAAAACGCCATTGAACTGATGAAAAAAAACAACCCTAAGGCCGACGATAACGATACCAACTATGTATTCCTTACCTTTGTTACCCAGTATCTACCCAAAGGCTTGATAGGATTACTGATAGCCATTATTTTTCTGGCCTCCATGGGCTCAACCGCAAGTGCTTTAAATTCATTAGCATCAACCAGTGTGGTTGATATTTACAAACGCATTGTTAATCCCAACGCTACAGATCAGAATTATTTAAATGCATCGCGCCTGGCAACCGTGTTCTGGGGCTTGGTTTGCATTGGGATGGCCCTTTACGCCAGCCGCATAGGTAATCTGTTAGAAGCCGTAAATCAATTGGGCTCTTATATTTACGGAACCATCCTTGGAGTGTTCATAGTGGCCTTCTATCTTAAAAAAATAAAAGGAACCGCAGTATTTATAGCAGCTGTTATAACGGAGGCTATTATTTGTATCCTTGGCTATTTTGACGTAATCGCTTATTTGTGGCTCAATGCTATCGGTGCTATTTTACTGATTGTGATTGCGTGGTTGATCAGTAAAGCCCCCTCTAAATCTCCCCCGGTTTGGGAGACTTTCTGAATATTATCAATTCATAAAAGAAAATCGCCATTTCCTATAAAAAACAGCGATTTTCTTTTTAAAGCCCTCCCTTCCGGGGAGGGTTGGGTGGGGCTTAGGGCTATTGCTTAGCCTGATCCAGTGCTTCCTGGTTTAAACGGGCGTATTCTTCATCTTTATCAGCTTTGGCTAAAGCGATACCGGCTTCTGCAGCTGCTATAGCACCGGCTTTGTCGCCTTTGCGTAGCAATAAACGCGATTCCCAAAGTTTATACCACGGACCTTTAGGCTCAATTTTTTCGGCTTCGTAAACCCAGCCAAGGGCTTTATCAACGTCTTTATGGTTTTCGTAGTAGTATTGTATGGCGTTGAAGTAATATGGCTTGCGGTCGCCTTTCATTAGCTCATCAATATTGGCTGTGATCTTGGCGTCGTCGTCAGTTTCCATGTGGATATATGCCGCGGTTTTGTCCCAAACCAAAACAAGGTCAGTTGATTTGGTAGTTGTATTAACAAAAGCCATAGTAAACGTTTCGCGTTTTTCGCTCACGCGGATGGGTTTTACAGTAAAACGCAGAAAATCCTGGTCTTGCTTGTAGCTGTAAGCGCCCCATTGTTTTACCACTTTATTAAGAATGATGGTCCACTCGCCTTTATTGGGGATGCTGAACAGGGAATAAGTGCCCGCAGGCACAGGGTTACCCTCAATAACAACTTTTTCGGTAAAAGTGATGGTTGTTGCCGCGTTGGCGCCTGTACGCCAAACTTCGCCGTAAGGGATAATGCCCCCGAATATTTTGCGGTCTTTAACATTTGGACGGGAATAAGTGATGGTTATTTTCCCTAATCCGAAATCCTGGATGATGGTTTGAGTTGAGCTGGCCTCAGGTATGCGAGGTATCTGAGCGTATGACTTTGAGCTAAAACAACAGCACGCTATCAGCATACTGAACAGGAGTACGTAGGTTTTTTTCATGATTATAGTTTTCGAATCTAAGATACCAAATGTTTTAATGCGGATATTATTGTGTATGACCTAAAAATATTTTCAAGGTTTAGAAGCCTTAATACAAATACGTAATAAATGAAGGCCGCGTTACTGCAAAGTTAAAATTACCGGCGCTTTATTACCTTTGCACCCATGATTGACGTTATATTAAAGAAAGGCAAAGAAAAAGCTGTTTTGCAAAGGCACCCCTGGGTATTTTCAGGAGCGATTGAAAAAGTAAAGGGCAAGCCTGCCAATGGCGACGTTGTTCGCCTGATGAACACACAAGGCGAATTTATGGCCTATGGCTTTTATAACGATCAATCGCGGGTTACTTTGCGTTTACTGGAGTGGAATAAGGATGTGCAGGTTAATGAAGCCTGGTTTCGTGAAAAAGTAGCCACTGCTGTTAAAAGCAGGGATAGCATCTTAGCTAATGGCACCAATACCTGTAGATTGATCTTCAGTGAGTCAGACTATTTACCTGGCCTTATTGTCGATAAATATGCCGGGCATCTGGCAGTACAGGTGCTTACTTCGGGTATTCAAAATGTAATGCCTATCGTTATTGATGAGTTAACCAAGTTGCTTAATCCCGAAAGTATTTCAGATAAAAGCGATAATGCTTCCCGTGCTCATGAAGGCCTGGCCGAAGCAGAAAATAAAGTACTTGCGGGTAGTCCGCCACCCGAACTGGTAGAGGTTTTAGAAAATAACGTGGTTTATGGCATCAATATCACCGAAGGCCAAAAATCCGGCTTTTATTGTGATCAGCGGGATAACCGCCATGTATTGGCCATGCATGCAAAAGATAAAAAAGTACTGGATTGCTTTTGCTATACCGGTGGCTTTACATTAAACAGTCTTAAAGAAGGCGCGACATCAGTAACCAGCGTGGATAGCTCAGCACTGGCTATTGAAACTTTGGCCGAAAATATCAGGCTAAATAAACTGGATGCAACCAAACATAGAGCCATTAAATCCGACGTGAATGTGCAGTTACGCAAATTCAGGGATGAGGGCGAGAAGTTTGATGTAATCGTACTTGATCCGCCAAAATACGCACCCTCACGCTCGGCACTTACCCGGGCTTCACGTGCTTATAAAGATTTGAACCGTTTGGGTATGCTGTTACTTAATGAAGGTGGCTTGCTGGCTACCTATTCCTGCTCAGGTGCCATGGATATGGAAACCTTTAAACAGGTAATTGCCTGGGCGGCGCTTGATGCAGGGAAACAGGTACAGTTTATTTACCAATTCCACCAGCCGGAAGACCACCCGGTACGCGCTTCTTTCCCCGAAGGTGAGTATTTGAAAGGTTTGCTTTGCCGGGTGTTTTAGTCGCCCCATCCCCCCAAATGGGGTACGTTAGTCGAAGGCCTGTTTTGCTATGCAAAACAGGCCTTCGACGTTAACACTGTCGCAGGTTTTTAAGTGTGAATAATAAACCATGTCATTGCGAAGCGCGGAACAGGAAATGAGCGGGGGGCGCGACGTGACAATCGCATGCTATACAAAACGGCCATGCTCCCATGCGATTGCCTCGTTCCTCGCAATGACATGTTTTTATGCGCTTCGTCAAGAGCGAACACAAGGCATGCTATCGCTAAACCCGCTCCATTTTTTTAAATTATACCTCCATTCGCTTAAAAAAAGGGTTAATTTCTGTCCGGTTAATAAAATTTTAGCCGAGTTAACCCCTTTTTTAACCCTTGTTTTAATACCACCCGCTATATCATTGCTGTGCCAAATGGAAAGCATGATACGTACTGAACGGGTTTAACCATCCCTGTTTAATGTTTTTGTTTTCCCCGCGGCAAGAGTTATAAACCCATTAACCAATATTTATGTACGAAAATTTTACCAATTATGATGGGTGCCATCGCATCCGTTATCGTGCTAAAATTAAAGGAGTATTACAGTGCTGCATTGCCGCTCTTTTGTTTTTAGCTATGTGTACTTCGGCTTTTGCTCAGGGCAGCAAAATTACCGGGGTAGTAAATGATGAGCATGGGCAGCCCCTGCCCGGCGTAAGCGTTAAGCTGAAAGGAACGCCTAATGGTACCACTACCAACGTAAACGGCCAGTTCAATATCAATGCTGAGCCAAGCCAAACGCTGGTATTTAGCTTTTTAGGATACACCCCACTGGAAATTGCCGTAGGTAATCAAAAAAGCATTACCGTAAAACTGTTACCCAATGCCACCAACATGAACGAAGTGGTTGTAGTAGGTTACGGTACCCAGCGTAAAGCAACAGTGACCGGGTCAGTTGCATCGGTTACCAACAGCGAGATCGTGACTACCAAAAACGAGAACGTGCTGAACATGCTTGCGGGTAAAGTGGCAGGTGTACGGATTACCCAAAATACGGCTGAGCCGGGCTCATTCAGCAACGCGTTTGATATCCGTGGTTTTGGTAACCCGCTGGTTGTTATTGACGGGATCCCCCGCGATAATATTACCCGTCTTGACCCAAACGATATCGAAAGTGTTTCGGTATTGAAGGATGCATCGGCCGCTATCTATGGTGTGCGTGCTGCAAACGGCGTGGTTATCGTAACTACCAAAAAAGGTAAAAAAGGCGCAGTTGACCTTAATTATTCAGGTACCTATGGCTGGCAGATCCCATCCTACATGCCAAAACCCGTTGGTGCTGTTGACTTCATGACCCTGGTTAACGAGCAACTGCTGCATAACGTTAACGGCGGGCAGGTGAAATATACCGATGCTGATTTTGCTGCTTACAAAAACGGTTCAAAAACCAGCACCGATTGGTATAGCCCTGTTTTCGCTAATAGTGCTCCCCAGCAACAGCATAACCTGAATGCAACAGGCGGTACCGATAACAGCAGCTATTTTGTGAGTATGGGTATTACCGATCAGGACGGCTTTTTCAAAAGCGGCGACCTGAACTACAAGAAATATAATCTCCGCTCAAACCTCACCACCAAAATCAATAAAAATCTTACCATTGATGTAAACCTGAGCGGTACGCTTGAACAAAAAAATCAACCTTACCAGGATGCATGGTGGATCATACGCTCCTTTTGGAGGCAAGTACCTACTCAAAGCATTTACGCCAATAATAACCCGGCCTACCTGAACAATGGAGAAGTTGATGGTTCAAACCCTGTTGCAATGGCCGATGCCAATGTTGATGGTTACAAACAAATTGCCAATAAATGGTTACAGTCTTCGGTATCTGCAACGTACAACGTTCCGTTTGTGCCAGGTTTAAGTGCAAAAGGCTTGTATAATTATGATTATTATTTTTCAAGCAACAAGCTCTATCAGCGTTCATACAACCAGTATAACTATGATGCTAATAGCAATACCTACGCGCCTATAGCTAACCAAACCCCGGGTTCACTCACCCGCCAGTTTTATGAAAAACCGAGCAGCTTAATGCAGCTTTCATTAAACTATGCTAAGCAGTTTAAAGGAGGGCATAATGTTACGGCCTTAGCGCTTTATGAAGAAAGCGAGCGAAAAGGCGATAACTTTAACGCACAGCGCCAGCTTTCATTACCGGTTGATCAGCTATCGGCAGGTAACGCTTTAAACCAAACAGCTACGGTTGACGGCGGCTGGCCTTATGATTTTGTGACCAAATCATTTGTTGGTCGTGTAAATTACGATTACAAATCAAAGTACCTGGTTGAGTTTAGCTTCAGGGATGATGCCAACTCTAAAAACTCGCCGCTTAAACGTTGGGGCTTCTTCCCGGGTGCGTCTGCAGGCTGGAGGATTTCACAGGAAGGGTTCTGGAAAAATGCTAAAGCCCTTTCATTTATTGACGACCTGAAGATCCGTCTATCATACGCTAAACTGGGTGATGATGACAAACTTGACGCTTATCAGTATCTTACTGGTTATAATTATCCTGCTTCCGGCGATAACAACAAGGTACCTCCGGGGTCGGTATTTGACGGCACTTTTGTTAACGGCGCGCAAAGTCGTGGTATTGCCAACCCGTATATTTTTTGGTTTGTTGCTAAAACCTACAACGCCGGTATCGATCTGCAGGCCTGGAATGGTTTGTTAGGTTTAACTGTTGACGCCTTTAGGCGCGACAGGAGCGGTTT
The DNA here is from genome assembly GCF_050433785.1 of Mucilaginibacter sp. 3215. Classification (NCBI taxonomy): domain Bacteria; kingdom Pseudomonadati; phylum Bacteroidota; class Sphingobacteriia; order Sphingobacteriales; family Sphingobacteriaceae; genus Mucilaginibacter; species Mucilaginibacter sp. 3215. The sequence continues at coordinate 58,758 of NZ_JBNPWO010000021.1, forward strand.
GCTTGATACCCGTGCCGATAACCTGCCGGGTGTAGTAGGTGCAGGTTTACCACAGGAAAATCTTAATAGCGACCGCGCGCAGGGTTTTGATATTGAGATAAACCATCGTTACCACATAGGCAGCTTTAACTATTTTGTTAAAGGTACATTCGGCTATACCCGTACCCAATGGATCAGCAAGGTTCACTCTGCTTACGGTAACTCACAGCTTAATTGGCATAATAACAACGACAACCGTTACAACAACATATTCTGGGGTTTTGGTGCCGATGGCCAGTTCCAAAACTATCAGCAAATCTTGACCAGCCCGCAGTTTGTATCACGTAACGCAGTAGTTGGTGATTACATTTTGCAGGATTGGAACGGTGACGGCGTAATTAACGATCAGGACGTACACCCAATAGCACAAAACGTGAGTAACAATAACTACAGCGTACCTTCAACCACATTTGGTTTAACACTGGGCGGTTCATACAAAGGTTTTGACATCAATACCGTATGGCAGGGAGCTGCAGGTATTAACGTATCCTACATCGAACAGTTGAATATCCCGCTGTGGGGTGGTGGTAGTGCACTATCTATGTTTATGGACAGGTATCACCCAACCGATCCTAAAGCCGACCCTTATAATCCCAACACCGTATGGACTCCAGGTACATTCGCACTTACCGGTACAACAGCTAACACCAACTCGCTGTCAAATATCCACAGCGCGGCTTATGTAAGGTTGAAATCTGCTGAGATTGGCTACAGCATTCCTGCCGGAGCAGCTAAAAAGGCTGGTATTAAAGGTGCAAGGATCTTTGTGAACGGGTACAACATATTAACCATTACAGGTTTGAAATATCTTGACCCTGAACACCCATCGGCCAACTACGGCTATTTATACCCCTTAAATAAAGTTTATTCAATCGGTGTAAATGTTAAACTATAATCCATTACAGATCATGAAAAAATACACATATACAATATTGGCTTTTTTACTTTGCTGGACAACGGCGTGTAAAAAGCTGGATACCCTGCCCCCAAGTATTGTTAAAGACGATGACGTTTTTGCGACAGCCGCGGGAATTCAGGCCTACATGTCAAGGCTGTACAGCGAATTACCTATCGAAGATTTCAGGTATTCGCCCGAAAGAGGTTTAAATATGTTCTGGATCATTGCACCAACAAGCGCCACTACCGGTGAGGCCCTAAGTCGTGACCAGAACGGATCAATGCAGGAGAACACAGGTCTTTCAACCTGGGGCGATTGCTATAGGGTTATCAGGGATGCTAACTATTTTGCTGAAACCTTGCCTAAATATGCAAGCAACTTTACCAGCGACCAGGTAAATAACTGGTTAGGCGAAGCAAGGTTTGTTCGCGCGGCCACTTACTTTGCTTTAGTTAAACGTTACGGCGGCGTACCGCTGGTTGATAAGGTGCTTAACTATCCTGGGCAAAGTATTGAGGAACTGAAAATACCCCGTTCATCTGAAGAAAAGATCTATGATTTTATCGGTACCGATCTGGATTATGCCTACACTAACCTTCCTGAAACTAACCAGGCAGGCAGGGCCAGCAAATATGCAGCTGCAGGTTTCAAGTCAAGGGCAATGCTTTATGCCGGTACAGTAGCTAAATACAACCAGATCACATTGGTTGATGGCAGCGGCAACAGGCTTTGTGGTATCCCGGTTGCAAAGGCGGTTACTTATTTTAAAGCAGCTTATGATGCCGCGGCACTGCTTGACGGCAAATACAGCTTGTACAAAAAAGCATGGGCTGCGGGCGATAAAAACGCGCAGTACCTAAACTACGTGAATATGTTTTTTGATGCATCAAGCCCTGAAAACATATTTGTACGCCAGTATCACTACCCTGAATCGGTACATGGATATGATGCTTATAATGTGCCACGCCAGTTAATGGGCGCTAACGGTTACTCATCTGAAGTTAACCCTACGCTTGATTTTGTGGAGCTGTTTGACGGCTTCCCTAAAAATGCTGACGGTACTATTAAAACCACAACCGGTGGCAAATACGATCTGTACACCAACACCATGGATATATTTGCCAATGCCGAACCAAGGCTAAGGGCAACCGTAGTTTTGCCGGGGGATGTGATGAAAGGTGTAAGCATCGAGATCCGCAGGGGCATTTATACCGGTTCTTCAGTTGGTGGAATCAATCCGCTGTTGCCTGCAGGTTCAACTGCTCATTATCCTACTGATAACATTGTTCAATCAGCAAACGCAAGCCAAACGCCATATAAATTACCCAATGGCACAACTATGAACCCTGCCGGTTTAAGCGGTTATTTTACAGGCGATGGTACCAATTCTGTTTCCGGGTTCTCTATCCGTAAATACATCGTACCGGATAAGCCAACATCTGAAGTATTGGAAAACCGTTCTGATCAAACCTGGATTGAGTTGCGTTACGCGGAAGTATTGCTTAACCGTGCCGAGGCTGCTGTAGAGTTAAACGCATTAGGTCAATCTGATAAAAGCTATCTACAGGATGCCTTTACGCAGATTAACGCTATCCGTGAACGTGGTGGTGCCGACCTGTTAACCGGTACAGCCAATTTAACTATCGACGTAGTGCGCAAAGAACGCAAAAAAGAGCTTGGGTTTGAAAACAAACAATACTGGGATATGCGCCGCTGGAGAGTTGCCGATAAAGAGCAAAACAGCACCATTTACCGTACGCTGATGCCTTTCTATTCGGCCAATGACGGCAAGTACTTTTTTGATGCCCGTTTAGATGAGCGTAACTCAAGGTACACATTTGATGTGCGCTGGTACTACGAGCAGATCCCGCAGGACGAGATCCAGAAAAGCCAGAATTTAATTCAAAATCCGGGTTATTAATTTTAAGAGAGAGATGAAAAAACTATTTTATAGCATAGCATTAAGTGTATTGGTTGCCGCAGGCAGCTCATGCAAAAAAGTTGATAATTATGCCGCTCCCAATGTTACCTTAAAAGGCACCGTAACGGATGCAGGTACAGGCAAAAGCCTGCAAACAGAACAAGGTTCAGGCACCCGCATCAAATTATTGGAGATAAGCTGGAGCTCAAACCCTACTCCGTTTTATGTATCCTCATTCCAGGATGGTACTTACCAAAACACCAAACTGTTTGCAGGCAAAAACGTAATTTCGGCAGAGGGTGCTTTTGTACCATTGGTACAGGTTGACGATGCCGGCAAAACCATTGTTGATAAAAGTCAGACAGTTGACGTAAAAGACATAACTACCGTAAATTTTTCGGTTGAGCCATTTTTACGGATAGAGTGGGTTGGTGATCCGGTTTTGAATGCTGATGGCACCATAACTACCAGCTTTAAAGTTACCCGGGGTACTGCCGATCCTAATTTTCAGCAAAACGTGAGCGATGTGGCTGTATTTGTTAATTCAAACAACTACGTAGGCAATAATAACTACGATAACCGCTACACACCTAAGCTGAGCGGTAATGATGCAAATAACTCGGTTGGTAAAACTCTTAGTCTTACCACGCTTGGTGGCGCATTGCCGGGTAAAAGGAGCTATTTTATCCGCGTAGGTGCAAGGGTTTCCTATGGCCTTAATTATTATAACTATACCGACGTTAAAGAGGTAAAGGTTCCGTAAAAACAAATAATACCTGTGTGAGGGAGGGGCCGTGGGAGTGGTTCCTTCCAACACAGTTTTATAAAATATAACTATGAAGAATACGCTGCTTTTTTGTTGCGGACTTGCCCTCGCTGCCGGCGCCTATGCGCAGGATGCTAACCCCAAACCGGCTTCCCTGAAAGAGAAAACGGCTTTCCAAACCAGCAGTCCCTGGAGGCCCGAAATTGATGTGCGATCAGATATTGCCATTGTTTACGGCACTAATGATCATCCTAATATGACCTTTGAGCAACGCGTTAAATCATGGCGCGACCGTGGCTATGACGTAAATTTCATGACCGGTATTGCCTGGGGCGACTACAAAGATTACTTTTTGGGTAAATGGGATGGTAAAAACCACCTTGGCGTAGGGCAGGTAACCCAAAGAGGCGATACAATTTTCCACGGGAAGGATATGCCTTATGTTGTGCCCGATGATTCGTTTATCGAATACATGAAAACTGCCGTCGTCAAACGGGTAATAGACGTAGGGATCACCAACATTTTTTTAGAAGAACCTGAGTTTTGGGCCCGCGCAGGTTATAGCGCCGGCTTTAAAAACCAATGGCAAAAATATTACGGCTTCCCATGGAAACCACAGGATGCATCTCCTGAAAATACTTACTTATCCAACAAGCTAAAATATAACCTGTACTATGAAACCATCAAACGGGTATCATCATACGCCAAGGAGTATGGCAAAAGCAAAGGGATGAACATTAAGGTGTTTATTGCTACACACTCGCTGGTAAATTATTCGTCATGGCAAATCGTTAGTCCAGAGGCAAGTCTGGCATCACTACCGGGTATTGATGGTTACATCGCCCAGGTTTGGACGGGCACCTCGCGCGAGCCTACTTACTTTAACGGCTTAGAAAAGGAGCGTGTATTTGAAAATGCTTTCCTTGAATATGGTTCGGTAGTATCCATGACCGCGCCAACCGGCCGTAAGGTGTTTTTCCTCACCGACCCTATTGAAGATCGTGTGCATGACTGGAGCGATTACAAACGCAACTACCAGGCTACTTTTACCGCCAAACTGTTGTACCCGATGGTTGCCGATTACGAGGTAATGCCATGGCCAGAAAGGATCTATACGCACCCGTACCCTGTATTGGGCACCAATGAAAAAACGCTGATCCCGCAATTTTACTCCACCCAGATGCAGATCATGGTGAATGCGCTGAATGATATGCCTGTTTCAACCAACAAAGTATCTGGTGTTAATGGAATCGGCGTGCTGATGAGCAACACACTAATGTTCCAGCGTTTTCCTACGCATAACGGCTTTGAAGATCCGCAGTTCTCTAACTTCTATGGTCAAACGCTGCCACTGGTAAAGCGCGGCGTTCCGGTACAAACCGTACACATGGAAAACCTGGGTTATGCGGCATCGCTTAAGGATATCAAAGTTTTGGTGATGAGCTACTCCAACATGAAACCCGTATCGGCCGAAGTTCATGAGCATTTGGCCGAATGGGTTAAAAACGGCGGTGTACTGATCTACGCCGGTCGTGATGATGATCCCTATCAATCGGTAATGGAATGGTGGAATACCAAAGGCAATAATTTTAAAGCCCCATCACAGCACCTGTTTAAACTACTGGGTGTGAACCCAGCCGGCGATAACCAGCGTTTTGCTGTTGGTAAAGGTGCGGTTTATGTGTTACGGCAAAATCCTAAAGAGTATGTAATGCAGCCTGATAATGATGATAACTTTATCAAAACTGTAAAGCAGGCTTATGAAAAAGATGCCGATGGCGGTAAGCTGAAATTTAAAAATAGCATGTACCTGGAGCGCGGCCCGTATGACGTTATTTCGGTAATGGACGAAAATGCTGATAGCAAACCATACGTGGTAAAAGGCCCGATTATCGATTTGTTCGATCCGCAATTGCCGGTACTCGCCGAAAAAACGATCAACCCCAATGAGCAGGCCTTGTTATACGTAGTTAAACGTGTTGCGGATAAGAAACAGCCAAAAGTATTGGCATCGGCCTCAAGGATTTATGATGAAGCTATAACAGAAAACAGCTACAGTTTTGTAGCCAAAAGCCCGATTAATACATTAAACAGCGCCCGGATCTTATTGCCGGCGCAACCGAAAGAAACAGTAGTTACCGATAATACAGGAAAAACCATTGCTGATGTAAAATCCTCGTGGGATAAATCATCAAAAACCCTGTACCTGGGCTTTGCCAACAGTCCCGATGGTATTAAGGTGAGCATTAAATGGTAAAAGAGTCTTTTGAGAGAGAGTTGATTTATGCTTCCGTACGTGAAATTTCACGTGCGGAAGTTTTTTTGAAAAGAGATTCCGTAATTCGCTCAAAAAATTTGTCCTTGTATTGATAACGGCTATTCGGAAGATTTTTTAATTCCCTCCCTTGGGAGGGGTGCGGTGGAAAGTGTTGTGGCGGGGAGGGGTTTGTAGGCTTTGCTAATGAATATGCATGGTGATTAACCCCTCCCTACACCCTCCCGAGGGAGGGAATCGCGCGATCCCCGTTTTAAATTTCTTTGAGTACCGATAATACTGTATTGATTTGAAAATAAAGTCCCCAAATAATAAATGAAAAAATTACTTCTCCTGGCGTTTGCCTTTTTACCGGCAGCACTTTCGGCACAAGAAAAGGTGCCGTCACCTGTCGATCTGATCAACCCGCTTATGGGCACGCAATCAAAGCCATCGCTCTCCAATGGGAATACTTACCCGGCCGTAGCACTGCCATGGGGTATGAACTTCTGGACACCGCAAACCGGTAAAATGGGCGATGGGTGGCAGTACACTTATGATGCCGATAAGATCCTCGGTTTTAAACAAACCCATCAGCCATCGCCCTGGATGAATGATTATGGTATGTTTTCTGTGTTCCCCGAAACAGGTAAGTTAAAACTGGATGAAAAAGATCGCGCCAGCTGGTTCTCGCATAAAGCTGAAACAGCGAAACCATACTATTACAGCGTTTACCTGGCCGACTATGACGTAACAACTGAAATAACGCCAACCGAACGCGCTGCCAGCTTCCAATTCACTTTCCCTAAAAGTGACAACTCGCATATCGTGATCGACGCTTTTGACAAAGGCTCATACGTAAAGATTATGCCCGGCGAGCAAAAGATTATTGGCTACAGCACTAAAAATAGCGGCGCTGTACCTGCCAACTTCAAAAACTATTTTGTTATTTATGTAGATAAACCATTCGCGCTGGCCTCTGCATGGCACGATTGGAAACAGGATGCCGGGCAACTGGAATACACCGGCGATCATGCTGGTGCGGTGATCACACTGAAAACCGCTAAAGGTGAAAAAGTTCATCTTAAAGTAGCCTCATCATTCATCAGCATTGAGCAGGCCGAACTTAACCTGAAACGCGAGCTGGGCAACGATGATTTTGCTGCTACCTGCCAAAAAGCAAAAGATACCTGGAACAAAACGTTAAGTCGTTTAAATGTTGAAGGTGGTACTATTGACCAAACCCGTACTTTTTACAGCAGCCTTTACCGTATGCTGTTTTTCCCAAACAAGATGTATGAGGTTGATGCCAATGGGCAAAATGTACATTACAGCCCTTTCAATGGTAAAGTTGCGCCGGGTTACCTGTTTGCCGGTACCGGTTTCTGGGATACCTTCAGGGCATTGTATCCTTTCCTGAATTTGGTTTACCCATCTATCAACAAAGAAATGCAGGAAGGCCTCATCAATGATTACAAAGAAGGCGGCTGGCTGCCTGAATGGTCGAGCCCGGGTTATGCTGATTGTATGATCGGTAATAATTCTGCATCGGTAGTGGCCGAAGCTTACCTGAAAGGCATACGTGGTTACGATATCGAGACTTTATACCAGGCCCTTAAACACGGTGCCAACAACGAAGGGCCTAATGCTACCGGTCGCCGGGGTGTGCAGTATTATAACACTTTAGGCTATGTGCCATACAACGTAAAGATCAACGAAAATGCCGCCCGTACTCTCGAGTATGCTTATGACGATTTTGCTATTTACCAGTTGGGTAAGGCTTTGGGCAAGCCTAAAAAGGAAATTGAGATCTACAAAAAACGCAGCCAGAACTACCGCAATATTTTTGATCCGCAAACTAAACTGATGCGCGGTAAAAACCAGGATGGCACTTTTGAAACACCATTCAATCCGTTTAAATGGGGCGATGCCTTTACCGAAGGTAACAGCTGGCACTATAGCTGGGGCGTGTTCCATGATATTCAGGGTTTAATAAACCTGATGGGCGGCAAGCAGCAATTTGCAGCCAAACTGGATTCCGTATTTGAAATGCCGCCGGTATTTGATGACAGCTACTATGGTGGTGTGATCCACGAGATCCGCGAAATGCAGATTGCAGGTATGGGCCAATACGCTCATGGTAACCAGCCTATCCAGCACATGATCTATCTTTACAATCACGCAAATCAACCATGGAAAACCCAGTACTGGGTTCGTGAAGCAATGAACAGGCTTTACCGGGCAACTCCTGATGGTTACTGCGGCGACGAGGATAACGGTCAAACTTCTGCATGGTATATCTTCTCAGCAATGGGCTTTTACCCGGTAACCCCGGCCAGCGACCAGTATGTTTTAGGTACCCCGCTGTTTAAAAAAGTAACTGTTAATTTAGAGAATGGCAAAACCATCACCATCAACGCGCCAAAAAACAGCGCAGATAACAAGTATGTAAACACACTTACAGTTGATGGCAAACCATACACTAATAACTGGTTAAGCCATAAAGGTTTACTAAATGGTGCAGTACTTGATTTTGATATGCAGGCCACTCCTAATAAAGACCGCGGTACCAAAGATGCCGATGTGCCTTATTCAATGAGTAACGAGAAATAAACACCCCTCCTTAAAAATTCCCTCTTGAGAGGGGGCGCGGCGGGAATGAGCGAGAGCAGGGGTGCGTTTGTGCGATTTGATTATCAAAGCAGAAACACACCCCTCCGCCCCTCTCAAGAGGGGAATCGCATATTCCCGTCCTTTTTTATTTTTGTTTACAGAGAATTATACTATCCGAAAAGCTTTACTTTTATCTTTTTTGTAACTTGCCTTATCAATGAAAAGCCAAAAAACAAACGTTTCGGTCTTACTCGTATGTCTTTTGGCGCTGCCTGCGATATTAGCTTTTTCCTTACACCCCTCCGGCAAATACAACCTCGATTTTTTTACTACCCATAACCAATTTTACCTCTGCGATTCGGCTTTTACCGGCACCACCGGTGATACTACCTTTTGGAACAGCGATGCCCAAAATGCGCGCTTAGGTACGACCGAAGATATCATTGGCATTAAAACAGCCAGTTATGGACACATAAAGGCCGAACTTAATGTGCTCAACACGGCGGATACTGAAAAAGATTTCAGCAAATATGATCACGTTGTTGAGGGCAGTGTAAAACTAAGTTCGGGCATTATGGAAGTCCTGAATTTTCCGGATACAAAAATAATCTTAAAAGCCATTGTTACCCCGGCAAGATATCGCATACGCATTTATTCGTATGCTGTAAAAAACGTAAATCCCGATGAAGACGAAGGTACCGATCACTATAAGATTACCCTTTGGCCCGGAGAAGGTAGGGAAAGGAAGGTATTGAAAGCCTACAGGGCGGACTAATCCATTTATGCCCGCCCAAAACAAGGTACATTAATCACGCACTATTTATCGCTGATCATTATCGGGTTACCTCCCTTTCCGCCGCCAATAATGATCACCTTGGCATTGGGCGAAAGCGCTATTTCTTTTTGTGCTTTTATGGCTTCGTATTGCAGTTGCTTATCCGATAATCCGGTTGAAAGGATGCGCTGATAGTCGGCAATACCCTGTGCTTCCACTCGTTTCCGCTCGGCTTCCTGGCGTTCCTTTTGCAGTACGAACTCCATTTTTTGGGCGTCCTGCTCGGCATTGATCTTTGATTCGATGCTGGCGCGTACCGAGGCGGGCAGGGTAATATTGCGCACCAGGATCTGCTGCAGTTCAAGTCCGCGTTTTTCAAAACTGGCGGTAATGTAACGGTTTATTTTATCCTGGAACTCCTGCCGCTTGGTCGAATACAGATCGACAGCTGCATAAGCAACCGCGTTATCGCGGATGGCCGTGCGCGAAACCGGGCGAACGATCTTATCTACATAGTTTTCGCCTATGTTCTGCATTATATAAGGGGCTTTGTCGGGCTTTACTTTATAAAGCACCGAAAGATCAATGGTAACTTCCAATCCATCTGATGAAAGCACCCGGATAGCATCATCGCCTTCCTTTTGCCCTTCGTTGTTTACCGCGCTCATGGTATAGGTTTGGGTCTGGACATCAAAGGTGGTGATCTCCACAACAGGGTTTATAATGTGTAAACCACTTTCAAGCACTTGGTCCTGTACCTTGCCAAAAAGGGTTTGGACTCCTACCTTGCCCGGCTCAATAACTTTAAATATATTGAGTAATAAGCCAAGTACCACCATGGCGATACCCACCGCGGTTACTACGCCATTAAAGCGGCCGGCCGGTTCGGGCGAACGTTTGAGCACTATACCCACAATGAGTACAATAACTCCTAATACTGCTATAAACATGCAATGAAGTTAAGCTTTTTTTACATGCTGCAAGCTTATTATAAAAGAATGATTTTTAGAGGGATTAAGGCTGTTATTGCCGGGAATTAGATGGATGCGAAAGGGTGTATTTTTTTTGCCGACTTAGCATAATGGCACAAGTTAGCCGGCGCTTGTTCCCTTTACACAAAACTTGCGCCATTAGAAGTAGGGAAGACTTACGAAGTTTTGAAAACTTCGTAAGTCTGGAGCCTAATTAATATCGGGTTACTTAGTCCCTTTGCCTTTTTTATTTTGCGGGGCTTGCTGGGTCTCTTTAACCTCTTTCAAAAGCCTCAGCTTCATGAAAATCACAACTACGCCAACAGCCATGGCACCGGCCATGATCAGGTAGTTTTTTTCGGTAAACATTTTATAAGCTACAATAAAGCACAAAGCTACGCCCATGGTGTAAAGCACATTGAGCACCAGTTTAAAGCCCATTATTAGTATACGTTTAATTCAGGGTCAATTTCGGCCTGCCATGCAAGGATCCCTCCTCTTAGGTTTGAAAGGTTGGTAAAACCCTGCTGCTCCAGTTGCATAATAGCAGCCGCGCTGCGTTTACCACTGCGGCACATTACTACTACCGGCTTATCTTTACTTATCTTTTCCGATTCTATCAGCACTCCGCCAAGCGGTATAAGCACACCGCCAAGGTTTGAAGTTTCGTATTCAAAATCTTCCCTAACGTCAATCAGTTGAAAGTCTTCGCCTTTGTCAATTTTTTCTTTTAGTTCCTGTACGGTTATCTCGTTCATGTTAAATGTAATTATAATTCAAAGGTAGTTTTTTTCTTAATCAAATATTTAGGCTTGTTATTTGTAACAATCAAAGTATATGAGCGTTTCATATATGTTTACACAATAATTACTTAATGAAAAAAGTTACACGCTTTTTCTGGTTCTGTTCAGGAGCACATATCGATACCTTAAAAAAGTACCCAATTGAGCATAATAAGTATGTTGGCATTGGGGCAACTATATTTTTCACGGCACTGTTCGCCGCGTTATCCGGCGGTTACGCCATGTACTTTGTTTTTAATGGCGATGCCTTTGCTGTAGGTTTTGCTATACTATTTGGTTTACTGTGGGGAACGGCCATTTTTAACATGGACCGCTACATTGTATCCAGTATCAACAAAGAAGGCACAACCAACCAGCAGATCCTGCAGGCATCGCCCCGTATTTTGCTGGCCATTATGATCGGTATTGTGATATCACGCCCGCTTGAACTCAAGATCTTCGATAAAGAAATTCGCCAGAAACTAAAAACCGCCTATTTAAAAGGGCAACGCAGTAAAATTGATACCCTCGAAAAAACCTACATGCAGAAGTATGCCATGGAGCTGGGTAAAAACACCGATTTGAAAAAGGAAAAAGATTCATTGGAGCGGGATATTAACCGCTCACGTTATCAGCTTAACCAGGAAGTTTTCGGTGATAAAACCAACCAAACATCGGGCATTACCGGTTATGGCACTTATGCAAAGCAAAAGCAGGCCATACTGGAAGAAAAGGAAGCCCGGCTTAAATCCGTTACTGATAATTTAGGGCAGATGGACCAGTACCTGAGCGCCCGGAAAGATTATGAAGGTTTAAACAGTACCCGGCTGTTCACTGAGCATCAGTTAGATAGTTTAGCCAGTATAGCAGGATTTTCCGACCGTAACTGGGCGTTGGGCCAGCTTACCTATACCGAAAACGGTAAGCGCGACCTTGATACCTACCTTGCTATCTCTTTTATCGGCTACCTGTTCATTTTGTTTGAATGTTTGCCGGTATTTGTAAAGCTGATGTCGCCCAAAGGGCCTTATGATACGGCTATCGCCAAAACAGCCGAAGCCAATATCCACCTTGCCGAACGTGATAAAGAACGTGATATAGCGGTTACCGATAATATTTACGATCACAACCTGGATACGGATATCGAGCGGCGAAAAAAGATCATTACCTCACAATCTGATTATGATTTTGAGCGGCATAGTTACGAGTAAAATGCTTTCCTATAGAGACGCATAATTTAATAAGCTAAAAGCATGGGAGTTGTGCGATTCCCCTCTTGAGAGGGGTGGAGGGGTGTGTTTCTGTTTGGGTATTCTAATCGCAGAAACACACCCCTGCTATCGCTCTTTCCTCCGCGCCCCCTCTCGAGAGGGGATTTTTAAAATCCTGTCACTTGATAGCTTAAGGGCTACGTTCTATATCCATAATTTGCAATTGCCAACACAATCTCCCATCTTGCAAAACATAATATCAACCTATGTTTGAGCAATTTTCACATTCAAACTTCCATACTATTTGCGATAAGCTCGCCGCGGGCGATCCGGAGCTGGCCCTGATCATCAAAAACCATGGTTATCCGCCTTTATGGTCACGCCCAAATAGCCTTGAAACGCTGGTTCATATTATACTGGAACAGCAGGTATCGCTGGCTTCAGCATTATCTGCCTTAAATAAACTCCGGGAGCGGGTACAGCAGATTACCCCGGCACGGGTTTTACTGCTTACCGATGAAGAATTTAGGGCATGTTATGTAAGTCGCCAAAAAACCATCTATATAAAATACCTTGCAGAAGCCATTGTAAGCGGGCAGATCAACCTCGCCGAAATGGAACAAATGCCGGATGATGTTATCCGTACCAAACTAACCGCCCTCAAAGGCATTGGCAACTGGACGGTTGATGTTTACCTGATGTTTGTATTACAGCACACCGATGTTTTCCCTATCGGGGATCTGGCCGCAGTGAATGCCCTTAAACGGGTAAAAAATCTGCCAAAAGATATTACCAAAGAAGAGTTGTTAGCGGTGACCGAACAATGGGAACCATACCGGACGGTAGCGGCGATGATTTTGTGGCATTATTATCTGAGCCAAAGAGTACCGGCCCCACCCAAACCCTCCACGCAAGGCGTTAAAAAATAAAGATATTCGGAGGCTTAAATTTGATAACACTAACCGCAAGCTGAATATCTTTATCACATCTTTCGCGCAACCCATATATTTATTAAACAATTGATATTCAAATCATTGCACCGAATAATTCGAAATTGTGTTAACCCTGTTAACCCCCTGTTGGTGCTGGCCATGGTAGGTGTTATTACACTTGAACCTGCAAAAGCATATAAACAAAAAATGCGCTGGCTTAGCCAACGCATTAAAAATATGCTTATCAAGGCAGCCTCCTTTAGGGGCTGTCAAACATTAAATAGGCCATTCCTCTCCTGCTCCTGGTAATCCTGTACGGTTTCAATTGCATTATCAACCACATCGCTCAGGGCCGTAATGAATGTTCCGGGGCGGGCCAGGCTCATGGCGTGTTTAATAGCGTCAACTTCCTTAGGCACTACTTCAACCTGCTTGTTAGGATCAACTGATTCAATTCCCTCCCTTAGTAAACCAATAATATTTTCGGCGGTGCGGCCACGCAGGTGTTTTTCCTGGCGCAGGATGATATAATCAAACATTTCGGCCGATATTTTACCCAGTTCGCGGATATCGTCATCCCGCCTGTCTCCCGTGCCGGCTATGATACCTATTTTAAGCGGCGAGTCGATATGCTTTAAAAACTCCTTGATGCCGGTATAGCCATCCGGGTTGTGGGCAAAATCAATCATGAAGCGGAAATCTTTAAACTCGAAAATATTCATACGGCCCGGCGTCTGTGAGGCCGATGGAATAAAAGTTTCGAGCGAGATCTTGATGTCTTCTGTTTTAAATCCCCATAAAAACGTAGCCAGTGTTGCGGCAAGCACATTCTCGATCATAAAGGGCACAGTACCGCCAAACGTAAGCGGGATCAGGATGGTACGCTGTACGCGGATCTTCCAGTCGCCTTTTAAAATGGTGATAAACCCGTTTTCACAGATAGCGGCAATGCCCCCTTTTTTGCAATGTGATTTAATGATTGGGTTATTTTCGTTCCGGCTGAAATAAGCGATATTACATTCGGCCTTTTTGCCAATGCGTACGCAATACTCGTTATCGGCATTTAAAACGCCCCAGCCATCCTTCTTAACCGAGTTAAGCACTACGCTTTTCACGCGTGAAAGGTCTTCCAATGAATGAATGTCCGATAAGCCAAGGTGATCTTCCTGGATATTGGTAACTACCCCTATATCGCAAAAGCCAAAACCGAGGCCCGAGCGCAGGATCCCCCCGCGGGCTGTTTCCAATACCGCGAAATCAACCGTTGGATCTTTCAGTATAAACTCCGAGCTTACCGGGCCGGTTGTATCGCCCTTCAGCATCATATTGTTTTGTACGTAAATCCCATCCGAGGTGGTGAAACCTACCCGGTGACCGTTATTTTTAACAATGTGTGCTATCAAACGGGTGGTAGTGGTTTTACCGTTAGTCCCGGTAATAGCTATGATAGGGATGCGGGCCGATTTACCGGCAGGGTAAAGCATATCAATCACATGTCCGGCTACGTTGCGGGGCAAGCCTTCGCTTGGAGCAATATGCATCCTGAAGCCTGGTGCGGCATTAACTTCCAGTGTCACTCCACCTGTATCAGTAAGCGGCTCGGTAAGGTTTTGCGCCATGATGTCGATGCCGCAAATATCCAGGCCGATGATTTTAGAAATGCGTTCGCAAATGAAAATATTTTGCGGGTGTACATGGTCGGTAACATCAACAGAGGTGCCGCCTGTGCTTAGGTTAGCAGTTGATTTTACATAAACCACCTCATCTTTTTCGGGCACGGTTTCAAGCGTATAACCTTTCTTGGCCAGCAGATCGAGAGTATCCCTATCTATTGTTATCTCTGTAAGCACATTCTCATGACCGTAGCCGCGGCGCGGATCGGAGTTTTCAAGGTCTATCAATTCCTGGATATTCAGCCTGCCATCGCCGGTAACATGTGCCGGTTTACGAAGGGCAGCAGCAACCATTTTATTATCAATCACCAACACCCTGAAGTCGAAGCCTGTAACATATCGCTCTACAATTACGCGGCGCGAAATTTTGGCGGCGTGCTCATAAGCTTCAATAGCCTCTTCTTCAGTTTTTATGTTGATAGAAATGCCGCGGCCGTGGTTGCCATCAAGCGGTTTAAACACCAGCGGGAAGCCCACTTTGCGGATAGCATCCGGCACAGCCGATGCCGATGAAATAGTTACGCCTTTAGCAACAGGGATGGCCTGCTCCTGTAAAAGTCGTTTGGTTTCTTCCTTGTTGCTGGCAATATCAACGGCAATGCTGCTGGTTTTTTCGGTCATGGTAGCGCGGAAACGTACCTGGTTTTTGCCATAACCTAATTGCACCAATGATTGGTTGTTAAGCCTGATCCATGGGATATCCCTCGCGATCGCTTCTTCCACAATTGACCCGGTACTTGGTCCCAGGCGGGTATTTTCCCTAATCTCGCGCATTTGCTGAATATCAGCATCCAGATTGTAATCCTCGCCTTTTATCAAAGCTTCGGTTATGCGCACGGCCGATTCGGCTGCAAAAACGCCAACTTTTTCTTCCAGATAAGCAAATACTACATTGTATACGCCTTTTGTTTTGGTTTCGCGGGTGCGGCCAAAGCCGGTATCCATACCGGCAAGGGTTTGAATCTCCAAGGCTATGTGCTCAATAACGTGTCCCATCCAGGTGCCGGCAATCACCCGCTGAAAAAAGCCGCCGGGTACACCGGGAGAGCAGCGGTGGCTGTATAACGATGGCAGCAGCTTTTCAAGCCGTTCATAAAAGCCATCTATTTCGTTGGAGGGGCGGTGCTCCATCTCCTGCAGATCAAGCCGCATTTGTATTAATTTTTTGCGTCTGATGCTCCAAATGTTGGGTCCGCGTAGTACCTGAATATTTTCGATCTTCATTATGTAGGATGCTATTTTTTTGTCAGTCTAATTTCCCCTTAAAACTATAAAACATAACACGGGAATAAAATTTTTGATGGCGAAAAGCCATTATTTATTATTAGTTCCTGTGTTTGTGCAGGTTTTTGTCGTAATTTGTATATAGTTGTATTAAGATATTGTGAAATAATCATGATTGTCCCGAAAGGTAAGCTAATAATTATAGGCGGCGCGGTTGATATGGGGAGCAATGTTACCCTCCAGGAGCATATTTTGCAGCCCGATTATATCAAATTTTTTGAACAAGGCATATTAAGGCGCATAATTAACGAATCTGCTAAGCACGAAGGCTCACAAATTGAAGTGATCACCACCGCCTCTCAAATCCCCGAGCTTGTCGGCGCCGAGTATATCAAGGCGTTTGGCCAGCTCAACGTTACCAATGTTAACGTACTGCACATCAAAAGCCGCGAAGATGCGGGGAACAAGGCATACTTAGACAGGATCCGTAAAGCCGATGTAGTGATGTTCAGCGGCGGCGACCAGCTCAGGCTAACAGCCATTTTTGGCGGCACCGAATTTTTACAGATCCTTAAACAGCGTTACCAAAAAGAGAATTTCGTTATTGCCGGAACATCGGCAGGCGCTGCAGCGGCTTCAACACACATGATCTACCGCGGGCAAAGTAACGAAGCCCTGGTTAAAGGCGAAGTGCAGATAACCGCCGGCCTTGGCTTTATCGATTCGGTGATTGTTGATACTCACTTTGTACAGCGTGGCCGCATAGGCCGGTTAATGTATGCCGTGGCAACTAATCCTGGTATTTTAGGGATAGGTTTAGGCGAGGATACAGGTTTACTTATTACCGAAGGTTATATGATGGAAGCTATCGGCTCGGGCCTTATTATTTTGGTTGACGGACGCAACATCGTATCAACTAATATATACGATGTGGAGCTTGGTTCGCCAATATCTATCGAAAACCTGAGGGTACACGTCATGTCGATATTTGATAAGTACGATCTGGTGCAGCACCGTTTAATCATAAAAAAGAGCGTAAAAGTTGAAGAAGGTGTTTTTATCAATGCACCAGGCAGCAAACTTCTACAATAATTTAAACTGCATAAAGTTCTTATAAATACCCTGGCCTTATTTATGCAGTACATCTACTTTAATTTATAATTATGAAAATAATTATTCACGGCGGTTTTTTTAGCGAATCGCATACCAACCAGGAAGTAAAGCTGGCCAAACAGGAAGCCCTGAACGGCATAGTGCAGTTAGGATACAAACACCTGCAACATCACACTGCTGCCGAAACGGCCGTCTATACCGTAAGGCTGCTTGAAGATTGCGAGCTTTTTAATGCCGGAACGGGATCACAGATCCAGAGCGATGGCAAGATCCGCCTCAGTGCCTCTTTGATGGATGGCAAAACCCAACGCTTTTCGGGCGTCATCAACATTGAAGATGTTAAAAACCCTATCTGTGTAGCCGAAAAACTTCAAGCCTATGATGATCGTGTATTGAGCGGCAAAGGAGCATGCGATTTTGCTATAGAAAACGGTCATAAATATTATAACCCCGAAATCCCACAGCGACGTCACGAATACGAACAAAAACTAAGCGATTCTATAAGGCTTGGCACCGTGGGCTGCGTTGCATTGGATGTGCATGGAAACCTGGCAGCCGCAACGAGTACTGGGGGCAAAGGTTTTGAAATTCCCGGCCGTGTTAGTGATTCGGCCACTACTGCAGGAAATTATGCCAATGAGTTTGCCGGCGTTTCATGTACCGGCGTAGGTGAAGATATTGTAAGTGGCTCGGTAGCTGTTAAAATTGTTACACGAGTAACCGATGGCATGCCCCTTATGGCCGCTACCGAAAAAACCCTCGATGAAATGAAACCTTACGATGGCTTTGCCGGTGTGATAGGCATTACTACTGATGGGCAGATCTATCACTCAGACACCCACCCTTACATGGTATGGGCCCTGCATGACGGAGATATTGAAGTTTTTAACTAAAACCTAAATTTATTTTTCCCGTAGAAAGGGTATAAGTTAAGCACCTGTAAAATAACGGTGGCCTTTAGGCGTTTACGTATTTACTGCATTTTACGGGTATTGTTTTCCCGTTAACAAATAATTACATTTGTTAAGCTGATTAATTTAAAAATAAACAGTTTAAACCCAGGAAAAAGATTAGATGAGATATTTCCTACTTATTATTTTATGCGCTGTTGGGTTCGATGCATCAGCGCAATGGTATTACAAGCCATTCAATAAGCGTACCCGGTCTCCGCAAATGGCTTATGCACAAAGCCACTCTATTAAAAGGCTGCCCGCTCCTGCATTGGCTAAAGTAAAGATCCGCCCGTTTACTATTGAACATACCCCATATGTACTGGCCATGATCGAGGAATCGGTTATGAAAACCGCGCAGCACAATATGCGTTTTCATGTGTACAATGCCGCCAGCTACAACTTTAGCGACCTGGCCCAGATGTATATGAAACAAAACCGCCTGGCTGAGGCAAAATGGTTCCTGCTGCAAAGTATCACCATATCGCGCCAGCAAAACGACGACAGGCATACCATAGCCAACCTGCTTGACCTTGCGACTGTAAAAGCTGATTACGGCGATTATGCACAGGCTAAACAAGACCTGGCCGAAGCCCGACAACTGGCTGTTGCCCGCGGTTTGACTTTTGACCTGGCTACTGTAGAGAAAAAAACGCGCTA
The DNA here is from genome assembly GCF_050433785.1 of Mucilaginibacter sp. 3215. Lineage (NCBI taxonomy): Bacteria > Pseudomonadati > Bacteroidota > Sphingobacteriia > Sphingobacteriales > Sphingobacteriaceae > Mucilaginibacter > Mucilaginibacter sp. 3215. The sequence goes on from NZ_JBNPWO010000021.1 coordinate 77,540, forward strand.
TTTACAAGACAATAAATTCAACACGCTGCATACCGAAACCCATTTTGCCGAAACCGCCGATGCAGGTACAAAAACAGTTAACAAATAGTATTTTTTTGTAACAAAAACGTAAAATGGTGCTGCCTGCATACTATTAGTAAAACATAATCGTATTATTGTTATTAGTAATTAAGAGACAGCATATTGACTGTCTCTTTTTTATTTTACATTAGCAAATTAATAATAGGCACAAGTATTGATGTTTTACACCAACCCCGATTTAACTACAGTAAAAGATATGTTTAAGAAAGTATATTTGTTATTGGTGCTGGGCGCAGCCCTCGCCTGTAAAGCATCACCATCCAAACCTGTTAAAGTAGCAGGTTCAAATGATTTACAGCCCGATGAACAGCAAAGCCTTGTTTGTAAGCAGGTAGCATCATTAATCTCTAACTACAACTATAAAAAAGTTCCGCTGAACGATTCAGTATCCGCCATCATTTACGACCGGTATATCAAATCGCTCGACGAGAACCACAGCTATTTTTTAGCATCTGATATCAAGGATTTTGAAAAATATAAAACCGTACTTGATGATGATATTAAAGCCGGCAACCTGGCCGATGCTTTTTATATCTTCAACGTTTTTCAGAAAAGATATATCGAGCATGTAAAATATTCGCTTGAGCAGATCAATAAAAATTTCGATTTCAATAAAACTGAAACCTTTGTTTATGATCGCGATAAACTGCCATGGATTGCTTCGCAAAGCGAAATGGATGCCATGTGGACCAAGCGCGTAAAATACGATTTGCTAAACCTGAAACTGGCCAATGCTGATATGGCCAAGAACAAGGAAACGCTCAAAAAACGTTATGAAAACCTGTTAACCCAAAGCAACAAGTTATCTAACCAGGACGTTTTCCAATACTTCATGGATGCCTTTACCGAGGCCATCGATCCCCATACTAACTATTTTAACCCATCAAACGCAGCTAATTTCAATATCGAAATGTCGCGCCAGGTTGAAGGGATCGGCGCTTCGCTACAGGTGGAAAATGAGTATGTAACCATTAAAACCATTGTACCGGGCGGCCCGGCAGATAAAAGCCACCAGATAAGCGTCGACGACCGTATCGTTGCAGTAGCCCAGGGTAAAACCGGGGAGTTTCAGAACGTGGTGGGATGGCGTGTTGATAATGCCATCGCTATCATCCGCGGTACTAAAGGCACAACGGTAAGGCTTGAAATATTGCCTGCCGGTGCAAATGCATCAAGCAAGCCCAAAGTGGTTGAAATGGTACGTGAGAAGATCATCCTGAAAGACCAATCGGCCAAAAAAGAGATCCGCACTTACAACAGCAATGGTAAAACGGTTAGGATAGGTGTGATATCCATCCCGGCATTCTATATTGACTTTAACGACTATAAGGCAGGCAACCCTAACTATAAAAGTACCACCCATGATGTTAAGGCAATCCTTGACTCGTTAAAGAAAGAAAATGTAGATGGCCTGGTGATCGACCTGCGTGAAAACGGCGGCGGTTCATTGATGGAAGCCATTGAGCTTACCGGCTTATTCATTAAAACCGGCCCGGTGGTACAGGTGCGTGACACTAAAGACCAGGTGGAAATTGATAAAGACGAAGATCCGGATATCACTTACAGTGGCCCTATGGCAGTACTGGTTGACCGTTTCAGCGCCTCGGCATCTGAAATTTTCTCAGGTGCAATACAGGATTACGGTCGCGGGTTAATATTGGGCACCCAAACCTATGGTAAAGGTTCGGTACAAAGCGCTATCGATCTTGACAGGGTGATTGGCTCTTCGCTCCGCGATAAAATTGCGGGCGTAGTTGGTGGCGGTAAAAAAACAACCTCTACAGGCAGCCAAAGCACTTACGGGCAACTTAATTTGACCATAGCTAAGTTCTATCGTATTAGTGGTAATTCAACCCAACACAAAGGTGTAACACCTGATATTTCATTCCCGTCGGTTATTCCATTGGATAAATACGGCGAAGATACCGAGCCATCTGCAATGCCTTTTGACATCATTGCTAAAACAGATTATACCAAAACAGGCGATTTTACCGGCGTATTGCCACAACTGAAAAAATTGCATGATCAGCGTATGACCAGCAGCGATAGTTACAAATATTTGCTTGAAGATATTGCTGATTTTAAAAAGCACGACGCTGATGACAGCGTATCGCTAAAAGAGTCGGACTTGAAGAAACAACGTGACGACGATGAAACAAAAACATTTGAGCGTAACAATCTGCGCCGCGTAGCATTAGGTTTGCCGGCCCTTAAAAAAGGTCAAACCAAACCTAAAAACGAAGACCTTGACTTTGTAAAACGCGAAGCCGGCCAAATCATGACTGATTATATCAGCCTTGATAATAAGTATACAAGCGTATCGCAACCGGCTAACTAAGCAAATTATTAATAATATTCTGCGCCTGGTATTGAAAGATGCCGGGCGTTTTTATTTGCGCCACATCCAACACGTCATTATAAGGCACGAAGCAATCGCGAACTATACAGGGCGGACCTGCAAGTTGGGGATTGCTTCGTATCTCGCAATGACGCTTTTATATTTGTATAGTAAAAATCACCTCCCTGTTATAAAACTCTGCCGGCTAATACCCTGGCATTTTGTAAATTTGGCCTCTTATTAAAAATCAATTCAAGTTGAAAAATAATATTCTTATTGTTGATGATGTGCACGCCATATTTATGGAGCAGGCCGAAGCTAAAGGTTATACATGCGATTACCGTCCGCTGATAAAGGCCGACGAAGCCATGCAAATCATAGGGGACTATGCAGGCTTGGTGATCCGCTCAAAATTCAGGGTGGATAAAGCCGTGTTTGATGCTGCCACCAACTTACAGTTCATAGCCCGCGCTGGCGCTGGTATGGATAATATTGATGAAGATTATGCTACTCAAAAAGGCATAAAACTCATCAACGCACCCGAAGGCAATTCGGATGCCGTAGGCGAACATGCCATAGGTTTAATGCTGTCATTAATGAACAACCTGAACCGCGGCGACGCCGAAATTCGCGGGGGGAAGTGGCAGCGCGAGGCTAACCGGGGTTACGAGCTAAAAGGTAAAACAGTAGGTATTATTGGCTACGGCCATATGGGCAGCAGCTTTGCCCGGAAGCTTTCGGGCTTCCAGGTAAATGTTATTGCTTACGATAAGTATAAAACCGGTTTCAGTGATAAATATGCGCGCGAGGTAAGCATGGAAGAAATTGTAAAGCACAGCGATGTACTGAGCCTGCATATCCCCTTAACTGCAGAAACCGACGGACTGGTAGATGATGAATACCTTTTCCACTTTAAAAAGCCTATATTTTTCTTAAACACGTCACGCGGCAAAACTGCTAAAGTAAGTGCCGTGCTGAACGCCATACGCGAAGGCAAAATTTTAGGGGCAGGGTTGGATGTATTGGAGGTTGAAAAATTCCCGGCCCTTGCCGAACAACAATGGTTTGAGGAATTAAAACAAAGCGGCAAAGTGCTGTTAAGCCCTCACGTTGCCGGCTGGACATTTGATTCATACCGGAAGATCAGCGAGGTAATGGCCGAAAAGCTGACCGATTTTAAAGGATAGGCAAAGTGTCGGAGCCACATATCTTTAATAATTCGACAGCGTAAGGAACTCCCCTGTAAATGACATGAAAGAGAAATCTCCTGCACCATGCATACTTTATAAAGATGCATGGTGCAGGAGATTTCCGTTTAGATACATTTCCGGCTGGGTCGTAGAAATGATAACTGCATTGTTTGAGATGTTCGTTATGCCGTTTCCTTGTACAATACCATGCCGGCATGGTAAAACACCCCGTCTCTGAAATCACCTTCGGCGGTAAAGCCTGTATCGTCAAGGTATTCAACGTGGTTCCCTAATACGCTGTAATAACCTGTGTAGGCATTTTGTTTGTCGCCACGGGCCTCGGTGTAACGGCCGTTAGGCAAAAATTCGTGACGGATAAATCCATCGCGGGTAACCCATACACCTATATAATGGTGTGCGTTTATTGTTGTATTGCTGTTGAAAGTGTTAAATCTTTCCATGTTTCTAATTCGTTTTGAACGAAGGCAAGCTTCTTCTCAACCAGGCCGTAAGCATCCTCGCCCAAAAATAAATTTAGCGGTGGGTTAGCTTCGTTAGTTATGCTGATCATAGCCGCGGCCGCTTTTTCAGGGTCGCCGGCCTGTTGCTTGTCCATGTCGTTTTGGTGAAAATTTACTGTATCGCGGACGTTTTGATAGTCGGCTATCTGGTTTTGAGGTACCGCCAGTGAACTGGCCGACAGGAAATTGGTCCTGAAATAACCCGGCTGTACAATGGTAACCTTTATGCCAAACGGTGCAACTTCGGCTGATAATGTTTCGGAGAAACCATTAACGGCAAACTTGGTGGCGCAATAAATACCTCCGCCTGCAAACGCGCCGGTGAAACCACCTATCGACGATACATTTAAAATATGACCTGATTTTTGAGCACGCAGATAAGGCAACGCCTTACGGATCACATTCAATGATCCAAATACGTTAACCTCAAAGTTATCACGGGCCTCGCGGTCGGTCAATTCTTCAATACCGCCTAATAATCCGTAACCGGCGTTGTTGACAATAACGTCAATTTTTCCGAAGGTTTTTACAGTAAGCTCAACGGCTTCCTGCACACTGTCCTCGCTGGTCAAGTCAACGGCGAGGGGTAAAAACTGCTCGCTTTGTGTGTCAACTGCTTTGGTCAAATCGCTTAAATTGCGCGATGTGGCGGCTACTTTATAGCCTTCATTCAATAATTTTTTTACTAAGGCAAGTCCCAGTCCTTTTGAGGCACCGGTTACAAACCATACTTTGTTGTTTTCCATATGTTATATTTGATAGATTTTGATTTTACTTGTTACGATCTTAGTGATCGTTTATGATTTTCACTTATTTTGACCGGATGACTGACATTATCGTGTTTGTCCGAGCGGCCGTACCACCACCTCGTTAACAGAGATATTATCCGGCTGGCTTATAGCGTAAATCACCGCGTTGGCTATAGCCTCCTCATCAAGTTTTGGCATGTTCGCAAGGTTGCCGTACAAGCCCCTAATCTTAGGGCTGGTAATATCATGCCCTAATTCGGATTTAGTTGCGCCGGGGTAAATGGTGGTTACCTTAATGTTTTGGGCAACTTCCTCGCGCAGGGTTTCCATAATAGCCTTGACCGCGAACTTGGTACCGCTGTAAACGCCAATGCCCGGCGACGTTTTTAAACCACCAACCGATGACGTGGAGAGGATATGCCCCTGGCCGCGTTCAAGCATGTGGGGCAGCACAGCATTAATCCCGTACAATACACCCTTAATATTAATGTCGATCATCTTGTCCCATTCATCAACATGACCTTCTTCAAAAAAAGAGATGGGCATGATGCCGGCATTGTTCCACATTACGTCAACTCGGCCAAATTTGGCTATGGTCTGCAGAATGAGGTTATCCAGATCAGTTCGCCTAGCAACATCGGTTACTACATAAATTGCATTTTCGCCAATTTCCTGTGCCAGGTTTTTCAATTGATCTTCTCGGCGGGCAGCCAAAACCACTTTAGCGCCAAGTTGTGCCAGTTTGCGGGCAGCAGATGCGCCGATGCCACTGCTGGCACCGGTTATTACAATCACTTTATCCTTGATACTTTCCATTTGGTGTTTATATAGGTAGATATAGGGTAAACGGAATAAATTTAGAAATCAGTTGAGCAGGTTACATCCTCCCACTGCCTGATTTCATTGTGTAAAGTATCAAGCTTTGCCAAAGCACGATTGTACGCATCGCCACCTAATAAAAGGTATAACGGCGGGTTTTCTTCATAAACTGTGTTGATAATAGCAGTTGCAGCCTTTTCCGGGTCACCGGCTTGCTTGCCGTCCATTTTGAGGTATTTGTTATGAATGGCACGTACTTCTGTATAATCATCAATTTGGTTGTCAGTAATTGAAAGCGATCCTGCAGTAAGAAAGCCGGTGCGGAAAGCGCCGGGAGCAACCACGGTTACCTTAATGCCAAATTCTTTAACATCGGCTGCAAGCACTTCAGAAATGCCGATCACCGCATATTTAGATCCGGCATAAATAGCCCATCCGGTATTTGCTGTAATACCTGCTATAGACGAAATGTTAATGATATGGCCCGAACGTTGTTTGCGAAGGTATGGCATTACCGCACGGATCACGTTCAAGGTGCCAAATACATTTACATCAAACGCCATGCGGGTTTCAGCATCGCTGAGTTCTTCAATAGCACCGCCGATGCCATAACCGGCATTGTTGATCACTACATCGATACGGCCAAAAGCCTCATAAGTGTGTTGTAATGCAAGCGATACGCTGCTATCGTTTACCAGATCGACCTGTAGGGGTAAAAAATTATTGCTTGTTGTATTAACCGCAGCGGTTAATTCCTGTAAATTTCTGGAAGTAGCGGCAACAAGCTGTCCTGCATCCAGTAGTTGTTTTACTAAGCTGAGGCCAAAGCCTTTCGAAGCCCCGGTAATAAACCATACTTTGTTGTTGTCCATAAAAATTGTTTGCTTTGTTTGTTTGAGATAAAACAAAGTTACAGCAGCAACAAAGGGGGCACATTACATTAATCAAACCAAAGGTTACAAAATTCAAACATTCCGAAACGAGCTTGGCGTTTGTTGGGTTTGTTTCTTGAAAAAGTTATTAAAATGTGTCGACTCTTCAAAGCCCAGGCAATAACCAATTTCAGAAATGTTCCAGTCGGTATGCCTTAATAATGATTTGGCCTCGCTCAGCAGCCTGTCGGCAATATGGTCGGTAGTGGTTTTGCCTGTAGTTTCGCGAATTGCCCTGTTCAGATGATTTACATGCACCGAAAGCCGTTGTGCAAAATCATTGGCCGATCGCAATACAAACCGCTGTGAAGGGGTTTCAATAGGGAACTGCCTTTCAAGCAGCTCGGTAAATACTGATGTTATGCGTGATTTGGCATCTACATGCTTATAAACATTTTCGGATGGTTCCGTTTTAAGCGCATAATAAATTACTTCCGTAACATAATTACGGAGCAGATCATATTTAAAAGCATACTCGGTATTAATCTCAGACAGCATTTTCTGAAAAAGAGCGGTTACATAAGCGTCCTGTTCATCATTTAAGGCATAAACCGGCTTGGCATTAAGGCCAAACATCGGAAACTCACTTAAGCCGGTACGGAACTTCTCCAGAAAAAACTCTTCGGTAAATATGCAGAAGAAACCAGTGCGGTCATCAGACATGTGCTCAAATGTATACGGCACCATGGCGCTGAAGAACATCAGTGTTGAGCCCGAAAGCTTGATACTTTTATCGGCATAATGAATGATATTATCGCCGCGCATCAGGCTGATCTTATAAAAGGTACGGCGGCTGTAGGTTACCTGCTTTGCGTTAGGGCCAATACAATCCTCAATCCTGAACACATTAAAGTGACCGATGTTTTGCTGAAGGTTACCGGGCAGCCAGTTAACCTTTCTTTGATAAAAATCTTGAAGTGTTTCTGCTTTCGACATAAAGTAAAGTTACAAAAATCAAACCGAGGCATCAAAACGGGGATAATTAAATATTTTGAGGCAAACAAAAAGCCTTTAAATCGCATGATTTAAAGGCTTTTGCACATTCTTTGAATGTTTTTAGCGGAATGGACGGGACATGAACTATGTTCATGGATCGCTCATTATCAATATTTTACTAACTTTTATAAAAGCGACTCTCTTAAAACTCACTTTTATTTTAAAACTGTTTGATTTCAAATGATTAATACGAAAATAAGAAATAAGGTGGTTATTACAAAGAAATACATCTTAACATTCTTCAATTCAAACAATGTTTGTCGATCAAAGGATAGATAATGTTCATTTATTCGTTGTTGAGCTGATATAGGTGGGTTTAATGTTAGGAATACGTCTTCTTGGTAGACTCAAACAAGCCTATCACAAATACACCGACATCACCCGTCTCAAAAAAGAGACCGACCTCTTCCTCACCAAACTTGCCGAAGACTTCAAACGCAGGATCGACCGCAAAATAGGACTGTAAAACAAATAGGCTGCCCCCCGGTTGGCCTGCGGCCGGTGTGATCGTGTTTTATTTTTTGTAAAAACTGCTGTATCGGAGTACACTCACCTTTAATATAATGTGCTAAAAGCAGATCCGTCTCTTGCTGTTGATCTTCCATAATCCCTTGGTTATCGCTAAGACACCTGCGGAACTATCAGTGGGTATCGGAAATTAAAATAAATTATGCGCTTTGATAGAAGCCGGTTGACAACGCTTATAACCAAAATAGCCCAGCCGAAGCTGGGCTACACGAGGTAGACGTACTATCAAAATATCGAAGTAGCCTTCCGCCCGTCTTAGCAATTAAAACTGCACATTGGCAATACTGCCGTCGTCCTTCAGATAGTATACACTATCTGAAGAAATATAAACAATGTCTGAATTTACATTGATCTTTAATTCCCGAAATGATCTGTAATTATAAATATAAAGTTTGTTACTGATCCTGATAACAAAAGGGGCTATATCTTTATTTGTATACAGATCAACTTCAACTGACTTTCGGTTTGCATTCTTCCCTGAAAATAATGTTACTACTTTGCTGCTATTAAAAGAATATTGCTTAATCTCATAAAGATCTTTATTCTTGTTGCTATATCTTAAATAAATGATCCCCTCCTTGTTAAAATTAACAGAGTAACCATTACAGTCTTCTTTATTAAATGTTATAGTGCGGATATCATAATTAGCGTGCAGATTAACAGACAAAATGGAATTACAATCATTTTCGATGAGCAGGTTATTGTTTGGATCAAAAAACAATAATTTAAAAGGCGCTTCTCCGTCGTCTAATGATATTTTCAGATTGCGCTTAAGCTTTTTCATTTCCAGCCCTTTTAAATTAAGCCTGCATAAATCAACTTGTTTAGTACTGCCGCTCATCAGAAGGAAAAAAACAGAATTCAGTGCTGAATTATAATTTGCACCCAGCACCTGCTGATCTGCATCAAAATCGAACTGATCTATCTTTTTCCTATCTCTGTTAAAAACACTGATGCCTCCCCATCCGAAAACTACAATATTTCCATTCGGAACTATCCACGCTTCAGTTTTGTCAAGAACTTCATGTTTTGCTATGGTATATGTTTTTCGGTTCTTCAGATTAAACAGGCAAATATCTCCTTCAGCGTTAACATCTCCTGCATTGTTAGGATCAACCTTTTTATAAATGAATAGCGAATCATTATCTTTTAATTTGTTAAGGCCATTCAGCTGTGAACCAAATGTGTTCGGTAAGTTAGCAAAACCTGCCAGTGTTGCAGTTAGCGCAGTTATAAATATCAAAGGCAATATTTTCATATTCAAGCTTATTATTTGGAATCAACTGACCAATGGATGTGATCCATATGGTCGGCGGCAGTTTTAATTCTGTTATCGATTTGTTTTGAAGTTAAATTTGTAATGTCTAAAAATTGATTTCCGGATTTTAACATATAAATAGGTCCAAAATTTTCTCTGCGGCCCGGCTGAAACTCAAACGCAACCTGCAACATTTGTACAATGGCGTCAACTTGACCAGTTTTAATATGAATCCCATTTATCGCAGAAATATCAACCGCAAGGCCCTTACTGTGATTGCTATTAGGAGCGTGTTTGCCATTTGTAGTAGCACTTATAGTAATTGATTCTATTTGCTGAACGAGACGGGAATTGTTAGTTGCCGCTATTGACTTAACAACTGCTGTCACTAATTTGGTACTTACCTCATTATCAGAACTAGCACCACCGCTTGTGTTCTGAAAATAAACTTTTACTGTTTCACCTCCTCCTAAATCTATATCTGTAAAGTGAGATGTTTCAGGTGTAGTTGTTCCATCAGCTCCTCCCTGGTTAGAACTTTTATTTTCTTCCGGAGTTGCTTGCTGACTATTCCCTGTTGAATTGCCGATTCCACCAGCCGAAACAATGTTTGTACTATTTGCAGGCGTCACAAAGTAAGTAGCAGAGGCCATTCCCGCTATCTGTTCCATTGCCTCATAAGTGGGTACTTCCTGTCCGTTAGCGTCTCTGTAACTCCCGGTATTATAATCATAGGTAAGCATCCCGTCAAGGTCAATATTTCTGATCGGATTATCCTCCACGTAATTATACGGCGACCATCTCCTGCTTTTCTCAGCCAGCGGATCGATCGAATTCCATCTTGCAATCACCGGGTCATAGAACCGGGCACCGTAATCGTATTCGTTCAGCTCATCCTGCATCTCTTTGCTGTTGTAAAGATACTTATTTCCTGCATTTTGCTGGCGATGTACGTTTAGGCCGAAGGGGTAATAATCATCTTCACCTACTTTACCGTTTGTCTGGTCAAATGTTACTCGGTTGTTACCCAGGTGATCACTTAGTGTGTACTCATAAATATAGTTGGCGCCGGTTTTGATCGCTCGGCCTTCTTCGGTTTGAATAAAGTCTATCGTGCCATCCGACTTGTACTGGATCCCGCTTACGTAATCGGTTGGTGCGCCGCTGCTTATTTTTCTGAGTTTATTACCGGCAGCATCATAGCTGTAGGTTAAGCTTTTGCCAGGTATACTGGCCGGCAAATTCAGTAGATTGTAGTTTATCGTATTCCCCTGGCCATCACTGGTGGCATTGCCGTTAACATCATAACTATAACTCCGGGTTACGCTGCTGTTATTGCTGGTAACTGATTGCAGCTGGTTGCCGCTATAAATATAACTGAGTATGCCGCTGTTCGGCCCGAAACGGGTCATCCCTTGTATATTGCCATTTGCATCATACGCGATACTGTTTTCACTGAATGCCTCCGCCGAATTGCCCGCCGTTAAACGGTTCAGCTGATCGTAATTATAGGTAACAAATTTTTGCCCGCCGCTACCCTTGTTATATAATTGTTCGGCAATGTTGCCATTATACTGCGGCCTTCCGTTATTTGCCGGCACCGGCGTATTGTAATTAAGCGCCATGCTAAACAGCTTATCGGCAGCGGGAGCCACGTTAGGATCATTGATCCTGGAAAGCCAGCCGCGTTCATTATAAGCATAGCTTGCGTTTTGCAGAAACGATGCACCCATATTGGTGCTGTGCAGGTGTTTTATCTTCATCTGACCAATATCGTTGTAATCCACCTGACTTAGCAATACATTAACCCCGCCGTTAAGTTGTTCAAAGGTTTGCGTTTTGCGGCCCATATGGTCATAAACATAAGCGTTGGTTACGGTTAACACGGGGGTCGCGGTACTTGTAGTGTTATAATGTTTACGTATCGTAGCGGTTACTACATTGGTAAAATCGTAACTGTTCGTTATGACGTCATAGTTATTTACATTAGGTGTGCCGCCACCCAGGTAGTGCTGTTTGTAGGTTTGAATATTACGGCCGAAGTCATCATAATAGCTTACCGCCCAAAGCATGCCGGCAGTACCCAGAATATTTACTTTACTGCCGGTAAGCAGGCCTGTGGCTTGGCTGCTGGCTCCCGATGGCAGGGTATTAAATACCGGAGGCAGCCCGGTAACATTGCTAAAACTGTAGTCATCGTAATAGTTGATACTGAGATAGCTGCTGATGGCGGGATAGCTGCTAACGGCATATCCTATATTTACATCCGTTTTATCGCGGGTATCCCATTGGGCAGCCGCATAAATATTGGCCTGTAAAGTTGATTGTGCTATAACGGCACCTGCATTCCACAATCCGGTCATGACGACTCTGCCTAAAGCATCATATTTGGCCACTGCCCATTGATTAGTTAACCGCTGGATAGCATCCTGAGTAAGCACCGGCTGGTTTAGTTTATTGTATACTACATATTCCCAGCCCTTGCCAGGAAGTTTTTTTTGAATTAACCGGTTTTGCTCATCGTAACGGTACTGGTAGCACAGGTTATCAAGAACAGTCTGTACAGGCAGCACATTATCAGCATTGCTCATTGGCGGCAAGACAAAGGCCAGGTTGCCCAGGTCGTCATATACATAATAGGTAGATAGGATCTGCAGGGTTGTACCGCTGTAATTAAATGTACGTCTCAGTACCACACGCCCATCGTTGTCTTTATAGGTTTCTGTTGTGCCCCCCCGGCCGCTTCTCCAGTTTTCATCTTTGGTAATGCCAACATCAAGTTGCGCAGCCAGGTAATTGGCGTTGGTTCCGGCTGCCCTGGTAAGTGTGCGACTCCCGTCTGTATTTATTGTTACACCGTAAAGCGCAGCAATCATGGTATTAGCCGTATCCGTTATCGCTGTTGCGTTGTTAATGGTGTAAACAATTTTGACGGTATGCCCAGTAGTATTACCCGCTACGGGTTGCCAGTCGGTGCCCGGCGCGCCCAGTTCTGTTGCCCGGTTCAATGGCGATGGCTCAAAGTTAGTTACTGCAAAGGGCTTGGGGTTATAAACTATACCGTTGCTTTGCTGTGTGCCCGAAGCTGCTGTACTGCCGGCAGGGTAATAAAAATCCATCACACCGGCGCCCGATGTAAGGGCATCTGTTTTGTAGCCGCCATCAGCTGTAGTTGCTGCATAGGGCAGGTATTTTTGTACTTCCCTTCCAAAAACGTCATAGGCAAAAGGCTGCACCAAATCTTTATCCGATGGGGAGCCTTTGATCTGGATGCTTTGCAGCGGTCTGCCCAATCCGTCAAAGTATGCTACCGTTTGCATCAGCTCGCAAGTGCTGCGGTTGGCTAAACCCGCAGTAGTAGTGATGCCGCCAATCCGGGGTTCTGATGTAAATATATAGTTTTTGCTGGCACTTAAAGCCGTGGTTTGCGGTACGCAATCAGCGCCGACTATAAACAAACTCAGGCTGCTGTTACTTGCTGCCGTAAAGCTGAAAGTTGGATTAAGCAGGATACTGGTATTGCTGTAATAGGCGCCTGCTAAGGGGGTGCCTGTCATAGGCGCATTTACATATGTTTGAGCCATTGAGGCGATAGTCGACAGCAAAAGGCTGAAAACTAAGAACACCGGCATGAGTATTGATTTTATAGTGATATGGGAAATGGCCATATTTATTATAGAGGTTTAAGGTTAATGCTTTAATTTGGTATACCTGGTATTAATAACCTGTTGTTTTAATAGATCCCAACATTTCGTTCTCCCCCGGTACCGCTATTGATATTAACATTACTAAAACTAACATGATTCCCGGCAACCGCTGTTCTTGCGCCCACGTAACAGTTATGGCTGTTGCTTGAACCAATGGTAGAAAAAGATACAGTATAAATTCCTGCCGGTAATACAAGCGTAGATGAACCCGGAGGGCATACGTAGCTTCTGTTATTCCCGGTACCTGCAGAAAAATTTAATCCCGTTGAAAAATTTATGCCGATGGAATCCGAAGTGGAATTACTAAAAATAACCGTTACTGAGGCGGCACATATACAATTGGCATTGGCATAATTCTGACCGTTGGTGTTAACGTCGTTTTGTGCCTGGTTATCGGCGTCGGCCTGTGAAGTAACTGAACTGTAGGTTTGGGCAGGTACAACATAATATGTCTGTCCGGGTGTGGTACCTGCTGCGCAGTTATTTTTTGTAAAAAGTGTGGATAATGCCGAATTATAATATTTCAGGATACAGGTACCGTTCGCATTAGCATATGCCTGTCCATAGGAAGATGCCGACTGTCCGTCATACATCTCACTGACAGCCTGCGCATTTGCATCTGCCGGAGATATTAAAGAGGTATACTTACCGGCCGGAACGGTATAGGTTACCGGAGGGCCGGGAACATAATTTCCCGCCGGGCAATCGTTTTTCAAAAAGCTGGCTGACTGTGCAGTATTTAAAAATGGTGTAGCATAATGATACGCGTAGTTTTTTACAATACTGCCATTTTGATCTTTAACGTTTATAAGCCGTGTAAATTCATCGTATTCAAAATAGCTGCTTTTGTTATTGGCATCGGCTGTGCTTTCAATTTCAACTCCTTTGTAATAATTAGCGGTTATCATTTGTGTAGTTTGCGGGCTTAACGCTACCTGATCAACCAAATTACCATTGGTATTGATGGTTACAGCGGTAATGCCGGACAGCGTCCATTTGTACAGGCTCCAGTTGCTATTGATCGCAGTACTTACGCCATTTACCGTTACCGATCCGCTTCCTTTTGCCCATAAGCTTACATTGTAGCTGCCGGATAATAAACCGCTTTTGGTGATAACCCCGTTAAAGCTTTTTGAGCCTGATTTACTTGACGATGATGAAATGCCCCCCGATGCATAGGTCCAGTTACCCAAATCGTCCGTTTCAAATCCAGAGTATGCAATTGTACTAAACGATGCATTATCAGCTTTAGCCAGATTATTTCCGGATTTATCTAAAATAATAGCAGTTTTAACGCCTCCCGGGTTTTCAAATTCAACGAGCCGGCTCTTGTCGTCATAAGCATTACATATGATAACAGGTTTAAAGTTATGATCTGCAGGTAATAAAACGTTACTGGAGAATGAACCTGGCGTTCCCTGCAAAGGCTTTGTCAGCTGCGACGTGTAAGTTTTAAGTGGCCTGATAACGCCGCTACTCAGCGTTTGATATTCTGTTACATTTGATTGTACCAGGTAACTGCCCGAAGGCTTGATCAGCCACGATTCTGTTAATACCGGTTTGCTGATTATATTATTGCTTGCAAGTGCAGATAACGGACCGCCCAGGTTGTAATCAAAAGGATAATAATAATATTTTCTTGCGGTATTGCCATCGGAGTTTAGCTGCGACGATGTACGAAGCATAAAATAATTAGCATCATAAGTATTCTGTGTAAGTACTTCTTTCGGTAAAACGGAGCCGGTTGATGGATAGGTATACACATGCGTGGCTTTTAATTCCGCTCTCCCTATTACAGGATAGTAGTTATTGAATTTATATATGAATCTGATGGCGTACGGGTCAGAACCTCCTCCCCCCCCAAGGACATCAACTTCTCCATCTTTAGACATATATAACGATCTGTAGTTATCGTCAACCTTTTGCTGCTGAAATATATTATATTCATTAACGATCCGCTTTGTCGTGGCGCCGGTTGAGGAAAAATAAGTAGTCGTCAGCGGCAGGCCCACAGCCCAGTAGGGTTGGTCTATCGGCCTGTAAGGATAATAGTCCTTCGGATTCCACAAAGTAGTATAACTCAGGTCAGAATACTCGTACACGATCTTCCCGTTGTTGCTGCTGCCATTTTGCAGCACTTCTTCTACCCGCCTGTAACCGGCAAAGCTGCCGTCGATATTGGATATAGGATTTGCAGGATTTGTATAAGAAGTTGTCATCGTATATTTTACATGCGGATTAGACGGCCATCCGCCATCATCATAGTACCCGTTTTTAATAAAAGTAAATTCCGGTGTCTCGCCTATAAAGCCGGAAGACAGGCCATCAGTCTCCACATAATTATATTGTTTAACGATATCATGCTGTGGGTCTATCCCGTCGTGCAACGTCCGTTTCTTGATACGTAACCCGGCAACAGTAACATTGCCGCTTGTTCCGCGTTTATTGTTAAGTTCGTATTCAAACTCTTCTGAACCTCCGGTTGGATAGATAATTCTCTTTATAACACCTAATTTCGCATAATTCAAATCAGGTGTTCTATCTGCAGCCGGCCCCTGTTCAGTGGGTATCACAAAAGCAGTAGCATTTGTTGAAGCAGTAGCATTTGTTTTTCCATTGTAATAACCCCAAAAATCCAAACCAGCTTCTACTATGGACGCACTATTCACCGAATAGGTATGTGGCACAGCATTTTCATTTAAGTTTTGATCTAAAAAGTAATCGAACGCATACATTGTCTGATGATTATTATTGCTGCTAACCAAGTCAATGGCATTTAAATAATCATTCCTTTTTGTAGCAAAATATGTATTTGTAGTGGGTTGTGTATTGGTATAAGTGGCCTTGCCGTCCGTGCCCCAGTAGAGATATTTCAAATAATAACTCTTTACAACTTCTTGCTGGGTGTTAAGAATATCTATCGATTTTAACAAGGGTGATGTGTCTGGATCAGTTCCATCCAAAAAGTAATTTAAATTAATTTTAGTTTGATCTGAAAAAGTAATACTCTGCAGGTCTGCTCCTTTTGCTCCAATTCCCCCAGAAGTTGATGTGTTCCCGAACGGCATGTCTGATCGTTTACTATACACCCCCGTTGATCCGGCCCCTGCCCATGTTTGCCTAACTATGTATTGATAAGTTATCGATTCTTCGCTAAATGGCGCTTCTATTTTAGTTAATAACCAGGATGAGGGATACTCCTTCATATAATAGACAGCTGTAGGCGTCAGGCCAGGATTAGGATCCTCTTCTTCAGTTACCTCGGTCTGATTAAAGTAATATTTTATTCCAGCTTCGTCAATGATCATGAACGAGGCTAATTTAAATTGCGTGCTGCTGGTAAAATTGGGGATTATTTTTACTTTACTATCTGTTACTACTATCACCTGCTTGTCTTTACCGATATAAAACTTGCCGGATTTCCCAGGAATACTAAATTCAAAAATATCATGCTGGGAATCTGCAGTCCCATCAGCATAATTAAAGGTTGGATCCGCACTGTTTATTCTGCTGTCGCCATCCGGCTTGTAGGTTATGCCATTATTGTACAAAACACCATTCCATTTGGTAATCGGGGTTCCATCCGATGAAGTTTCACTGGATTGAAAATCATCGGGAATACCTCTTGTGTGCCTTACGATAGTGCCGCCGGCACGAAGCAGCCAGCCCCTGCCTGTTATATTAGTAGGCTCATTCGCTTTTATACCGCCGGCACCAGTATAAACCAGTTGCATGCTGAAATCCAAAACGGACATTTTCTTTTCATATAGCGGCAAATCTATCTTCGCCATCCCGGTGAAGTTATTCATCGGGATATTGTCAATCTTGCTGAATGCATACGCATTCGGCGAATGCATGCTAAAGTTGTGCGTATAATCAGATTGAGCCTGGACGGCTCCAGCTATAAATAAGGTAAAAAATAAGACCAGCGATAAACGGTGAAACATCGTTGTTAGGTTTAAAGAGTGTAAAGGTTTATGATAATAAAGACTATGAATATGTAACTATGGCTTTATCTCAGTTTGTCGGCAAGCAAGTTAAATTGCTTACTCAACTGATCAATTTGCTGCTGCTGTAATTTCAATTTGGCTTGAACAGCGCTATTACCTTGTGATTGCTCTTTCAACTCTTTATCTTTTTCGATCAGGTACAAGGTTAATTCTTCCACTTTCTTCATGAGTAGCTTGTTCATTTCCCCTACATTCAATCCTTCCTTTGCTATTTGCTGTTCTGATGGAATTTCTGGTAAATGCCGGTTTTGGTCGATGTATTTTTTCACCTCTGATAAGGAGGGTAGCTGATAATCCTTCCTGAAAACATAATCGGCCCAGCCGGTTTCTACCCTGATTTCTTTAGCCCTGATCTTACCATTAACCGATAAGCGGTAACCAGGATCGGGAGATGAGGTATTTAATCCAATATTACCATTGAGATCGGTGATCAGTACCGGGGTAACCGTTATAGATGATGTAATATCCGTACCCGCCGGAACTGCGGTCTGCGTAGTTATACTTACCTGCTGTGCTGTAGTAGCATACCCAAATAAATAGGCTTTTACAGCGAACGCAAAGTAGTCGCTGGCACTGTTAACCGCAAGATAAAAACTTGTTGTAGTACCGCTTTGATAGATCTTGAGACTGCCAGGTCCAAAGGAAGAACCACCTTGAGTAATCTGGTTAACACTGAGGCCTCCCCGATTTGCGATGTAAAAAGTCGTAGTTCCTTTATCATTAGAACCCCAGCCGCCGCCTATAATATCTACTTGTAACTTCTGACTATTTGCAGCATTATCGGGCGAAAATCCCAGGCTTCCTAAAAAAACATAATTAACAGCAGGGGTAATGTTGGGGCCACAGGCGATAGCCGTGTATTGCGCCTTACAGAAAGGCACCAGAATCATACTAATAAGTATACTTAAACAGAGTCTTTTAATTACCATTTTGATTTGTTTTATTTTTGACTAGTTGATTGCGGACCATCATTTTTTTTAATGTATGCTCTAATTTTTCTATGCGGATCTCCTGTTGTTTGTCTTTCCGATCTTTTTCTATCAGGTACAGGGTTAATTCTTCCACTTTCTTTATTAACAGCTTGTTCATTTCTCCCAGATTCTGGCCGTTTGTCGCTATTTCCTGCTCGGACGGTATTTCTGGCAAATGCTGATTTTGATCGATGTATGCCTTAACTTCCGTTAAGGATGGTAGCTGATAAGCTGGCTTGAAAACATAGTCGGGCCAGTTGGCAGTCTCTACTTTGATTTGTTTGGCGCGGATACTACCGTTAACTGAGAGCGCCTCCCTCGGTGTATTGGTTCCAATACCTACATTCCCACTGATATACAGTTTATCCGGCGACGACCAGGCCGGCGGATCGTACCCGATCCCTACACCTGTTCCGTTAACCTGCAGCACTTTTCCGCTTTCGGTACTATTGAGATCGATGAACCTAAAATTGCTGGCATAGGCCGGGGTTCCCCAAGTTCCCTGGTAGAACATTTTCAGCGCGGTTGTCTGATTTACGTCGTACTGGTTGAAAATGTGCAACCTGGCAGCAGGCGCAGGAACACCCACGCCTATGGCTGCGGCAAAATACCCCTGACCGTCCGCCCTGACACTGAAGTTTGTGACCCCATTGGTAACCCCATCATAATAAACGTTTGCTGAACCTACGGGTTGGTCAGTCCATGCCCGAAAAATTCCGTAACCCGGAAAAGAATAGGTATTGCCCAACTGGTGGCCAACAAAAAATGACTGCCCAATTGAGGTCTGGGCGACGATCTTGGTATTATTGTTCAATGCGTCATTTGCATCTACCGTAACCGTTTTCGTTTGTGCAAATCCGGTATGGATTCCCGCCAAACCAGTTATGGCCAGTAATAAAATTTTTTTCATCGTTTATTCGATTTGCTTTTTAGTTGTTTAACCTCTTTTTTCAATGCTGTTATTTCTTCTGTTGCTTTAATCATATACAGCGTCATTTCCTCCATTTTCTTTAACAAAAGCTTATTTGCCTCGCTCACGTCAAGGCCGGTTTTGATAATCTCTGCCTGCGATGGCATTTCAGGCAAATGCTGATTTTTTTGGATATAGGCTTTAACTGAACTTAAGGCAGGTAGCTTATAGCTTTTTTCAAATACATAATCCGCCCAACCATTGAGATCTATGTTAACCTGTCTGGCATGAACAGTTCCGTTAACATCAAGCTTGTTTTGTGGATTGGCTATACCGATGCCGACATTTCCCGCATTAATAGCCAAAGGGTAAATCCCGGCAGTTGTTGGCGAGGAAGGCATTGTGCCACCCCAGGAAGGGACGTATGCGCCAGTGCCGTCAAAGTGAGCGGTTACCGTGTTCCCCCCATTCCTGTTTGCAATATTGAATACTAAATAGATAACAGAATTGTCCGAACTGAACACATAGCGGAAGTTACTCATCACCACAGTGTTGTTATAATAAGTATTGCTTAGAATTGACAGCGAGCTGTTGTAATCAAACTGGGTCGCATTAGCCAGAAGCACCACCGTCTGAACCCTATTAGCCGCTTCAAAACTGACCGTATATGTTCCTTTTATCCGGGCACCGCTCGCTATAACGTAGGTGCCATCAGATAGTACGGATATACCCTGGGTGTCATTCACATTATATCCTTTAATACTGATGGCTCCACCTACGTCAAGAGTGGTTGCCGGATTGGTTGTTCCTATCCCTACATTACCGGTGTTATTATTATAAATAGTGGTGCCACTGGTAGTCCATTGCTGTGCAAAAAGGTAGTCCGATATAAAAACAAGCAGAATTGTGATTAAGGTTAATCGTTTCATGGAGTTTATTTAAGATTGTTGGTTCGGTTAATGATTGTCTATGTATTTAAGAATGTTTCGTCTTTATCTTTGATGTTCTTTAAACGTTGGAAGTTGCTATAGTCATAATATGCGATCATTCTCATGGAAGCCTTTCATATTCGTCATACTAATCAGGGGATCATAGGTCTATGCAGTCATCGGGATAGATACTGGGTAAAAGCAAACATCATCAATCTGTGCAAAGGATATCTTGCTGTTCATAGCTGTTTCTTCCGATACATCAAGGGACGGGGAATAATTTGAAGTACTACAGTTTGGATATTTGAAGAATTCCCCGCCGGAAAATCGACCAGGAATAAAATAAGAACCAGAAGTTTTTTCATATACTTCGCAATAGAGGTTTAAGGTTTATTTTTATTACTTACTGCCTGGCTGCCCGTTAGAAATCAGCACGGTAGTATCATTTATTATTCAATGTTAATTATTAGGTGTTAAAATAACAATTATATTTAAAAATATAATCAGAGAAAATATTTTTAAATATTAATCAATATTAAAAGCAAGTAAAGAGAGATAAATTAATTAAAAATTGATTTTCAAGAAATCTGAATAAAATATAGCGCATTGAATTAATCAATCGATTCGGAATTAGTCCTGTTCGGGCTAAGGAAACGCCAGCCCGAGTAGGACTCGAACCATAAACTGTACGGTTCGAAAACTGCATAGTCACGGATCGTTAAAAGTGTTCTAATTCGCTTAAAACACGGATTTGGTCACTTAAGTGGTTCGAATTCCGCCCAGTTTGGGGACGAATTAATAGCATATAGTTAAATGATTGCCCCCGAAACTGGGCTCGAACCCGCAGCTAATAGCCGAGAATATTCTCAAATTACTCATCAAGCGGTTCGACTTTAGTCCTGTTGATATTTATATTTAAGATACTTCGATATTGTTCCGTTTTCGAATTCGAATATCTACATATATTGTTAACTTTAGGTTAAAATCTGACCTATGCGAGAACAATACTTCAAACACCGGGCAACGTTCGATTTTAACAAGGATACTAATGATATAGGCCGCCCATTTTTTTGGAATAAAAAAGTTGAGGACAACCACTTTCTTAATCTGCTTTACCGAAAGAGTGAACAACAATTCGATGAACTGTATAAATATCACCTGCAATTTTTCCTTTCCGAATACGATGATGCAACCGAGCAGGAGTTCTTCAGGTATGTGTGGGAAGTCATACAGGATGCCATCGCACAATTAAGACATAAAGACAGGTATACCTCCAGTCACGCCGACAACTTCCGGAGTAAATTTCACCTTAACCGGTTTTCAGAATATCTTCAAAGCATCGATGAGTGGAACCTTGGCCGTACCCAGGCCGAGATCATTGCGGAGAAGGAAGGCCAGATCAAGATCCTTAAGGAACAAGTACAACGCCTGATGGATGAGCGCAGAGAAGCTGAGAAGTTGGACACCGATTACCCGATCAACATTGCCAGCGGTCATTTCCTCACCGTAGTTGACCTGTTCAAGAAGATCGAGGCTTTGAAAGTAGGCGATAAGGAACTGGTATTTTCGCAGATGCCTATCACCTGGGCCAAACTGATTAGCCGGTACTTTCAGGAAGACGGTGAACCCATCAAATTAGACCGCGTGCGACGCTACTACCCGCGCGATGCAGGTAATCCGAGTGGCAGGTCATCTGCTATCCCTTCCGAAAATCAGCATTTCAACATAGTTCCGGCAAAACGCAGGCAAGTTAAGATCAAATTTTAGGTCAACTTTTCTTTTGCAGGCAAACGTTTACAATTGCCTTTAAATTATTCAGTACGCTCTTTTTCAGCACTATGCTTTGCCTGCCATTACCATAGCTTGGTTTATGGTAATGAATGATATCGCTTTGCTAACATCTTTGCTTCGTACCCGGTACCGGCGGTACAAGTATGAAGTAACGATTTAACGAAGGAGGCTATTATGCAAGCAAGTGAACTGATCACTAAAGGAGATCTGAATGAATTTAAAAGCGAACTGTTAACGGAAATCAAGAAACTGGTTCAACTGGACGAACAGGGGCAGTCCAAAAAGTGGCTTAAAAGTAACGAAGTAAGAAAGCTGCTCAAAATATCACCAGGCACCTTACAGAACCTGCGCATCAACGGGACATTAAGTCATACCCGTATCGGCAGCATCATGTATTACAAGCTCGAAGACATCAACAAACTTCTGGAAGGGGGGATGCAATGAGTACTCATAAAATTGCGGTGAGTGAACTTGCTGGTTATGGTAAGCTGCTTAAACGCATGAGCATCGACGGGCGGCTGAATACGACACACATCAGCTTGTTCAGCGCATTATTTGTCCAATGGCAACGCGGTGGTTTTAAAAGCCCATTTTCAGTCACCAGAAAAACGCTCATGGCTTTTAGCCGGATAGCATCGATTGCAACGTATCACAAGTGTATCAAAGAACTCGATGAATATGGGTACATCCGTTATCAGCCCTCTTACCATCCAAAACTCGGCAGCCAGGTTTACTGGCCTGCCGGTTGGCAAATCTCAAGATCATGATGAAAAGGAGGATCTCCAGATCGACCGATCAATGGATCAACGTATCGAAAGATCTCATGTCCTTTCGCGAAAGCGGGAGCGAGCGGAAGTCGGGCACACCCGACTTTTCCGCTCGCCCTGCGGGACTAATGCGGTTTTGCGTATACCTGCGGTATACTTCCCCCCGCTTTTATGCTACAGATAAAGAAAACAGTATACCTGGCGGTATACTCAATTATTGCAATACGAAAGATCTTATGAGCAAGGATGAAAATATAAAAACGATCAGGTTCCCGGTGAAGACAGATGAAAAGCTGGTGATCATTGCCAATAAATGCGGTCTTTCGAAGCTTGACCTGTTCGTGTTTATGGTGGACTATTTTTATAAGACCAAGAAAGATCCGAGGGATTTGAATGATGAGCTATTAAAAAATGCGATCAACAGGAAGACGGACAATATTGTTGCGTTTATCAGGACACAGGAGCAGGAACTTTTGATGCCTTTAAAGAAAGATTCAGAGCATATGATCAATTCACAATTGAAGATCGTGGATTATTTTAACCAACATATCATCACGCATAACAAAGAGCAAAAGGAAGCTTATTCGGCCCAAAGAAAAGCGATTGAAGAGATCGTAAAATACCTTCAAATCATAGACAGGCTGCAATTGGAAAAAAGAAACCTGAAAATCCGTTTCAAATCAATCCTGGACCATTACGTTTCCCAGCGGGAGAACTTAAATGTATTTGCGAAGCAGGCAGATAAGGATGAGCTGGTGCGTTTTGCAAGGGAACAGTTGGAAAGTCTTTGACAGCAATAATGAGCCAGCGCGTATTGGGGTATTTTATTTACAACTAATCAAGAAAAAAATGCACATCAATATCACGACAAGTGAAATCGGGAACAATAAAGGAAGCAGCAGCCGGCTGGTAGCCTACCTGGAAAAAGAAAACCGTATGGCCGAAGCTCAGGGTAAGCATTACCAGCCGGAGTATTGGTTTAACCACAAACGGGATAATATCCAGCCCTATGAGGTAAGGTCGGGTATCGATAATAACGTAGCCAAACTTTCAAAGGACGATGCCAAATTTTTCCTGGTGAACATCAGCCCGAGTGAAAAAGAGTTATTGTACCTGAAAGAGAAGTTTGGAAAAGAGGGTGCGAAAGATTATTTGAAAGCTTACGCCAATGAGGTGATGGATGCTTATGCTAAAAACTTTAAACGTGACCGGGTGGATGGTAACCAGGACCTGGTTTATTATGCCAAGCTGGAAAAAAACAGGTATTACACTTACAAAGACCTGGAAGTGAGAAAAGGCAAGGCCAGCAGAGGGGATGTCAAACCGGGAGAACAGATGCATGTTCAGGTCATCGTCAGCAGGAAGGATGCCAGTAATACGATCAAGTTAAGCCCATTGAACAATTCAAAAGGGACGAATGCCGAACATAGTAAGATCGTTGGGCAGTTTGACCGGGTAGCCTTTAAGCAGTCGGCGGAGCAGATATTTGACAGGATGTTTAGTTATGAAAGGGAGGTCAAAGAATCGTTCGAATATGCGAATGCTATGAAAAATGGAAGCTATGAACAAAAGGTTGAGTTCAGGGAAAAACAGAGGGTTCAGGAGTCCGGTAACCTATTCCAGCAAAGCCATAGCAAAGGCGTTCTGGATGTATTACTTGATGGTGCCGCCAAAAATTATGGGCCGCCGACGGTGGATGATGGCCGGAGGCGTAAGAAGAAAAGACGACCGGGGCAGGATTATGATCGGGGACAACAGCTATCACGCTAATTAAGGATTAAGAGGCCATGCGGCTGCGGCAGGCGGCTCCATTACACCACGCGCTTCACTCCGGGTTTCATTGCGCCGCCAGCCTCGCCGCCGCACGTGCAAGAGTGTATTCGTTCCTCATACACACCTGCCTTTCCCGCCCGCTGATTATTGGTTAGTCACAGCACCGCAGTCACAAAGTTAGCTACGCAGGAAAAAAGTCAAGGCTATATAAACCGGCTATCGCCGGGCCTTGACAGTTTTCCTGCTAACAGCTCCCGTTGTTTAAGCGGTGATATGACTGGGTGTGCGCAGATCAAAAGTCGAAGACAATCCGGTTCGCTGCTTCTTTCTTTGCCTTGTCCACGACACGGGTATATCGCTGCGTTGTCTTAAGATGTCTATGACCTAATAGCTTTGATATGGTATAGATATCTGTGCCATGGTCGAGCTGTAAGGTAGCATAGGTATGCCGGAGGCAGCTAAACGTCAGGTGTTTATTTATACCAGCTTCTTTTGGCCAGACTTTTAGCATATCGCGGGTGTAATTGTAGTTGACTTTTGGAAAGACAGTTTCTTCTGGTTCTCCACGTTCCCCCATTAAGTCAAATGCTTGGTTAGAAATGTAAACGTGCTGAGGCTTATAAGTTTTACGCTGACGGAATTGTAGATAAAAGCTATCTCGCTCACCGCGAACCTGTTTCCAAGTGAGGTATTTGATATCACAAAACCGAAGACCGGTCAAAATGGCCAGCAATATCACTCTTTTATACAGATCATCATTCACAGGAGTTTCAAGCAATTTCCGTATTTCATCCATCGTTAAATACTCAACCTCTGCTTCAATTTCTTTCAGCCCAGGCGACAAAGCATGAAGATCATCGCTGATCAGTTTTTCACGCCAGGCTTGTTTTAGTGCAGTACGGAATTTATTGAAATAACTTAGTGCGCTGTTATGCCCTATGCCACGCCTTGATTCGCGTAACTTGGGTTCACTTAGCAAGAATCGCTTAAACTGCTCGCAGAGGAAAAGATCAAGTTCAGCAAAGCTTAAATCCGCACCATCAGCAAATAATTGAAAATACCTTACACTGCTATCCCAGTTATGCCAGTTCAGACCGCGCTGCTGATCGGCAAGTTTTCTGAAATAGGTAATAAAACTTTCCTGTTTCCGGAAACTGGGAGACATTCCATGTTTCTGAGCCTGCAATTCGAGCTGGCGGCTGGCGCAGATCGTAGTTGCCAATTCCATAGTAGTCCGGTTATGATTTCTTTCGGTGGGAGTTGCCGGATTATCATATACGAAGAGTTTAAGATTTTCGTAGCCGGTCTGCTTATTTGTTTTGGGGTTTACGATTGGTGGATAGTAGTCTAAAAACAGGCGATGACGGCCCTTTGTAAGAGCGTGTTTTCTGACAGTTACTTTCATGGCGTTTAAAATTGGTTACGCATGAAATAACAGCTTGATCTGCTAAAAGCTTAAAACTAAATTAGATTAATGAACGTAAAAAAATGATTTGCTGTTTATAAGCCTTTATTTTTTAAAATCTGTACTTTTTCTCTTTCACTCGCTAAAAGTTGTTCGTAAAGTTTTTTATTCTCCTCAAATAATTCAATTACCTTATCAATTGGGTGAAAAGTAGGTTGGTAATTTATTGCATTTAATGTAGACGTGTCAGTACTTGTAAAGGTGTTTGAAATTATGTTCAAGACACTATCCTCGCTAAAGTTCTTAATTGCTTCAACAGGAACTTTTAATATCTCAGCTACCTGCCTTAAGATATCATCTTCAATGACTTCTTTTTGTTCCAATAGTGATACCCTTTTTTGACTCCATTCTTCACCAAGAGCAATAGCCAAAGCCTCTTGTTTAAGCGTAGGATGAGCCCCCGGCGCCTTGTTTTATTACTAAAGTAGGTTTCCGAGAGCTTTCCTCCAAACCGTACGTGCACCTCTCAGCGCATACGGCT
>NZ_JBNPWO010000022.1:0-92779 GCF_050433785.1 Mucilaginibacter sp. 3215
AGCCGTATGCGCTGAGAGGTGCACGTACGGTTTGGAGGAAAGCTCTCGGAAACCTACTTTAGTAATAAAACAAGGCGCCGGGGGCTCATCCTACGATTAAAGCAGGAAGCATTGGCTATAGAATTGGGTGATGATTGGAGTCAAAAGAGAATATCTCTTTTGGAATCTAAAGAAGTTATTGAACCGGAACTGTTATCGAAGGTCGCTAATGCTTTAAAAGTGCCCGAAGAAGCCATCAAAAATTTTGATGAGCAGGCAGCTGTGACATATTTCAACACTTTTAATGACAACAGTTTCAGTAATAGCAATGGTACTTTTCATGCAAATTATTGCACTTTTAACCCAATAGATAAATGGCTTGAAGTCATCGAAGAAAATAAAAAGCTTTATGAGCGCCTCCTACAGAGTGAACGTGAAAAAGTTGAAATTTTAAAGAGCAAAGGTTAATGGAAGAGTATGCTGGTGAAAACAATTACCAGGATAGGGTATTTGCATTTATCAACGATAAAGAATTTGCGGCTATAGATCAGCGATTTAAACCGTACTTCGAACTTCATAAGATTGCAGCCGTTTTTGATCTGTTTGATGTTATTCAATCCGATTCCGGTGGTAATAATACGGCCAAACTCATTTGGAAAATGCAACGGGACTTACCTATTGAACTTAAGAAAGCAGTTATCGACATCTATAACAGATACTTCCAGAATTAAATCCACCTATACATTTTAGCCGACTGGCCATTTAATCACGAACGCATCCAGTCATATCACCGCTTAAACAACGGGAGCTGTTAGCAGGAAAACTGTCAAGGCCCGGCGATAGCCGGTTTATATAGCCTTGACTGTTTTCCTGCGTAGCTAACTTTGTGACTGCGGTGCTGTGACTAATTAATATTCAGCGGGCGGGACAGGCAGGTATGTATGAGGAACGAATACACTCCTGCACGCGCAGCGGCAAGGCTGGCGGCGTAATGGAACCCGGAGCGTATTCTAGGTCTTTCACAATTCCAAATAAATTGTGAAAAACATTCTTTGAAAACTATTAATGTGAATTGATAGTTTTGCTATTCGACCTATCACTAAATGAAAAAAATCAAAAGTAAAAAACCATTTATTTACTACGAGGATCTTAAACAGTGGGAAATTGCTAGCATGGTTTTCTATGCTGTAGCCACGTTTGGTGTAGCTTTTACATATTTTTTTAGTAACCCCGAGACCAAGCAGATCACAATCATAATGTATATTGTATTGACACAGTTGCTCTTATATTTTTTCCTCTATGTGTCATTGAGAAATTTTAGTTCATATCTAATTTGGTTTGGTTTCAGTATAGTACACCTGTTTCTTTATTTAATTTTCAAAAGGTATCCTGGACCGCAAATGGTCCGGGGAAATCCATCGACTGGATTAGTCAATACTATAATATTGCTATTACTCTTTCAATTACTAAGATATGTCAGTTTGAAGATACAACATCGGGAGTTTGTTGCACCTGCAAAAGGAGGAGGCCCTGATTTGTTTGAAAACAAAAAGGTCTCCTTTGCTGATTTTACGATTTTTATAATTTATATGGCTTCGTGGTTTGGGCTTACTATGCTTTCTTTATCCAATTAAAATATTGCATATACTTCAATATAAATGGTTTAACTTGCCTTCTTGTAATTTTCTACATACATTTCACCCCTTTTTACTAATGAAAACATCCGTAGAATCAATTTAAATTTCACATTGTTCAGGACCACCTTATAATTCTTCGTTTTAAGTTTTCGTTCTGCATAACTCTTGATTTCGGGATCATAAGCGATAGCCACTTTTGCCGCTTGATTAAGCTCTTGTTTTAACTCCTTATGTGCTAAATAGCTAATTCGTTTTTTTCCTTTAATACTTGTTCCTGAACTATTATCAAACGGAATCACTCCAACATAAACAGCATATTTTCTTCCGTTAATAAAGCTGGTAAAGTTCTCGGTATAAGCTAATGTCATCCAGGCATTTATTGGACCAATCCCTTTTATGCTTACAAGTATTCTATAATTCTGTAACAGTAAAGAATTAGCTTTGATAAGTCCCATTATTTCGTATTCAATTTTAAAGATATGCCGTTCATTGGACTTTATCTTTTCACGAGCTATCTTAATTACAGTATCATTATTACCTACCTCAAATGCATATTTTCGCTCCTTTAGTGTAGCAGTCATTCCCGCATTTTCCCGAACAAGCCTTTTTCTGAATGATAACAGCTGTTTAATTATCAATATGTTATGATCTAATGGTTTATCAGGCGTAAGACGTTTTATCTTCTCTTCACCATATTGCCCAATGCGGAAAGAGTCGATTATATCATTTTTTCCCCTGGTCATACCAATCGATTTTTTGATTTCTAAACCGGGTATTCGACAATAAGCAATGGGGATAGTTTCGCAGAATTGTATGAACCGATATTCGTAGCCACCGGTGTGCTCCATAATTATCATCGTTTCACATAGATTGATACCATTTGTTTTACACCATCTTTTAAACTCAAAAAAGCCTTTGCTACGGTTTTCGATTTTAATGTGCAATCGGCGTTCTGCGCAACTAATGTCGAGTGTAAGTTTTGACACGTCAACACCTAAAATAACATTGTAAGTTTCCATACTCGTATGATTATGATGTTAAAGAATTGCCATTTGCCAATCACCTTTGATGTTACAAAGAAATTATTCTAGCTGGGCCTTGGGCAATCATAAAAGCCAGGGAACTAATACGCTCCTAAATTCTCAAAAACTATGAGCGCGTCAAGTTCACCCCTGACTTTCATTTAACGTTATCCACAAACATTATAGTTTTTAACACCCCCCTGCACCCCCCATTCAAACAATAACTATAATCATATTACTTACATTAGTTAGAACAAAGGAAGCGCGTGGTGCAATGGAGCCGCCTGCCGCAGTCGCATGGCCATCCCTTCCTATCTAAAAATGAAACAAGCTAAAGGTTACTCATTTAGCTGATCTTACTTTGTTCAGGTTATCCCTCGCCGTTTTCTGATCCTTGTCTGCCTTGTCGGCGATAGCTTTAGCGGCAGCAATTGCCTGTTGTTTCTCCATTGCCTTTTCAGCCTCGGCAATAAAAGCACTCGGATTATCCTTTAATTCCGTAATAATTGTTTCGGCCGTTTTAGGATACATCGCCCTCACCAGCCAAAAATTATAAGCTTCCTCATTTAGCCGGTCATTTTGATGATTTAAATATAAAGCAGTTCCAAATGATCCGGCTGTAACAACAAAAGCTACCACCACCCCGATAATCAGGCTTTTTGACCAAGCCCCGAAATGATGGCTATTTTTGACACCGATCACTTTTGGTACTCTCGAAACCACATCTTTCAATTCATCTATTTGCTGCTGGATCTTTTTATCATCATAACGTTTATTAGCTGTTTCAATCCTGACTGCTATCCCGTCTAATGTTCCTTTGTATTGCTGTAAAAATGCCTTTAAAAATTCCGGCATTTCGGTTTCTACTATGGTTATCCTTTGAATGAACCCCTGTATCAGTTCTTCCAACATCGTTACCTTTTCTTCCAGTTCTTCCTGTTGCATAAAACTTAGTTTTAATAATTAAATAATCTTTTTTGTTATCACGCTACCTGCTTATCCCTTGTGACTGAGAATGCTCCGCTTCATGTTTCTTTCTCTTCCTTTTAGCTATATCCGCATCTCCCATCGGGTCAGGCGGCCCGGCAACAAACTGCGGTTCCAGCAAGGTTTCTAAGATGCCTTTACCGCCAGTTGGAAGGTGTACCTGATCAGCCTGGCCATGCTGTCTGATCGCCTCCTTTAACTGATCGGCTAATGAAGGCGAATCTGTTTTTCTTATTTCTTGCTGCTGTTGCATCTGGCGATTGTGGTTAAGCTGCGTGTTAATCCGGGCATAACTCAGACTCCTGTCAATGGCAGAGCCTTTCATTTTGATATCACCCTTTTCGAAAGAGATGCCCTGCACATCATTACTACTGCTCCGATATTTATAAGTGATACCAATACCCTGCTTTTGTAGATTCGCTTCCAGTTGTTTCCAGTCACCTGATTTTTTAAGCGCGGCTTTAATGGTATCAAAAAGCTCATACCGGATTTTCTCGTTCCCTTTTAAGGCATGCCTGTTCACCTGTTCCTTGCCTTCTCCTAAATGATATCCATACTTTAGCGTGATCTCTTTGCAGGCTTTGACATTCTTCGCAAAATTGTTTTTATCGGTAATGGTATTTCCGTTATTGTCTACCCTGTTATAGATCACATGTAAATGCGGGTGTTCCCTGTCATGGTGACGGACGATAACAAACTGCGTATTACGGATACCTACTTTATCCATATATTCTTTTGCACGCTCTACCATAATTTGATCACTTAGCTTAGACAGATCTTCCCTGCTCCAACTTAAAACCAGGTGTCCTACAGCTTTACCTAATTCCGGCCGCATCTTTCGTTGCAGATTAAAATCATGTGTGATTGTACTTGCATTCTGCATCCGCACACCTTCGGCCGCAATGATCTTTGCATCCTGCTTATTCACCACATAACGGACACAGCCGCCAAAGCTTCGACCGGTAATTGGTTTACCTATCATGGCTGCTGATATTCGTTAATATTTCTTCAATTTGTTTAAGCAAAGCCTGGCATTTTAAGGCAAGTGAAAAAAGCCCGGCCACATGGGCAAGGTGTGTCAGTTGGTTAAGGTTATTGGCAACCCCCGCCAGCATCCTGAACCAATCGGTTTCCTCTACCGTAAAACGCGGGAAAACTTTGGCACTTTTGGCAGCCCTTCGAAACCATTCGCTCGATCTTAAGCCTGCTTTCTTTGCCCGCCCATCGATCAGGACACGTTCCGTCGGTGTTAACCGCACCATTAGAAAATCGCTCCGGCTGACCGTTTTCTTCGGCCTGCCGGGCAACCGCTTTTTCTGTAATTTGTCTTTTTCGGTTGATCCTGTCATAAAAATCACTTTCTTAAAACTTCTTCCAAACCGACCAACGGGAGCGAGTTACCGGATCACCCCGGCGGGGTGTATCCGGGTTTTTGTGAAGCAAAAACATTAACTCGCTCCCTTCGGGTCGTAGATTTGTCCGCCATATATCCCACTATCTGTATAAGCGCTGCATACTGCTTGCGGTATGCAACTCCAATTTCGCAAAACGAAGTTTTGCGCGGATTTAGACACCATCTTTTTTTCTACTGTTTATGCTTCCAGCCAGTAAACCAGGCTGCCCTGCTTAGGATGATAGGACGGCTGATACCGGATATAACCATACTCATCCAACTCCCTGATACACTTATGATAAGTGGCGATAGACGCGACTTTGGAAAACGCCATGAGCGTTTTCCGGGTCACACTAAACGGGCTGACAAAATTGTTCTGGTGCCAGCATACGAATAAGCCGGTAAACAAGCTAAGATGGGTTGGCAGCAACCGGCTATCCTTTTCCATCCGTTTAAGCAGACTTGCAAACCCCGCCAGTTCTTCAACAATTTCCTTTTGCAACTTCATTTGCCTTCTCCTTCCAGGATCTTGTTGATATCTTCCAGTTTGTAGTACATGATGCTGCCTACTTTGGTAAACCGCAGCGTGCCATTGATCCGCAAGTTTTGAAGTGTGCCGGGCGATATGCCCAACAGTTTTCTAACCTCTACGCTTTTCAACCATTTCTTTGTACTGCTGTGCCCAGGCTGTATGATTCTTTTAATCTCATTCAGCAGGTCGCTTTTAAATTCCAGTAAATCTCCTTTGGTGATCAGTTCCACATTCATCTGTTCCTCCTTGTTTTAATTGCTAATGGTTTGTTGCATGACATTCAATACCTCACTTTTTCTGAAGTACACCCTTTTATGCAGGCGTAAATAGGGTAAGCCTTTTTTCATCCAGTCGGTAAGCGTAACGAGAGACACCCCGAGTTCGGCAGCAAGTTCCTGCTTGGATAAAAGTTTTTCTGAGTTGGGTAGCTGGCTGCCCCCTGTTTTAAAATGTTCCTGTAGTTCTGCCCTCACTGCCTGGCGTATGCACAGGCTAAGAGCTTCGTGATCGATTATCTGCATAGCATTTGTTTTGAAGCAAATGTGTGTTATACAGAATAGATTTCTTGACCATGCAGAACTGCATGGTTAAAATGGAGATGTTTGGAGAAAGCTACAGAAGCTTATAAGAAGCTGGTTAACAGATTGCTGCTATATTGGCGAATAGCTAATTACTTTGCCGGCAAAAGAAAAAGCTAACTCTTCTTTTTCGTAGTATTGATCGTAAATAGCTTTGCTTTTGCAGGAATATCGGCGTGTTTATCTCCCGGATCGCGCTTGTCACCTGGAAAATAACGGCGTATGGTTTCGTAGTTGATCTCCTTGTCTCCTTCACGGAAATATTTGCAGATCATTTTCATCCAAACACTCTGCGTCTGAGAAAACATCAATTCTTTCCCTTCAGGAGTTTTGAGTTCCTGCATTTGCAAATGCAGGTGCAAAACGGCATTTCGGTAGCCTTCCGGAATATTGATATAACCTTCGGTTTCAAACGCTGTAGCTTTTCTGAGATCGGCTTTCAATTTAGTTACCTCTTGTTTAAGTGCTAATATCTCTGACTCCTGCTGCGCTATTACCGCATCATTTGATTTGTGTACATTCCAACGGTCAAGCGAGATCAACATTGCCGTAAACTTTTGCAATCGTAATATTTCCTGCTCATTCCGTAAATGGTTTTTGTCATAAACATCCTTGCCTAACAACACTTTCAATTGCCTTTCAATGAGCGACCAGAAATATTTAAAGAAGATCTCCTCTGTACCATCGGAATGTCGAGATAAATAATAGGCCAGGTGGCGTTGGTAAAATTCTTCTATGCGGTCTTCTGGAATAGCGAAAACTCTTTTAAAAAAGTGCTTTAAAAAATGTGACCGGTCCCAACGCAGCGGATTCCCGACATCCAGTACATCCTTTGAAAAATCGAAACGGTCACGCGGTTTAAAATATGTTACGCTCATAGATGGATATATTACTCAAAAATAAGCGTTTCTGAGTTTGGGAAAAAGGCAGATGAAAACATAGCCTTTATGCACCTATGTGTAGCAAAATTGAAAACCGGTTATTGAGAGCGATAGTTTTGGCTCAGTTATTATGCAAAATACAGTTCAGAAAAATTGGGCAAACAGATTTACGCAGGCTTGACCTGGCTGACGAAACAACGCCTGTCAGAAAACGGCCGGCTAATGTGGCCGGTCAGCTCGGAAAACAATATTATTGGTCACCGGGTCGAACACGGGTTTTTAGGAGTTGCGCTGACATTTATCAAAGCATATGCCGTGCTGGGTAACCAGCAATACAAACTGATCGCATCAGAAGTTCTTGTTCCCATCCCATTGAAATAACGAGTAATTATTGTTCGTTTGGCAACGGCCTCGCCGGCCTTGGTGAAGTTTACCTCGAAGCATACCATGTTTTCAGAGACAAAGAATGGTATAGTAGGGTAAGCGCGGTACAGGGCGTCTTGCACCATAATTGTTACCGCGATGGAAGCCATAGTTGCTGGCTTGACGACACTCAGATCGAACCCACATCAGGTTTCCGGTCAGGAAATGCAGGTGTATTACATTTCCTGTTACGTTTTGCTTACCCAAATGAAATCAGCTTTCTTTTCCACCTCATCAAATAAACCATGAAAAAAGAATTGATATACGAGATCATTACCGGGGTTCTGGTACTGCTGTTCCTGTACACCGGCTTCAGCAAAATACTGGATCTTCAAAATTTCGAGATCTCCATGCGGTTTCAGCACACGCCCGGCTGGCTGACAGCAACCTTGATCTATCTATTACCTAGTGCCGAGACTATCATCGCGGGTTTACTGGTTAGCGATAAAAGCGTGTTGCAGGCCTGTATGCATACTTTGTAATGATGGGTGTGTTTACCATTTATGTCGGTGCCGTCCTGCTCCACCTGTTTCCAAAAGCACCATGTGTCTGTGGCGGCATAATTAAATCATTAGGCTGGGGCCAGCATTTTAGGCTTAATATGTTATTTGCGTTCCTGGCGGGAATAAGCTTGAGCTATTACCGTAAGACACACAAGCAGATACAAAAAAATATTTCTCGTGCGCGAAATCAAGTTAACACGGGTCCTGTGGCAAAACCCCCTGAAAATCACTAAATATCAAGAAACATGAAAAAGATGGAAGTGACCCTGATGTCCGTAGCAGCCCCTTCAGGTGTAGGCAGGGCTTTTGCCTTCAGCCCTAAATCAAACGCGACCACTTATTACGCCAGGCAGACCACCGGCAGCAACTTCCATTGGACGCAAACCGTTCCGAACCCGAGCACCGCAACATGCTTACCACAATCCAATGAGATCTGCAAGATCTCTACCAATGTCGCTCCAACTGACAACAAGGTTCCGGCCGGTCATACGCCGACCAACTTCGTTTACAAAACCAAGTAACAAAAACACCTGTCGGGTAATCCGAGGCCACTGAAAAAGTAGTTCAATACTGAAGAACACTTAGAACGACCGAGGAAAAGGTTACTTATCCTTGGTCGTTTTTTGTTGTATTATTTTAGTGAGGTGAGCTCTGGTGAAAGGGCGGATCTGCCTTTTTCAAGGGCTTTAGCCGATCAATTGATGCTCCTTTTGAGGTTGACAGTGGAGATTGCCAATGCACCTATTGATTGACCACCTCTCGTTATCAGAATCAAATAATTAAGAATGTAAATGAAATTGGTAAAAAGAGGTCAATCAAAATGTTTTTTCAGTCGACCTTCCATTTAGCGTCGCGCAAAGACGGATGCGTAGCCTTAATAAGTATTTATTCATCGTCACAGGATATAGATTTGGTTGTATATTCGTTACTTGTAGTGTAATTTCAATAATTAATTGGTTGTCCTGTCTGAATTTTGGATTAGTTTATTCAAATTCTCCTCAAGTTTTTTCAATTTATTTTTTAATTCTTGATTTATCGCCTCCTGCTCTTTTTCCTTTTTATCCTTCTCAATCAAATATAAAGTCAGCTCCTCCACCTTTTTTACCAGTAGCTTGTTCATCTCGCCCAGGTTCAGACCATCTTTGGCAACCTCTTTTTCAGATGGCATATCCGGTAAATGCTGGTTTTGGTCGATGTATGTTTTTACATCCGTTAGGGATGGGAGTTGGTAATCTTTTTTGAACACATAATCGGGCCAGTTGGCTTGTAGCTTCACGGTCATAGAAGTGGCAATGGCGCTGCCGTTAACGGCAAGCTTATAGCTTTTTGAATCGGTGGTTCCTATACTTAAATTACCTGAGTTGTCCACTCTCATCTGTTCGGTAAACGCGTCGCTTGCCAGATCATATTTTCCGAAGCTGATATGATTAGTGCCTGAGGTAGTGCCAAATATTCTGAATTCTGAATACGCCTGTCCAAAACCACTTGCCTCGGTGCCACTATCATAAATAAATAACTTTTTATTACCGGTGGCTATTCCAAGCGACAATTGAGATGATGGGGTAATTGTATTAATCCCGATATTTCCCGTTCCGTCAATGGTTAAATCATTCCCGTAATACCATTGATTTCCTGTACCTAACTTATTGAACGATCTTCTGGTACCGATGATCATTTTTCCGGTTGCATTTGAGGTATTGCTATTGCCCGCTACGGTAACGATACGGGCCTGTCCCCATATATTTGTGCCATCTGAATTGGCTGGTATTGCAAACTCCAGTTGTGCTCCGGTTGTAAGGGTACGGCCACCTGTATTGGCTTGGATCAATAACCCGCCACCGCTTGCGAAACCGTATGCGTTTCCGGCGTCCAGATCTGTCCCGGAGGAAACAATATGAACATTGGTTTTTGGAAGGGTAGTACCGACACCTACTGTATTCGTTGTTGAAGTTACAGTTCCGGTTGTAGTCCATTGTGCATTAGCTGCAACGGATGAAGCGAGTAATACTGCGAGTATTAATAAACTTTTTTTCATTTTTATATGGTTTATTTATTGTGAGTAGGTTTTTTGAGTTGACTTATTCTCTTTTGAAGTGACTTCAGCAATTGCTTTTTTGTTCAACTTCTGATTTCATCCCAATACTATCTAATGAAATTTTATCAGATATAAATACAATTGCAGACCTCGACAAGGCCGTAATGACGAAATATTACGATGGAGATAAAGAATCATATGATAAAAGTTAGGCACTCCAAATATAATTATTTATGGGTTCAAACAACGCTTCTTCGTAATTAATTATATTATATAACACTTGTGGATAAATCTTGCGAGCCCCCCCACCCGCCCACACAAAGGATCGTTAAACGCGAAATTATAAGGTGTCCAACCGGCATATTTATCAATGGCCGGATCAATGGCGTTAAACCTTTCCAGTTGCAGATCGTATTCGCGCTAAGGGGCACTGTAACTACTCTTAAAAAAAGGAACGCACGCACCGGCGTGGGCTACGGTAGTGTTTGCCCCCTGCCAAAGCCGAAGACAATAGAGGACGGGTACGGTAGCCGGAATTTAAAAACAAGTTCAAAACGACTAGATAACAATACATGCGAGGAGGACAATGCCATGAGCTCCACTATTAAAATCTCCCAATATTCCAATTACTTGACAGAATCAATTTTAAAATACCCCTTTTCATTCACGACTGTCAAACGAATAGTAACTTTTTTCTTGATTAGCTTATTTGACGGATCTGAGTCGGAGACGATATATGAAACGAGATAATCATTAACCTTCGTTGGATCTTTTTTAACAGAAATAGTTTTTAAAGATTCGGCGTCGATACCATTATCCATCGTCAAGAGATCATGGTCTAATCCATCTGCTTGAAAATCCGCTTTTAATTCATTTCTGAATTTTACTGTACAATATTTACTTTGTAGTGAATCTAACCGGTGATGATCCCTAACAGTTAGTTTCATGGTGCTACGAGCAGTATAAAACTCATTTAACATGATTTCGGGTTGCTTATTTCTAATATCATTTTGGGCATGAGCGCACCTGCTGTTAAACAAGGTTATTATACAGATAATAAAAAGACAAATTATGGATTTCATATTTCTGTTAGATTCTTCCATTCTAAGCGCCATCGCATTGAATTTACAATTCGGATTTACGTAAGGATCGTCACCATAGGATCATTCAGTCCAACCGGTCATTAAAAGCAAAGTTATGAGGTATCCATCCCGACCGCTGATCCGCCATTGGGTCAATAGCATTAAACCAGCCCAACTGCGGATCATATTCGCCGTCAGGTGTGTTTTAGCTTTTTCTAAGCACGAAAAATGCCTACGCGCACATACTAACTTGGCAATTGCAGCTTCATTCCTGCCTTCCTTTAGAACGACAAAAGCTATAGTTTAAAAACAAACACAATTAATTTTTTATTATAAATCAAGATCAAATAATTAACACCATTATTGTTTACAATTTTAAAATTAGGCATTCCCTCATCCGGAAGTTCTTTTTTGTCGAAATAGTTTTGACCCAGGCTGATTTGTTTAACAACTGGACTTCTAGTAATGCCTTTGCTAATGACGAACAAACTGTTACGTTGGCGATAAGAGAAGCCTATAAAATATTTATCACTGTTAAATGCAAGTGTCACACTCTTTATTTCTTTTGGTAATGCAGGTTCTGCATATTTTGTTGTAACAATTTTATTCGTTTTATTGATACTTAATTGGTAAATATTATCCCCACTATCATAACACAAACCATCATAAGAAGGCACGTGGCCATCATCAGCCATTTCAAGTGAGACCGACGAAACAGGGTTACCGTCTTTGTTAATCAGTTTTATTTTATCTCCTCTGGATGCGATAATAATCTTTTCTCCTATGACATTAAAGTC
Source organism: Mucilaginibacter sp. 3215 (assembly GCF_050433785.1). Lineage (NCBI taxonomy): Bacteria > Pseudomonadati > Bacteroidota > Sphingobacteriia > Sphingobacteriales > Sphingobacteriaceae > Mucilaginibacter > Mucilaginibacter sp. 3215. Next base: position 11,850 of record NZ_JBNPWO010000022.1, read on the forward strand.
CAGGATCAAATCGCCATTGTTGTCGGATATTTTTTTCATCGTTCCCGAACGATTGAAAAAATACAGGTCATTAATGCAGCTTAAATAATACCCGTCCGGACGTACTTTGATATTATTAACGTATTTGCGTAATTTAACCTTCTCATCGAGAAATTTACTAATCTTTAAATTTTTATAAATCTTCCCGCTTTTCAAACTTATTGCCAGGAAACTACCTCTATTAACTGTATACAAGGTATCGTTTAAAACATCAGAAGAGTAAATTGACATCCCTGCAGTTAAGGGGTTTTCTTTAATATCAATTTCTATTACTTTCTGTATATCGTCTCCATTAACCTGAGTTAGATTCCTACATGTATCGTGAGATGTGAATGAAAGCAAAAAAAATGCTACAATAGTTGACAAAAAAGGTATTCTATTATTTTTCATAATGCAAGTTATTTCTTTTTCAAAGATATTTCTATGGAGTATATCTACCCAAACCAACAAATTGTTGATCAAAACCGTTCATTTCTCCGTTGGGTTGAACCCTAAATTCGTGTATAGACGGAATATTACCATTATTAACATTTGCTTGCACAACGAAAATTGTGCCTGATGATGATATCCTGGAAATAACTCCTGTATGATATGCACCTACTGCTCTTAACCAAAACATATGATCACCAGGTTTGGCATCAGAAAGATTTTTTGACCAGTAACCATGTTCTTGATACCATTTTGCTTGATCATAAGCAACTCTTGGAATAGTGTACCCGGCCTTGGCCGCAATCTGCAATGTACATCTTGAACAGTCAATAGTCCCTTCTTTGTTACTCATAGAATAAGGTAATGTTTGCATCTGTCCGGTTAAAAAGGTTCTGGCAATTGCCGCTTCATTATTGCTCCCACCCAAATTATTATTGCTATTATTATTATTATTATTTCTTGCAACATATATTTTTACAGATCGTACCTGAACTTCAGTTCCATCCCATCTATTGTCGTCTTTCCAAAAATATATCCCTTTAGAATCATGTGGCAAATTTAATACAGCCACGAACGTCGCCGGGTTTGTAAAAAAACCAGGCGTCCCCAAAAGAGTCATCCATCTGTTTTCGCTGTCGGTGGCTTTCGAAGGATCATAATTCATCAATGCCAATGCATACAGATAATTTTGACGCATAGCCGGGTTATCATCAAGAAAGGATGGCGTGTTAATATCATCAAAGTTAATGGTTGGATTGTTCCGTCTTAATGATTCCCTGATAAGCTCTTCCATACTCGGCGCTCCCCTTATCGGATTTGCATTTGGATTTACATAAGGATCATCGCCCGTCGGGTCATTCAGCCCAACCGGGTCATTAAAAGCGAAGTTATAAGGTGTCCATCCTGCATATTGATCGACCATTGGGTCAATGGCGTTAAACCTGCCCAGTTGCGGATCGTACTCCCGGTAAGGGGTGCTATAGCTGTTTTCAAAGCCCAGGTCGTCCTGCAATTCTGAGCCGCCGTTAAACAGTTGTTTATTGGCAGTTGTAGCTTGGGCGGTCCTCACCACAATACCCTGCATGGTCATCCCAAACGGATAGTATTCGTTTTCCTGGCTTATGGCAGCCACACCGCTGCCGTTATCCCGGAAACTTACGCGGGTATTGCCCAGGTTATCGGTAATGTTATATTCATAACTAAAGGAAGTGGCCGTTGTGTTTGACATGATCCTTCCTTCGGGCATGTTAATAAAGCTTAATGCGATGGTGCCGGTAGCTATGGTAGTATAAACAAAGCCATCCAGGTAATCATAGGTATTGATAACTGTTCCGGCCGAATTATAAACCGCTTTACGGATCCGGTTACCCGACGCGTCATACGTATATTGAACAGAACCGCCGCCAGCTATGGAAACCTTGCTTACCTTATTAAGGTCGTTATAGGTAATTGTTTCACTTTTATTGGCATCCCCCGTTAAATTGCCATTGCTGTCATAGGTATATTCAGCAGCCGAGTTTGCGCCATCCTTAAATCCCATCGTGTTACCCGATGCATCGGCAACAGCGGCCAGCTGATTGCTGGTATTACTGTTTTGATAGGTATAAGTAAGATTATCCATAAGGGTAAACGCCGAACCGCCCGAAGCGAATGTATTACGTGTTAACGACATCATATTGCCGTTATTATCATAAGACCCGACGGCTTCGTTATAACCGTTTACCTCGGCATTCCAGGCTGAGCCGCCGTTAGCAGCATATTGCCCGCTCATCAGCCTGTCGGCCGCATCATAACTGTAAATGTAGCTGCGCTGCCTTACCGGGTTTGAGGAACTTGAAAACTGGTCGTTAGCTTTCCATTTTACGGCCGATATTTTACCATTGTATTTTGGCGTATTGCTTAAACCTGTGGCGTCGGCCTGGTCATATAGAAAACTCATCCCGAAAAGGTCGTTGGTATCGTTGTTGGTTGCCCCGCCATCTGCCGTCAAAGCACTGTTATTGATACTGGTTAACCACCCCCTGATGTTATAACGGTAATCAACCGTTTGCAGGTAGGAACCGTTGGTTAACCGGCCCAGCTTTTTGTCTTTCAACTGGCCCAGCTCATTATACTCATATTTAGCGATCACCTGGTCGGTAGCTGCTCCGTTCACATTAACAGCCTGTTGCGTTATCCGGTCCATCAAGTCATAGCTCATCTTGTTAATTACGGTGGTAGCACTTATCGCTTTAAACTGTTTGGTTTGGGTAATGTGCCCTGCATATACGTCAACCGCATTGCTGGTAATATCCAAAGCACCCTGGTTCACCAGGTTGTTACTTTGCTTTTGTATGGCGTTGCCAAACTGGTCATAAAATATGGCCTGTTTAATCCATCCCCCTGCATTACCAGCAGGGTTTATCACACGGCTCATTGTTCCGGTGAGCAGGCCACTGGTAAACGAAGTGGCGGCCGTGGCAAATGGGGCCTGATTGGGGTTTACATACTGGTTAACCGGGCTGCCCGTGTTATTAAAATCATAATCGTCATAAAAATTAACAGTCAGCACATCGGCATCAGCGGTGTTTGCTGGAAAACATTGGTTACTATAACCGTAGGTAGTGCTTGCCTGCCTTTTTTCAAAAGCAAAATTAGTAACGTTGTCATAAGTTAAACCATCAAAATAATTTTGCAGGATCTGCTGGTGCGTGCTGCCGCTTGCCCCCGGCGGGGCAACATACCGGTAAAGACCTGTCATGAGCACCCGGTTTGCCGCGTCGTACTTGGTAAAATACCAGCTGTCTGTCGCATAAGCGTTACGTACCCGCCCGTCCTGCATCAATACCAGCCTGTTATTGGCGTCATACACCATATAAACCGGTGCAGCGCCCGGCGCCTGCTTCGCGGTTAGCCTTCCCTTAGCGTCATAAGTGTAGCTGGTTGCCCAGGCGCTTATAAAAGCGGCATTAAACGCGGGCGGCGAAGCGCCGTAAATCCTTTTTACCCCTTCGGGTGATACCTGGTATAAGATATTCCCCATATCATCATATATGATAACAGTTTCCAGCCAGGTTGAGGTACCTGACTGTACCTTTTTGGATACCAGTTGGCCAAGCTTATCGGTAAAACTTAAAACGTGATTGCCGTTTTCGTCTGTCACATCATTTACCGATAGCTGAGTTTCTCCATAATAGCTGCCGGTGGGCCCCGCGCTGTTCCATATCATGATCTGGTCGGCAGTGGTATTTAACCTGAACTGTGTTTTTATGGTATGGCTACCCGGTTGCCATGTAGTACCGGGGGCACCGCTCTCCAGCACCCTTTGCAGCGGTGAATTATCATAAACAGTTACAGCATATGGCGAGTTATCAGTAGCTACCTGTTGCCCGGAGGTTTGATAAAAAGATTGCTGTGCCGTTACCGGGCTGGCCTGCGCCGCACCGCTTGTGGTTGAAGCGGCATAAGGCAAATACATTTTTGGCTCCCGCCCATACTGGTCATAAACCATAAACTGCACAAGGTCTTTTTGCAATGGGCTGCCTTGCTGGGTAATACGCTGTATTGGCCTGCCTAAACCATCCATATAGGATACCTGGGTTTGTGCGTTAACACCAGCCTGTATCTGGGTTGTACTGGTAATACCGCTTACCTTAATGATGTCGCTACGTATGGTGTTGTTCAAAATGAGGTTAGGGTCATCCGGCTGTTGGACCTGGCTTATAATAGAAGCATAAAAATAAGGCTGGGTACCATTTGGCGTAAATGTAAATCCCGGGCCGAGGATGACACTATGATATGCTTCATAGGATGTACCCTGGTAACTGGATACTGTTGCGTCAACAACTTGTTTTACGCCCTGTCCGTAGCTTTCGCGACTAAATAAAGCAATTAGTAATAACAAACAAAAACCGCTGTAATATTTTAACTTGTTCATATTTTCTTGCTTTTGTTATTTATTACAGTTAGGTGCTAAAAATATGATCTTCGTTGTTTGCACAGCAGCCTTTTGCAGTTGCTGGGGCACCATGGTACAACGCAGGGTGTACGTTTGGCTAGAACTGATCGAGCCATCGGGGTTATGTGGTACCGTAACCGTTATGGTATTGGTTGTGCCTGGCAACGTGACCCAGTTGTTGGGCGATGTATCAAAGGCTTGTTCCCAAAGGAATTGGTTATTATAACTTCCGCTTACTGATGCGGTAAAGGTATCGGTACCCGGCGGATTGGTTAGAGGCTGATCACCAACTAAAATAATCTGGTTTGAACACACATTGTATGCAGCAATACCATTTAAGTGCATTGTATAGGCAAGCTGTACATAAACGGTAATATTTTGTGTTGTAGATACGGTTCCGTACTGAGGATGGGTAACTGTTAGCTTCACCGTGTAATTGCCCGGTGCTGTATACGTATGTGAAGGGCTCGTGCCACCGTTAGCAAGCGTCGTACCATCTCCAAAATCCCAGTTCCGTGTTATTTGAGCAGGTTCGCAGGGATCAACAGGACCACTCACAAAATTAACCGCCGTGTTGGTATTGGCTGTCGCGGGCATATTAAACAAGGCGTTTAAAGCATAGGACGTCCGGTAATTATATACCAGCCTTTTTAAAATATTCTGATTTTGGTCGGTAACTACCGTTGGCCGCCGCAGGCCGTCATAGGTATAGTAGATGGTATTGCCGCGCAAGTCGGTTTCAGCTGTTTTTAATTGCATTTGATAACCTGTTAAGGCAACAGTTGCCAACTCCGGGTAAAAAAGCATGTCATCTACGGTAACAGGTACGTTGCTGGCCTGTATGGAGATATTGAACGTTGGGTTTAAAGAGCTGACCGGCAATTTGGCACGGTAATAGGTCCATACCCCTGTTGTATTGGTATAGGGTATAACGCTGCTTACGTTGTGGCCCCCGGCATCTGTAAGTGTTACTGTCAGTGAGCCTGCATAAGCCGCGCTTACCCAGCATGAGAATATATAATTTAACCCCGCACCTTTACTAACCGTACCTGTGAAGGTAAAATTAGGCGGAGCTACCGTTAAAGCTTTGCCTATCCTCCCATTTACCTGGCTATAATTACCTGTTGGAGGCTCATTAAAAGTATGCTGTGTAGTAAGTGTTGGGTACTCATCTTCAAAGTTCGAGTACAACACCTGGTTAGCCGTCGCGTTTTTTATGATAGCAACAGGCTTAATGCCGTTTACATCATAAAGTACGGCGGATAATTGCTGGTGCCCGTCATCCATTGAAACGGGGTTGCCTATGGTACTGTATTCTGTTATATTACCACTTACCTGGTAACGGGAATCGTATTTAAACAGGTTATTATTATCAACGGTTGATGGCGTAAAATTAGTTAATGGTGAATTTGTTTTCAGGAAAAGCGTTTGCGAAGGCAGAACCCTTGTTGAAAAAGTAGCGGCAGTATTGTAATATTGAGGGTTGGGGATAGAGAATACATTAAACTTGGTAAGCTGCGCGCTGATTACCTGCTCGCTTTGACCGGGTTTTGTTATAGAAGATGTTTTTTCGATAACGGTATTGTTCATATTGGCATTTTTTAACGCGATAATCCCTGCCGTTACGGGGTCGGTACCTGAAGATGCTGTATAATCCTGCGGATATTTGAATTTCGCGGTATAGGTTGTAACATTGGTGCCGTCATTACTTGTCGTTGTTTTGGTACTGCTTAACAGACTATGATTAGTTCCGTTATAAAATGCGTCGTTTTCAACAGTTGCCACTTTTGTGAAATTTGTTCCGGGGTCACAGGTTTTATCTATGGTAATGGTCTGATATTTGGTCATATCTCCGAAAAGCCTGTATTTGCCATACGCGAATGCCTTGGTATTGACGTCATTAGGATTGTAAGTGAAATAATCATAACTCAAGCCATAAATACTAACCGGTGAGGTGTTTTTATAAACAGGCGTATACTGATAATCGCTTTCTTTAACCAATTGACCGGTTTCATTGTAGGACTTCACACTTTGCAACAGCCCTCTTTCAAAGGTATAATTAGGGTTAGAAGGGTAAGGGAAAGTGTAATATCCATCGGCCAGTAAACCTTTGCTCATGCATAACCCCGAAGAAGGGTCGGTAGTTGTTGCGTATTGCGAATAAGTAGCCTGCCATTGGTTGGGTGATGCATATTCGGCAGAAGAGGTTTGCCCAAAAGTTGCAGGATTACTGTATTGGTAAACCTGTTTGCCAATCCCCGCCTGGCTTTCTGTTCCCGATTGATACAGGACATCCGGCGAATCGCTGTCGTATGGGTTTAGATCATATTCAGAAAGTGCTGTGAAATACCGGGCCTGAGTTGGCTGGTCACTATACTCGCCAATTGTATGAACGCCTCCGCTTACATCTGTATATACAGGAATAGAAAAAGCAAACTGCGGGCGGTTTAATAATACTCCCCCGGAATAGGTGTAATTTTTAACGATGTCATTTGTAGTATTGATTCCATCATGAAGGGTAACTGTCTTTACCCTGATCCCTCCACCTAAAAATGTTTGACCACTCCTGGCATCTACATACTGATTAGGTTCGTAATCTAATTTAACACTTCCTCCGGTTGGATATATGATCCTGTATAGTGAGCCTATTACAATAGCGTTCGGGTTCACTGTACGGTCTGCCCCACCTGCAATGATGTTAGAGGTCCCTGAATATCCGGGTATCGGCTGTATCCTATATTTTTCCGGAGAAGGTTCATTGGGATACATGTATAAATTCGGCACCAAAGTAGTCGCATTATTGGCGTTGTAATATCCCCAGTAATCCTGCTGGCGGTAAGTAAGACTGGGCGGTGATAAGTTATATGAACTATTTTGCGATAGCGGCAAACCTGTCGAAACAAATCCATTCGCGTCCGGAACGAGATTGGTCCCCAGGTATTCAAACTGGTATGGAGGGGTTACGGTACAATTATCAGCAAATTCGTGTAACGACTGTAAGAAAGTATACCCGTTAGTGCCCACTCTGTTTAGAATTATGGTTCTGGACGGCGTAATACTTGTGCCTGCATAAACCTTGAAGGACGTTAGCAACACGCTGGTTTGATGGGTTATATAAATGCCTTTATTTAGGTCGGGCACCGAGATAAAACCCGGCGTATAAAAAAACTGAAGGTGTTCGTGTCCGGCATCATTTCCCGCGTAGTTGGCCGCCATATCCCATATACTGGAAAGTAGCTTTGTATCAACTTTTGTTTTCGTGTAATAAATGCTTTTTTTATATACCCCTGCAGAAGTATTATCCGCAAGATAGATATCAGTTGCAGACGGGTTGGCATAAGCACTGTCTATTATTTCCAGGTTAGCATTGTTTTCCTGCTGTGTCCCACCATACCCCAAAGAAACATATCCTCCTGCAGGTGAAGTCACATCAGACAGGCCCCAGGTTATGGTATAACTTATTTGCTGGGCATATTTGAATAATTTGTCGCGTAAATAATATACCTTATTGATGGTGGCACCAGGTGTTACCGTTTTAGTGATCGTTTTTACTGGTATGAATGTATATTTTTTACCATCATTGGTGGTCACGGTGAACGAAATTATTGCGCCTGACGCAGAATAAGATGGCACGATTGACAAATCCTGGTAAGGCATTGCCCTGATAACTTTATTATTATCAAATACAAACTGACCGGAATAGCCACCGAAATTAAAATTGAATACATCAGGCTCGGTGTCGGTGTTGTTATTGGCAAACGTATTTAATGTATTATAATTAGACACATCCCCATTGCAATCCGTCCGGCTCTGCGGGTTGAAGCCGGGAATACCCGCAGCGCCTGTACCATATAGCCAGCCCATTCGGGTGTCTGCACCTGCGCCCTGATAATCATCCGGTAGTCCTTTTACAGAACGGCTTATCGTTCCACCTGCGTCTACCCGCCAGCCAACCCCAATGTTAAAATCGTCATTACCGTCGGACTGTGCTATCTTAACTCCGGGATTATAAGATAAACTTACAGGAACGGAAACATCACCGTTTCTTATTTCGTAAATTGGAATGTTAATTGTTGGTGACCCTGTTTGAAGGTTTATCGGAACTCCTATCTGACCAGAAGCGAACCCGTTGAAGAGCAGGCTTAATAAAAAAATATAAATGATTCTTCGCATTAAGAATGTAGTGACAATTGTAATTTAGGTTGGTTGATTGTAAATGTGGCATGAAATTGCAGGGTCGGACCAAGCAGTTTAAAAAGCCTGTAGGTTCTGTTTTGATAGAGAACTATCCAAAACAATCATCATCTATGAGATTAAATGCAGAAAGGTAAAAAGTAATTAACGAAATTCTTTTATTTCTCATAAGCCAGTGAATAAGGTTAAGTTTGATAATTGCTAATATACCAACGTATATTCTTATTTGAAAGGTAATATTTGTAAATAAATGGGGATACAAATGTTAACCGAAGGCATTATTCGAATCCTTCCTGCCAGGTTGACGCCGCGGAGCAGGGATGCCATCAACGAAGTCGATCCCCTCGCCTCCCTGAAATTTGCGGCGAGATTTAAGGATGATAATTCAGGTGATTTGGCGCAAGTTGTATTCTACCAAAGCAAATGCCTTTACTCTTTATTTTTATGTAAGATCAGTTAACGGAATTTGCAAGACTTTGAAAAATTAACATGTCAGATTTAGATGTCAATACTATTTACCTGAATAAATCATTTGCTGATTTGCCCGGTGAAGTTTGGAAAGATGTACCTGGTTTTGAAGGCTCTTACCAGGCTTCCACACTTGGGAGGGTAAAATCGCTGGACCGGACGATTGGACATCCCCGGCTTTATACCCAATTTGTAAAAGGCCGTATTTTAAGTCAATCCATTCATTAAAATAACAACCTGGTGACGGGTGACCCATGATCGATCTACGGGTAACGCTTACTATTGAAAACCGAGCATATTATTTCAATACCCGGAGACTCATTTATCTAACCTTTGTTGACCCACACCTGGATTACAGGAAAAATGGCTTATATGTGATAAACGTAGATAATAACGGATACAACAATAGCCCGGACAATCTAAAGCTCGTAACCAAAAGTGAAAAGCAAAAGCGGGCCGTGCTAAGGGACCGCGTACTCCCTTATCTTAAAACAGCTGACCGGTCTGGCTGGAAAAAGAACTATTCAACCAGCAAGCCGGTTGCACAATATGATCTGGAAGGAAACCTAATCAAAAAATTTCCAAGCATTAAGGAAGCATCGAGGCAGGTGAATTTGGGAGATAAAGCCATTATCCAGGTGGCTAAAGGAATATATAAACAATGGAACGGTTTTGTTTGGAAATATCTTTAACGATGAACATATTGCGATACTTTAAATGCTGACTTCGTAGGCAGCTAAATTAAACCTATTTGATTTAGAATTTAAGAAAAAGTTATAAGCCTATGTTTACGGAAAAATCTAATAGCCATCGATATATTGAACACCGAACCGAAAAATTGAATGAAGCGACACAGCTTATCTATCTGGTTAACAATAAGTTTAAAAAAGGCGTGTCAGAACAAAAATTCGTACTGACGGCGGCTTTGTACCCTAAACCGGAGTCGAACCGGCACAGCTTCCGATGCGCGTTAGCGACCAGCGCGTCTTTGGTTCCTTTGTGTTAGGTTTGCAGTTTTATATTTTAAAATAGTTATCTTTGTTTAATAAGCACAAGCGATTTGATTATTTAAGGGTGATCTATTAGGTGACCTCAAATTGAATAGAAATACAAAGCATTGATTTACAGCGGACGTTGGACGAGTTATTGTTCCCTAACTCTCCGCTGATTTTGATATCAAATTATTTAAAAGCCTGCAAATCAAATGATTGCAGGCTTTTGTTTTTTTGTCAAATGCTCAAAATAGCCATCGATTCGCGTCAAAAAGGAGAGCGATAAGGTGAGTAATTTTGAGATTTTAACGACTCACCGAATTGAACATATTATTTTGGTTATCAACATGTTCAACACTTAAACATCTTGATTTCTGTTAGCTGCAAGCTTAGTTTTGTTTAACCTTTTTAATGTTATTTAACATGAAAACTAATTTCAGCTTGCTCTTCTATTTGAAGAAACCAAAGAACTACAATGAAGGCCCCATACCCGTGTATTTACGTATTACGGTAAACGGGAAACGTGCGGAAACTACCACATCAAGAACCTGTGAACCCACGCAATGGAACAGTAATGCAGGCCGCTTAAAAGGCACAAAGCAATGTGTCCGGGCATTCAACGCATACCTGGACACATTGCAGGCAATGGTTTATGCAGCTCACGAAAGCCTGACAACGCAGAAGGTAGCGATCACTGCTGACCGCTTAAAAAACCTATTAAATGGTAAGCCGGAAAAGCTCTATACCATTCTTGACGTTTTTAAAGAGCATAACAATCAAGTCGCTGCGCTCGTGGGGTCTGATTTCGCTAAAGGAACTTTAGAACGTTATAAAACATCCCTAAAACATACTCAGGATTTCATCAAATGGAAATATAATGTAAATGACATTGATGTTAAAGAAATTGATCATGACTTCGTAGTGAGCTATGATTTCTACCTGCGATCAGTAAGAAAATGTGCTAATAACTCGGCCGTAAAATATTTAAAGAATTTCAAGAAGATCATTCGCATCTGTATCGCAAGTGGTTGGATGGTTAATGATCCGTTCGTAAATTATAAAGCCAAGGTAAAAGTGGTTGACAGGTTATTCCTTAATGATGAGGAATTACGGCGAATGGCTGCGAAAGTTTTTGGTACAGAACGCCTGGGACAGATTAGGGATATTTTTCTGTTTAGCTGTTTTACAGGGCTTGCTTATGCCGACGTTCAAAAACTAAAAGCCACGGAGATCATTACCGGTCCTGACGGAGAGAAATGGATAAACACCCAAAGACAGAAAACAGCTACCCCTACGCGTGTGCCGTTACTTCCTCCTGCTGTTTCCATACTCAATAAGTACAGCGATTCCCCGGTATGCGAACATTCCGGTAAAGCCCTGCCTGTATCAACCAATCAAAAGATGAATGCTTATTTAAAAGAGATAGCTGATATCTGTGGCATCCCTAAAAAGCTAACTTACCATATTGCCAGGCATACATTTGCGACTACTGTAACGCTATCCAACGGCGTACCCATTGAAAGCGTGTCGAAGATGCTTGGGCACACTAACATTAAAACAACCCAGCACTACGCAAAGATCCTTGATATGAAAGTGGCGCAGGACATGTCTAAGCTAAGACAGCTTTATTAAAAGCACCTATTCAATAAGCTTGAAGCTGCCTGAGGCTTCAAGGTTATTCATTATATTCTTAACTAACGCAAAAGGGGAAACAAGATTAATCATGTTCTCTTGGCCGATAGCTTTTACAGAATTAAACACTTAACGAAAATGAGCAATCACAGCAATGATAGAATTGATACACTGGAGGAAGTTACCGACAGGTCAATCGTACATAGCAAAACATATAATGACCGCATCGCTAACACGGAGAAGAACATTCATAACTATCCAAAAGTTTATTTGCCGGATTACGCTTCACAACTTGAAGAGATCGGTGTGAAACTGGATAGGCTGGTTAACCTTCAACCGGAAAACAAATTAGAATTTGCCATAGACCGTTTGGAGAAAAAAGTTGATAAAGCGATTAAATCCTCTCCGGAAAAAATAAAAATAAAATTGCTGCTTGTTTATTTCGGCCTGGTTATCGCAACAGCAATTTCCTTCGGATTTGCATTAGCTTTAAAATTAGAGGTCAACGCGTTAGTAGGCTTACTCCACGAACAAGCAGGAAACATAAGTAAACCGGCGCCTATCCAATCTCAATCCAATAATAGAAGGTCCGCCATTAGGCCAATAGGACACAAAAGAGCGCATCAGCATCACACTATTGTAAAACAATAATTTGTAAAATCATGTATAAAATACTAAATTTGAAAGAGTTCGTTAGCCAGGATACATTTAATATTGTTTACGACGAACAAGAGAAAGCAACCGCCGTTCTGATTCCTGTAAGCCAATGGCATCCGGCAAAGGCAACGGAATTACAAAATCTAATGGAGCAACTAACTTACATACCAGTTTTTGAATGTTCTTTAAAAGAGCTTGAAGAACGGTTGCATCCTGAAATCCAAAACGTAGAAGCCGAAAACACGCATTTGGGTCTCTATAACGTTTACGAGCCAGCCGGGAATCAAGAGCGTAGAAATCACGTTATCCGTGAATATCAAGACCATCGCGAGTTGGTTAAAGTAAACGCCTCTACAGGTGAAAGCCAAATAATCAGCAGAAGATTTTAATGGAACAGCCGGAACTGTTTGTTTTTGCCGGACCCAATGGCGCCGGTAAAAGCACGCTGTCATCCTCAATGGTACCACCGGGAACCCCTATTTTTGATGGCGATAAAGAATTTATGCTGCTTAAAAAGCAATTTCCGGGTTTAGACAGCGGTAATCTATATGACGCAGTTAACGGGCATGTATTTTCGGACTGGAAAGAGACCATGCAAGCCGAAAAAGCAACATGTGCTTTCGAGACGAACTTTCGAACAGAAGATATCATGACATCAGTTAATGAATTTAAGATTAAGGGTTATAGCACCCGATTATTTTTCTTTGGCCTGGATGAAATTGCTATTTCTTTTGAGCGTGTACGTTTAAGAGTAGCTAAAGGAGGACACGATGTATCAGCAGATAACATCAAAGCAAATTATGAGCAGTCTTTAGTTAACCTGCAAAAACATTATCGTGCTTTTGACCAGGTTATCTTAATGAAAGCCGCATCTAAGGAAAAGGGGCAAAGTCTTTCAGTATATCTGAAATATACGAACGGTAATCTTGTCGAACATGCTCATAATTTACCAGAATGGGTAAACCGCATAGCTCAAGACATGAAAATATCCGTAGAGCAAACGCAAGTGCAACAGCATATAACAAAACCAGAACAGGGTCAAAATCTTGGGCGTTCATTGGGTAGCGGTAGCTTCAAGCTTTAATTCGTGCAGGGAATTGGTAACCGTAACAGGTGCCAAGTACCTATATGCACTTGCGCACACCCAGTCATATCACCGCTTAAACAACAGTAGCTGTTAGCAGGAAAACTGTCAAGGCCCGGCGATAGCCGGTTTATATAGCCTTGACTGTTTTCCTTCGTAGCTAACTTTGTGACTGCGGTGCTGTGACTAACCAATAATCAGCGGGCGGGAAAGGCAGGTGTGTATGAGGACCGAATACACTCCTGCACGTGCGGCGGCGAGGCTGGCGGCGCAATGAACCCGGTGCGAAGCGCGTGGTGTAATGGAGCTGCCTGCCGCAGCCGCATGGGCCACATGATCTTTACTTACCGTGATAGCTGTTGTCCCCGATCATAATCCTGTCCAGGTCGTTTTTTCTTTTTGCGCCTTCTCCCATCGTCTACTGTCGGCGGCCCATAGTTTTTGGCTGCACCATCAAGCAACACATCGATGATCCCTTTGCTATGGCTTTGCTGGAACAGGTTACCGGAATCCTGAACTCTTTGCTTTTCCCTGACCTCTACCTTTTGCTCATAGCTTCCATTTTTCATAGCATTCGCATATTCGAACGATTCTTTGACCTCCCTTTCATAACTAAACATCCGATCAAATATCTGCTCCGCTGATTGCTTAAAAGCTACCCGGTCAAACTGCCCAACGATTTTACTATGTTCAGCATTCGTTCCTTTTGAATTATTCAAAGGGCTTAACTTGATGGTATTACTGGCATCCTTCCTGCTGACGATGACCTGAACATGCATCTGCTCTCCCGGTTTGATATCTCCTCGGCTGGCCTTGCCTTTTCTTACCTCCAGATCTTTGTAAGTGTAATATCTGTTGTTTTCCAGCTTGGCATAATAAACCAGGTCTCGATTAGCATCCACCCGGTCACGCTTAAAGTTTTTAGCATAAGCATCCATCACCTCATTGACATAAGCTTTTAAATAGTTCTTCGCGCCATCCATTCCAAACTTCTCTTTCAGGTACAATAACTCTTTTTCACTCGGGCTGATATTCAACAGGAAAAATTTGGCATCGTCCTTTGAAAGTTTGGCTACGTTATTATCGATACCCGACCTTACCTCATAGGGATGGATATCATCCCGTTTGTGGTTAAACCAGTACTGAGGTTTATAATGCTTATCCTGCGCTTCAGCCATACGGTTCTCTTTTTCCAGGTAGGCTACCAACTGGCTGCTGCTACCTTTATTGTTCCCGGTTTCATTTGTCGTGATATTGATGTGCATTTTTTTCTTGATTAGTTGTAAATAAAATACCCCAATACGCGCTGGCTCATTATTGCTATCAAAGACTAGCCAACTGTTCCCTTGCAAAACGTACCAGCTCATCCTTATCTGCCTGCTTCGCAAATACATTTAAGTTCTCCCGCTGGGAAACGTAATGCTCCAGGATTGATTTGAAACGGGCTTTCAGGTTTCTTTTTTCCAATTGCAGCTTGTCTATAGTTTGCAGGTATTTCACGATCTCTTCAATTGCTTTTTTTTGGGCCGAATAAGCTTCTTTCTGCTCTTTGTTATGCGCGATGATATATTGGTTAAAATAATCCACGATCTTCAATTGTGAATTGATCATACGCTCTGAATCTTTTTTTAAAGGCACCAAAAGTTCCTGCTCCTGTGTCCTGATAAACGCAACGATATTGTCCGTCTTCCTGTTGATCGCATTTTTTAATAGTTCATCGTTCAAATCCCTTGGATCTTTCTTTGTCTTATAAAAATAATCCACCATAAACATGAACAGGTCAAGCTTCGAAAGACCGCATTTATTAGCAATGATCACAAGCTTTTCATCTGTCTTTACCGGAAACCTTATCGTTTTTACATTTTCATCCTTGCTCATAAGTTCGTTCAAATTGCAATATTGAGTATACTGCCAGGTATACTGTTTTCTTTTTCTGTAGCATAAAAGCGGGGGGAAAGTATACCACAGGTATACGCAAAACCGCGTCAGCCCCGCAGGGCGAGCGGAAAAGTCGGGTGTGCCCGACTTCCGCTCGCTCCCTCCGCTTTCGCGAAGAGACCACCGCTTTTCTTTCTGATTTGCGAAGCAAATCATTACCGGTGCAGCCATCGGCTGCACCGGGTTTATATTGAATAGCTGGATATCTGACTATACCTATATCGGAGTAACTGGTTATTCCGATATGCGGTTAACCGTATAGCCTGGTATACAGCTATGCCGATACAAAGCACCGGGCTACACTTCCCAACCGGAAGGCCAGTAAACCTGGCTGCCGAGTTTAGGATGGTATGAGGGCTGATAACGGATGTATCCATATTCGCCGAGTTCTTTGATACACTTGTGATATGTTGCAATTGACGCTATCCGGCTAAAAGCCATTAGCGTTTTCCTGGTGACAGAAAACGGGCTTTTAAAACCACCGCGCTGCCATTGGACGAACAATGCACTGAACAAGCTGATGTGTGTCGTATTCAGCCGCCCGTCCACGCTCATGCGTTTAAGCAGCTTACTGTAACCGGCAACTTCACTGATCGCAATTTTATGAATACTCATTGCAGCCCTCCTTCCAGTAGCTTGTTGATGTCATCGAGCTTGTAATACATGATGCTCCCGATGCGGGTATAGCTCAATGTCCCGTTGATGCGCAGGTTCTGTAAGGTGCCCGGTGATATTTTGAGCAGCTTTCGAACCTCGTTACTTTTAAGCCACTTTTTGGACTGGCCCTGATCATCTAGTTGAACCAGTTTCTTGATTTCTGTTAAGAGTTCGCTTTTAAATTCATTCAGATCTCCTTTAGTGATCAGTTCACTTGCTTGCATAATCGCCTCCTTCGTTAAATCATTACCTAATACATGTACCGCCCATGCCGGGTACTAAGCAAAGGTGTGGGCAAAGCGATATTATTCATTACCATAAGCCAAGCTATGGTAACGGCAGCCAAAGTATAGTACTGAAAAAGAGTGTGTTGAATAGTTCCGCGGCAATTGTTAACGTTTGCCTGCAAAAGAAAAGCAAACCTGAAATCCGAACTTAATTTGCCCTGCGTTTTGCCGAAGTGATGTTGAAATGCTGGTTTTCGGAGGGGATAGCAGATGACCTGCCACTTGGGTTACTCGCATCGCGCGGGTAATAGCGCCGCACGCGATCTAATTTAATCGGTTCACCATCTTCCTGAAAGTATCGGCTAATAAGTTTGGCCCAGGTAATGGGCATTTGCGAAAATACCAGTTCCTTATCGCCTACTTTTAGTGCCTCGATCTTCTTAAAAAGGTCAACCAAAGTGAGGAAATGACCGCTGGCGATATTAATCGGATAGTCGGTGTCCAACTTCTCAGCCTCCCTGCGCTCATCCATCAGGCGTTGCGCTTGTTCTTTGAGTATTTTGATCTGGCCTTCTTTCTCTGCAATGATCTCAGCATGGGTACGGCCAAGGTTCCACTCATCGATGCTTTGAAGATATTCTGAAAACCGGTTAAGGTGAAACTTGTATCGGAAGTTTTGGGCATGACTTGAGGTATACCTGTCTTTTTGCCTTAACTGTGCAATAGCATCCTGTATGACTTCCCACACATACCTAAAGAACTCTTGTTCGGTTGCATCATCGTATTCAGATAAGAAAAATTGCAGGTGATATTTATACAGTTCATCGAATTGTTGCTCACTCTTTCGATAAAGCATGTTAAGAAAGTGATTATCCTCAACTTTTTTATTCCAAAAAAATGGGCGGCCTATATCATTGGAGTTTTTGTTAAAATCGAACTGTGCCCGGTGTTTGAAATATTGTTCTCGCATAGGTTAGACTTTAATCTAAAGTTAACAATTTAAGTATAATTCGCATTTTGAAAACAGACGGATATCGAAATATCTTAAATATGAAGTTTTGTTGGTCTTATTATCAACGGGACTAAAGTCGAACCATTTGATGAGTGATTTGATAATATTCTCTACTATTTAGCTGCCGGTTCGAGCTCAGTTTCGGGACGAATCATTAATCGCATATCTTTAATGATTACTCCCAAGACTGGACATAATTCGAACCGATTGTTGGAACAATTGAAAGTTTTAACCGAATTAAAAGTTGCCTAAAATAAAGACTCGGTTCTCCTATGCTACTTAAGCTTATATCAAACTCTACTGCATTATGAAAATTGTCTATGATTCATTATCAATTTAACTTGCTTTATTCTCCCTATATTAGTTTCATAAAAATAACTTTTATAGCTTAGATGATCGTCAACTTTGAAAATAGCTGGATGCAGATCGAATGTCCTCGATGTGGGTACTCTTTCGAGATTACGCTACGTGACGTAAGACTGGAAGAAATCTGTTACTGTCATAATTGTAAGTGTAGCGTTCAAATTGTTGACAATGACAGCAGCGCCCATACTGGGCTTAACCAAATGAATGACGCGCTTCGTAGTCTTGAGAACACCCTTAATAACCTGTTTAAATAATGTATTACAATCATAATTTAAGAGTTAACTTGAAAGAATGGCGTAACCGCCTTATCAAATCATCCACAGAACAATTTCCTAATTCTCATAAATTCTTTTTTGATAAAATTAAAGGAACTACAGCTTTATATTGTTATCTAATAGACAGTCGCTTCAAGCCTGAAGAAGAACTTTTCAAACAGATAGATAACAGCACAAGGACACGTATTGAGTATGAAAATGAGGAACATGAGGCAATTACCAAATATTACCTTATTCAATGGTATGTTGAACGGACTGACTTTCATATCGGGAATATTACCAGAAAGTTTGGTAGTGGTAACACTCATAACGAACGATTACAATCTTATGTAGAACAATAT
Organism: Mucilaginibacter sp. 3215; assembly: GCF_050433785.1. Taxonomy (NCBI): domain Bacteria; kingdom Pseudomonadati; phylum Bacteroidota; class Sphingobacteriia; order Sphingobacteriales; family Sphingobacteriaceae; genus Mucilaginibacter; species Mucilaginibacter sp. 3215. The sequence continues at coordinate 30,098 of NZ_JBNPWO010000022.1, forward strand.
ATTGACCCTATCGTAAACTATATAGGAGATCATTTGGATGAAGGTAGCGCTACGCTTTATCTATTGGAAAAATACAAACTGAGAACAGAGTGGTTTTTTAAAGATAAATTAAATGAACTGTATCAAAATAATAGTGCTACAGGTGAAAACAAGTTGGAAGAAGACTTAAGGTTATTTTTATTTGACCAAGGAGTAGATTATCCTTTTTCCACACCTCTGTCAGCATCAGGTCGAGCTGATGTTGTTAGCATGCTCCATACAAGTGATCCATTGGTTATGGAAATTAAAATTTGCGACCAAAAAAAGAACTACAGGATCAATCGTATTGCAGATGGTTTTGCGCAAGTAGTTAAGTACGCAAATGATTATCATAAAAATGTTGGTTATTTGGTTGTTTTTAACATGGATGAATATAACTATGAAATATCGTTTGATGATAAAGACAAAACCTGGCCACCTCGTCTTTCTTTTGATGGCAAAAATATATACATCATTTTTATAAACATTTTTAAAGGAGTAAGCGCAAGTAAGAGCGGCAAAATCAAAAATCAAATAGTTAACCTACAGGATTTAACTTCAAATCTTGATCTGGCTAACTAATCCTGTATATCTATTACAAAAAACGAAATAGAGTTGAGTAATTTCACTGGTCAAATAATGCCCAAATAAGATTAAATGCCCTAATATGATGGGAATGAAAAGTCACCCTTTTAGCCTTGTTGCCTAAGGTATGAACATTTGAAAAGTCTAGTATCGCTGTCCGCAGCAAAATCTCACGAGCATCGGGCATATATAATTCGACGAGAGAGGTTCATTTCTCGAAAGTAACGATTATTGATTATATGTAGCAATGAGATTTTAGCCAAAATCAATCTGTTTGGTTTTATATTTACTGGTCAATTTAGGTAGCCCTAATGAAAAGCCGATAACAGCGTAGACTTTGTGTAGAAAGCAACGTCCCATTTTTTTTGAAATCCTATCTTTTATATTGCTGCGATACCCTCTTTTCTTAAAAGAGCCGGAACCGAAATAGAATGTGGTTAGTTCGGAAGTTAATGGCGAACCCCATGGCAGCGTTGCGCCTGCACCAATAAAAAAACACATCGTCTCTTGTTCATTTAAACTGGAAATTGTTGTAAAATTTAAAGATAGATACTATCATTTGGTTTAATAAATAGCTATATTCATAAATTATACACAATCAACCTTTTGCAATTTCACAAATGACGATTGCGCTTTTTAATCTCGAATATTCAGATTTATATTGCTGGTTTTCTGACCAACTTGATTACCTGCTCCAACTAAAATTTGACAGAAATCTTATTGTACAGTATTCAATGATAATCGCTGGATTTATCAGCATCACCATTCCAATTGCATTAGGTATCGTTTCCACACACACAAGCGAATATAAGGACAAAGAAATCTCGAATAGTTTTTTAAAAGAATGGACTTACCAATATCAGGTTTATTTTGTTTTGCCAATCATTTACGTCTCTATTGGCATGTTATCTTTATCTATTGAAACTGGATGGATGATGTATTTACTGATGCTTGTTGACCTGTTTTCCATCATTGTTTTCATCATGTTTATTAGAATTGTGCAACAATATGCTACTAACTTCGATGACTATTTTTCTCGAAAATTAAAAAAAGAGGCTGACGAGATTATTCAAGGTTAAAAAAATCAGATGCGATTGTTAATGGGTAAACTTAAAAGCTATTTAAAAAAGCAACGTAATAAGTTGATTTTATTTCTGAGTATTCAGTTTGAAAAGATCAAATCATGGTATATAAAGAAATGGGTACTAAGTCCTAAATGGATATGGTTACAACGGATTAAGAAAAACAAGTTGCCAATAGTACACTGGCCTAAGTTTAATAGAGCCGGTACTGATAAATTAAAAAGATTAAATAACAATTTAGAGAAAATAAGTAAAATTTCAGCGCTCAGATTAGAAAAAGACTATACAGACTCTGTAATTGATGATCTGAAATGGATTGAGGATAGCTTTATAAAAATTCTAAAATTATATAATACCGATAAAGAGCTTTTTTTTACTTTGATTGATCCTGACAATAGGTACAGAATTATTCAAAGGGAGCCGATAGATTGGGAAAGTTTCACATTTCCTGGGTTTGGAGATGTGCAGCAGGTTGATGAAAATCAGCCACAACAAAGAACCTATGATAAGTTATATACTGTTTATAATAATCCTGATAGAGGAAACGACTTAATACTTCGGTACATATCTTCCATATTTAACATTTGGAATGCAGCCAATCAAAAGGAAAATTTCCTTGTTCAAAAGTACAGTTTATATGTTTTAACGAATTGGATCTTCATCCTTGATCCTTTAAAAGATGATGACTTCAATTATCAGGAAGTCCTCAAATATTTCCTTGATAATTTGACAAATCTTAATATTTCTACCCTAAATACCGATACAGATAAAATACATCCCCTTTCCAGCCTACTGAACTATAATATTTATTTGAACCGTATTTTTTCGGATGAAGTCAATCAGGATAACATAGACGTTTACTTTGAATATCTTTTTAGAAATCTTTACCAGGCATTACGCTTACAAAAAATAGCGATTGTTAAATCCTTTATTGAGCGGTGTATTGATAGCAATTTTTATCCTTCTAACAGCTCCAATTATAGCACACTCTATTCGATTTTGGCGGATAAGTTGCGTGAGCACGAACCTGGAGATTATAGTACGCTATTAAAACGACTACCACAATTAGGTGGTTACACTATTAGATACATTAATAACTTTGAAGAACTGACCAAATGGAACGTTGAGTTTGACGAGTATTTGAGGGATAACATTTTCGATAAGATTCACTCAGATGAGACTATTCTACAGCAGGTCAAACAAATAAAACGACTGGCTTTAAAAACCCTTAAATTTAATAAACTTCAGACCGTGGTTATTAAACTATTGGCTTTTTCGCTATTTAAAAAAGACATAAGTATTTTAAATCATGCACTAGAATACAATCAACCGGGCGATTCTAACGCTTTCCAGGGCAATAAAGAGATTTTGCCCACCTCATTATTAGAAATCTTAAATTTAATTAAACACCGCTATAATATAGAGCATGAGTTATTCACCTATTGGGAAGGTCATCATGGCGTGGAATTTTATGTTGATCAGCTGTTTATGATTTTGCTTTATCGTTATCGCCCTCAAAAGATGTACTATAACGAAGACCCAAAACAAACGGCGATTGGATTTAGTAGAGATGCGCTAAACAATGTATCAGGCGCGGTTGACGGAATTGATCAGTATATTATTAGGTTAAGTACCATGTTTGATAAGTTATCCGAAATGGAGCCTTACAAATCTGATTATTTTGCGAATACTGAGAAAGTCACTAAAACGAAAGAATTATTTGCAGAGATTCATGCTGGTTTCCTATCTGTTATGGATAACATAGAAATAGCTGGAAATATTAAAGACGAAACTAAAACAGGGTTCATTTCTGGCATAATTTCAGAATATGAAAAATTTAATTTCTTACTGAAGTTATATCAACAATACGCCACTGAGCCAAATTCGGAGGAAGGTTTGGATTTTGAAACAATCGGCGTAAATGAATTAATGGACAGAACTACATTTGTCGAAAATTGGCATATACCTTATGTAGGCTTTATAGAAGGGCGTGGAAGGGATGTTGCGGAACAAGAAAACAGAAACGGTCAGTTTGAGATTACCAGAAAAATTGCACCGGAGAATAATATTGAGATTAGTGAAAATGAAATAGTTAATGTACTAAGTGAATATTCTGATGACAATCATATTATAATCATTAGAAATGTCCATCTTGATTCAGTCCTGCGTGATGAAGAACGGTATAAGCCGAATTGGAAGGATGATACTGCGGAGATCATTATTCCTAATTTTCATATTGGCTATTTCGACCAAATGCCTGTATTCAGATTATATGATAACCTATTTCACGATAGCTTATTAATTATCAATAAATCTAATATTATTACCGTTTTACAGCAAACTGGAGATATGACCGAGGCTTTTGAACTAAATCGAAATTTCAAAACGAGTTTTATTGATTTAAGTGTAAATGAGGCTTCACTCAATGAAATGGTAGCTCAGCCTCCGATATGGCTAGCTGAAGAATTTAGTGACAAGCCTGATGGGCTTAGGTCATACCTACGAAAAAAGATTTGGCTTAGGATTCTAAAGAAAACGGCTTTTAAAATGAAAACCGATTCAAAAAATTATTTATATGAAATCAAGGAATAATTTCTGCCTGGGTAGCGTTTTGATGATGTTGGAGAGCCTTGTTCTGCAGGATTAAAGTAAATCTTCCCCAACTTTCGTTCAGACTACCAAGACGCTCAGCCCATTTTACAATTATATCCATCGTGAGTTTTGCCTGGTAGTTGACTTCATCGCCTTTACTTGTGGGAAATAAATTATTTTTAATTTGAGTCAAATCTTCAATATACAATGTTTCACTCTCGATATCCAGATGATTAAATTCATGAAAATTTAACATATCAGTTAGTTTTTCAAGCACAGATTGAAACAAAGGCTGCACCACCTGCTTTGGCAAGTTTTTCGCTCGATTCGATGTATTTAGCAATAAATGGCGTATTAGTTTCAGACATAGGTCAGCGTTATTTCGAAATGCAAAATTAAAAATTATTAAATGGCATGAAAATGACAGGGGTTAGAACAACTTCATCTAAATCGATATATTAGCTGGGTATAATAGGCATATCACAATTTTTAATTTCCCTTGATACCAGATTACATTAACGAATCTCATGTTCTGCAGGCTTTAACTCAGATCGACCGTGACGGCATATTGGACCCAAGAGCCCAGTCCAGAGTACACATACTTAATTATAAAGGGAATTCATATCCTCCGAAATATGTAGTTGCAATCGCTCAAGAGATCGCAACGGGTAATAAGCCCAACTCCAGGGATTACAATACGACCGAAGCCCAGGAATTCCTGAAAAAACTAAGCCCGGAATTTACGATCCAGTCCAAGCAACTATCGCCACAACAGGAACTAATCGAAAGATATAAGGTTTATCTCTCAGAAAATAAATTGAAGGACGAGTTATACAAATGGGAGCTGGTCCAAAAATATCAGGGGCGTCCTGATCCAGATGGCGAGAATTTCAGTTCTGACATCACTAATATAGATTACAGTAACCTCATCTTTTATGATGCGGTATCAATCAGAGATCATTTAGCAGAAGAATTCCCTGAATTATACCAATCGGCTTTCAGAGTGCTTTTTGACGAAAGGATTTTATTACAGGACAGGATCGACAAGTTTCAGGAAATTGTCAATGACGCTTATCATCGGTTGGAACCAACTTTCTCACATCGTCATGATGAACGGACGATCGCCACATTCCTTACCTACTACCGTCCAGACCTGTATAGCTTTTATAAAAACTCCTTTTATAAAAAGTATTGCCGTAAGCTACAGATCAAGGCGGCCCCTGCAGGAAAGAAATACCCCCATTATCTGGAGTTAAGCAAGAGCTTCATCAGAGACTATATTGAAACTGACGAAGAACTGCTTGATCAATTTAAAGGGTGCCTATCCGATAGTGCATATCCTGATCCAAACCATACGATCCTGGCTCAGGGCATTCTCTACCGAATGTTGGATAAGCGTTATGAGTCCTTTACCGGAATCATTGAAGATCTGACAGAAAGCCTTGCGGAAGACACGGACTCCGTACGTGCATATCATCCAGGACGCCAAGAAGACAATGGGTTGGACGGGGCCAAACAAACTTATGCATGGCTGGTTTCGGACGGAGATATTTTGAACAGCCTTGAAGCCCATTTCGAAGTATCCGTCCGGAAGATCAAAAAAGCCATGGTCTATGTGGACATTCATTTTGAAGGTAAGCGTAAAAAAGTTTTCTCAAAGCTTATTTCGCAATTACCGGCACAATGCGAATGGATAGACTGGCAACATGGTAAAAGTATCCGTTATAAAGGGGGGATCAATATTGATGATGAAGAGCTGATCGAGAAGATCAAAACTCAGCTTTATTATCTCGATGCCAACCTGGGCGACCATATCCGAAATATTATGACCAACGAAATCAAGCCAACTCAACCAACAACTGCCGTGGCTGCTACTGACCTTAACCAGATACTCTTCGGCCCTCCAGGAACCGGAAAAACTTATAATACGATAGATCGTGCGTTAAAGATCATCGGTGAGCAAAAAGAAACAGAACTGGATTGGACTGACCGTGATGCTGTAACACGGTTATTCCGTGAACGGGTCGATGAGGGGCGTATCGTCTTTACCACCTTTCACCAAAGTATGAGTTATGAGGACTTTATAGAAGGACTAAAACCAGAAACCACCGATGAGAATAAGGTTGTTTATCATGTTCGCGACGGAGTTTTCAAAACACTCTGCCTCCAGGCGGAACGTCCGAAGGTCAAAACCGATAATTTCGATGCGATCTATAAGCAGCTTTTGAATGATATCGATCAGTCAGAAGGACAAAAGCTCGTATTGGAAACCCTGGTCCATTCTAAGGAGTTCACCATTTATAAAAACTCAAAGGATAACATCCGTTTTCACGCCAACACCGAGAAAGCTTATGAAGGCGTAATCAGAAAGGATTATTTAAAGGAATATTTGATGACCGGCAAAACACTGGACTGGCCATCTTATACCCGGGCAGTAGGCGAATACATGAAAGCAAAATTCGATTATGACCAACAAACGGATCATATCGCCCAGAATTACGTGCTCATCATTGACGAGATCAACAGGGGAAACGTCTCACAAATATTCGGGGAACTGATCACGCTGATCGAATCCGACAAGCGAAGTGGTAATAAAGAAGCCCTTTCCGTAACCTTGCCCTACAGCCAATCTAAATTCAGTGTTCCTCCGAACGTTTTTCTGATCGGCACCATGAACACAGCTGATCGCAGTGTTGAAGCACTGGATACTGCGCTACGCCGACGTTTTGTTTTCCATGAGATGCCCCCATTGCCCGAACTGGTCACGAAAAAAGTTGATGATATTGATCTCGGCGAACTCCTGAAGATCATCAATCAACGAATTTCGATTCTATTGGATAGAGACCACCTGATCGGTCACAGCTTTTTCATCAACGTTAATTCGGTCGACGATCTGCGGATCGCTATACAAAACAAAGTAATCCCGTTACTTCAAGAGTATTTTTATGGTGATTACGGTAAGATCGGCTTAGTAATGGGAGAAGGCTTCGTACAATTAAAGACAAAGTACGGCAATAAGGCCTTCGCCAATTTCAAAAACTATGACAGTTCGATCTTCGATGAAAGTCAACAATACCAACTGGTTGACTACTCCGCCAAAGCGGTCCATACATTGATCATTGATGATGCTGAGGTGCAGGTTGATCTTAAACAAGCCATCCATTATTTACTGGGCACCCATTGAACAGCAAGCATAAGACACTAACGGTAAGTGAGCACATGGTCATACGCATTGACGACGTGGTCGATGGTATGCGCTTTGACCATGACATGCTGCACGCACTTCAAAAGTTTCATGGTGAAAAGGGTGTGCCATATTATACATTGGGGCACCGGTCTGTACGATTCTGTGAATATGTAGGTGTGCTCCAAATTGGGCAGCTCACCATAGAGGTACTGCCGAAGCCTAACCCTAAAGACAAGAATGGCCCGTGGCGCAAAGCATTGCTCGGCATGTTGCAGGTAGTTTCTACGTTCCCGGTTGACTCGCCCACCAGCAGCCAACTCAAGATCCGTCCCAATTCGATCTTAGACCATTATTTCGAACTATTTGTAAACGAGCTTGATCAGATGATCCGTAAAGGACTGATCAAAAAATATCGTAGTGATGAAGGTAACTGCCGGGCCTTGAAAGGATCTTTGTTGATCAGTAAGGATATTCAGCATAACCTGACCCGCAGAGATCGCTTTTATACCAAACATACGGTCTATGATGGCGAACACCCAATTCACCAGGTCTTATGGGCTGCGCTTGAATTGACCGACAAAATCAGTACTCATCCTGGCCTTAAAAGCAGAATTGCTACTATCCGGTTGGCATTTCCAGAACAAAAGGCAATTCGTGTAACCGAACAGACGTTTACCAGGCTCATATTAAATCGTAACAATGCGCATTATAATAAGGCCCTGGAAATCGCAAAGCTGTTGCTTTTAAAGCATCACCCGGATATCAGCCAAGGCCACGAGCAGGTACTGGCGTTGATGTTCGATATGAACGATCTGTGGGAGAAATTTGTCCTGGCGACCCTCCGTAAAAAACTCACATTCCCAGAAATACGTGTCCGGATCACAGACCAGTCGACCAAACACTTCTGGAAACCACAGAATGGCTACAGTTCGACCATCCGCCCGGACATAGTGATCAGTTATCTTAAGGGTGACAAAGAGCATTTTGTAGTTCTTGATACAAAATGGAAAAACTTAAACGGCTACAATCCTTCTTCTGAAGACCTGCGACAATTATTTGTCTACCATAGTTACTTTCATGCCGACCGGGTCGCCCTGGTTTATCCCGGTAAATCTAACATTGCCAATGGCAAATATTATGACCCGGTCAAAGGAATGAGTGATAAAACCTGCGCTGTTATTCGTATTGAAGCGAATGATAACATCACTCAATGGCAGGAAGCCATTACCAGTCAGATCGGAAATTGGTTGTTATCCTAAACGTAATAAAAAGGCCGGAGCATACCCCGGCCTTAAATTGCAGGTAAGCTAACTGTTAGCCTGACCTAGGGCCTAAATGGGTTATTTCTTAATCCAACCCTTGATAATATTTATTATCTGCATCAAGTTTGCAATGACAGTTAATAAAGACATAAAAAGTAGCATAAAGCCTCCCTTTTTAAATGGTTAAGAGTTCGATCTGTGGGTACGATTTCCTGAACTTGCCAGAACAGCAATAAAGGAGTGTGCGATTTGTAGTGCTTACACGACAAAGATAAAATGAAAATCCTGAATTAAAAAATTGGTGAATTTATGCGTTAGGGTAGCTGATCTCAGTTTAATATCCGGCGCAGATAATTAACCTGGCCGCGATGATAATTCAGGTGGGCAAGCGGCTTTACAAATACATATAGCATAAACGTAGCCGACTGATCAAAAAAGCAGGGTTTTCAGCTTGTAATTCCATGCCGTCGATCGGGTGCAATACGATGTTGACGACCGAGTTGGTTATTAAGTCCTGTGTTTTCCAAAGATTTTTTGTCGAAGGTAACCGCCGACGGCAAATTTACATGTAGGCGCTCTTGTATATGATAAAATATCTACAAAGTGTCTTTGTTAAACTGTCGGATTAATAGTAAAGAAATCAAATTTGGCTTAAGCAAAAATAGATTCTTTAGGAAGGCGTTCTAGGCATAAATTATCGTTGGTGATTGATTAATGAAGAGTTGAATACAGGATAACTGAACATTATCTATCTTTTTATTGCAAACAATCTTTATTTGAAGAATATTGAGACGTATTTCCTTTGTAGTAACCTCGTCATTCCTTAAATTTGCATCAGTCATTTGAAATCAAACAGCTTATAAATAAAAGTGAGTTTTAAGAGAGTTGCTTTTATAAGAGTTAGTAAAATATTGACAATGAGCGATCAGTGAACGTAGTTCATGTCCCGTCCATTCATTACCCTTTTACCTAAATAATAAAAATTAATATTGTATATCCATCATTAGATTTTTAATAAAATCGCTTTCGTTTTTTTTGAAAACAGAAGTTTCGTATATTTGAAGTACAACGATTTATGGCTAAATACAGCTTGTACAAATCGTTGAATGATCTTTCAAGAGTTTATAATCCATTATAATTTAAGGACTTACAAGCGAGGTTCGATTCCCGCTCTCTCCTACTCCCTCGCGATATAAGTCTATTTTTAATATATTTTCTTATTAATATCCTAAAGTTTGTTTTCTATAACTGCTTGGTGAGCATTAAGTGAGCAAAGCAAAAGCATACAATATATCCTTATAATTAGCTATTTAAGTTTCGGTTAAACTCCTCCGGACTCCTTAATATTACCTTTCAAAATGGTAAAACTAAAAACGACCTTCGCAATATATTAAAAGTCGTTTTGTGTACCCTACTGTGTGCTTCTCGAACCATTTCATAAGCGATTTGAAGTTATTAGCAGAATTGTAAATGGATTTTTGTAAAGCTTTGATGAAAAATCTTTGCAAGAGTTGAAACGAATGTATTAACAAACTATATTATTTCGTGAGTTTACTTTATGCATCACAGAAATGCTCCGCTTTTGACCAATATGCGCGACCTCGCTGATTTTGTTCAAAAAGAAATCATTGTAGGCTTCGATCGATTCCGTCACGATCTTTAAAATAAATCATAATCGCCCAGATACAAGGCGGCTCTGCTGCATATCCGCCCAAGCAGGCAGGGGCTTGGAACATAGTGGTTCGGTGGTACAGACCACAGGTTGAATTTACCTTTGCTTAAATGAAGTAAAATTCATTTTTCCAATCTATCTTTGCAATTGATTTGCGGAATTTTTGTTCTTTTTGTTGCTACTTTAAATTGCTAATTTATTTCGGAATACTTTCCTATAAAAACTGAATAGGCTTAATATCAGAAAATGAATATACAACCATTAATTGAATATTTTAAAAAGTGCCTCCCTCTGAATTCCGATGAAATAATTTTGCTTTCCGAAAGAGTAACACACAGAAAAATAAAACGTAGACAAATGATTTTGCAGGAGGGCTTTGTTTGCAAACACTATACGTTTGTTGAGAAAGGCTGCTTTAAAATGTATGGCATCGATGAAAAAGGGACGGAACATAATCTGAGCTTTGCAGCAGAAAATGATTGGGTTGCTGACCTGGGAAGTTTCTATTCGGGAAAACCAAGCAAACTATTTATAGAAGCCATTGAACCTTCGACCATTTTGCAAATTGAGAAGCAAGACTTGCTTTATCTTTTTGTGAATTCACGAAAGTTTGACAGAAACTTTCGGGTGATCGCGGAGGAAAAATTCATTGAACTTCAAATCCGCTTGTTACAAAATTTCAGTTCAAATGCAGAGCACCGATATTTGGATTTTCTGGAACAATATACTGAACTATCTTCAAGATTACCCAATACTCAGATAGCTTCCTATTTGGGCATTACACCTGAATTTCTCAGCAAAATCAGAAAAGGTGTATCATTAAAATAATAGTTACCCTTAAACTACATTAAGACTACTTCTTAAGCTTGTTTATTGGCTGGAAAGACATTTGTAAACCATCTTTGCATTGTATAAAACATCAGTTTTACAGGTCAAAAAATATAAAATGGAAGCATCAAAAGAATTCTTTAATCAATTTTTACAATTCATCAATAGTGCTGATGAAAATTTGGCTCAACAGTTAATAAGTCCAGCTGCGAAATTTCATGTGCCTTTTCAGGCTGATCCATTGCAAGGGCCCAAAGGTTATCTAGCGATTATCGGAATAATGCGTAGCGGCTTTCCTGATATTCAGTGGAGTATTGATGATATGATCACTGAGAATGACAAAGTGGCCGTTAGATTTACGATGAAGGGAACCCATAACGGAGCTTTCTTTGGCGTACCAGCAACCGGAAAACCAATCGCAGTTAGCGCAATGAATTTTTATCGTTTGTCTGACGACCAGATTATAGAAGAAACAGGACAACCTGATTTGCTTGGCTTAATGACTCAAATCGGAGCTATGCCGGCAATGTGATTATTACACAGGCAATATTGATTACATTAATGCGAAAGACAAAGAGAAGTATTTCTTTGGCGATATTGACCGTTACGGCAACTAGCTCACAAAATTTGCATGCTGTCATCAAAAATTATTGACGGTATGCCTGGCACACTTAGTTACTCCAGATGTATTATCATTGGCTAACGCCGATGCTTGATATTAGGGGACGATTGACGTTGCCTTATTCTTTACATGGCTTGGTTCATCTTCAAACGAACGATCTGTTATTTATGTCCTTGATAGCGCAAACTTGCCAGGCAATCTTCAGATTTACAATCACAATTTTTTGATTTGTGGTTTGGATCTATAAGGAGTAACGCATCGCTGCTTAAACGGGACGTTACGGCATTTGTCCCAAAAGCTATCAGGATTTGGAAACGATATTGAGCTTTAAGAAGTGCTTTTTTATAAACACCAGGAATGGGATCTCGTTCTTTTTTGAATAAAACCCAGTTTCCGTTAATCGCCGAACCCGTTTCCAGCTGTCCATTAGTTACTTGGTTAACCGAATAATCAAATGGGTCATAGTAATAGAAATACACATTTCCAAACATTTTGAGACCCCAAGCTGAAATGAAATTTTTCACCCTCACCGTTTCGACTGTTCCTGGCTGTAAAAAAATGCCGTGTTGTCATCGTTTATTGCTTTGGAAGAATGGTTACGATTAGTCTTTTATATCGGGTTAGCCGGGGCGTTCCTTTATCTGTAACCTTTAAGATGAAGTGGGTGGTTTGGAGGCTACTTACCTCTGGCGCTTTTAACTCTGTAATAACAGACATGTTTTCTGCCGGAGTGATCGCTATGGTACTATGCAACGTTCCCGCTTCCTTGTATTGAAACCACTGAAAACTCAGGGCATCTCCATCAGGGTCGTAGGATGCACTACCGTCAAGACTAAATGTCTCACCGGATTTTACCGTAAGCTGTTCAGGCATATTGAGTTTGGCAACCGGTGGGTGATTGGCAGCTTTACAATCCCTGTTGCACCAAGTCATTCTTGCAGCAAAATCATTCTGGATTTCTTCTCTCCATCTCCAAATCGTTACGTGATTGTCTTTGTATGTGCCTGTATCTTTTATAACGGCTCTTCCCCACTTGCCCTGCACCCACGGTGTATATTCGTCTTCGGCATTTGTCCAAAATGGTCTCGTCTCTTCTTCCAGAGGAACAATCCATTTCATCTTGGGGTCAAAGAGTGGTTTATAAAATTCATAACGTCCACCCCAACCTCCCCAGTTTGGATGCTCCGGATTGCTCAGTCCATTTGGAATCAGCGATAGCCAGGACGGGGTATCACCCTCCATGCCAAAAGATACATCCGGATAGATTGCCCCGAGCGGTCCATGTCCCTGCTGGATATTTCGCATAAGCCAATCATTGCTGACAACTTCGTTGTTGGCGCCGGGAAATACGCTTAAGATTGCTGACCATGTAGCCGCATAATAATTTCCCGGGCTTGCGATGTAGAACAGGTCGGGGAAATTCTTGCGTATCCATGGCCCCGAATTATCCTGGTCCGAAATCGTGTATACCCTAAGCTTGCTTATCAACCTTTTTGCTTCCCCTTCGCTTTTAATCTCCCTGATTTTCCAGAGTGCCTGCGCCAGTATATTCGGGCCGCCCCAAACAGTCACCCATAAAGGGCGGCTGTCATTCTTTTCAAGCATCTTAATGACCCAGTCCGAACCTTCCGAATCTTTGCCTTTTCCTACGCCTTCCATCCCATAAACCGGAAGGCCTTTTTTTACCATACTTAATAATTTTTGCGCTGTCGGAAATCCTGGTTCATGTTTTAGAAGATTAGGTTGCACCTTCTCATAACTACGAATGACTTTTTCAATGAGTTCCGGGCTAACCTTTTTTGATTGGTGAATGGATGTTGAAGCGATGAGTCCTACAATGTCGATTTGATTTGCGTATAGCATTAACCGGACCATCGACATAAAATCATCAGGCTCGTTTCCGATATCTGTAATGACAATCAGGCGATGTTTGGCAATTGTTTGTCCAGAAGCCGCAATGTGTGTTGCAAGTACAATACTTAATACAACTAGCGCAACTGGCATTAGTCTTGTTTTCATTATTTTACTTTTTAATTTGGTAGGTTTCACGTTTTGCTAATTGATTTTGAGTCGTTTTTACTGCAATCTTACTACCACCCGCGTTGCAACAATCAAAGAACCCGGAGTCGCGTTGCCCCAAACAGGAATATTTATGTCCCTTCGCAAAACCATATTATCGCCAAATACCTTTGGCAAGGTTATCTGGGCATAACCGGATGTTTGAAAAAAGTGGAATAGCGTAAAAAAACTAATAATATCCGTTTGTTTATTTTCATTGTTTTATTCGAATAGCGTGAACTCTGATATTGTTGACTTTTAAACTTTTACAATAGCTTTTTTATACTATGCAGCAGGTTGTGGTTAGTTGTAATTCCATCTGCTTCGGCATACCCGATATTATGCATCATGACTGAACTTACAGTGAAATATACCTTGTTACATGCGTTCGCTTTGGAGGCTATACATTTGGGGAAAATTTCGCACAAGGTTCGGGGTGCGTTAAATCTATGCCGTTTTTTGATAGCTTACAGCCCCGGAAATAACCGGGGCTGTAAGCATAATAACATTAAGATATATTTTCCAATTCTCTTATTTTTTGTGTTCGTTAATTAAAAGGCTTTATTTTTCAGACGAAATGGAACCTGTTATATGAAAAAAATCAAAGTCGGCCGCCCCCCCTATATTTTTTGTAGCATAATTAAACAAAGCAAAACGATAGCCCATGAAATGCGGGAAGGTATAGGCCATTTTTAATTGTGTCCCCAATGGTATCCATGTTTTCCCGTCCAGGCTATAAAAAAAATCTGCCACGTCTTTTCTGTCCGTAAAATTGCATTCCGCCTTAAAGTATACAACTTTTTGGTTTAAGGGGATTTTTTGTGCTTCTACAGGTTTTCCGGTGCTCGCATTGATCATTACGACAGCTTTGCTATCCCCGGTTATTTTGACACCAGCCAACCCGTAATTTTTTTGCAAAAGGCCCAAACCCGCAAAATCACCATCTTTCATTTTAGAAACGTCGAGCGAAACTGTCCCGGAGCATACCGGGCCGATAGTGCGTTGTGTCAGTGAATTTCGTGCCATCAAGAAACTGGTATCGATCCTGCCGGTGGCGAGTCGTAAATACCCTTTCCGCTTTGTAACAGACCACAAACTATTATCCGGGTTATGGTTCCATTGCCAAACCAGTGGTAATGCCCGTTCGCCTTTTTTACGGGTAAACTCATCTGAAGCGACGATGCCCGGGATCAAACCTTTACCGGGCGGCAGATCGAGTGTACCGGTTACTTTGCCATTGATGCCCAAAACGGGCCATCCGTCCTCCCACTTTACAGGGACCAAATAGGGAATACGGCCCACCGAGCCATAATCACGGAACAAATAAGAATACCAGGCCCCATTTGGCGCTTCAACCAATCCGCCTTGTGCCACACCCAGGTCCTGAAGGCCAATTCGTCCTTCGTACGGGCCGGTGATTTTATCTGCCCGGTGTATGATAACAGTGCGTACGTGGCCCGGTGGCCATGTAATATTGAAAAGATAATATTTGCTGTTTATCTTAAACAGCTGAGAGCCCTCCGGACCGAGGCCGGTACCGCCCGAAGGCACATTTGCTTTTTTAATGATAACCTGGTCCGTTCCGCCGGGTTTTATACCGGAAAGGTCGTCCTTTAATTCAACTAACCTTAAATCTCCACTCCCGCCAATCATATACACTTTTCCATCATCATCAAAAAACAAGGAATGATCACCCAGGTTGGGGACAAATGACCTGGCTTTCCACGGACCTTTTTCGATATTTTTAGTACTGTAAACGTGCATTTTATTAGTATTTGCAGAAAATGTGCTTACATAGTAAATGCCATTATGGAAACGGATAGAACTTGCCCACGAACCGTCCCCATACATATTTTTGCCATTTGTTAGATTTGTTGCATCAATATTTGCTAAAGTATCATATGCATAACCCACCGTCTTCCAGGTTACCAGGTCGTTCGACTTCATAATCGGTACACCGGGACTCATGTGCATGGTTGTGCTACTCATGTAATAGCTATTGCCTACGCGCTCTATCGATATATCCGGTACATCTGCATAAATAATGGGATTAGTGGCTTTTTGCGCGTATAAACACGGCACTATAAGGGTGACAATTAAAGCCGTCATCCATAGCCTGTAGGTCGTATTTCTCATATCGACATTTGTTTCTTCGTGCTGGTTTTAATTACTTAGTTAATGTGTTTATTTGAAGCACGCTTACTGAATATGGATCGAAAGTCCTTGTAAATTTAGCGCCTGCCACTTTTATTTTGGAGGTAACCGGAACTATTTTGACCGGGTCGCTGATTGTGTTTGTGTCTTGGGGTTTATCGCCTTTTATTACCACAATAATACCCTCCGGAGAAAGCTTTCCAGCCCCCTTTAAAGCAATATCAACCTGCTGCGGCTTTCCTGTTGCATTTACTACTTTAAGAAATAATTTCCCCGTTTTGGTGTCCCGGGTAGCTACATAAAACATGCCGGGAATAGCCTCTGGCGTTTTGTTCGCCGCACTGTCCTGTTTGGTGGCTGGCCTGCTTTGGGTAGGGATATTGGCGCCAGCTACAGACACAACTTTATTGCCAATATAGCTACTAAACGTCTTCTGTACATAATATGACGGAGAACCGAAGCTTTTCAAAGCATCGTAACCTATCAGGTTCGATTGCCATTGCCAGCCCTTTGGCGCAGTTGCTGTGGCTTTATTTACATTTGCTAATAATGGCGCGTAACACGACAAGATAACCAGGTCTGAATTCCGTTCCATGCCCGTCATCCAGGCGGCATCTCCAAGGGCGGCATTTAAGTTGGTGGTTGGTTCACCTTCAGTAGTTGCCCACTCACCTACAAAAACTTTATATCCTTTGCGGTCGTAGTTATCATAATGTGCCGCGTCCTTTTCCATTTCCCAGGCATTGCGGTAATAATGTTCATCTACAATTTCGGGCTTGCGAATTGTTAATTTACCCTTTTGTCCAAGCCAATCCTTACCGCCGATGGTTGCAATACAATGAAGGTTTGGATACCTAGCTTTAATACCATCATAAAACTGGGCAAAACGTCCGTCATAACTGCCAGACCTGTCAAACCCGTCTTCGTTACCAATTTCAACATAACGGAGTTTAAAAGGCGCCGGGTGCCCGTCTGCCGCACGCTTGGCGCCCCAGTACGTGTGTACATCGCCCGTAACATATTCAATTTCATCAAGCGCGTCATCTACATATGGCTTTAAAAGCGGGCCTGCGTCCACATGGTCTTCATCGAGCGAATAGCCTGCATAAACGGCAAGCAGCGGTTCCATTTTCAGATCTTCGCACCATTCTAAAAATTCAAGTAAGCCCATTCCGTCAGTGGGCCGGTAGCCCCATGAGCCGGTATGGCCGGGCCGCCGCTCAAGTGGCCCCAAAGTAGTTTTCCAGGGAAATGCATCGTTCAATTTCGGACCTTCAAGGAAATTACCGCCCGGAAAACGTAAAAAGCGAGGTTTCATATCGGCCAATAACTTCATTATATCTATCCGGTTCCCATTCGGGCGGTTTTGATAAGTTGGCGGAAATAACGAGAGGAGGTTAAAATAATAAACCCCGGTACGGTTTGTTGAAATAACAAAACGGGCGTCGGATGTTGGTTTAACATCAACCCTTGTTGTTAATTTAAGTTCATATTTTTTCCAAAGGGTGCTTTTTACCAAATTAATGGTTCCCGAAGCATATACGGTTTTACCGTCATTGCTTTCTATGCTTACGGTGATAGGCCCGGCAGTGTTATCGGCAATTACCGGAATAGCAATTGTAGGCTTGGGGTCCCAGGGGTGGGTGGGCAATGGCCCGCTTTCTGTACCCTTCATATAAAAAGAAGCGTTATAAGTTGTATTAGGCAAAACAGGTATACCCCAATAACCTTCATTTGCAATGCCGGCCCGGCCGCCGCCGGTATCCACCAATAATCTTAAACAAGTAGTTAACGCGCCATTAATTGCATGGCGTCGCTGATCAATAGGTACATTGTCGGGATTTGGGGCAACTAATTGAATTGTGGCCTTCGCGCTACCTTCCTTGATTATGCTCCAGGCTTCCGGCGTATTTGGATTGTCCTTAAATATCCTGTTTTTGATCAACTCGGCATACAAACCACCATCGTACGAATGGTTGATCTCTTCGGTCATCAATCCATACAGTTGCGGACTTACATTTGCGCCGGGTTTAGTTAAATCAAGCGTAAGCTTAGGATTTTGCGCTTTCAGGTTTGTTGCTGCGAACAGGAATAAAACTGAAATAGGTAATAAATTTTTCATCATGAAATTTAATATTATTTATTGTGTTTTTTACACTTATTAACAAGGCCAACAGGGCATTGCCATTGAAAATTATTTTCAAGCTTATCGATATTCTGGATAGACTGTGTGTCCAGTTTACAGATTTTCCATAAAATTAAAATGCTTCGGAAATGAGTTTATTTAACTGAGATTTTTACTGTTCTTGAAATATTACGGGATGAATTTCCTAACTCCAGGATATATTCGCCGGCCTCTGTGTTCCAGGCTTTTTTCATCTCGTCATAAAATGCCAGGTCGGTAACTTTCACCTGCATCTCCACCGTTCTGGTTTCACCGGGTTTCAAAAATATCTTCTTAAAAGCTTTCAGCTCTTTTTCCGGACGTAACACCGAACAAACCGGGTCGCTTACATATAACTGTACTACTTCGGCCCCATACGAGTTCCCTTTATTGGTGATCTTAAACCTGGCGCGGATAGTTTCATCTTTTTTATACCCTGATTTATCCGTCAAAAATTTATTGAGAGAAAAATCGGTATAAGAAAGACCATAGCCAAAAGGAAATTGCGGTGCGATGTTCTTCGTATCATACCAGCGATATCCAACCAGTACACCTTCCTTATAGTCAGCCGTCAAACCTTTACCCGGATAGGTATTCAAACTAAATGCAGGTGAATCCTGTAAAGAAGCCGGGAAGGTAAATGGCAGCTTGCCGGATGGATTGATAGTCCCTTTTAATACGTCGGCCAATGCAGTACCAGCTTCCGACCCGTTAAACCATGACCAAACAACAGTGTGGTTTGATCTTTTAATTTCACCCAGATCGTAAGGTGCGCCGGCCATAACTACTATAATGGTATTGGGGTTAACACTGCTCACGGCATTAACTAAGGCCTGTTCGCCAAAAGGCAACTCAAGGCTTTTACGATCATGACCTTCACTTTCATATTCACGGTTTGAGCCAATACATAAAATGGCCACATCGCTGTTTTTTGCAAGCGCCACAGCCTCATCAATCAGCTTTTGATCGGGTTTATCATAGCCGCGGTTTTGCTCGTCAGTATTACTCGCCAGGTAGTTGGCCCTGTAGCCCTGCGCAAAACGGATTGTAGCCGTTTTTCCAAATCTCGATCTTATTCCTTCCAACGCGGTAACCTCATATTTAGCCTTCACACCGGCACCATAACCTCCTAAAGCGAATGTACGTACAGCATTATCTCCTATAACAGCGATCTTTTTGACCGCACTTGTTTTCAACGGCAATAAATGCTTGTCGTTTTTCAATAAAACGATAGATTCAGAGGCGATATCATAGGCGGATTTGGCATGCTCCGGCGTAACAATTGATCCTTTAGGATGATTGGTACTTAAAGAAGTATGATATATGAGCCATAAGATCCGGCTCACTTTGTCATCAATCGTTTTTTCCGAAACCTGGCCCGCTTTAACAGCGGCAAGCAAAGGCTTCGCAAGGTACCATTGATCATATGGCCCGCTTGATCCCATCTCAATGTCAAGTCCGTTGTTTGCGGCTGCAACTGTATGATGTGTCCCGGCCCAGTCTGACATAACCACGCCTTTAAAACCCCATTCGCTTTTTAGTACTTTATTTAACAGAAAATCATTCTCAGAACACCAATAACCATTCAATTTATTATAGGCAGACATCACTGTATAAGCATTTCCCTCTTGTACGGCTGCTTTAAATGCAGGGAAATAGATTTCGCGTAAGGCCCTTTCACTAACTATGGTGTTTACACTATCCCGATCAAGTTCCTGATTATTGGCGGCGAAATGTTTTATACAGGCTGCTACATGTTGACTTTGGATTCCTTTTACAGATTGAATGGCCAACTGACTGTTCAGATAGGGATCTTCAGAGTAATACTCATAGGTACGGCCGCACAGGGGCATTCTGCAAATATTAAATGCAGGAGCAAGCATTATGTTCTTTTTACGGGCATTTGCTTCCTCCCCTATAACTACGCCATATTTATTGGCCATTATAGGGTTCCATGTAGCCGCTATAGCCGATCCGTTCGGCAAAAATGTAGCAGAATCAGTTGTCCAGTTAGCTGAAGCCCAATCAAACCGTTTTATTTCTTCACGCACGCCCAATGGGCCGTCGTCACATGTTAGTTCAGGAATACCTAAACGGGGTACACCTGCCGAAGAAAACAAAGCGTTACCATGTAGCATGCCTATTTTTTCTTCCAGTGTCATTTTCCTGACAATACTGTTGATCTTCACTTTAAGGGCAGCCTGACTTTTGTTTTGTGCCGAAACTCCGCCGGTCACGAAAAATGCCATAAAACAGGCAATAGTATATTTCATAAAATATTATTTCTTTTACTTTTTGTCGAGGCTATTTATCTGCGGCTGTAATTTTCACTTTATTTCAATTTGTTGTTTGGGACAAGCGAACCATTTTCCATTTTCTTGTTTTAATTTTTCAACCTGTTGCCTGTCTAACTGAACTGGCATGCTCATATCAGCAAAGGCGTAGCTGAAACCTTATTTTGAAAGTTACATTCCATAGTGCTCTAAACATTTTTGAGTGAACTTCTTAATAAGAACCAGGCCCTCGTTACACCTTTTTCTCGATGCAGGCGTTAATATAGGGTTACTGAAGATAGTGAGGTGCTCCTTAAGCAAAATACCAATCATATCAAAATTCTCTATTAAAGCTTTAATTTCACTTTCATCGAATTCTGGCGTTTTTAGAATAATTCGATCTTCCATATTCTCTTTTTTTAACCAGGCATTATTTGTCGCGGAAATCGTCATGCGTTCAAATAGACCACTGTTGATTTCCGTCATGTTGAAAGCAGAATTGTAATAGTTAAAAAATGCCGGGACCTCTCGGTAAAGGCCCCAGGCATCCACTTATATTCAACTAAAACTCTCTCTTATTTAATTTTCACTACTTCCAATCCATTACCGTAAAACTTAGCGTATTTTTACCCCCACCCTCTTTCTGCGGTGTCGTGCCTGCAGGCATTGTATCATTTTAAATACGATGCCCGCCTTGAAATATTCATTAGCCAAATTGGTTGAAGTAAAATTATTGATCCATAAGGATCACAGAATCTTACAGGCTTAATGGCATCCATCATACGCTGATCAAGCACCTTACCTGCTCCCAAAGAAAGGCTTAACGGTTTCACCGAATCGGCAGCAGTACCCCATTTTCATTGAACATCTACTTATAAATAGCGTCAATAAACCAGCAATCGGAATTAATAAATGAATTTCCATTCATCAAACAAAAAACCCTCTCCGTTAAATACAAAATAGATATTCCCTACTCCTTTAGGTATTTTCAGCTCTATTTGCTTTGAGAGCGTAGTCCATTCCTTCACATCGCATATAAGGGAAACACGAGCGGGGCCTTTAAGATTATTTACATAAACATCAATTTGACCTGTTCCTTTTACCCGAGCTTCGAATTTGGCAGGAATCTGTTTACTAAAATCGGCTCCCCGCACCATGAGGCATTGTCTATCTGTTTTCCCTATGGCAACCATGTTACCCTCATTACCATCAGCTTCGAACTGAACCTGCCCTGAAGTGCCTGCAGTGGTTTCTGCTTGCTGAAGAACGAATGGATTTAACAGGTTAAGTTGTGACGGACCTTTAAACGTTGCGTTGACCATGGGGATATTCACCTCACTCCCTTCATCCACCGGTGCTTCTTCGATACCCACATTGCGAAAACCGCCTTTAGTGTCAAAATAATCCTGTAAATACATGGCATGGTAAGCAAGATAATATTTCTCTTTAAACTTGAACAAATGACTGTGATTGTTTGTCAAAGGCCCCACTTTATCCCCCACGTTTTCGCCTGGATTCCTAAAGTAATTATCACGATACTGCCAGCTATCCGGATTTAAGGGTGTTTTACTCGTCATATAAGATATATTGCATGCGGTTGGTTTGGCAATATTGCTATAAGGCCATACAGTGCGCTCATCCCAATTCGTACAATAGCTATAAACCCAGGTCCCATTGATAAAGTTAAGGTCGCTGGCCTCATTAAAATAAGGGGCGGGTATCTTAGAAATACTGCCGGCCAAACTGATCATATCTGCTCCTAATTTGACGATTCTGGCATTATCCGGCATATATTTTGTTTTAGGCGTTCCGGCTCCAAAAACCAGCCAGCCTGTACCTCCACCGTCGATCACAACTCCGGGATCAAATGGAACATCGACATCCACACCGGGGACAGAACGGTCGACTATGTTCTTTCCTAATGGGTCTTTCCAGGGGCCAATGGGAGAGGTAGAAGTAAGCACGGCCGAGCCAGCACCGCTATTGGAGTAATACAAATAGAAGTGCGTTTTACCATCTGCTTCCAGCCTAGATGTAATTGAAGGCGCCCAGGACGTAAAAGTCCACGGTGCCAGCTCAGCTGTATTTATGAGGCCGTGATAAGTCCAGTTAACCATATCATCGGAAGACATCATGACCATGGTACGGATATACCCGTAACTATTTTTCCCATCCTTTCCTACCTTCTCAAACTGTTGATTATCATTCGTAGCATACACATAAATTCTTCCATTATATTCTATAGCTGTTGGATCGGCCGTAAACATAAAATCTAATAAAGGATTCCCATTATTGGTGAGAAGTTTCGGCGAAACTCTTGCGAATTTTGCTTCCAGATCTTCATTATCTGGCTGTGTAACTTGAATTTGCCTGGCATCACTATTCGAAGCTTTGATAGTCACTATCGCCTCGCGGCCAGCCCCAGTGTTGTTAGCGTTCGCAGTCAATTTAAGAGTAACATTTCCCGGGCCTCCCGATGACTGACTTATCGTTAACCATGGAAGCGAAGTGTTGGATGTCGCTGTCCAATTACTATTACTTATAATAGTAACATCAGAACTACTTCCTCCCGACTCAAAAACAATTTGTAAGGAAGAAACAGTGAATTGCGGCGGCACAATCTCCTTCTTCTTACAGGAAAAAGAAAGCGATGGGACCAGGAATAGTAGGCCTAAAAATATACTATGACCTTTTTTCATATTTATTATATCGTTTATTGTGTTAGCTTAATTTATATTTTCACAATACGGATCACATACTTCAGGCAGAAAGCGGTACTGTCTAATCTGTTCACGGTACCGTTATTCCGGAAAAAGCTTAATCCAACATTAATTTTACTTGTATCCTAACTTAATGGCATTATACATACGCTGGTCTATTACCACATTATTAGCCCTGTCTAACATATTTCCTATCTCCCACCAGAATGGTAGCATACCATTCGCTTTAGCAGTTTTGGTCGTAAAAGTTGCCCAGTGATCCACAGACCTGTTGCTCACCAATGTATCCTTAGGCATAGGCTTGTTGGGGTCAGTTCTCCTCGGGGCCGCATATTCACCCAACACCACAGGGATACCTTTATCAACAAAATTCTGTTTCATCTTTTGGTATTCAGCAGCGATCACGTCCTCTCCTCCATTGGTAGCGTTGCGGTCTGGCTCAATAGTGGAATTATTCCCACTCCCCCAGTAGTAAAACATCTTGCCCCAGCTTGCATCTCCATCCGTTAGTAACGTAAATCCAGCAGGTGTGTAGTCGTGCACCTCGACCATCAACTTGTTAGGTACCGGATCGTGAGGAAGAGTAGTCATCAAAGTGGCGGTTATAGAAGTATTAGTGTGAGGTCCCTGCACAATCAGCACCCGGTAACTGTTCCTGCCTCCGGTAGAGCGAACTGCATTGATGAATGTTTCGTGATAACCATTGAGTATGGCCATCTGCTCGGCGTTATCAGCCTTTGGTTCATTGGTGCCAGCAAATATAAGGTGCTCATCAAAATCACGCAAGGTTGTAGCAATCTGCTCCCAAATCGCCTTTTGCATTGCATTAACGGAATCTTTCTTTACCCCATTGACATTATCTTCCAGCCAGCCAAGATCCGCGTGAGCATTTATTATTACATACACATTATTAGCCACACAATATCCAACCACTTGTTTCACCCGCGCAAGCCATGCAGGGTCAATTGTTGCCTTTTTCCGATCACTTAAATGGGTCCAAACCCAGTTCATGGGAATCCGTACAGCATTGAAACCTATTTTTTTTACAAATTTCACCTGCGCGTCGGTAATTTTACCAGACACCCAGTCACCGTCGTTTGGGGAGTCCATGGTATTGCCAAAATTCATTCCCATTCCCGTTCCCATTTTTGCAGCCAGTTGCACGGCTGTGCTGGTCATACCAGTCATGTCTGGCGCTATAGGCAAGGTATTATAACTTGGGTAAATGGTGGGGGCCTGAGAAACTATCAACCTTCTTGCCTGGCCGTTGGAAGAACTTATGAATAAGATACCAGAGCGGTTTGCTCCTGTACCATTTTGCGATAATGTTGTTAAATGAATAACAGTGCTGCCGCTTTGGCCTGATCTTTTACTTAATTGCAACCACGAATAAACAGGGTTGTCGACGCTCCAATCGGCATTACCTGCAACGGTTATGTCCTGGCTTCCACCATCCCCTGTAAAATTTATTGCGGATGCACTAACTGTTAGTTGCGGGTCCGGGGTTTTCGCCTTTTTGCAGGCGAAAAGTGTAATAATCGCAGTAAGAAATACTACAGATTTAAAAAAATAGTGTTTTTTCATTTTGTTCTATCATCTAACTAAAAAAATGTGCATAAACATCCCCGCACTAAAAATATCAGCATGATATCTTTTTTTGCCTACTATCATAGAGGCTCCATTGTACGCTGATCTTTTTACTGTTAATTTCGTGGCCCAAATCCTGCTCCGTTTAACGAATCCAATGCTTTCGATTGGTAAAAAGCCCCACTGCAACTGCTGCCGTGGGGCTGTAGGCTATTTGATTTTCACACACCTGATATTGTCAATAGCGGCATAAAAACCAGTTTCGATAGACGAAGAACCGAAATTTTTAAGGGTCATATTATAACTATTCGCACCAGTAGGCCCTAATAGATCGCTTATTTGAGTAATGGATACACCATCCCCTAATTCGTTAACTGTTGATTTGAAGGCAGATAAAGGAATAATTATGGTTTCCCAACCTTTCGTTATAAAAGCTTTGGTAACATTTGAATTAGGAATTTTCCATGGCTCATAACGCGCAACATACTTGTCACCTCCCAATTCAGTTCTAATATAAAGAGTACCTCCTTTCCATGGCTGAGCCACACTTATGTCAAATTGAAGGGCCCAGTTTGCAGGAGGATCTGCAATATTTGCCACAGGCACCCAGTGATTACCCGTATTAGAATTACCCAATGGGATGTACACGCTTGCACCTCCGGCTAAAACAGGATTATCTTTAGGACAATCAATAACCATAAACTGACTATGATCTTTTCCCATCGGACCATTAAATTGGGGATATTCCCACTCCCCAGTTAAATGCTCAAATTGGCCCCAGCCAAAACCAAAATTATCCCCCCACTCAAAATCTCCTAAAAGACCTACTTTATCGCTATTTTGAGTATTTACTTTATTAACAGTAGAAACTGTTCCATAACTGGTAACAATGGTCACTGGTCCACTTGAGTAGCTATTTTCATCTGGAGCCGAAAACTTAACATAAGCGCCATGTGGACCTTCGGTGAAATTTGTAATAGCAGTGCCGCCAAAAGAAATTGACCGAACAGTCTTAAGGTAAGTACCGTAAACATAAACCGAATCACCAAGTTTGGGATTAACGTAGGAAATGCCGTAAATGATGGGCTTCGCATTTATGGTATCCAGAGCAATACCAGCTTTAGTGGTTACCGTAACTAGTTTGGTAGGAGTTAATGCTGGCATCAAAAAGCCGAGAGAGTCCCCATGAAGGCTCGAGTTAAATTTGGGGATATTGGTTCCCCCATATATCAGGTGTTGAACCAATACTAAATTTGCACCAAAAAGATAAACCGAATCGCCCGGGTTGGCAAATACATCTGAAATAGCGTAAATAGCAGGTGCTGGCGGACCCAGTTTGAAAGCAAACGAGGTGGCCCCCCCTGTTGTTGTAACCCTTAAGGTATAAAGCTTGCTGGTGTCAATAGTTGAAAACGTTATCTGGGGAATTTGCACAACAGCGCTATTTTCCGCAAGTAATGCAGAATTGAAACTTGCGGACACACCGTCAAATTCTATCCGGGTTGCACTTTTTAAATTCTGCCCGGTTATCACCACCCATTGGCCCTTTGCAACGGCGCTGGTCAAAACAGTGTCATTTGGTGAAGCAACATAACTCCTAACGCTTGTAATTACCGGTGGGTTAGAAGAGCCCTCATTGTTTTTCTTACAAGCCGGCAGTAAGGCCACTGTCATAAAGAGAAGTGACAAAAAATACAAGCTTAAGTATGATTTCTTTTTCATAACAAAATATTTTAAATGTTTTAGTTAATAATAGGGCACCGGCGGCTGCGCCAATTTAGGATCGGTGGTTAACTCCGATGATGGAATTGGCAACGTAAATGAGGCGATAGTTGCCGGAAGCGTAACTGGGGGAGCAATAGTATCCCTTGTAGCTATTTTTGTTTTAGGGTCATAAGTAAACGAGATACGACCGTGAGTGGCATCCTGGTCATTAAGAAATTTCACAGCATTAGTAGGATCGTAATAAGAATACCTAACCAGGTCTATCCAGTATTGTCCTTCAAAAGCAAGTTCAACCCTTCTTTCCGTACGCAGTAAATCCGGGGTTATCGCCTGCACTTTATCCACGCCTGCCCTTGTCCGTACAGCATTGAAATACTTTAGCGCGTTACCATCGCTTGTAGTACCATCGTTACCCAAAATAGCTTCGGCATATACCAAATACACATCGGCCAATCTAAGAATTGCATTATGTTCGGGAGATGACCAGGAATCCATTGTTGGCAAGTTGTTATCTTTTTCCGTGCCAACAATGTGTTTTTTCAGGCCGGTATTTTTTGCCGTATAACCACCACCGGCAACATTCAATTCGGGATAAAAATCTCCGGTAAGCACAATAGTGGCTTTACGCCTTACTGTATCCTTAGCCGAATACATCCGGTATAAATCATAGCTTGGCGCTATGCCCTCCCATCCGCCTTGTTGCTGAGGAGTAACGACTTTATCTGGCGCAAAATATTGTTGCAGGGCATTGCCAATACCATAACCCACACCTCCAGCCCACTGGAGCGCGAACAATGATTCAGGGCTATCGTTGTTTTGCACCTTGAAAAGATCATAATAGCTGGGAAACAAATTTAGCCCGCTATTATTACACACATTGCCCGCGTACTTTTTGGCACTGTCCAACAAGGCCTGGTCGCGGCTGCCACTTTTGCCTAAACCGGCCATCGTTAAATATACTTTGCCCAGCATTCCCTGCGCCGACCAGGTAGTCACCCGGCCTTTTTCATCTGTTTTGGGAAGATATTGCGCTGCGTAAGTCAGGTCTTTAGTAACAAATTTATACACATCCGAAACAATGTTGCGCGGAAGCAGCGGATCTTTTATTAGTTTACTGTTATCTTCAACAATGGGCACAGCCCCCCAATACACCGCCAGATGATAATAAGCAACGGCACGAATAAATTTTGCCTCAGCTATGGCCGCATTTTTGTCTGTTGCCGAAATTGACGAAGACGCCTGTTGCTGTATGGCATTAATAACGCCATTACATTGCGCTATAACATTGTACAACCCAACCCAACCATTTGTTACAAGGCCATTTTGGGCGGTAATAGTGCGTGTAAAAAGCTGTACCAAATCGCCATTATACGGAAAGCTGGCGGAACCAGCCAATACGTCGCCAAGTGGTATGTAGCCCTGAGTGTTCCATTGAAACCACTCTGAACCGGCGTACAGACTTGCCGTAGCCAGCCGTAAATCGGAAGTGGATTTGTAAAAATTATTAGAACTGATCTGCGAGTTGGACGGACGGTCCAAAAAACTCTTTTTACATCCGGCTATTGCGGCAACACATAGCAGGATGGTGATAATCTTTTTAATTGATTTCATAAACAAATATTTTTAATCGGTAATGGTTTTATTATTTCAAGGTTATGTTTGCACCCAAAGTAAATACTCTTGGCTGCGGGTAATAACCGTTGTCCCAACCTGCCTGGAGCGGGTTCCACGAACCTATCTCGGGATCCATGCCTCTATATTTTGTAATTATAAATAAGTTGGATACATTGGCATATACCCTGACAGACCGCACAGATATTTTGGATAAAAGGCTTTCTGATATCCGATAACCTAAAGTGATATTTTTGCACCGCAGGAATGAACCATCCTCAATCATTAAACTATTAGGTCGGTTATTGGTATTGGTATTATCATTTCTCAGTCCTACAACCGTTGTATTGGGGTTGGTAACATATACATTGTTAACATCGGTTGCAGAGCCTTTGGGATCTACCAGTGCCAATTTCGCATAATCTAACATCGATGTGAAAAAAGTGGCCTGCCCTCTCGGATCGGTTTCCTGTATAGCCATTTGATTGAATACTTTGTTGCCATAACTGCCGCTGAAGAAAATATTCAGGTCAAAATTTTTGTAGTTAAATGTATTATTGATACCATACTGAAATTTGGGGATCGGGGAGCCCAAAAAGGTTTGATCTTTTGAGTCGATAACACCGTCGCCATTCAAATCCTTGAACATACGGTCGCCGTACCAGATCCCCCCACCTGCCGAAGAAATCGGATAAGGGTTACCATTGGGGTCGGCAGGCCGGGCATGGTTTTGAAAATCAGATGGCTTTGCAAATATCCCATCAAATACGTAGCCGTAAAATTCGCCAATGGGCTGGCCTACCACCGTTTTTTCGATTATATCATTAATTGTATAAGATTTTTGGCTTAGGTTGGCCTGGTCTCCACCTGCACCTAAACTGGTCACTTTGTTCTTATTTCGCGATATGGTGAAAGTAGTTTTCCAGGTGAAATTTTTAGAAATAATATTGGTAGAATTGATTTGGAAATCAACCCCTTTGTTGCTTAGCGAGCCAACATTGGCATAAGGCGCTTGCATGGATCCCGGCCCCCAGCCCGATACAGTACCAGAGTATTCCGGAAGCGGCACCTGTAATAAAAGGCCGTGTGTTTCGCGATCATAAACATCTAATGAAAAACCTAACCGCCCATTCCAGAACGATGCGTCGATCCCGGCATTGTAATAATCAGTTTTTTCCCACTTCACAGACGGATTTGCCAAATTGTTTTGGAACTGCGCTGTACCTGACAGGCTGTTAGGCACCGATATAAGTTGGGTTACAAAAGTATTGCCCGGTATGCCTTGATTGTTAGTAAGCCCATAACCAAGCCTCAGCTTCAACTCATTTATAGATTTTACGCCTTTTAAAAACGCCTCGTTATTAATTTTCCAGGCAAATCCACCCGAATAGGTAGTAACCCAACGATTGCCAGCCGGAAAATTTGAAGAACCATCGTTCCGTATATTACCGGTGAGCAGGTATCTGTCATTCCATGAAAAATTGATACGGCCGAACCAGGATTCCTGTGCATTGCCGCCGGTAGGGGTTGATTGTGAATTATCGCCCGAGTTTGTGGCAGTGCTGGCATCCCCGCCATTAATGGCCTGCACATTGTCTGAAGCAAAATTCCTTCGCGCGCCGTAAAGAGATTCAAAAGTTCTCTCCTGCGATTCATGCCCCGCTAAGGCATCCACATGAAGTTTTTTGAAATTATGGTTATAAGTTAAAAAATTGCGTATTGCTATATAAAAATTTTGGCCGGCATTTGAGGAACCGTAATTACGGCTGACATTACCTTTGCCAAAACTATAAGTTGGTGAATACCTATTTTCCGTATTAAATTCAAAATTACCGGATAGTTCATTTCGCAGCGATAGGTCTTTAGTAAATTGTATTTCGGCGTACACATTGCCGAATATCTGATCATTCTTTCTCAGGTCTTTTACAATTTTGGCCAATGCCACCGGGTTGGCAATAGGTGCTACCCAACCGGCGGGGTCTGTAACGCCGCCATAGGAACCATCAGGGTTTTTTACCGGAATATCGGGGCTAATGCTTAGTGCGGTTCCAATTACATTACCGGAGGTTGAATTTACACTTTCATTAACATGCGCCAATTGAAGGCTGGTACCTATTTTTAGCCAATTAGTGGTTTTGTTATCTAAATTCAGCCTTAACGAGTATCTTTTAAAATCAGATCCAAGGGCTATCCCTTCCTGGTCAAAATACGAGGTTGATAGCAAATATTGGGTGCGGGCATCCCCACCGCTTACCGTAAGTGTGTGATTCATCATCGGGGCCTTCCTGAATAATTCTTTTTGCCAGTCGGTACCGGGGCCTAAATATTGTGAGTTAGCAAATTGGGGCCTCGTATCAAAGCCCCAGATAATGCCCCGGGCATTAATGATAGTTGCAAACTGCTGCAAATTCACCACAGGCAACCGTTTTAGTATTTCCTGGTAACCGGCATAGAAATCATAAGTTATCTGCGGCGCCCCGGCTTTACCCCTTTTTGTAGTAATAACAACTACTCCATTGGTTGCCTGCGAACCGTATATGGCTGTTGCCGAAGCATCTTTCAATACATCTATTGATTCAATTTCGGCAGGATTGATAGCATTTAATGGATTAGAACCATTACCGGGATCACCCACTGGTGGAATAATGATACCATCTATTACGTACAATGGCGAATTGGAACCGCTTATTGAAGACACGCCACGTATTTGAATAGATACGCCGCCACCGGGCTGGCCCGATACCTGTTGAACCACTACACCTGCAACTTTACCCTGCAGGGCCTGGTCAAAGGTGGCCGGTTGGGTTTTGTTCAACTCGTTACCCGATATGGAACTTATTGACCCTGTAAGATCTTTTCTTGCTTTCTTACCATAGCCAACAACAACAACCTCATCTAAGTTGCTGGATGTTGATTTGAGCGTGACATTAATTACGCCAGCTTGCTTAACAGTTATTTCCCGTGGTGCATAACCTAAAAAGTTAAAAACCAGCACCTTGCCAGATTCGGCCGCTATTGAATAACTCCCGTCAATACTAGATATAGACCCGAGGCCCGTCCCTTTAATTTTAATGTTTACTCCGGGTATTGGCTGCCCATCGTCAGAAGTTATTTTGCCGGTAATATTTACCGTTTGTGCATGGGCCGAAAAATAAAGAAACATGCCCGTGATAAATAATGAAATCTGGTATTTCATTCTTCTTTGTAAATTTTTATCCATCTTTTAAAAGGATTTTAAGGTTTGATAATTGGTTCATTGGTGTTTGGTTAGTGTTTAATTGATTTTTAATCTCATTTTTTCTTCATAATCTAATAGGTGATCTATACGGGTTTGATATTATCGTTCAGTATTATTTCATGTATCAATCAGGTGTACCGCCTGAAGGCCAGGCGGTACAATTATCCGTTCATATCAAAAAGGCTTTATATTGAGGTTATCCTAAAAGCAGGACACTCTCCAATAAAAAGGTTTCCGAAGGGTGAAAAAATCAAAAAAACGATAAACGTCTAAATGGCGGTTTTTAGGCATAATCTGAATAATTGGTTTATAAATCAGGGCTTACATATAATAACTTGGGCCGTATTATATTGGGGCAATATACCCTGTATGCGCAGACCGCCGAGTGTGCTAATGTGGCTGATTGGTATGAAAAATGTCAATCTTGCCAAAATTCAAGATACTGACAATGAGCTGATTATCTTAATTTATGGGCGAAAAAAATAGTTGTACCTACCTTTTGCAAAAGGCAGTTTCTTTCACAACTATAAATCATTTGAATCGGCGGGATTGAAGTGTGAAGATCAATCTGTACTGTCCAGGTACTCAGAAGGTGTCATCAAAAACTCTTCTTTAAATACTTTAGAAAAATATTTAGCATCATTGAAACCTACCTCATAGGCAGTTTCGGCTATGGTGAATTGTTTAGTGAGTAGGAGTTGTACTGCTCTTTTTAACCTTACCGACCTGATAAACTCAACCGGAGTTTTGCCAGAAAGATTAAATACTTTATTATATAATGTTGCGCGGCTCATATTCATCTTACTGCTTAGCAATTCAACTGAAAAGCCGGCATTTGGAATATTTTCTTCAATGACCGTCAATAACTTTCTCATAAATTTCGTATCGGGCGTTTCGATTTCCAAATCGCCCGGTTTCGCTTCAATTTGCCTTCGATATGTTTCTTTTACTAGCTGTTGATTCTTAAGCAAATTATGAACCTTGAAACGTAATATGTCAAAATTAAAAGGCTTGGAAAGGTAATCGTTCGCCCCTGTTTCCAAACCGGCCAGTTGCTTTTCGTCGCCGGTAAAAGCGGTAATTAATATAAATGGTATATGTTCGGTGCGTTTATCGCTACGGATCTTTTTACAAAAATCGATACCATCAATTTCGGCCATGTTAATATCGCTTATGATCAGATTGGGATGTAAAGCCAATGCCTTTTGCCAACCGTCTTTACCATTTACGGCTTCGGCAATTGTATATAAGTGCCTGAGATCATCTTTTAGATAAGCCCTGAAATCGGAGTTATCCTCCACAATTAAAATGGTGATATTTTTATTGCGTTTTTCCTGACTTGACCTGTCGGGCTTAGGCGCTCCTACTTCTTCGGGGGTATTTTCAATACCGGTAAAGTTATTTTTCTGGGATATCTTTATTGGCAGCCGCACAATAAAACAACTCCCTTTCCCATGTTCACTTTCAACAGAAATGGTGCCACCCATCAGATCAACAAACTCTTTAGTAATTGACAAGCCAATACCACTTCCCTGGTTAATTAACGAAGCGGGCATCTCATTTTGAAAAAAACGCTCAAATATTTTATTGTGTTTTTCAGCCGGAATACCGACACCCGAATCTATTACCTTAATTTGAAGAAGGGTCATTTCCACGCTGTTGGATCCCAACAATTTTGCTTCAACAGCTACACTACCAAAGTCAGGGGTAAACTTAAATGCATTGGAAAGCAGGTTAAAAAGAATTCTTTCAATTTTATCCTGATCAAAAAAAGTAAAGCCCGAATCAGTATCACACTTAAATGAAAAACTGATATGTTTTTTATCCGCCAGATCGGTAAATAGATCGCTAGCTTCTTTAATAACTTTAATGATATCAGCTTCACGCAGATCAAGCTGAAGTTTTTTTACTGCCATTTTACTAAAATCCAATAGCTGGTTAATCATATTAAGCAGCCGCTTAGAATTTTCGTGGATCAACTGAAGCTTTCGCCGACTATAATTATCATCAGCCTGCTTTAACAACTTTTCAACTGGTGCCATAATCAGGGCGATAGGCGTTCTGAATTCGTGACTAACGTTGGTAAAAAAATCTATTTTCATTATATCCAGCTCGTGCTTATCCTGTGCTTCCTTTCGCACGCGCTCGATCTCAAACCGGGTTTCTATTTTTTTAATGCCTTGTTTTCGGATGTAATACAATACCGCTATGATGGAGAAAACATAAATAAAATAGGCGATTGGCGATTTCCAGAACGGGGGCAATACCTTAATTTTTAATTTTATATAGCTGGGTTTCCATTTCCCCTCCCGGCCAATAGCCCGTACTTTAAAAGTATAATCGCCTCCGTCAAGGTTGGTATAGGTAGCTTTCCGGGTAGCATTATTTGCAGTAAGCCACCCTTTATCAAAACCCTCCATCATATACTGATGCGTTATTTTATTGGGATTAAAGAAATTTAAGGCAGAAAATTCAATGGTAAACACATTTTCACTGTGTTTCAGCGTTATCTCCTGTGTAGCCGAAATTGCTTTAGATAATACTACATGACCATCAACTTCTTCATTAGCTGCTATACTTTTGTTGAATAGCTGAAAGCCGGTGAAAATTAATTTAGGCTCATCTATATTCGGGTGTATACTTAGTGGGTCGAAAATATTGAAGCCATGCGAGCCACCAAATACCAATTCCCCTTTATTGGTTTTTAAAGCTGCATTTACAGTGAACTCTCTGCCCTGCAGGCCGTCTGTTTCATCAAAACTTTCAAATTGGAATTTATAGGTGCCATTGCCGGGTGTCAACGTTATCCGGCCCAGGCCGTTTGATGTACTTAGCCACATGGTCCCGCTGTTATCTTCCAATACATTCAAAACCTGGTTGTCTGGCAACCCGTCCTTTTTTGTAAGCGAGATAAAACGGTTGGTTTCGGGGTTCAATATGCTTAGTCCGTTCCTTGTTGCTATCCACATCAGGCCGCGGCTGTCCTGCGTGATATTATGAATGTCATCATTGATTAAACTGTTAGGGTCGTTTTTCTTTTTATTATAATGTATAACATCCCGTCCATTTTTTAATATTTTATCTACTCCCAAATATCCTCCTACCCAGAGATTCCCTTTGGTGTCCTCAATGAGTGCGGATATATAAGGCGACCTGATATCCGTTTGCTTAAAGGGAGAGGAAAATATTTTTTTGTCTCTGTCAAACATTTGCAACCCCGCCGCAAACGTGCCTATCCATAACCGGTTCGATGAATCTTCCAAAATATTCCATACCCGGTCATCGGCAATGCTCGTAGGTACCTTGCCATTATGTTTGTAATGAATAAACTTTCTTCCGTCAAAATGATCCAGCCCGCCAAAATACGTACCTATCCATAGTTGCTGATCCTGGTCAATACACAAACTAACAATAATATCACTGCTGAGGCTATTCGGATTTCCCGAATTATGTTTATACTGGGTAAACTTGCCTGTTTTGCGATCAAAATAAACTAAGCCGCCTCCATTGGTCCCGATCCATAAGTTACCGTTTTTATCTTCGACAAATTTATTGACGTCTTCAAACTTAAGGCTGGCGGGGGCTGAAGCAAAGTGCCTGTATAACGGAAACCTGATAATACTTTTATGATAATAACTTACCCCCTCTCTAAGCGTACGGGCCCACATAATACCTTTGTTGTCTTTGTAAAGCGCTACAGTGTTCTGTCCCAACGATTTTGGGTCATCTTCCCTATTTAGTAAATAAGTAATTTCCCCCTTTTTTTTATCCAATAAATTTATTCCGCCATGATCAGTGGATATCCACATGAGGCCGTCGTCGGCTTGAATAATATTAGTGATGTTGTTCGATGTAAGCGGCGTTTCTGCCGACTCTTTTGTGATGTACCGAAACCGTCCCGTACGGCGGCTGTAATAATAGACGCCGGAATCCATGTTGGGGTTAAACACCCAAAGATCGCCTTCACTGTCAATAGTTAGCGAGTAGTTCCTGCCTTTATCAGCAGCTTTTTTTAAAATATCGGTATGGTACGTAATTGCATTGCGTTTTACATCAAATAGCTCTATTACGCCGTCGTCGTAAGCAAGCCATACATTGCCGGTTGTATCCTGCACAATGTCTGTAACTAAACTTGAATATAACGACGGGCTTGAACTATGGTGATGATAATAATGTGTGGTAGTTTTGTTCAATTCATTATACCTGTAAATGCCCGACTCGGGATACAGAAACCAAAAGTCGCCTTTGCCGTTGTGAACTATCTTGGAAACGGACGGATACACCGGAAGTTTAAGAGAATAAAGTACTGACGATACATCATTGTTGAACTGTTCCGTTTCGGGATCATAAAAAGAATATCCAGCCGGGGTTGTTATCCATAATTTTTTGTCAGGTCCTTCCCAAATATTATTTATGTAATCTTCATTAATGGAGTTTTTATTATTTACGTCGTGCTTGAATACTTTAAAAGTATAACCGTCATAACGGTTGAGACCAGAAGAAGTACCAAACCACATGAAGCCCTCAGAATCCTTAAAAATGCAGGTGACTTGGTTGTGTGACAGCCCGTTACTTATATTGAGCCGCGAAAACTGGTATTGACTGTTTTGCGCAAAATTGTTCGTGTAAGCAAAAAACAATGCTGAAACGACAATATAAAGTTTTACACGCATTAAAATTTAGTTGAGATATTGGAAATCAGGAACCTGGCTCTTTAGCAAGCCGGTACACTACCGTACCATAAAAGTAAAATAAATTCGCAATTAACGAGATAAAAGTGGCGATTCCTCTATTTAATCAGCGAAAAATAAACAAGCTACCTCTGAAGCAAACGAGCTGCCGATATTATGGTTACGGGCCATTCCTGAATTTACAATGAAATAACGCTTGTTACAGATTGTTGTTTAGGAGGCTACCCGGATCATTCGGTTAAAAAGGCGACGACACGGCCTATTCGCAATTTTTAAAATGATAAACACGTACCTCCGATACCGCTTTATCAATCTATTTCAAATAAAGTGGCTATTTATACAAAACTTTACGGATTCCATGTTTTTGAGAAATTAACATTTAACGCCCTATTTTCTAACTTTTATCTCCCATCATTAAATTATCTCATCTGTAGTTTTACTACTCAATTAATAAGCCTTGTACAATTCAATTATCGCTAATTAAACATGCCCATTGTTCCAACGGCTGTATTATGTTGACTTTAATTGCATTGTTTTCATTAATTGTCCTTCTGCATCGAAAAACAAGATTTAACCAATTAAACAAATAAACCGTTTCAGGCCCGTTTTATCCTATCGAAAAATGAAACTAATGTTAAACTCTGCCTTATGCGGAATGGCAACTGCATTATTATCAATCTTTGAAATACCCCGTTGGTTAACGGCGGTTATCAACATAACTGCCTATGCCAATAACTCTGTAAACCTTACAGGTAATGATAAAAACACCCTCGTTTTATCTGACTATCTGACACATTCACTTGCAATTAACCAATTTATCAATAGTGGCAGATTTAAATATCGCCAACCTAACCAATTTTTTTATGAAGAAAATTTTAAGTTATTTTTTATGCATTCTTGCAATCCCGGCATTGACAAGGTGCAAGAAGCAACAAATCGCTTCTCCGGACGTTAAATCGCTTGTTAAAACGAGCACTAAAACGCTAACCGCCACCAGTTATCCGAGTTACAATATTTCGCCGCTAGCACCCGATCAAACAGGGATGACCAGTACAGCAACTCAAATCGCTGCAAATATGACGTTGGGTATTAATATTGGCAACACTATGGAAGCCCAATATAACGAAAACGGGTGGGGAAATCCCAATATTACCCAGGCTCTCATCGACAGCTATAAACAAAGGGGGTTTAACGCCATAAGGATCCCTTGCAATTGGAATTGGTCACATGTACCAGATTCAACAACTGCAAAAATAGACCCGGCCTGGCTTGCCCGTGTGCAGCAGGTTGTGCAATACTGCGTTAACGATGGGATGTATGCGATATTAAATATACATTGGGACGGCGGATGGTTGGAGCTTAATTGCACTACCACCGCGCAGGCCGCCGTTAATGCCAAACAAAAAGCACTTTGGGAACAAATTGCAACACAAATGCGTGGTTTTGATCAACACCTGCTTTTTGCCAGCGCGAATGAACCTAACGCAACGGATAGCACAGGGATGAGAGTTCTGCTTTCTTATCATCAAACTTTTATCAACGCGGTGAGGTCAACCGGAGGGCACAACAGCTACAGGACGCTGGTTATCCAAGGGCCCAAAGGAGGTGATATTGTTTATACGAACAATCTGATGAACACAATGCCAACAGATCCGGCATCCAACCGTTTGATGGTGGAAATCCATAACTACACTCCCTGGAACTTCTGTTTGTTGGACGCCGACCAATCATATGGTAACAGGTTTTTTTATTGGGGTTCGGGATATCACACAACCTTCGATGTCGCGAACAATTCGACTTGGGGTGAGGAATCGACCATTAACGAAAATTTCAAAATGATGAAGACAAAATTTGTTGACCATGGGATCCCGGTAATAATGGGAGAATTTGCGGTAATGGACCGAAACCTTACAGGAGACTCTTTAAACTTCAACCTTGCTTCCAGGGCTTATTGGTATAATTACTGCATGCACCAGGCCTCGGGGAACGGTATTCTACCATTTCTTTGGGATACCGGGTCTCTCATTAATAGATCGACTTACGCCGTAAAGGATCAACGGGATTTGGCGGCCCTTGTACAAGGGGCACAAACCGGAGCATCCCCGGCATTCCAGGTTGGTAGTGTGTACCAGATTATCAACAGGTTTAGTTTTAAGCCCTTGGAGATCGGTGGCTGGGCAACTGCTAATGGGTCGCTGGCAGATCAATGGGATTATGTAGCCGGAGCAAATCAGCAATTTAAAGTGCAAGCTGCGGCAAATGGCGGCTACCTGTTAACGCCAATGCATGTTAGCGGGAAATGTTTAGAGGTATGGGGATGGTCTGGCGCTAACGGCGGTGCCGTGGATATGTGGGATTATACAGGTACAGGCAATAATAATCAAAACTGGTTAATTCAGTCAACCTACGATGGATTCTATAAAATCATCAACGTAAATAGCGGAAAAGCCCTGGAAGTTACTTTAGGGACTGATCCCTCAGTTCCATTCAGAAATGGTAGCGCGGTCGACCAAAATGATTACTACGGGGGCAAAAATCAGCAATGGGGATTTGTGAGAATATAAGTTAAATACAAAGAAATCAATTAAATTATTTCACAAAATTCCTAGAAATCTCTAATGCCTCTGTTTTAAATGAGGCGTTAGAGATTTTTCTTAATGTCAGATGCTGATGGGTTAAGGTCATTGAATCAAAAGTGGTCTGAACTAAGGATTAAAATAAGTGATGCATAAAGTATGGCAGACCATCATCGGTAACCTGCTGATTCGCTGCTGTCATTGACGTAATTTACGACTATATATATTTTGCTATCATCAGATTGTACTGAATGAGCCCTGTTTGGTCCGGGGTTCGGCTTGGGAACAACCTCACCTATTAAGAAATTCCCTAAATGTTTACCGATCAACTTTGATAAGAACTTTCTTTTGCTCAAATTACCAAGGAAAAGTTAAAAGTAAATCAACGCATTGAAGATTTAGGCTTTACTAAAATTAATTATGCAGATAAGCCTTACAAAAAAGCTA
Source organism: Mucilaginibacter sp. 3215 (assembly GCF_050433785.1). NCBI lineage: Bacteria > Pseudomonadati > Bacteroidota > Sphingobacteriia > Sphingobacteriales > Sphingobacteriaceae > Mucilaginibacter > Mucilaginibacter sp. 3215. The sequence goes on from NZ_JBNPWO010000022.1 coordinate 69,190, forward strand.
TTCAAAACTCGCAGAATCCTTTTCGGCACAGTCGCATTAGGCGAAAATTACAATACGGTTATCTCTTCGGTTGAGATTCTTAAGTTGATATATCCCATTCGGAAGCAAGCACTTTCATTAATGAACACGCTGTTTTCTTACATTTTTTTGTATATTTGAATATAGCATTTGCAGCTATATCAGCATAAATAAAAAGTGGTGAGTAATTCGGTGAGTACGAAATTGAAAACCATTCAAGATATCAAATAAGCGCAGAAAATTAGGGTTAAAACAAATCCCTAACTCTCCGCCAAGTATTATTCAATTAGGATCAAAAGGCGCTGTAAATGAATCATTTACGGCGCTTTCTGATTTTAGCCCTCACCAAAACAAACCAATCAATAGCTTTGTTCTGATGCCCAGTGGGTGACCTTTTTCAAGGTAAGCTTGCCGGGTCACCGGAATGCTTATAAGTCTCTTATATTGAGCGTTTTATTAATTTAAACACCTTGATTTCAGCAGGATATGTAACTGATTTTATTCACTTAAAGCTTCAGTGATGAACAAATCTTTTAACCACCTCTTTTAAGTAAAGAGATCAAAAGCAAATGCCGAAGGCTTCGCCACATTTACCTGCGTATTACTACCACCGGGCACTTTAGATTGGCGAAGAGGGGTCAATATCACTGGTATATCCAAATTACCGCCTGAAACCGTCATTTTTCAGGGCGCAAAAAAGAACTTAATTGCAGTACATTTCAGTCTTTTTTGCGCCATTATTTTAAGGATTAATTATTTGTTTTCAATACATTAACCCATAAATGCGCCGAAATTAAAAACTAATTTCAGGTAGCCGGATTGGTGTTCCAAAGCGTGCATCCGTAAGGATTAAAAAGGATAAGAATAGATCAGAGTAAAATAAAAACCTATGAAACAACAACTTAGATAATTTCATAATCTAAAAAAATCACATTTTGTGCAACTAACTGTGCATTCCCGAATCACTTTTTGGATGATTAGAAGCAATTAGTGGATCTATGTGCTTGAAATGAAGTTTTGATAAGAAAACCGACTGTACGCTTTCCGAACCAACACTAACGAGCTCTATCGAATGTGGTCTTCCAAGAACGTTCGCCGCCAAATGAGGTTGATTTTGCATTGGCCTGAACAGAAATAGATTTGCCATCATTGCTCAACTTCCAAACCTCTGTTAGGTTAACAAATTCTTGTTTTTGAGCAATCATCAGGTGCACAATTGAGTTAATAGTCATAGTTTGTCCATCAGCTGACAACTTTACGGTAAACTTCTTTCCTCTTCCAGGGGCATAATCAATTTCGCTTGTTTTACCGTCGAAGACAAGTTTCTCCTGGCTGGTAACAGTCGCTGCGCCAGGAAACGAGCTTGACACTTCTATGGTTAGAAAATTTACCTGCTCTGCTATTTTCATTGTTTTAGCTAGCATACGATCACCTGAGTTATATAAGCAAACAATATTTCCGCCCATACTTATCGACTCTTTGGATTTCCATTCGCCCGAAAAGTCAGCGCGATGAGTGCCGTTTTTTTGCTGAGCCTGTGCGGGGAAATAAATTAATACAACCAGTATGATAGCCAGACTGTACAAAACATTTCTTTTATTTTTCATGTCCCGTTAGAATTGATTCAGCAAATCTACTTTGATATCTTTCAGCGCAACGAATTTGGATTGTAAAGAAAAATGTAAATTTTGTAAATAATATCTTGATAATATGCATTTTAGCTAAAATCCTTTCCATCGGATGCATCGGAAATGGCAAATGAATGCTAAAAAATAAAAACTCGACTGAAAGGCTGGAGTAACTTAAAGGGTTGCACCCATCGGGGTTGGGCGCCAGAAACCATCGCCTTACTTATTAGTGACAACGGCAAAGGGCTGCCTCCTGATTTTAATTTAACCGAGATGTCATCGTTAGGGATGGAGGTGATGAAGGCGCTTAGTAAGCAATTGGGAGGTAGTTTTGAAATAACAAGCAACTCTGGCGTAACAGTATTGGTAATATTTAAAGTTGAAAACCAGATGAGGAGAGCGTCTTGCCAATAAGTCGATCCAATTTTTAAAGCGATTTCATCCCATTTAAAAGTGTTAAAAGCGGACTAAGGGTTTCGATTGAGATCCTCTCCGGCTCCACCGCGGAACTCCGCCAAATTTTGACTACGCTGCTCCCAAAAAGCAGCTTTTTACTTACATAAAGCGCGTGTTCTTTTTGAGACCCTTTTTTACAGGTGCAGCATGCAGTACATTCCTTGTCCGGGAATTGTGCTTCAGGGTATTCATGGCAGCTGTTGCAATACTTTAACGAGAGCGATTTACGGTCGTTTTTTTCTGCTGATTGCCCTGTTCCTAACGCGCCGCAGCCAAATTGGGAAGCGCAACCAATTGCGCCAATCAGTGATTAGAAATAGTAATTATCAAGATATGGTAATCCGACAGCATTAGTTCTGAATGAGTTAGCAAGATCTAAAACAGGCTGAAAAAGCCCGCAGCAACCCAAATGGGCTCTTGTACGGATAATTAATTACCCTCTTTGCTGTCGTAAATGGCAGTTACTATAAATTGATTTACTGCGACGGCTGGTATCGTAATTGTGCTTGTTCTGCTCAATCTTGCTATATTGATGCCCAAAAACTTTCCGGTGATATCAAATACGGGCCCTCCGCATTCCCCAGGCTTTATTCTTGCATCATGAACGAATACGTTCCCGAACCCATCTTTTCGAATGCTTTTTCCACCTGTGAAATGGTCGGCCGGATGATTGGTAATTTTTTGGGGTGGATATTTTAGGGCGACTTTTTTTATCATCTTTTCTCCCATATGACTGATTGCCATTAAAGTAGTATCGCCGGCGCGGAATTTTTGAAGTGCTTTAAACATATCCAGATCGTCATTTACAGTTTTGTCGTCAATTGCTAAAAGCTCATCGCCGGTTGTTAGCCCGGCAGCCTCAGCCGCGCTGTTGGGCTGAATAAAAGTAAATAATAACGCCTGTCCCTTTTGCCGGGCAACAGCTCCCAAATAGCCGTAGCTGGTTATTTTTGGCAGGCTTACGCCAATGCTCCCCAAAACGCTGCTACAATACTGAGAATCAGCGCGAACAGAAATCAAAAAACTGCCCAAATCGTTATTGCTAAGTGTATCTGCCAGCAACATTCGAAGTTTGATACCTTCCTTCCCTAACTTTGAAACGGGCAACAATAGCGCAAGGTCATTAATTCTGTCTCGTCTGATAATATTTGCCTTAATAGTCTTGCCGCCCGATAATGTAATAAAAGGATCCTCGCCAATCATTGAACTTTTAGTCAAAACGACATCTGAATTTTTGAAGGCAGCTTTTACATTGACATCATCTAAAGAAAAAATAGTCCCCGCTATAGTCTGTTCCTTACCATCAATAACACTCTTAATATTTACACAAGTTGTTTTAAAACGCTTTCCCACACTTTTAAAATACTTATCTGGACTTTCAGCTACCGGAAAATTATTGGCCGGCCGATTTTTTGAAATCACGTTTGTATCCAAAGGCAGGGAAGTATAATTCTCTAAACGGGTTAGTGCTGTATAATATTTACGATAGGTATCTACGGGGATTTCATAATTAACATCCTCCGACTGTTCGATGCCGCTATGGATTCCGATCAAACGGCCAGAGAGATCAAACAGGGGGCCGCCTGAATCTCCCGGCTCCATCACGCAAGTTGATTCCATAAAACCGTACCTGTTATTTAAATTGGAGATATGTCCAAACCTTACATCAGGTTTGCGTTGTTCCATGCTTTCCGGGTAAGCTATGCTAATACATGGCTGGTTGATTTTGACATCTGAATAGCAGCCCATTTCGACAAACGGCCAATCCCCTTTTTGGATTATTTTGAGCATGGCAGCATCCGGCAGCATAAATGTTGGGGGAATAGTAATACGGCCCAAACCACGGGCCAGGCACATTTTCCCATCGGGAAATATTACCTGGTAGGTTTTGCCGGGCGTTACCACATGTGCTGCGCTTAGGATCTCTCCTGCTTTGGAGACTACAACACCACTAAACTGCGCACTCATCCGGCTATACTGCAAAGTATCATATTCCCACATCAATACACTGGCAGCATAACCTTTTTTTATCGCAGCTTTTATATTGTCCTGTAGTTGCGTAGCTCCGGGCTTCTGTATCCGCTTATCAACATTCTGCGCATTAATAGCCTGCAGGTTCCATAAGCACTGCAGGAAAAAAAATAATAAAAACCGTTTTGTCATTATACATTATAATTGAACCGTAGCGTTGTCCAAACGCTGCTGTTTGGGCTACCTGCCGATGTAAAAAGAGCCGGTATTAAAACCGGCTCTCCGGAAATTAAACTAAAAACTGATGGAAAACGTCCTACCGGGACTGTCTTTACGATAGCCAATGCTATCCTTTTATAATTTCTTAACTGTTAAAGATCTTTTTGAGCTGTATATCGATATCAGACGCAGTGGGATTTATTAAAATCACATTCCCCTCAGCATTAAGCACAATTGCAAAGGGTACCGACTGGATACCTAAAGCATTCATCATCACTGATGCATCTTTGCCATCCTCATATTTATCTATTCCCTGTTGCCAGGGCATCGCTTCTTTAAGCATGGCGTTTTTCCAGGCTTTATTGTTTTGATCAATTGAAATACTAACTATCTCGAATCCTTTAGCATGGTATTGTTTATATAACTCCTTAAGGTGCGGAATAGCCGCCCTGCACGGCATACACCACGAGGCCCAGAAGTCAACCAATACCACTTTACCTTTAACCGATGACAATTTGATGGATTTACCACCGGCAGTTTGTAACTCAAAAGCCGGCAATCGTTTTCCAACTATTAAATTTTGATTTGCTGTAACAGTATCCTGTTTTTTTAATGATGAAGCTTTTCCCTCCGCCTTCCATCCGGTGCTTAGGGCAAGCGCTACGGGTATTACCAACAACAACCTTTTAAAGTTTATTTTCATTGGGCTGGATTATAAAACCTGTATTTCAATTATTTTTCTTTTTGGCGGGAAACACTTGTTATTATCACAAACCTGGTAGTAAAGCCCGCATTTGATTACCATGCCGCGTTTTAATGAAGCCGCGCTTATTTCCGTTTTAAATGTTGCTTTGTCCTCCCAAACAAACATGCCTTCGCCACCGACAAATGGAACACCGGCCGATGCTTGCCACTCGCCGCTTGTTACACCTTCGGGCAACTCAATAATGGGTTGTGTAGTAATAAAAGGGCTGTCTTTAGGTACATAAGCGTAAATATGCCAGCCTTGCAAGATTTCCGCTTTAACAACTACCTGTTTTTTACCATTTGCTTCATCAACCAACGTGGCGCTCACTACCACCGGATCGGCACGGGTTGGTGTTGTTACGCCGTTTGCAGTTTTAATGTCGCCGGTTGATGCGGGTGCTATTGCCGCCGTTTCTGTTTTATAGGTATTCACCATAAACTTAAAACCTCCGGCTTCGGTGTAATAAAGGTTGGGTTTGTTTTTGGTTAACCAAATGCGCCATTCTTTGGCAGATGTGAATTTTTCAGTGGTATATCTTTCCAATACCCTTTGGGCCAGGGTAGGCTCCTCTCCTTTCTCAAGCATGCTGATGCATTTTTCAAGCAACTCGATTTTGCGGTTGGAGATCCCCAGCTTTTTTGCATCCTCATCTACCTGTAACGAGTAAGCATCAACCGGATAAAAATACTCGAGGTTATCCCGATAGTATTTATGATAGGCCTCTACGTTAGTACCAAAAGCATCATACATGCCGCTGCCGGTCCAGCTTTTAAGGTATTCATCAAAACTTTGTACATCATCGGATACCGGCATTTTTAAAAACGCCTCGTTACCTTTACCAATATCCTCGCCTTTGGCTTTACGATCTTTAAGTTCCTGCTGCATTTTTAGGAGGCGGGCGTTACCTTCTTTCCGGGCTATCAGCGTTTTTTGATATAACGCTTTATCGCTACGGTAAATCATTTCATTTACCCACTCACGGTTTTCAATCTGTACTTTTTTCATGATGGGCGCCTGGTGATCAAACTTTTTGATGTAGCAAACTGTGTTCACAAATACATCTTTAGCTTCATCGGTCATATGATTTGGCGAAGCAGAAAAGCCCCACATAAAATAATTACCCTGACGGCCTAACGCTACTGCTTCAGCATTTTTTAAGCAAACACCGCCGCTTATAGCTTCGGCATCCGGCGAATCATTAAATCCCTCGCCATGTGCCACCATGCCGATAATGTATTTTTCCTTAGCTGTAGGATCCTCTTTAATCACCTTCCACATAGGCAGTTCCTTCGGGGTAGTTGCTCCCTGAAAGCCGTTAAAAAAAGAACCCGGCGTAGGCCTGTTAACTAAAGTTAACTTCACTTTTACAGGTGTACTAAATATGGCATGACTGGTTTTGATGTTCAGCGCATCGTCTTCCAAACACTGACAATACCAATCAAACTTAAGTCCTATCGGCATGCCCACATCGGGAGCCAGCTGATGCATCAAAATAATAGGCCTGTCAAAATTGGCAGGTAATTTTATCGGCCCCGCATCGGCAATTGTTACGTCGACATTGGCAGACATCGAAGCATCGTAATCCCTCACATCCACAACTTCAACTTTGTCAAAGCGCGTTTCTAAAAAAGCCTTAAAATCGGCCATACGGGTTTTCCAGGCCTCATCTACCGCGCCCGCGGCTGTGCTATAGTAAGTAATATGTTCGGGCTTAGGTTTTGCCGGATCATATCCCACATATAAAACATGGAGTGCTATTTTGCCCGCTCCGTGTTTTATGACGTTACCCAAAGAGGCTACGCTAAACATAACACAAAGCAGAAAAGCCAAAATGATCTTTTTCATACCTGCTTAATTAAAAAGTTCGGCAAGTTTATGATTGAGGTCTTCCCCGCGCAGATTTGTGCTAATAAGTTTGCCGTCGCGGTCTACCAGGAATGTAGCAGGTATAGCCGAAACGCCATAAAGACGGGCAACGCTGTTGTTGTTGCCATTCAAGTCGCTAACCTGCGGCCATGTCATACCCTCCTGTTGCAGTGCTTTCAGCCATTTGTCACGGCTGTTGTCAAGCGATACCGAAAGGATTTCGAACCCTTTATCCTTGTACATTTTATACTGACTTAACAGATTTGGGATTTCCTGACGACAAGGTGAACACCAACTTGCCCAAAAATCGACCAAAACGATTTTGCCTTTATAATCGGCTAACGATAAGCGTTTGCCGGCAGGGTTGACCTGAGTAAAAACCGGCGCCGGGCCACCTATTTTTAAACGGTAATGTGCATCAATAAATTCTTTGATAGTTTTACCATTATCAGTTGCCTGGATTGCCGGACTGAAAGTTTTGAACACCTGTTCGGCTACTGTAACCGTTTTTTCATTAGATGCAGTGCCGAACAGAGCTACCGGTGCAAAGAACGAATCGGGGTGCGTTTTGGCAAAATCGAGATTTTTGCGCTGAAAATCGGCAATCATTTTATAGTGATGGCGGGCAACCGAATTGGTAAATGCGGTATCATTCACCAACTCGGGCGCTGCCGCAATTTCAGCATTAGAAATATGATCGATGTCCCATGGCATCGGTCCTACAGCTTTAACATAAGCCGAATATTCATCATATGTTTTGGATCCGCTCATCTGGGCGTTTGCCAGGGAATCTTTAGAAACTATATTAAGCGTTTCATTAGAAAAATTAAAGTAGAGAATATCGCCGCCATGGGTGGCAATTTCCCGGCCGGCGCCTTTATGATCAAGTGCAAGGCGTACAGAACTGTATGGGTTCATCCTACCTGTGAAATGAAAAGCGCCGTTAACTAATGTGGTCGAATCTTCATGCCCCTTGCCGTCTGTCATAAAGCTTAAATAAACTTTCTGACCGTTGAGATTGCCAATCTGCCCATTAATAGCGAACTGGTTAGTTTGGCCGGCGGCGTTCAACGCAGCCATGCTCAAAATTAAGTTTAGTAGTTTTTTCATTTCTTTATATGTTATACATCTAGTCGACAGGTTACGTTATACTTTTCAAGGATGAAACGCTCTTGTTAATGTCATGACTGCGGCCAACAACACAAAAATCATTCATGCTGTTGGTTAATCTTTTATATGGTTTTGATTAGTTAGTTTTTTATCTGCTCACGATGTCAATCGGTTCGCCCGGTATACCGGTTATTGTTTTGGTGATATTACCGGTTTTAGAAACACTTACGTCAAGCGTATAAACTGCCCCATCTGCGCCAACAGTAAGGGTGTTGTCATCCAAACTGATCTTCATCATGGATACCTTTTTACCGCCAAAGTCTGCGTCGAGCTGTCTTATATCTTCATTAATTGGGTTATAGCGGTAAATTTTCCCTTTTGATGAAAAATAAAACACATTTAAGCTATTCACCACCCATTTGGTATTATCATCAATTAAGGCGCTGCCTTTGAATGTGCGTTTGCCCAGCCCTTTAAATGTCCGGTCATCCCCCATAGGGTAGCTAAAACTTAGTTCGGTTATTGTACCTGTCGCTGTTTTAAAGAAAGCATAGGAAGGGCCACCTTCTGTAGGTTTCATGAACAACAAATTATCGTATCCTACATTTTTAGGGTCAAAGCCAGTGCTTGCGGTATCAATCTGGTAATTGGTGCCAGAGTAAGTACCATCGGCCCCGAAGGTAATAAAGGCTTTTCCTTTAAGATTGTAACCGATAAAAAACGAGCTTCCATGTGTAAAATATTTAGACATTGTGTAATCACCGCCCTGTTCGTTGGCAAATTTGCCGTAGTCATCAGCAAATGGCGCTGTTGAGGATACACCTACATATAGCTTAGCATTGATAACTCCCGTTGGCACTGTCCCCATTTGTACAGGGCCTAAAAATGGCTCCAGGTAACCTGTATTGATAACAGCCGGCGGCGAGAAGAATTGCGCTGCAAAATCTGTTCGTTTTAATAAGGTACTGGCGTCAAGCACCACTCCGCTTTTATTAGGATCGTTACTTAGCACCCAATATTCCTCTTTGGTATTGGGTTGATAAGGCAGTGGTTTTGAATAGTACAACTGAACCGGATTGATAGGCAAATCGCCTTTATTAAGTGATTTATAAATATCGCCCAACACTGTTTTATCCGGTTTTACGAATGATAATTTGGTAACCCCATTATCGTTACTCAACACCAAAATACCTGCCGAGAACTGCGTCGTACCTGTAATTTTGAAAGGGAACATATAAAATAATCCATTCCGTTTGTCGGTAATGGTGAGTTTACATGCGCGGTCGCCGGGGCCTAAATTGTAGACCATTTTCAGAGGGTAGCCTTTGTAAACAGCTTCCCGCAGTTCTTCTTGCACGGTGATGTGCCATTCAAAATCAAGATCCTTTAAGGGATCGGCACCGGCAAGAGTAACCTTGGGGTTTATGGTGAGCGTATCGCCCAGCAGGGCTGCAAATGTTGCATTATTAATGCCGGTAACTACCGGCTCTGAAGGTGGCGAGTATACATAATTGCCGAGGTCTTTTTTACATGAAGTATAAAATACCGTTATGAGCGCCAATATAGCTATCGATTTAAATTTCATGACCTAAGTGTTTAATTGATAATAACCTGCTGACCATTTTCATCAACAAAAAAGTATTTGCCTGCCTGCGCGTAATACTTGAGGTAAAACTTCTTACCGGGCGAAGAAGAATTATAAAAATCATAATTGTTGCTTCCGTCAGCCCGCTTGGTAAGCACATAACTTTTTTCCGGGTATCTTGCTACCCATGCAAACGGATCATTAATAAAGGTCCTCACGTTATCTATATAATACAGTGTGCGCGGAATCTGCAGATAAGCGTTCGGTTTTGACATATCAACCAGATCGGTAGTGCCCGAAGAGATCAGGAACAACTGGTGCTTTATCCTGCTGTAAGGGCCCAGGTTACCCATCCAGTAAATCCACCAGGCTGGTTGTTCCAGCCGCGACGAGTAAAGGATCGACTTTTCCCGCAATGTCGCCGGGAGCGATGAGTTAAAATCCTGCCCACCCGAAACAAGAATGGTAAGCATTACTGATTGATTTGCAAGTTCCGGATCACTGTTCTTGATGATCACGGGCACTTTTACCGTGCCCGAATCAGCAGGCATTGTGTACGATGGCTTAAGCGCTTCATAATGCAATCCTGCTTTGGCGGTGGTAGCTGTATCAACTACGGTTATTACAAACTTCCTTTCGCTTTTTGTCCTTTGCCCCGAAATGATTATCGGTACCCAAATAGTGTCCTGTGCCAGGGTAGGATTATAGGCAAAGGAATAGGTTAATATCGAAGTATCCTGGTTGCCATCTTTATCCTTGTAATTCAGGTAAATGTTATCCCTGGAGCCATACGTAAGTAATTGGTCTTTTTTGCAGCTAAAAAGAGCCGCTACGACCACTAAAACATAAAATATCTTTCTTTTCATTGTTATAAATGGTATGGGATCAATTATTGTAAGCCGCCTCGTCATCGGGGATCGGGAACACGTAAATGTTGTTTGATGCAGGATAGATCTGGCCGCTGGCCGCCACTATATCAAGATTTAACCGCTTATACATATAAAAGATCTGGCTCTCGCCGTAAAACTCTTTACGGGCTTCTTTAACCAGCTCATTCATAAAGGCTGATTTACCCAAAGTATTCGGCAACAAGTCAATAATACCTCTATGGGTACGAACAGTATTTAAGTACTCAATGGCTTTTGTTGGATTGGTATCGTAACTTGCCTCTGCGGCTATATAATATGCTTCCGTTAAACGGAAAGCCGGCGCCATTAGCGGATGCAGGTTTACCTGTGGCGAACTGTTAACTAAATATTTTACCAGGTAACTGCGGTTTGGGGTAACATCTGTAGCTGTAAAAAACCATTGCCTGTAGCGCCAGTCCTCTGCGCCAACGGTGCTTTTTTCATAGATGTTATCTAACTGCAGCGGGGTTGGCTGATACTGCGCAACGTCGGCCGCACTGAACAAGGTAACGAGTGCATTGTTTTCATTAGCCTGGGGAGCGTACCAGCCAAATACCAACTCGTTGTAAAATACCCTGTCTTTTTGCTCGACGTTATTGTTAAAAGCGTCATCTTTTTGTGTCCAGGGGAATTTATTAGCAGTTATTACATCATTGGCATTGGAGAGTGCGTTCTGGTAGTCATTTTTATACAAGTAAACCCTTGCAAGTTCACCGCATACGGCATAATAGTTAATCCTGTGCCTGCGGTTTTGCAAAAACAGGGTATTACTTGTGGTTTCTGTTTGTTTGCGGCCTGTATAACCACCAGGGTAGGTTTTGTTAGGATATCCAACTATGTAACCCGGAGAAAGAATAGGATCAGTAGTACTCAGCAGTGCACGTGCATTGCGCAGATCAGCTATGGCGTTGTTAATTACCTCACCTACTGATGAAAACGGTGTACTTTTAATACTTACAGTAGTTACATAAGGTATGCCTTTAGCATTTGGGTTAGATTTATATGAAGCCCCAAACATGCGTAAAAGATCAAAATGCAGGTACGCGCGCAGGGCAAGCGCCTCGCCTTTAATGATGGCATAGTTATTACCCGAAAACACGGCCTTTTGTTTATCTATTACCTGCAGTATCTCATTGCAGTTGCCGATGGCATTGTATACCGACGACCAGATCTGGCTGTTTTTATCCTTTAAAATGTTTTGGCTATACTGAAAAGAAGCGATCTTCTGAAAATCGGTATTGGAGAACGTATAGTTCTGCGCCATGATATCCAGGTTGCTGAACGTAAGGTTTCCTGCATACAGGTCTGCCTTTGTACACCTGGAATAAACACCATTTAAAGCCTCTTCAAAACCATCTTCGGTATTAAACAACTGCTCTTTATCTACATCAGATTCCGGCTGTACATCCAAAAACTTTTTACATGATGTAAACATCAGCAAGGGGATTATAAAAATTAAATATCTTTTCATGGTTATGTGTTAAAATGAACCCAATAATGAAAATGTTAAGCTGCGGGCGAAGGGATAATAGATCCCCCGTTCTGCCTGAATAGTTGAAGCCCTGAAAATATCGTTTGCTGTGGCTGCCAGCCTCAGATTTTGAAGTCCCAAACGGCGAATAGCATTTGGCTTAAAATCATATGACAGGTAAAGCGACTGCAGTTCGATCAGGTTATCTTTTTGTATAAACCGTGATGATACATAGGTATCGGTGAGGTCGGTAATGTTTTTGAAAAACGTGTGGTCGCCCGGCTGTTTCCACCTTTGCTCCAGTACGCGGCTATCTACGTTAAAGCGAGGGTCGGCATTTTCAACCCTGTCGATAAGCGTTTGGTTAAAGGCCTGGCCACCAAAACGGTAATGAAAGCTAAAGCTTAGCATAAACCTTTTGTATGATACTGTGCTGCCAAAAAATCCTTCGGCTTTTGGCGTAGTATTACCTACCTCCTGCACATCCTTAACATCCCACACATAGGTTAGGGTACCATCTTTTTTTACCAGGATCTCTTTACCGTTTTCAGGGTCGATACCCAATGATTTTACCGCGTAAATGGTGTTCAATGACTTACCTTCAACATACCGGGTTAGCGGGGTTGAAAAAGCGTTGTTATCCTTATTGGTCTGGAAGTTATCGATGTTATTATTAAAGGCTTTAAGTGCGTCGGATATGCTCACTATTTTGTTAACGTTATGAGCAAGGTTACCGGTCAGGTTAATGTTCCAGTCGGAGGTATGGAAAACCTGTGCTACGAGGTAAAGCTCATAACCTTTATTTGACATATCACCAAGGTTATCTTTATAGGTATTGAAGCCGGTTGACGGCGCAAGGTTAATATCGGTGATCAATCCCTTGGTAAGTTTGTAGTAGTATCTTGGTGAGATAACGATCCTGTCTTTAAACAAACCGATGTCCATCCCTACATCGGTTGTGCGGGTTTTTTGCCACTCCAGGTTGCTGTTACCATAGCCTAATATAGTAGCGCCAATACCTGTGGAATACCAGTGTTGTGTATCATACAGGTAGATTGAACGTGATTGGTACGCCGGGAAGCTGATAGAACCAAGGGTAGCAATACTTCCCTTAAGACGCAACTGGCTTATTACATTTGAACCCCGGAAGAAGCTTTCCTTATGAATGTTCCAACCAATCCCAAGGGATCCGAATGGAGCGTAACGCCTGTCGGCGCCGAAAGCCGATGAACCATCAACCCTTACGGATGCATCTAACAGATATTTGTTTTGGAACGCATAGTTACCCGAAAAGAAAGCGCCGGCCGTTCTTGACCTGGTTACATCGCCATAAGGGCCTGAGTTTTCTTTATAAATGCGGGCAAAACCTATATTGGTGAACCTATCGTTTGAAAAACCCTGGGCCGAAAATGATTTAACATCAGCCTTTGAGGCTAAAATATTGGCACCTAACACAAGGTTGAAATAATGATCGCCCAGTTGCTTGTTATAGCCGATGGTTACGTTACCGTCGAGGTTAAGGCTGGCATTGGTACCATAATCGTAGGTTCCTTTGTTATTCGCCTGATCGGCGGCAAAATTGTAAAAAACACTGCTTAACGGTGATACATATTTATCAGATGTTGTATTGGTTTTATTTACGCTCATTAATGCCCTTAAACGCAAACTTTTTGATAATTTATAATCGACTGAAAACGACTCCAGGATCTCCGTATATGCCAATTTATCAAAGCTGCTCAGGCTGGCTTCATATAAGGGATTAAATACGTTTTCGGTAATGTATTGATCTTTTCCCTCACGAAAAGTATTTACACGCCAGTTGGCAAGTTCCTGCAGCAATCTGCCTGTGCTGTCCCTTATCGGGAAATATGGGTTGGCATTTACATAGGTCGAAAAATCGCCATAAGGAGAATTAGCCTGGTTAACCTGCGTAATGGTCAAATCATTCCTGATGATAAGTTTTGAGCTTGGGTTATAGGTGAAATTAACACCTCCGCTATACCGCGTATTGTCCGAGCCTTTCATAACACCAGGCTGTGTCTGGTAACGCAGATCGATACCATACCGGAACGACTGATCGCCGCCCTGCGCGTATACCGAATGTTTTTGCTGATAGGCATTTCTTAAAGGTTGCGACAGCCAATAAGTATTAACGCCACTTGCAACATTTTTCAGGCGCGTGAACAACTGGGCGTCAAGCTTATCTTGTTGGGTATCACCACTTGTGGATGTTTGGGTATCATATAAACCAACCAATTGTTCATAAGCTACCTTTTGTTTTGCGTTAAGCACATGATAATCTGACAGATCCGGGCCATTAAAAGTAAGCTCATAATTGTATAATAACTGTAACTTTCCGGCAACCGGGGCTTTGGTAGTAATAACCATTACACCATTGGCGGCCCTTGAACCGTAAACCGCGGTAGCGGCACCATCTTTCAACAAGGTTACCGATTCTATCCGGTTAATATCAAGGTCAACTACTTTTTGAAGCGATACTTCAAAGCCATCAAGGATAAAGGCCGGCAGGTTATAATTGCTTGAAAGGTTATTGCGGTCAAGTATTTTATCATTGATGGAAGGGATAGCCGTGGCGCCCCTTACGTTTATCTTTGGCAGCTTGTTTGGATCCGAACCGATAAAGTTATTATCAAGTACTTTAAACGACGGATCAAACGAGGCTATACTTTTGATCACGTTTTGCGGATTATTACGCTTCAGATCTGCACCGCTTACCGTGATGGCGTTACCGGTATAATTATCTTTTTTAATAACCTGGTAACCGGTTACCACAATGTCTTTAATGTTATTAATATCAGGCAAAAGCCTCACTACAATCGATTGCCCAGCTACCACTTTAACTTCCGCCGATTTGTAGCCCATAAATGAGAATATTAATGTTTGCCCTGCATCTGTCTGTACATTAAACTCCCCCTTGTCGTTGGTTTGGCCTATTACTCCTCTGCCTCCTTTAACAGCAATATTTACACCTGGCAAGGTGGTTTTACTTACCGAATCCAACACACGGCCACTCACCGAAATTTTGCTCATCGGCGCAGCCGGAGCCGGACGGGGTTCGGGTATTTTATTTTGAATTACGATGGTTTTAGAAACAATGGTAAAACTCAGATCAAAATCTTTAAGACACGTGTTAAGCACATCAACAAGCGGCGCGTCATGAAAATTGGCATCCACTGTTTTGCCTTTTATATTTACTTTTTCGCTGTAAAAAAGCAAATAGCCTGTTTGTTGTTTTATATCCTTAAAAACCGATTCGAGACTCCTGTTTTTACCGGATATGGTTACCGTTTGAGAATAACTTGCAGCGGATAAGTGCAACACGCCAACAAGCAACAGTATAGTGGTGAGTTTCAATACTAATAAGAATTTGCACTTTACCCCCCGTATTGCGCATACGGCGTTGTAAAGAAAAGTTAATTTCATATTTTTGAATAAGATTGGGTTAATAAAATGCAGCCCAGGGCTTCGACATCTTGTGCTGCCTGACCTATTTTAAACCGGAAGCGGTGAGAGGCTTCCGGTTAATTTTTGGTCTGTTAATATGAGATTGGTCTGAGATTTATCGTAGTTGTTTATCCATTAAGTTTTGTTTTAGTGATTAGCATTTAGTTTGTTTAGTTGTAAGTAAGTATAAAGTTTAAGGTTAAATATTATTTACTGTAGGATACCTTCACTGTTTTGCCCTCCACCGCAAATTTCATGTTGTTAAGCTCCAGGATCCTGAAAACGTCGGTCAGGTTACTGCTCCTTGAAATTTCACCAAAAAATTTCTCCGTTGGCATATCGCCTTCATAAACCACATCAATATCATACCAGCGGCTTACCTGGCGCATAACCTCGCGGATATCCTCATCTGCAAATGAGAATACGCCGTTTTTCCAGGCTACTTCTTTGTCAAGGTTCACTTGTTGTTTACTGACAGTACCATTGCCTGCACGGCTTACTACCGCCTGCTCACCGGGAACAATAAGTATTGAGTTTGTTGCCGATGTTACCTTTACCGAACCCTCCAACAGGGTGGTTTTAACCAAAGCTTCATCGCCGTAAGCATTGATATTAAAATGCGTGCCGAGCACCTCAATAGTTTGCAATGCCGATTTTACCCTGAATGGCATTGCTTTATTTTTTGTTACTTCAAAGTAGCCTTCGCCATTGAGCGTTACCTCACGTTCCGCTCCCTTAAACACGGTTGGATAAGTTATTGACGATGCCGCGTTAAGCCACACGTTAGTGCCGTCGGGCAGGATGACCTTGTACTGCCCGCCGTTAGGGGTGGTAACCATATTTTGAACGGCTTGATTCTGCCCGGTCGCCTCGGCCTGGTAAACGATCTGCCCATCGGCCATTTTGGTAATTTTAACCCCGGCTTGTTTAGCTATTTGTCCGTTAGCAGCATCATCAAGCGATATGGTTGTGCCGTTGGCCAAAGTAAGCGTAGCCTTGTTGGTACCAGGTACTATGCCTTTGTAAGAGTTTGCGGCCAAATTATCGGCCTTATACCGGTTACGAATAAAAAAGTAAGCACCAACCGAAATAAACAACAGAATTGAGGCGGCCACGGCATATCTGGTCCAACCCGATCTTAAAGGCATGGTAACCGGCTTTTTTTCGTATTGCGCTATCCTCTCATCAACCTTTGCTTTAATAGCATCTTTCAGATACAGGTAGTCGGCCTCATTTTCATCAGTAATGAGGTCATCGTTCAAATCAAACAGGTTATAGTACGATTCCAGGAATTTAATTTCTTCCTGGGTAGCCTCGCCACGTTTGTATTTTGTTAGTATTTGTATAAAATATTGCTTGTTCGCCTCGTCCATTTACATCCTTTATATATACATGAGTCGGCAAAATGAAAATAGCCCATGTTAATTGAAAATATTTTTAATGTTTTATTTAAAAATAATGCGCATTTAAAATCAAAATGATAAAATATCATCAACCAATCATCATAATTGATAAAAATAGCGCATCTTCATTAAAGAAAAAACGTTTTATCAACCTTTTTGATAAAAATAAAGCAATACATGAAGTAAGAAAAGTGATTTGCGAAGTGTTGCAAGGGCCTTCCCCATTTGGTTACGAACAGTTTTGGGGGAGATTTCCAGTTGATCGGCGATTTGCTGGCTTGAGAGGCCTTCATTAAAGCGCAAGTTGAATATAATACGCTGCTGGGGCGGTAAAGTATCTATAAGCTCATTGAAAGCTTTCAAAAATTCGTCATGAAGCACATTAGCATCGGCGCGACCAAGATGGCTTTCAATTTCATGGACTGTATCAGGCAAGGCCGCATAGCGCGATTCCTTTTCCATATATTTAAAAACGCCGTTGCGAGCGGCAACCAATAAATAAGCCGGCAGGTTCTCAATCGGCGACGTTGACGTGCGCACCCATAACTGCACAAATACGTCTTGAGCAATATCCTGAGCGCGTTCAATATCATTAACCCGTTTGTATGCAGCGTTATAAACCTGTTTCCAATATTTGGTGTATAATACATCAAAGGCAGGTTTGCTACCTTCACTAATGAGTTTCAGAAGTTTGGCATCGTCGTCTGACAAGTCAAGAGGGGCCATGCGTTATTTTAATTTCCTATGTTGATCAGGTTAATTACACAAACATCATGGTGTTTTAATGCTCATTGTATATGTGTCAAATCCAAATATAGAAATTATCTGGCAAAATAAAATCTTATAAACGGGTTTAACCCCGATGGCAGAGAATTATCAGCTTAGCATGGCAAGAATGCTCCGATTAGCCTTAATCTGATGGCCGCTTTCTTAATTATTGTAATTTACACGGTTATTCATTTGTACTTGAATGCCACCTACAGAATAAGTTTAAGGTTTAAGGCTTAATGGCGTAACAGAATCCCGGTACAATATATCCTATAACATTTACTACATTTATACTTAAGACATCAAAATCTATGGATCTTATTATCAAAGTACTCATCGGCCTGGTAGCCTTTATCCATTGTTATATATTATGGTTGGAAATGTTTGCCTGGACAACCCGCGGCCCCAAGGCATTCAACAAATCATTGCAGGAACTGGAAAACAGCAAAGTTTTAGCGGCTAACCAGGGTTTATACAACGGATTTTTAGCAGCGGGTCTGATCTGGACATTCTTTATCAGCGACGCACAGTGGCATAACTACGTGGCCCTGTTTTTCCTGAGTTGTGTTGCCGTAGCTGGTATTTATGGGGCACTTACAGTAACCAAAAAGATCTTCTATATACAGGCCGTACCTGCAATACTGGTCATTGTATTAATCATGATGAGGTGAGCGCATTTATTAACCTTACGCAATCTTTTATCCGGGCCACAATGGAAAAAACTATCAAGGGATTGGTCATGCTATAGCCGGTTACAACAAACAATTCACGGTTTCGATTGCTGCCTGGATAAAAACCAACAACGTGTCGAACTTACGACCAAGCGTGGCATCGCCCCCGAGGTTTGTGAACCGGCTGCTCAAAAGGTTATGGGAAGTAGCGAAGAAGCCCACATTAACAAATATTAGTACCGTTGATAGTATAAAGCTGTTTATAATACTCATTTGCCATCCGGTTACTGTCAAAGAGAGGGAATATATCCTGCATGCTGCGCCTAATTATTTCAACCCATTTATCCGGATGATCGTAATACAGGGGAATGACTGTTTTTTGCAGCAAATTGTACAAGTTATGCGCATCGGTTTCATCCTGTTGAAATTTATGTTCACTAATTTCAGTATTGGGTATAACAAAACCGTTCACTCCATCCACAACAAATTCCGGAAACCAGCCATCTGGAATCGAAACATTAATACATCCGTTCATCGCCGCCGACATCCCGCTCGTACCTGAAGCTTCGTGGGTGAGTCGCGGCGTGTTGAGCCAGACGTCTGCCCCTTGTTTAAGTAATCGTGATAAACGCAATTCATAACCGACTAAAATCGCGCAGTTTGGGTAATCCTTACATAAGTTTACGATCTTATTAAAACTGGCTATCGCATCATAATCCATTGGATAAGGCTTTCCAGCCCATATCATTTGGATCGGCATTTTATTGTTAGTTAGCAGTTGGTGAAAAAAGTCCATATCATGCAATAGCAATTCCGGCCTTTTGTACCCGGCAAACCTCTTCGCAAAAACAATGGTGAGCACTTCAGGATCGAGTAGAACGCCGCATTGGTCCGCTACCTCGTCAAAAAGTGCACGCTTACCTGCTTTTTTCTTTTCCACCAGCTTTTGCATCTGATTAGTTTCCAATGCCGCATACATTTCCTTGTCTGCCCAATAAGAATAGCTCTGGGCATTGGTTATAGAGGTAAGTTCACAAATGCCATTATTTCCATTCCATATTCCTTGTAGCGTGTTTAAATGCATTTTCGACACAGCATTGGCTTTGCCGGAGAACCTAAACGCAGTTAAGGTATGATCCATAACGTCGCCCTGACAACCCGCTATTTCCTTTACCTCATCTATTGGAATATCCCCCCAAAACCCCATTTTATTAAGCAGAAACAAATCAGACCGTTGGTTGCCGCCAGGTTCGGGTGTATGGTTAGTGAAAACCAGTCTTCTTTTTACTTCCTCAACGGATTGATATTTTTTATATAAATAAAATGCGATGGGTAAGGCATGTGATTCGTTCAGGTGATAAATATCCGGTTGGAAATTGATTGCTTCTAATAAGCGTGCCCCGCCTTCGCCCAGCAATATCGCAGCAGCAGTCCCCGTTTCAGGATTACTGTCATAAAGCTTATGTGAAATGGTTTTAGCCAGATAGTCATTCTCCGGCAGGTCTGTTGTCAGGAAAAATATAGGAGCCGTTTTAAAAATTTCAGGCTTCAGGTAAAATGCTGTAACCCAAACATCATAGCCGGATACCTTGATAGTAAATTTAATGCCGGTATCAATGAGGAAGTGATATATTTTTTCCTGGAAGAGTACCTCCATGGTTTCATCGCCCTTTCTTCCCTGGTTATAATACCCATATTTCCACAAGATTCCGATACCTATAACGTTCTGCCTGAGTTCATAGGCGCTCCTCATTAAAGAGCCTGCAAGATAGCCGAGGCCACCTGAGTAGGTTTTAAGGGGCTGATGGACGGCATATTCCATGCAAAGATAAGCGACCGGCACTTGGTATTCCGGGTTTATTGGGTAAGGATGCTGAAAGGAGAAGTTCATATGATTTAAAAAAAAAAGATCCGTAGCTATTTTAAAACTGACGAGTATATTAGTATTGTAGACTATTTTAATTTCTGTTTTTCACAAGTTCTGATGAATGTTTTTCAAATGTTGGTGTTTCTCTGCTAACCGGGAATGACACGGATCAGGATATTATATGACAGTACGCACAAGCCACTAAAATTCAAACGATGAATTAACAGCCAAATTTGAAACCTGCCCGCAATTGACTTTAATAACTGACCTCACTCCTACATCCTTTAAAACATAAAGCCGCTGTTAATATTTCCGTTTACAACAATTCTTTCACAATGATACCCTTCCATGTCAGCACTTTTCGTCATTCCCCCATTTTCCAGTCTTGGGTTTTGGTTTCTTTAGGGTTTAAAATTCGTCAGCAAAGGCGGGAAAATCAGGCATTAAAAACAATGAAATCAGCTTTATTCAAACTCAATTCACCTCCGCAGCCAATGATTTGCCACCGATGATTTACATCAATCTCATAAATGAGCTAAGTCATTTATTTTGAGTCATTAAACCATGAAATTTAAAAGCGTAAAAAGTGTAGTAATAAATCCACAAAAAATGAAATACTATTTCAACAAAAAAATAACCGGAAGTTTCGAAGAAGCTATTCAACGGGTTACGAGCGCCTTAAACAAAGAAGGGTTTGGCCTATTAACGGAGATTGACATAACGGCGACATTAAAGAAAAAGCTGGGTGTAGATTTTTACAACTATAAAATATTGGGTGCATGTAACCCGTCATTTGCTTACAATGCCTTATTAGCCGAAGATAAGATCGGTACCATGCTGCCCTGTAATATAATTGTACAGGAAAAAAAACCTGGCAAAGTGGAAGTATCCGCCATAAACCCGGCAGCATCCATGAAGCTCATACTAAACAAAGATTTACATAGGATCGCAACTGAAGTAAAAGACAAACTAAAAAAGGTTATCAAGGAACTATGAATTATGCACCTTCAACACAGGGATATAGGGATATATCATTAATACACGTCATCATTAGGCATGCTTCGCAGGCAATCCCAATGACCGCTAAATGAGATATAATTCCCACGAGTGACAAAGAAATCGCCCGGTATGACAGTTATTTTTTTAGCGGGCTTCAGTATATGAAGAAATACAGCCTGGTATCGTATTGGAACCGAAGGCTGAATATGAAAAAAGGACCAAATGCGGCTGCGATGACCTCCGGACCTCATTTTGAGCCGATCGCGCATATTAATAAATGATTAAAACTTAATAATCATATGATCTGCGTCAAAAACGATTGTTTATTAATTGTTACTTTTGTATAGTTTTGAAAAAGTTCACGGCCATATTGCTTTTAACAACCTTCCTGTTCTCAACAACTGAACTCCACCAGTTGCTGAAATTGCCTGTGGTTTTTGAACACTTTGCCGAACACCGGAAGGAAAAAAAGAGCATTTCATTCCTGCAATTTCTGGACATGCATTACATGCATGGCAACCCGAAGGATAAAGACTATAGGGAAGACATGAAGCTGCCTTTCAAAACAGCAGATAATTGCACAGCGACGATATCACCGGTGCTGGTTCCTCAATTATTCCAGCCACTCGTCCCTCCCCTGGCATTCTCAACGAAAACGAAATTACATGCCTTCGATCAGTGGTTTAACCACTCAACTTATTTATCCAGCATCTGGCAGCCGCCAAAATCCTAATTAGCGGTCGTTTTTATGTTGTTTGCAGCGCTTAGCCTGGCTATTCCTGCTATGCGCTGCTTTTTGAATTACTAATTTTCAAGATCTTATTTTATGTTAAATCATATTATCGCTTTTTCCGTGCGGAATAAGCTGATCATAGGGCTTTTTATTATCGCCCTTATTGGCTATGGCAGCTATCAGTTTACCAGGCTGCCCATTGATGCCGTACCCGATATTACCAACAACCAGGTACAGGTTATTACCATCGCCCCATCATTCGGAGCTACAGATATCGAACGTTTGGTTACCTACCCTATAGAGCAGGCGAACAGCAATATCTCGGGCTTAAAAGAGATCCGAAGTTTTTCCAGGTTTGGCCTGTCGCTGGTTACCATTGTTTTTGACGACGCTACAGATGTTTACTGGGAGAGACAGCAGGTTGCCGAACGTTTGCAAAAAGTGCAAAGCCAGATACCCGCCGGTATCGGCACACCCGAGTTGGGCCCGGTAAGCACCGGGCTGGGCGAAATTTACCAATACGTAGTGCGCCCCAAAAAGGGCTATGCCGGTAGGTATAACGAAACCGAGCTCCGTACGATACAGGACTGGATAGTTCGCCGCCAGTTACTCGGCGTCAAAGGTGTAGCCGAAGTGAGCAGCTTTGGCGGGAAGCTTAAACAGTATTCTATTGAAGTTGATCCTAATAAACTGCTTTCCCATAATATTACCATAACCGATGTTTTTAAGGCCCTGGAAAGTAACAACCAGAACACCGGCGGCGCTTATATTGAAAAAGGCCCGACGGTGGTATATATCCGTAGCCAGGGGCTGATCGGCAATATGGAAGATATCAATAATACGGTAATTAAAAATACTGCCGATGGCTCGCCGCTTTTTATTAAAGACGTGGCTGACGTTAAAATAGGCTATGCTACCCGTTATGGTGCGATGTGCTATAACGACGAAGGCGAAGTTGCGGGAGCGGTTGTCATGATGCTGAAAGGTGCCAACAGCAGCGAGGTGATTAAAAACGTAAAGGAACGTATAGCACAAATCCAGAAAACTATGCCAGAAGGCGTTGAGATTGAACCTTTCCTGGACCGTACCAAAATGGTGAACAACGCCATCGGTACTGTGGAGCGCAACCTGCTTGAGGGGGCACTCATTGTGGTATTTGTACTGGTATTATTCCTTGGCAATTTCAGGGCAGGTTTACTCGTTGCCTCTGTGATCCCGTTGTCGATGCTGTTTGCCATTATCATGATGAACCTTTTTGGTGTAAGCGGTAACCTAATGAGCCTTGGTGCGCTTGATTTCGGTTTGATCGTAGACGGGGCCGTAATTATTGTAGAAGCCGTAATGCATACCCTTAGCCATAGCAAACATTTTACATTAACTGACAAGATTGGGCAGAAAGAAATGGATCAGGAAGTGAACAGTTCTGCCAGCAAAATGATGAACAGCGCCGTTTTTGGCCAGATCATTATATTAGTAGTATACCTGCCGATCTTCACTTTGCAGGGAATCGAGGGTAAAATGTTTAAGCCTATGGCGCAAACCGTGGCGTTTGCGCTGTTGGGCGCTTTTATTTTATCACTCACTTACATCCCTATGATGAGCGCCGTCTTCCTGAGTGTTTAAATCCGTGGCCTCTGAAGGTGAAATGACATAGATTTGCTGAACCGTGCAGTGTGGCCGACCGAGTTATAGTGCTTATTGCCT
>NZ_JBNPWO010000023.1:0-86346 GCF_050433785.1 Mucilaginibacter sp. 3215
TTCCGAACAGAGAAGTCAAGCCCGCCAGAGCCGATGGTACTGCGGTAAAACGTGGGAGAGTAGGTCGGTGCCACCCTTTATCACTTTCAATAGTGTAACAAACGCAAAAGCCTTAGCTAATCACTAAGGCTTTTTGCGTTTGTAGACTTTTTTGATAATTCTCTATTAGTTTCATGCAAAGGCGCAAGGGAACGACGTTTGAGGTTATAAACAGATGGTTAACAACTCACCATCCACCGCGCTCCACTCACCTCCCCGCGTTAGGGATGGGAGCGGATACCGGCCAATGAGCGTAAGGCCTGGAGGCGTATGAGCGCATAGCCCGGCCGGAGGAAACGCCCTGATGAACCCTTTTTTCTAAACAAATTGCACAACTGCTTTACTATTTAAGATCTTTCGTTTTACAGGCCAAGATAACAGATTTTCATTTCGATATTATTTTGCTACTTTTAGGCTATATAACCTAAACAGATGCTTACAGCAGAACAAGCCGAACTTTGGCAAAAAATCCTGGATTTTCAATTGGATGATTCTGATGCTGCTATTAAATTCTCGGAACGCCTGGCTCAGGAGAACGGTTGGAACGCGGTTTATACCCGTAAGGTGATTGTGGAGTACAAACGTTTTATCTTTCTTTGTTGTATCTCCGAAAATGGTGTAACACCTTCTGACGCTGTCGATCAGGTCTGGCACCTGCACTTAACTTTCACCCGGTCATATTGGATTGATCTTTGCCGTGATACACTCGGAAGAGAGATCCATCACAATCCTACTAAAGGCGGAAATAGTGAAGCTGTAAAGTATGAGACCTTTTATACGGATACCGGCCAACTATATTTTAATTGTTTTAGCGAACAGCCGCCTGCTGATATCTGGCCTGGAAACGAAGCCCGCTTTAAAGAGATCAATTTTCAACGAGTGAACCTGGATAAATACTGGCTTGTCCGTAAACCTCGACGAATTAGAGTACTGTTGCTGATGGGTATGTTGATCCTTGTTTCATGGTTATGTATGCAGGCCTCAGATAATGATATTTTTATATTGATTTTCCTGGTGATCTTTGTTGGTGTTACCATATTAAGCTATCATAGTGAAGGGCGTAATAGTGATAAACGGGACCGTGACGGTAATGGAGGGAGGGCTGGTTGTAGTACCGCCGGCTGCGGGGCTAATGGCGGTTTCGATTCGGGCCATCACGGGCATTCCGGTCATGGATGCCATAGCGGCGGGGGCAGCGGCTGTGGAAGCGGCTGTTCCGGATGCTCTGCGTCAGGATGTAGCGGTTGCAGTAGTCATTAAGTTAGTCAGCTAACTAATGCCTCAAAAATCTCAGCGCTAAGTAACCCACTGCCTCCACCAAAGTGCTGAACTACTTTAATGTTGGGTTTTTCACTACAGA
Organism: Mucilaginibacter sp. 3215; assembly: GCF_050433785.1. Taxonomy (NCBI): domain Bacteria; kingdom Pseudomonadati; phylum Bacteroidota; class Sphingobacteriia; order Sphingobacteriales; family Sphingobacteriaceae; genus Mucilaginibacter; species Mucilaginibacter sp. 3215. The sequence goes on from NZ_JBNPWO010000023.1 coordinate 1,400, forward strand.
AATACTCGTTCAATTTATATTCCGATATCTCATCAACACCACCACCTAATAGCACGAGTTTAAAATCCCGCGTACTGAACGCCGCAATGGCCTCCTCATCGCTGAGGCAGCCAGTTGCGTTCCAGTCAGGATTATTGTTTACTAATCTCACTACTGTGGCTAATATTTCTGGATGCCGGCCAATTACCAATATCTGAATCTTTTCCATGGTCTTAAAATTTCATCGGTACATCTATCAATAAAAACTCGGCGTCGGTACCTGCTTCAATAGTGAACTTGTCGGTGTCCCAGATACCTAAAGCATCCCGGCCGCTCAATGTTTGACCGTTGATATTTACTTCTCCGTTTAAAACAAACGCATAAACTCCGTTGCCCTCTTTCTTGATGCTGTATTCGGTGCTTACTCCTTTATCAAACTTGCCTAAATGAAACCATGCGTCCTGATGGATCCACACACCTGCATCGTCGGGGCTGGGGGATAATACCTGTTGCAGTTTGTTATGACGGTCTTCAAGATTTAATGAAATCTGATCATAACGTGGTTCAACGTTCCGTTTGTTAGGGTAAATCCAGATTTGAAGAAATTTAACTTCGCTGGTGCGGTCAAAATTATACTCACTGTGAAAAATTCCGGTACCGGCGCTCATAGCCTGGATATCTCCGTTTTTGATAACAGCTACATTGTTCATGCTGTCCTTATGCTCCAAATCACCCTCCAGCGGAATGGATATAATCTCCATGTTATCATGCGGGTGTTTGCCGAAACCCATACCCGGATCAACGGTATCATCGTTCAACACCCTCAACGCGCCAAAGTTCATCCGTTGAGGATTGTAATAACCAGCAAAACTAAATGATTGGTAGCTGTGTAACCATCCGTGGTCTGCATGTCCGCGGGTGTTAGCTTTATGTAAAACGGTCTGTGCCATTGTATGTTTCCTTTAAATTATAATACAAATTTAAAGGGGCATTGGTTGGCGGCACTTGATGTAGGTTAAGAAAATTGGAGAGTAGTTGATTAGGTGGGTGGAGAATAGTTATTTATTGCGTATAACACCACTCTCTAGCCAGCCCAATCAACCATTCATCTATCTTTTCCTCACCATTTCTGCCTTCATCCGGCTAAAAAATTCGGGGGTTACACCAATATAAGATGCTATTTGTTTTTGTGGCAGATGATCTATCAGTGTTGGATAACGCTTACAAAAATTATTATAACGTTCTTCGGCGGTTAGGCTCAGGCTATCAATCAGGCGTTGCTGACTAGCGACCAATGAGTTTTCGGTCAGGATCCTGAAAAAATGTTCAAACTTGGGGATCTGTATATATAATTTTTCCTGGTTGGCTTTTGATAGCAGCAGCACATCTGTATCTTCCAATGCTTCGATATTCTGGATACCGGGTTTTTGCGAAATTAGACTATACATATCTGCTATCCACCAGTCGGCAGGGGCAAAGTTTAACACGTGTTCGATACCACTTTTATCTACGGTATAGCCTCGCAAACAACCGGCCGTTACAAAAGCCGAATACTTGCATATCTCACCATAAGTAAGCAAAAACTGTTTTCGTTTTATTTTTTTAGGCTGCAAATAAGCCGTAAAAATTTCCTGTTCTTCGCGGGTTAGGTGAATGTGTTTTTCGAGATTGTTAAGTATCAGATCAAACGGCATATGCAAAAATGTGGTTTATTTAGCTTATTTACCGAAGAATGGGCAATTAATCTATCCTGTTTTTTACAGGTACGGGGCATTATTTAATAATTTTTAAATTAGCTTTATCAACCGTAGTTAAGCCATGCCAAAATATGCGCATGTTATGCTTATAAAGCGGTATGGATAGCAAAAAATTATCAATATGATTGTGAATGGCTTTTTAACTAAGGCCTGAAGCATAAACAAATAAACCTGGAGCGCATTACCAATTACTGCGTTAATTGATTTTAAAGATAAGTTTTATGGTGAAAAATTATTTTTTAACGATCTGCCTGTGTGTTATTGTTGCTTCGTTTGTTGATGCGCAGCAAAAATTTAACGGCCTTGATGTTGGGCTCGGCAACCTTTATCGTACTTCTGATGCTAAGACACGGTCTATCAGTCCGGAAAATTTTACGGGCGAGAAAGGTAAGGGTGGCATGGCCACAACCGGTACAGGCGCAAATGCTTCGCGCGATTTGGGGCAGACCTGGAAAGTGAGCCCCAGCGTTGTCATCAAAAAACATACAACATTTACGGTTGCCGAAATTAATGGCTCGGGAGCTATTCAGCATATCTGGATGACGCCCACTGGCAATTGGCGCTATTCCATAATCCGTTTTTATTGGGACGATGAAACTACCCCATCCGTGGAGGTGCCGGTGGGCGACTTTTTTTGTATGGGATGGGGTAAATATGCACCGGTAAGTTCCCTCGCAGTGGCGGTTAATCCTGGCAGTGCATTTAATTGCTACTGGCCAATGCCGTTCCGCAAAAAATGCCGCATCACTATGGAAAATATCGACGATGCGGATATGGTGCTCTATTACCAGGTTGATTATACCCTGACCGATATACCCGAGGATGCGGGCTATTTTCACGCGCAGTTTCGCAGGGTAAACCCATTACCTTATAAAAAAGATTTCGTTTTGGTGGATAGTATCAAAGGCAAAGGGCAATATGTTGGTACTTACATAGCTTATGGCTCAAACAAAAATGGATGGTGGGGCGAAGGGGAGATCAAATTTTTTATGGATGGCGATACCAAGTTTCCTACTATAAATGGAACAGGGACAGAAGATTATTTTTGCGGATCGTATGATTTTGATACCCGCCATAAAGATGCCAATGGGAAAGAAAAACCGGGAACAGAGTACACCGAATTTTGCAGCCCTTACAGCGGTTTGCCCCAGGTGATCCGCGGCGATGGGCACTATGAAATTGCACAACGTTTCGGCATGTACCGCTGGCATATTGTTGATCCTATCCGCTTTGAAAAAAGCCTGAAGGTTACCATACAGGCCCTGGGTTGGCGGCACGATGGCCGGTACATGCCCCTGCAGGATGATATCGCTTCAACCGTGTTCTGGTATCAAACCGGCGAACATGGCCCTTTCCCTAAATTCCCCTCAAAAGACGAACTGGAAGTAAACTAATGAAACTATATAAACTTGCCAAAGGCAGCCTATTGCAACATAACGGTTCATCATATATTATTGATGATGAATGGGATAAGCTGATCAACCGGGATGGTTTAGCGGCTTACCTGGAATCGATCACTGCCGATACTACGGCTTTAAGCGCCGAGGTGGAGAATGAATATCTGAACGGCAATATTCTGCCGCCTATTGGCAGCCAGGAAGTATGGGCCGCCGGCGTAACTTATTTACGTAGCCGTGATGCCCGTATGGAGGAGTCAGAAACAGGCGCAAGTTTGTATGATAAGGTTTATGACGCAGCCCGCCCTGAGCTTTTTTTCAAAGCGCTTGCACATCGGGTATCCGGACACAACGGCGAGGTTTACATCCGCAAAGACTCGGATTGGGACGTGCCGGAGCCTGAGCTTACACTATTTGTGAATAGCGATGGTAATATCCAGGGATATACCATTGGCAATGATATGAGCTCGCGGAGTATTGAGGGCGAAAATGCGTTGTACCTTCCGCAGGCTAAAGTTTATGAAAAAAGCGCCGCGCTTGGGCCATGCTTATATGTTACCTCGTCGCCAATTCCGGGTGAAACAGTCATCAGCATGAACATTAAGCGAAATGGTACCATCGTTTTTGAAGACGAAACAACGGTATCACGGATCAAACGTTCTTTTACCGAGCTTACCGGCTATTTGTACAGTGAATGTGATTTTCCTAACGGATGCTTTTTAATGACGGGCACCTGCCTGGTGCCGCCGCCAAGTTTTACTTTGCAAGCCGGCGATGTTGTGGAGATCAGCATTGATCATATCGGTACGATGGTGAATGTGATCGGCTTAAATCCTAAACATAAATAACCGGCATATGCAGCTTTTTAAAAAGTCATCATTAGTTTTGCTGCTTGCCGCTTCGGTGTCGTGTACCATGCGCAACCCTCAGCTACCCATGAAAGGAACTTTTGGATCAGATCTTGATTTTTTAAAAGCAAAGGATAGTGTTATCGTTTTAAAAGATAATAGCGGTTTGGGTCAGGTGATCGTATCGCCAAAATACCAGGCAAAGGTTTTTACCTCAACTGCTGATGGCTTAAATGGCAAAAGTTTCGGATGGATCAAATACGAAACTTTCGACCTGAAACAGCCCGACCCACATATGAACGCTTTTGGCGGGGAAGACCGTTTATGGCTTGGGCCGGAAGGCGGACAGTTTTCGCTTTTCTTTAAGCCCGGCACCAAAATGGAGTTTGCCAATTGGCACACCCCGGCAGCGGTTGATAATGAAAGCTGGGAGTTGATATCCAAATCGGATAAAAAGGTATCGATGAGCAAAAGCACACATTTGCAAAATTATGTCGGTACTGATTTATCAATTAAGCTTGAACGTGACGTGGAGATCATGGAGCCGAAAGCAATACAGCAGGCTCTTGGTATTGATGCCGACACCTCTGTAAAATCAGTTGGCTTTAGTACAGTAAATTCAATCGTTAATACAGGTAATAACGCCTGGAATGAAGCTACAGGCGCCCCATGTTTGTGGAATTTAGATATGTTTACGCCATCGCCAAAGGTGGTGATCGTAGTACCGTACCATGAAAATGCTACAAGCAAAGTAGCTACCACCAATTATTTTGGTGAGATCCCGAAAGACAGGGTTAATTATAAAAATGGCATCCTGTTGTTTAAGGCTGATGGTAAAAGCCGTGGCAAGCTGGGTATTCCACCTCATCGTGCAAAAAATATGGCAGGCAGTTACGATGCCGAAAACGATGTTTTAACCATCACCATGTTTGATGTAGATAGTACCGCATCATACTTAAACCAGGAATGGAAAACTGATACCGCGCCTTACAGCGGCGACGCGGTAAATGCTTATAACGATGGTCCACTGGCAGATGGTAAACAAATGGGGCCCTTTTATGAGATAGAAAGTGTATCACCCGCCGCGTTCCTGAAGCCGGGCGAAAAGCTTACACATAAACATAGTGTATTCCATTTCACCGGTAATAAAGCCGCGTTAAATAAAATAGCATTAAAAACGCTGGGGATTTCGTTAGATGAGATCGCGACCGCATTTAAATAACAGATCAATATACAACCAACCAATAAATACTCAATGTCAAAAAACAACGCCCTGTTCGCAGTAGCATTAATTACCTCTCTGTTCTTTATCTGGGGGTTCGCGCTCAATCTTAATCCGATACTAATTCCACACTTAAAAAAAGCCTGTCAGCTTAATGACCTGCAATCCTCACTGATCGATTCGGCATCCTATATTGCCTATTTTATATTACCCATTCCGGCCGCGCAGTTCATGAAAAAATATGGCTACAAGGGTGGGATCATTTTAGGTTTGATACTTTTTTCAACAGGAGCATTCCTGTTTTTCCCTGCTGCTGCGGTGCGTAACTACGCGTTCTTTTTAGCAGCGTTATTCATCGTATTTTCGGGAGCGGCCTTTTTGGAAACAGCCGCTAATCCTTACATAACGGTATTAGGTGATCCGGCTGGTGCTGAAAGAAGGATCAACTTTTCACAATCATTTAACGGATTGGCTGCTACTTTAGCACCTTTGATAGGTGGCAGATATATCTTGTCGGGTAAGGTTTTAACAGATGCCGAATCGAGCAAAATGTCACCTGAGCAGTTGAACGAATATCTTAACCATGAGGCCTCATCGGTACAAATACCATTTTTGGTAATCGGCGCAGTGGTGCTTGTAGTTGCATTCTTAATTTATCGTACGCACTTCCCGCCAATTGTTGAAGAAACCAGTGAGGAGGCAGTTAACGACAACCGTTCGCTTGGTGTAAGGATAAGCGAGCTGCTGCACGTGAAAAGTTTAAGGGCCGGTATCTTTGCTGAGTTTTTATATGTAGGGGCACAGGCTGGTATAAGTAGTTTCTTTATCCGCTATTCAGAAAAAGTAGCCGGATTCGCCGAAAAACCGGCTTCTTTTTACCTCACTATAGCTTCTGCAGGTTTCATGGCAGGCAGGTTTATTGGTACATTACTCATGCGTTATTTTAACCCGGTTAAACTGCTTATCACTTATGCGATTATTAACATTTTCCTGATAGCTATGGCTGTAACGCTAAAAGGCGAAGTAGCAGTTTACGCGTTAATGTGTACCTGGTTCTTTATGTCGATCATGTTCCCGACTATTTTCTCGTTAAGTATCCGTGGCCTGGGCGCTAAAACCAAACTTGGTTCATCATTGGTGATCATGGGGATTGTGGGTGGTGCTATATTCCCGGTGATCATGGGTAGGGTATCTGATGCTACACATAACATCCAGATGGCTTATGTAGTGCCAGGCTTTTGTTTCCTTGGCATTTTAATATTTGCTATCAATAATCATAAAGTTAAGAAGCTGGTAATGGCCGGCAGTCACTAATATATCTATCATAAATAAAATGAATTTACAACTTACAGATAAGGTAATTATAGTTACCGGAGGTGCCAAGGGTATAGGCGAGGGCATAGTGAAGGTGTTGGCTTCTGAAGGCGCTATTCCGGTTATAATAGGCCGCGGAGAGGGAGATAACCTGAAAACGGTTGAAGCTGTAGAAGCAGCGGGGCATAAGGCATACCAGGTAGTAGCCGAACTTACTGACCCTAAAGCATGTGAAAATGCTGTGAATAAAGTAATAGCGCAATTTGGCCGTATCGACGGATTGGTGAACAATGCCGGTGTAAACGACGGCGTTGGTTTAGAGAGCGGCGACTACGAGGGGTTCATGGCATCGTTGCATAAGAACGTGGTGCATTATTACCTGATGGCGCATCACGCCTTGCCCGAACTAAAAAAATCAAAAGGAGCCATCCTTAACATTACTTCGAAAACTGCCGATACCGGCCAGGGGAATACTTCGGGCTATGCGGCATCAAATGGTGGCCGTAACGCACTTACCCGCGAGTGGGCGGTTGAACTGTTAAAATATGGCATCCGTGTTAACGCACTGGTAGTAGCCGAATGCTGGACACCGCTTTACGCTAATTGGATCAAGACCCTACCCGACCCGGAAGCCAAGCTGAAGGAGATCGAATCAAAAATTCCGCTGGGGAACCGGATGACCACCGCCGAGGAAATTGCCAATACCGTGGCGTTTTTATTGTCGCCGGTATCAAGCCATACCACCGGTCAGCTAATTTATGTTGATGGCGGTTATGTGCATTTGGACAGGGCGCTGGCTAATGCGTAGGGATTAATTTATTATAAAATCGTCCCTCGCAATTGCGAGGGACGAAGCAATCCCCAACTTACAGAGCCGCTCTGTATAGCTCGCGATTGCTTCGTCCCTCGCAATGACGTTTTATTAATATGAAATAGTTTATCCTTACAACGAAAACCCCTTCAAATACTCTTTTCCCTCCGTACCCCAATCTTTCATGGCATTTTGCAATACGGTCATGAAGCTCTTGTTAGTAGCTGCTTTGCCTTTTTTAGGTGCTGTTAATGATTTTTCGTCGATAGGCTGTTCAGTAACTTTAGTGGCAAACCAGGTTACGTTTTCGTGCGGGAGAGCTACGCCTAATATCATCCCCGGCAAGCCATTAAATGATTCGGGACCGCCCGAAACAGGGATCTCTTCGGTATAAAAGGCGACTACATAAATCGAATCAAGAATCAGCCCGTTAGCCCGGCGACATGGATAGCCGGCAATTTCACGGGTTTCGCCGGTAAGTTTCCATTTGATATGACGGGTGGTGTCTTTCACTAAAAAGGTTTCTTCAAATACACTTTTTTGGCTGGTGCTCATTCCTGTATTAAAGTCAGAAAATACGGTGCTGTTTTGAGCCGTCATCATTGGCTCACTCCAGTAACCGGCTGTTGGTGTTTCTGGTTCAACAGGTGTAAACAGCGTTTGGTTATTGCCAAACTTCAGGGTGCTTTTTAATATCTTAAACTGGGGTTTGGTTTTTTTATATTGTTCATACCTGGGCTGGTACCACATTTCGTTATCTTTATTAATGGCTTTTTGCAGCATAGCCCATACATTTGAGGTTTTGTTATACTCAATGGTACCGTGAAAAGTAAAATGCTTATTGCCCTGCGCACGCAAAAGGTTCGCATTTAATAGCAATATGGTTGTTAAGGTTAAAATCTTTTTCATGATAGGTTATTTTTTAGGTGCACCGCCTCCAACTTTGTTAAAATCCCAGGTAAGGGAAAACATAAAATATCTCCTGATAGTGGTATAACGTTCCTGTGTAAGCACATTGGCCGATCCGGTACGGTTATAGCCGGTATTCTGATTTAGCAGGTCATTGCCGGATACGGTGGCTTTCAAAGCATCTTTCATGAATGTTCTTGATATGTTAGCATTCAGCAGGAACCTTTTAAAATCTTGCGGGAATGATTTTGTAGGGGCGTTATAGGTATAATTACCGTCTGAGCCAATCTGGAATTTGCCGGGCAGATAAATATTGAACCCTCCGTTAGCATTAAACCCGCGACCGTTATTATTCAGTACAGTATTAAGTGATGAAGAGTTGATGTTATAGGTAGGCCCTGCCGACATCCAGGCATCATACTTTTTTTCCTTGTATTTAGATAGCCTGATATTCCCGGAATAGCTGTATGATTTAGTTTCGTTAAGTACGTTGTTTGACAGGTTATAGTATGTATTGCCGTTACCATTAAGTCCAAGCCCTGCATTAATATCCAGGCCGGGGATCTTTCTGTCAAAGTAAGCATTAACCCAGAAATTGCTGGTTGATTTGTTTTTAAGGTTTGACGATTGATAAGTGCTGATACCGGTAGTAGTATCGCGCGTTACATTGCTCACGATAGGGTTACTGGTAGTTGAGTATGAGCCACTGATCCAGATATACTGGTTGCTGATCACCTTGTACGAGTTGTAACTGATGTTGTACCTGTTCGTAAAGGACGGCTTTAATCCAGAGTTACCTACCTGTATATTCAGCGGATCTGTATTTACGCGTACGGGCTGGATCTGGTCAATATTGGGCTGTGTGGTATTCCCGTTGTAGTTCAACCTTAAGCTTGATTGTTTAGTGAATTTGTACTGGAAGGAAGCCTGGGGATACCAATTGGTAAAGTTACGCACCAAATCGGCCATCCGTCCAAATTCATCAACCTGCTTAAACCTTACTCCAGCCACTTTTGTACCAAAGTTGAACGAGTATTTCTGTTTTTGTACATTAAATACCATGCCCCCCTGGTTTGACAATTGATTCAGTTTATAATCGCTGCTGTAAATGTTATCGAGTATATTATAAGGTCCGCTGCCTGCATCTTTATTGAACGTGCGCCTGTCGGCAGTAGCGTTGTTTACCGATAGGGCATAGCTAATGGCGAGGGTAAAATCCTTGGCCAGTGGTTCGGTATAAGTTACATTGGTATTGATATTGGTGCTTTGGGTTTTATTTACCTTGTACTGATCGATGGTGTCTTTGCTTACATAGGTACCAACCGAGTCATAAAACCGCGTGTTTGACTTTAGGAAGCCTTTAGAGTCGCTTTCGTTGAAAGCGGTTTTAAAGTTTATAGAAAGCGTACGGCTTTTCTTTTTAAACTTTTTGGTGTAGAAGGCGTTGGCGTTAAATACTTTGCCGTCAACATCGGCGCTGTTTTCACGGTCATTGCTGTTGATGAGGCTACCGTCAAGGCGGCGGGTTTGGGTAGCAAAATTGCTCCTGGTATTGCTGTTTTTTAAGGTTCCGTCAGCAGTGATCTTCAGGTTTTGCATTGAGTCGAGTTTTACCTGGTAATTTACATCCAGCTTTTGGCGGAACATATAATTATGGTTACGCTGATCGCTGTTGCTGTTTGATATATTACCCGGGAAGTTATTTTGCTGCTGGGTATTGCTTGTACCATCAACGGTTAGCGAGCCTATTTTATAATTGGTGTTTAATGATTCCTTATCGCTGTTCCATTTGGTATCATAATGCGCGCCGCCTGTACGCGCTACAGGTTTCCCTTTTCCGTTGTACCTGCCGTCAAAACTATCCAAATCATCACCGCCGCCTCCGAAAATATAAATACCGCCATCGTCGCCAAACTCCATATTGCCGCCGCCGCCGTATTTGTTGTTATCTTCCCAACCTAAACCTGTTTTGCCGGTGTTGCCGAGGGTGCCATAGAGTGAAAACTTCTGCTTTCCCTTAAAGCGGTTAAATAAAGCCTGACCCTGGTAGTACCCATCAGTACCTATGCCACCGTCAAGTTTGCCGAAATAGCCGTTCTTTTTATCTTCCTTAAGTTTAATATTGATGGTTTTATCTTTTACGCCGTCATCAATACCCGTAAAGGCAGCCTGATCGCTCTTCTTGTCATAAAGCTGTACTTTATCTACCATATCGGCACGCAGGTTTTTGGTAACCAGGGTTGGGTCATCGCCAAAAAACTCTTCGCCATCAACCAACACTTTTTTTACCGTTTGGCCTTGTGCCGTGATCTTGCCGTCTTTATCCACCTCGATACCTGGCAGCTGTTTCAGCAGGTCCTCAACCTTTGAATTGGGCTGGATATTGTAGGCAGCCGGGTTAAACTCGGTGGTATCGCCCTTAATTTTGATGGCAGCCGCTTTTCCTTTTACAATCACTTCCTGTAAAAGACGCTCTTTAAGCAGCATGCTGATTCGGCCGAAGTTGTGTGTGGTGTGTGCAGAATCTAAGGTGAAATGCTCTACAAAATCTGCATAACCGGGGTAAGTGGCCAGTACAATGAACTTGCCCTTGCTTAAATTGTTAATGGCAAATGTACCATCCTCTTTAACACGGGTAAATTTTTGAAGGATGGAATCTTTAGCAGTTATAACGCTGATGCTGGCGTTTGCTAATTTAGAATTAGAAACGGTATCGGCTATTGTGCCTTTAATGCTGTAATTGGTTTGGGCTGACAAGCTTACTGTGCCCACAAGAAATAGCAGTACTCCAATAATTGTGATTTTCATAAGGTCGATTATGAAAGCCAAAATATAACTAAATAGTTAGTTGTGCAAGCGATTTAACATTTTATACTGTAGATTTAACATTTCATCGCCAAATTTTAACATTTGGTCGTGGCTGGATGTGTTAAATATGGGAGGCTGTGTCTGGGCGTGGACTAACCGGGCCAATAATGACGACGATAATACTGATCGGGATGGTCCCTAATAAAATTATTGCCCGGTTTGGTCTAATTGCACATTGATCGGCAAACAGACGGCCGAAATGATGAAAATCCCCCACCTGCGGTACTCAAAAAATGTATAATTTAGCACATTATTCTAACCTGAATGCTGTCCTGATCAGCAAGTTTAAACATGTATTATAAATGGTGGAAAAAAGTAAGGTTTTAATGCTTTCAAAAAGGGCATATAAGCTTGTATTGCTTTTTATTATACTGCTGTCTGCAACTGAGAGCAGGGGGCAGGGGTTGCAGTTTGGTTCAAATGACAGCCTGATGAGCAAGCGCACCTCTTACCAGGTTTTTAAGGATGATCTGCCAACCTTTCATGATCGCCTGGTGATTGCTTTCGACCTTTCATTGTGGGATAATCAGCACCTTGGCTATATTTTAAACTTAACCGATAACAAGGGTAACTCCTATAGCCTGAGTGCGATTTACAATCATGGTTCGTTGCTCAATTTCAATATCGATAGCCGGAGTAATAAACTCAGCATCCCCCTTGCCGATACTATGCTGAAACGGCGTAAATGGTTTAAGGTGATAGTTGATCTTGATCTCAAAGGCGATAAAGTAGGCATATCCATAAACGGAAAATGGTATCGGGCAGCAGGATTGGGTTTTAACGGTAAAATAACCGCGAAGATCACCTTTGGCAAAAACGAACATTATTCGGATGTGCCGAATATGGCCATTAAAAACCTGGTTGTCAGCAATGATGATAAATCCTATACCTTCCTGCTTAGCGAATGGACCGGGAATGATGTTTTTACGATTGACGGAGATAACCTGGGGCATGTTGATAACCCTGCGTGGCTCATCAATGAGTCATACTTTTGGAAACAGAAATTCGTGCACACTTTTAACGAGGTTGCGGGGATCAACTTTAATGAAAAAAATGAGCAGTTCTTCATCTTCAAAAATGATTCCCTGATGTTTTATGATGCCGGGCGGGATGCAGTAGGAACAAAACCATTCAAAAATAAACTAGCAGTACCCTTGCACCTGGGCAAAAGTATTGTAAACCTTAAAGAGAATGAATGTTATTTGTATGAAGTGCTCAGGGCCCCGCAGCCCGCTCCAAGTATCGCGTCCTTTAACCTGGACAGCCTTAGCTGGGACTTTTATGGTAAGGCGACCATAACGGAGCAAAGACATCATCATAATATTTTTTACGATAAGGACTTTAACAACTTTTACCTGTTTGGCGGGTACGGCTCTTTTAAATACTACAATAACTTTTTTAAATACGATAAAGCTACTGATACCTGGCAGCAAGAAAGTTTTACCGGCGATGTGATCACCCCCCGGTTCTTTTCGGCAGCAAGCACAGCTGATCAAAACAACGATGTTTACATTTTTGGGGGCTACGGCAACCAGTCGGGCAACCAGGTAGTAGGCGGGATGCACTATTATGACCTGTACCGGGTTAACCTGGGTAAGCATAGCATAAAAAAACTCTGGGAGATCAAACCGGATGAAGAAGCATTTGTACCGGCCAATAATCTTATTGTATCAAAAGATAAGCAGTTTCTTTATGTGCTATGCTATCCGCACGAACGGCCTAAAACGAGTTTACGTCTGTACAAATTTTCAATAAAAGATGGGTCGTACCAGGTAGTAAGCGGTACCATCCCGGTTGTGTCCGAACGGATAGAAACTGACCATAACCTGTTTTACAATGCTAAGCAGGATGTATTTTATTGTACTACCCAGGAGTTTGAAACACCCTCCCGGTCTACCATAAAAATCTTCGCGCTTACTGCGCCGCCTGTGAGCCAGGAAGCATATATGGCCGCCCACCAGCCCAAAAGCAAATCTTTTACTTTATACAGGATATTGGGTGGCGCGTCTGCATTTGTATTGTTATGCGGAATTGTGGTGTTTTTCTTAAGGCGGAGAAAAGATAACGATGAGCCTGCTGCTGTTAACGAGGAGCGTATTGGCGAACAGAAAATTGAAACTGAAACAGGTAACAAAGCTAACGCTGTTTACCTCCTGGGCGAGTTTACTGTTTATGATAAAAATAAGCGGGATATTACTTACCTGTTCAGTCCTAAGATCAAGCAGTTGTTTATTCTTATTTTGTTAAACAGCCGTGAAAAGAATGGTGTGGTATCAAAAAAAATCTCCACTACGCTATGGCCGGATAAGGATGTGGTCAAAACTAAGAATATTCGCGGTGTAACCATCAATCACCTCCGTAACATACTTTCGGATATAGATGGCCTGGAACTTGCCTTTTTAAATGATACCTATAGTTTTATCAGCACTGAAGATTTTTATTGCGATTATTTTGTGGTGAGGGAAGCACTTAAACAAACCAATGTTGGAGAAACCGTTGTGTTCAGTTACCTCGACTTAGTTGCCCGTGGCGGGTTGTTGCAGCATATTCCTGAAATTTGGCTTGATGATTTTAAGCAGGAGTACGAAGAAGCGCTGATGCCGGTTATTTTGCCGGTAATAAAAAAGGCTTATGATGCTTTTGATTATAAAAAAGCGCTGGAGATCTCCCGCATCGTGTTGAATATCGACCCTTTTAATGATATCGGTATTAAGTTTAAGCTCAAAGCCCTGAGGCGTACTAAAGGCATTGAACATGCCCGGAAAGTTTATGAGGAGTTTAGCGCTGAATATGAAAAGTCATTAGGCGAAGAATACCCGGTCCCTTTCGAAAAGATCTGTTCTAATAAGTCTGATCCGCGCTGATAATGACCTTGTAATGAAGGGTTTTTTGTACGTAAGCTGAAAGCAGAATGCATAAATCTGAAGGTCAATATATTGATTATCAATAATCTTAATTATTTAATAGACTCATTTTATAAGAAAATGATTGTTTTACAAATAAATTCTACTAAACATATAGATTTAATAGAATATTTATATATTTGCAACAGATTAGTTTGCAAATGGGGTTCATTTTAAACTAAATGGCAGGAGCTGGCCGGCAGCAAATGGATGGTTCGATTCCACCCCTGCATCTCTTCTCATCTCATGATTTATGTTTTATAATTGGTTAGCAAAAAGAGTATTCCTGCCCATCAGGAACTCTTTTGCCTTTTTACTCAACTTTTAAATAAACACAAATGTCATTTCGAAACGAGGAACGAGTGAGAAATCTTGTACGACATGCTGGCAAACATGGGTAGTTATTTTGCAGAGCGTATAAGATTCCTCTTTCGCCCCAACGCTCAAGCCCTTGGGCTCTATCGAAATGACATCGCTTTTTGATTTGGTATGAAAAATGTGCACGGCGGCAAATTTTAACCAAAATAAGTCTAATTTCCCATTTTTCAGGATAAGACACTTATTAAAAAAATTTAAAAAGTTCTTTTAATTCAAATTTTGTTTTATTAAGTTTGTAGTGATAATGCACAGCTTATTATTATACGCACTTTACTTTATTCTCATGTCGGTGAGGATAAACTTTTTTGTTAATTGGTTTGATAAAATCCTCGCCCTTGGCGGGGGTTTTTTGTATTACGACTTTTTTAAACTTTAACATATAGGTTCTGAACAAATTATGGCACGATTAAATTTATTGGAAGAGACACGTTACGAGAAGTTACCGGTAAGCGTTTACAACAACCAGCAGGAAGCCTCGGTAGCGGTAGCGAACCGGATAGCAGATCTGATCCGCGCAAAACAAGCCAAAGGTGAAAAAGCGGTATTGGGGCTTGCCACCGGTGTAACCCCGATAGGGGTATATGCCGAACTGGTAAGACAGCATAAAGAAGCAGGCTTGAGCTTTAAGAATGTGATCACTTTCAACCTGGATGAGTACTACCCGATGAAACCCACAGCAGCACAAAGCTATGTAACCTTCATGTACGAAAACCTGTTCAGCCATATTGATATAGATAAAGCCAATGTTCACATCCCTGATGGTACTTTGGATAAAGACGAAGTTGTTGCGTTCTGTTTAGCCTATGAAAAGCAGATAGAAGAATTGGGCGGCTTAGACCTTCAGATCCTGGGTATCGGTCGTACAGGTCACATCGGTTTTAACGAGCCGGGTTCGGCACCAAACTCAGGAACGAGGATGGTTACTTTAGATGACCTGACCAGGCGTGATGCGGCCCGCGATTTTGGTGGTAAAGCCGATGTGCCAACCAAGGCGATCACGATGGGGATCGGTACCATCTTCAAAGCCAGGGAAATCATATTGATGGCCTGGAATAAGAAGAAAGCGCCGATCATCAAGAAAGCGGTAGAAGGGGATATCTCGGGCGAAGTACCTGCCACTTACCTGCAACTATCACAACATGTAGAGTTTGTACTGGATGCAGATGCCGCGTCAGAACTGACCCGGTTTGATACCCCATGGCTGGTGAAAGATTGTGTGTGGGATAACCAGTTAAAGAAAAAGGCTGTGATCTGGTTGGCGAATGAGGTTAACAAACCGGTACTGAAACTAACGGAAGAAGATTACAATAACCACGGCATGGCCCAACTTGCAGTAGAGCAGGGCCCTGTATACAATATCAACATTGATATCTTTAACCAGATTCAGCATACCATTACCGGCTGGCCGGGTGGTAAACCGGATGCGGATGATTCGCAAAGACCGGAAAGGGCACTGCCTGCTAAAAAACGTTCAATCATCTTTTCACCACACCCGGATGATGACGTAATTTCGATGGGCGGTACATTTATCCGTTTGGTAGACCAGGGACATGATGTGCACGTAGCTTACCAAACTTCAGGCAATACCGCGGTATGGGATGATGATGTGCTGAGGTACATGGAATTTGCCATCGACTTTACGAAGAGCATCGGCGAAGACACTACGCATCTTCAAAAATCATATGAAGATATGCGTGCCTTCTTCCCAACCAAACAACCAAACGAAATTGATACGCAGGAGATCAGGAATGTAAAAGGCTTCATTCGGAAAACGGAAGCTATATCAGGTGCGAGATATGCAGGCTTACAGGATGATCATATCCACTTCATGGCCTTGCCGTTTTACGAAACCGGTAAAACCAAAAAGAATTCAGTAGGCGAGGAAGATATCCAGCTGACTATCGACCTATTACAGAAAATTAAACCACAACAAATTTTTGCAGCGGGCGATTTTGCAGATCCTAACGGTACTCACCTGGTATGCTTCAAGATCATCCTTGCAGCATTAGAAAGATTAAAAGGAAAAGAAGCCTGGGTAGAAGATTGCTGGCTGTGGATGTACCGTGGTGCATGGCATGAATTTGAAACCTACGAGATAGAAATGGCCGTACCATTGTCGCCACAGGAAGTGATCCGCAAGCGCAATGCGATCTTCAAACACCAGTCACAAAAAGATACACCGGTGTTCCCGGGTGATGATGCAAGGGAGTTCTGGGTACGTGCAGAAGACCGCACCCGTGACACAGCCCAACGCTATGATCGTCTTGGCCTTGCTGAATATGAGGCAATGGAGGCGTTCGTGAGGTATAAATTCTAAGTGAAATATTTATATGTTAAGGTCGCGCGATTTATCGCGTGGCCTTTTTATTTTTATATTTACAATAATGAAAGGACGGTTAACCAAGGTTAGATCAATAGATTTAAAAAAAGATGCTGCTCAAAAAATAAGCGCGGAAGCCATAAAGACAAATAAGAAAGCCGATAAAATTGTTACGCTTGTTTTTATTTTGCTTGCTTTAATCGTTATTATTTTAGGATTATGTTTTGGATTCCATGAAAGATGGTATTTTCCTAAATAAACATGCATCAAAATTAACCTGAAGCGCTTGCTGCCGGTCTAAGCTAAGTTATCGCCAAAACTCAACCAGTTTTGGATTGCAATTAGTTGATTTAATGGTTGTTCATATAGGCATTATACCGTGATGATGTTAGTATTTAATTCCAAGTGCTTATTCTTATTAGTAGCCAGGTATTTTAGAACTTGTGCTGTAGTTTTTAAATCATTTCTCCCTATCCCAGCCCAGAAGTCAATTATTTTATCATCGTTGTATCTTAATAAAACAAGGTGTGTCATTACTCCTATGCCTCCAGTTTTATAGGTAATTATAAAAAGATTGCCGTCAGCGCCGATGTTGATAAGCTGACGGGTAGGCAGATTTTCATCCCAGTTGCCATCGCAGCAATTCCAGTCCTTGCCTGGAGCTGCAATAGAGAATTTATCCCTGCTAAAAGAGGCTAAGAAATCCCTAACCATTGGAGGTATATCGTTAATATTTTTGCCCAGCATTATCTGAGATTTTTTAAGATCCGCTATAAAAGCGCCAAGATTCTTGTTTTTAAGGATAACCATTTGGTTAACTGCTAATAAATCACCTGTTTGTTTTATGCTTGAAATACGATGCGGTGCATAAACGATTTTTTTTTGGTGCTGATTGTGCGCTCAAACAGATTGGTGATACGATTAGCAAACCTAATATTAGCAGCAATGATCTCATAAGAAATTGGTTCGTTTTTAAAACGTTAATTTCTAAGCTCGAGTATACAGCAAAATCATATAACAAAAAAGCCTTCCCGTTTAGGGAAGGCTTTCAAATATTAAATCCGAAATCAAAATTCCGATATCCGAAATTAAGATGCCATTTGCTTGCGTATGATGTTCAACGCACCGCCTGCTTTAAACCACTCAATTTGCTGTGCATTGTAAGTATGGTTTACAGGGAATGATTCGGTTGAACCATCTTTATGGTGTAATACCACGGTTAACTGTTGGCCTGGGGCAAACGTAGTTAAGCCGGTGATATCGATAGTATCATCTTCCTGGATCTTTTCGTAATCGTTAGGATCGGCGAAAGTGATACCCAGCATACCTTGTTTTTTAAGGTTGGTTTCGTGGATACGGGCAAATGATTTTACCAATATGGCACGCACACCAAGGTGACGTGGTTCCATAGCTGCATGCTCACGTGATGAGCCTTCACCATAGTTTTCGTCGCCTACTACTATCGAACCGATACCTGCTGCTTTGTAAGCACGCTGCGTAGCCGGAACTGGACCGTACTCGCCGGTTAATTCGTTTTTAACGCTATCGGCAGTAAGGTTAAAGTAGTTGATAGCACCGATTAACATGTTGTTTGAAATGTTATCCAGGTGGCCGCGGAATTTCAACCATGGGCCAGCCATCGAAATGTGGTCGGTGGTACATTTACCTTTTGCTTTGATAAGCAATTTAAGGCCTGTAATGTCGGTGCCTTCCCATGCTTTGAATGGCTCAAGTAATTGCAAACGTGATGAAGTTGGAGAAACGATAACTTCAACTTTGCTGCCATCTTCGGCCGGTGCCTGGTAGCCTGCATCTTCAACCGCGAAACCTTTTACAGGTAGTTCGATACCCTGAGGCTCGTCAAATTTAACCTGCTCACCAGCTTCGTTAGTTAAAGCATCAGTAAGCGGATTAAAGGTTAAATCGCCTGCGATAGCAAAAGCAGTAACAATTTCTGGCGAAGCTACGAAAGCGTGGGTGTTAGGGTTACCATCCTGGCGTTTAGCGAAGTTACGGTTAAACGAAGTGATGATAGAGTTTTTGCGGGTAGGATCATCAGTATGACGGGCCCACTGGCCGATACATGGTCCGCAGGCGTTAGCCAATACCACGCCGCCCATTTGAGCAAAAGTATCAAGGTAACCGTCGCGGTCAACAGTGTAACGTACCTGCTCAGAACCCGGAGTGATGGTGAACTCGGCCTGAGTTTTTAATTTTTTATCGATAGCCTGTTTAGCGATAGAAGCCGAACGGGTGATATCCTCGTATGATGAGTTGGTACATGAACCAATCAAACCAACTTCTAATTTAGTAGGCCAGCCGTTTTCTTTAACAGCGGTAGCAAATTTAGAGATAGGCCATGCCAAATCCGGAGTGAACGGACCGTTTACATGTGGCTCAAGCTCGCTCAGGTTGATTTCGATAACCTGGTCGAAATATTGCTCTGGGTTAGCGTAAACTTCTTCGTCGCCGGTTAAGTGCTCTGCGATAGCGTCAGCAAGTTCAGCGATGTCGGCACGTTTAGTACCTTTTAAGTAAGCAGCAGCTTTTTCGTCGTAACCAAAGATAGAGGTAGTAGCGCCGATTTCGGCACCCATGTTACAGATGGTACCTTTACCGGTTGCCGACATTGAACGTGCACCTTCTCCAAAGTACTCAACAATAGCACCGGTACCGCCTTTTACGGTAAGGATACCAGCAACACGCAGGATAACGTCTTTAGCTGAAGTCCAACCAGAAAGTTTACCGGTTAATTTAACACCGATCAGTTTAGGGAATTTAAGCTCCCATGGTAAGCCGGCCATTACGTCGCAGGCATCGGCACCACCAACACCAATAGCAATCATACCCAAACCACCTGCATTAGGAGTATGTGAGTCGGTACCGATCATCATACCACCCGGGAAAGCGTAGTTTTCTAACACTACCTGGTGAATGATACCTGCACCGGCTTTCCAGAAACCGATACCATATTTATCAGATACTGAAGCCAGGAAATCGTAAACTTCGCGGTTAACGTCAACAGCAGTACTTAAATCTTCAACAGCGCCGATTTTAGCCTGGATCAAGTGATCGCAATGTACGGTAGATGGAACGGCAACCTGCGGGCGACCGGCTTGCATAAACTGCAAAAGGGCCATCTGAGCAGTAGCATCCTGCATAGCTACACGGTCTGGTGCAAAATCAACATAGTCAACCCCGCGACCAAATGCTTTTTGAGCATCGCCTTCGCTAAGGTGGGCATATAAAATCTTTTCGGTTAAAGTTAGGGGTTTACCGGTCGCTTTACGGGCAGCATCAACACGTGTGCTGTAGCGGTCGTAAACCTTTTTGATCATATCTAAATCAAAAGCCATTTGTATTTGATTTTTAGGTGAAAAGTAAAAGAAATTGACGTTAAGCCCATTAACTGGCCTTAGAGCGGCGAATTTACAAAAAATAACATTTGAAAGCCCTCAGTGCTTTACACAAATGTTATTTGGATAAGTTCTAAATAAGTTATTGGAGATTAGTGGTTAGAGATTGGTTGGTTACGGCAACCTTCACTTTTTTGTTGATGAAGATGCATGATACAGTGAAAACTAATGCGGAAATCAACAGAACCGGATAATACATCTTTCCAAAAATATCAGGTAGGTCTTGTTTGGAGTTCCCTAAAAACAAAAATGCAAATCCTGTAGTATTTATGGCAGCATGAAAAATCATTCCCGGAATTACGGATTGCGTTTTATAATAGATCCAACCTAAAAATAAGCCCCCGAAAAATGCTGGAATAGCCTGCCAGGGATTTAAGTGCAGTACGCTAAAAAGGATCGCAGAAATGATTATGGCTTTGTTAGGGGCATAATTTTTTAATAATCCTTTTAAAATAATGCCCCTACATAATATTTCCTCTACGATTGGAGCTATAATAACAACACTCATGAACGAGAACAGATCTTTGGTGAACACCCTCTCAAATATCTCCCGAACCTTCAAAGGCATTGGTAGCAATACCGAAATTCGTTCTAAAATGATTGAGAATGCTGTTGCCGCTATAATCAGCACCGGGATAAGCCACCCTTCAATTTTATTGTAATTTATGGTTGATGGATAACCTTGTTGTTTTTCACTCCTTTTTAAAGTATACTGTATTGCCATTAGTACAGGAGCAGCATTCGTCAATACTTTGAATATCGATCTCACCGCCGGAAATTCTTTTGGAGTATTCATAAATACAATGCCCGCGGTTATTATAACGATGATCAGAAAAACAAGGTACATGAAAAATAGTCTTACAATAGATGTTATATTAGGGTAGGCTATTTTCGGAATATGAGTAATGTTTTCAGGCCCTTCGGCACTTGTTTCAGTGTTTGTTACTTCAGACATTTTGCGATTGTTTAGGAAAAAAATTGGCCGGTCATGATAAACGACCAGCCAATTTAAAATTAAAAAATAGTTCGATAAAATATGAACAGATTATTTTTCTCCTTTTGATGTAGCAGGAGGCAACTGTTTCAAAATCTCCTCAATAGCCCTATCCAATTGCGGATCTTTATTTTCTATCCTGTCCGCAAAATCTGTTTTTACATAAATATCCGGTGTTACGCCTGTTTTTTCAATATCCTTACCATCGAGCGTGTAGCAACCCCAGGCAGGGATACGGTAGAATGATCCATCAACCAAACCTTTACCACTGGTAAAAATGATCCAACGGTAGGTTTCGGTGCCGATAATTTTGCCCAGGCCCAGTTGTTTAAAGCCTTGTGAGGTCATCTCGCCGTCGCTAAGGGTTTGCTCATTCATGAGCAGGATGATCGGTTTGGCCGCAGGTGCAAAGTTTGATTGCTGTGTTTTTTTACCGTCGCGGTAAGCCCATTGCAAATAGGGTTTTTGAGACAAGAATTTTAAAACATTATCATGTACGTTACCGCCGGTATTATATCTCAGGTCGAGGATAAGGGCATCTTTGTTGTAGGCATCATCAACCATATCTTCCAGGAAATCTTCCAGGGCGCCATCGCCCATGTTTTTCATGTATGAATAGGCAATGCGGTTTTTACTTCTTTCTGCAACTGTTTTAGCATTGGTCTTGATCCAGTCGTCGTAAAGATTGCCCGACAGGTCACCGGTTGACTCTGGATGAAGTTTTACTTTAACGTCCTTTCCACCACGATTAAAGATTAGCTCAATTTCCTTGTCAAGTGATGGTTTGCTGAAGTAATAGTTGCGGTCCTGCTTTTCATCAACAATAATACCGTTAACCGCTTTTAATATATCGCCCGGTTTTACGTCGATGCCGGCTCTATCGGCATTACTATGGATAGCTATACTGCTCACTTTGTATGGCGAATCGTTCTCAAAAATGATCCCGGTTTCCATAGTGCGGTAAGAGATGGTTTTCTTTTCCTCGCTGCCATTTGAGTAAAAACCCTGGTGCGATGAGTTAAGCTCGCCAAGCATGTCATTCAACAACAGGCGCAGGTCGGCCCGGTTATTAATATAAGGGACAAATGTTTTATAGCTGTCATGAACCTTTTTCCAGTCGGCCCCGTGGAAATTGCCGTCGTAATAGTTTTCATCCAGTCCGGCCCAGGTTTCATCAAACATCTGTGTAAATTCCCCGGCCATGTTACGGGTAAAGCTGTAATTGATATCTAACTTATCCACTTTGTTAGCATCGATGTTTAGGGTGTAGATATTGCCTCCGGCCAGTACAAAATATTTATCACCGTTGCCAAAAATGTTGTAATTGCCGAAGTCGCCGTTGCCAACTTTTTCAGTTTTAGGGTTTTCAAAAGCTTCAAGGGTGGTACGGTAAAGCGCCCCCTTACCTTCGCTATGGTTTGAGGCATAGTATACCAATGTTTTATCTCCTTTTTGAATTACATAGGGGCCCTGCGCCTGGCCAAACTCCGGACTGATGCGTTCCAGTCTTTTCATCGGTTCTTCGGTGTCTATCACAATATCGGCAGGCGGTTTAGGCGTTGGCTGCTCAGATAAAGGTTTCTTTTTGTTAGACGCTTTTTTGTCCTTATCCTTTTTGTTTTTATCGTCGTCTTTTTTCTCCTCTTTAAACAGGGCCGTAAACTTATCCATCTTAAAAGGATCGTCATACTTTTGCAAAGGCATGCGGTAAACGTGAGCATCTTTTGAGCCATAAGGATACTCGGGCTGTGTACGGGATGATGTAAAATAAATATACTTACCATCCGGCGACCAGAATGGCGCCGATTCTGTAACACCGCTATTGGTAAGGTTCAGTATTTTCTCGGTTTTTATCTCATAAACAAAAACGTCCATCTCAAAATTGCGGTAAGCGTTGTATACCACGTACTCGCCATTTGGCGAAAAGCGAGGAGGAGGGTTGTAGAATCCCCAAAACTCATCGGTAACAATAGTTTTTGATGTGAGTGTTTTCAGATCCAAAAGTTTCAGTTCATTACGGCCGCTCAGATAAATGGCTTGTGTGCGGTCTTTATTCATGCTCAGCAGGCGATTGCTGCCTTTATCTGTGGTAAGCTGTTTTTCGGCGCCACTGCCGTCGGCTGTTATGGTGTACCAATTAGGATAGCCACCCAGGGTTTGACCAAAAATGAGGGTTTTGTTATCGCTCATCCAGCTTACTTCGGTAACGCGTTCGCTGGTATTACGCTCCAGTTTTTTGCCGAATTTACCTTCGGCATCGCTTACAAATAATTCGCCGCGGGATACAAAAGCCAGCTTTTTGCCATCGGGTGATAATGCTGCCCCTTCAATTTTACCGCCTGTTTCAAACGATTGGTCTTTGGGCAGTACATTATTGCGGAACAGGTTTAAGCTTAGCTTCTGCGTTTGTTTGGATGCCACATCGTAAACAAAAATCTGGTAATCTTTTTCAAACACTACCTTGCCGCCATCGGCACTTACCTGCGGGCGTTTGAGAGAGGTGGGGAACTGGGTTAACGCGGTTTTTTTACCATCGATAAAGGTATACAGGTTATATTCTTCGTTGCCCTCGTCGGATACAAAATAGATATTGCCTTTTTGATCAATGGTGGTCCAGAAATCCTTGCCCTGCCAGTCGGTATATTTTTTATAGGCTTTGGTTTTAGGATTGTATGATTGAATATCGGGATTGTAAGCGCCTTTATAATGCTTACGGGTGGGGAAATAAATGCTCTCCCAGGTATTGCTGAAAAATAGCTCGCCGGTTTGCGGATGCTCAACAACACCGTGTATGGTATTAAAATAATGACCAAACAGCCTAACGGGTGTTCCGCCGGTAGCTGCTACTTTGTATTCGCTGAAGCCATTGTAACGGCTTGAGTTAAAGTAAATGGATTTCGAATCCCAGCTCCAGGAATCCACATTATCGCCGGCATCGTTATAGGTAAGCTGTTTGATATCGCCGCCGGCGAGGGGCATTACATATACATCGTTATTGCCAAACTGGTTTGATGAAAAGGCCAGCCATTGCCCGTCGGGCGATACCCGCGGACTGGTTTCTTCACCCTGCATGGCGGTCAATCGCGTGGCGGCTGTGCTGTTGATATCGGCTTTCCAAAGATCGCCTTCGTAACTGAAAATTACAGTTTTGCCATCGGGTGTTAGGGTTGGGTTAGATGTAAAATAGCTTCCGGTTGTTTGGGCTTTAAGGCTGGTTTGGCACAGTGCTGCCAAAAACAATACGATGTATAGTTTCTTCATATGGTTTAAGTTTTATGAATAAATGTATTTTTGAGCCATGTTAAAAGTGGTGCACCTCAATACGTATGACGGTAATGGCGGCGCGGGCAGGGCCTGCATGCGCCTTAACCGGGCATTACTTAGCCAAAATATCGATTCTAAAATTATAGTACATTATAAATTTGGAAATAATCCTGATATCAAGACTTTTAACCGCAGTATCATCCAAAAGTCGTATACGGCTGCAACCATCATTCTGGAGCGAATATTGGCCAAAAGGTTTCTAAGACCTGATAGCCGTACACCTTTTTCCTTTACCTGGTTTGGCCGTTCGGTAGTTAATCATCCGGATGTTAAAAACGCCGATATCATTCACCTGCATTGGATTAATCACGGTTTTCTGGACCCTAAACATATAGCCGAAATTAGAAAGCTGGGCAAGCCTGTGGTGTGGACCTTTCATGATAGTAATGCCTTTACCGGTGGTTGTCATGTGCGTTATACCTGCGATCATTATCAGCAACAATGCGGTGACTGCCCGCTGCTGATCAATGCAGGGGATAACGATATTTCGCACCGCATCTGGCAGCAAAAAAACAAAGCTTACCAGCAACTCGACTTCAACATTATCGCCCCAAGTTTATGGATGCAAGCTTCTGTAAAGAAAAGCAGTTTGATGCGGGGCAAAGCCACAAGTAATATTCCAAATACGCTGGAAACGGATGTTTTTAAGCCGATAGACAAAAAGGAAGCAAAAGCCAAAGCGGGCCTGCCGACGGATAAATTTATCTTTTTAAGTGGCTTTATGCCATCGCGTAAAGATTTGCATAAAGGCACTCAATACCTGTTGGAAAGTATGGAATTACTAAGACAGCGTTTAGGTGCAGAGACAGACCAGATAGAACTGGTGGTGTTCGGCAACCGGGGCACAGAAAACCTGCCCGACTTTCCTTTTAAAACCAGTTTTTTAGGAACCATCAATAACGATGAGAAACTGGCCCTACATTATGCAGCCGCCGATGCTTTTTTAATCCCATCCCTTGAAGATAATTTACCTTACACCGTAATGGAAAGTATGAGCTGCGGTACACCTGTAATCGCTTTTACTACAGGTGGCATCCCGGATATGGTGCGGCATGAGCATAGTGGTTACCTGGCAACCTATCGTTCATCCGTAAGTTTTACTGATGGCATGGAGTGGATTATTAAGCATCCTGAAAGGGACAAGTTGAACCAACAGGCCCGGCAAACCATTATGGATAGTTTTTCGGAAGAAGTGATCGCTAAAAAACATATCGAAGTATATCAAAGGTTAGTGAGCAAGGGAGGTAATAATGTTTAATCCACGATTAAGCGTTATCACCATTGTTTACAATAACGTAAGAGATATCGAGCGTACTATCCGCTCGGTAGTTAATCAAACCTATACCAATATTGAGTATGTTATTGTGGATGGTTTATCTAACGACGGCACTTTACAGGTAATTGATAAATATAAAAGCAAAATAGCAAAATTCATCAGCGAAAAGGATGAAGGCATTTACGATGCGATGAACAAGGGGCTTACCCTGGCAACAGGTGACTACGTGATCTTCATGAATTCGGGGGATGAGTTTTACGACAATGAAACCGTTGCCGCTGTTTTTGCTTCTGCAGAAGATGCCGACATTTATTATGGTGAGACAGAAATGATCGCCGATGACGGCAGCAGTTTAGGACAGCGCCGGCATAAGGCTCCAGCTAAGTTTACCTGGCGCGGTTTTAAATACGGCATGAGCATTAGTCACCAGGCTATTTATATCAGGCGCTCACTGACCGAACCTTATGACCGCCGATATCAATTGAGTTCGGATATCGACTGGATAATCCGCGCGGCCAAAAAAGCTAAAAAGATCGTTAACGTTAATCGATATGTGGCCAAATACCTGGTAGGGGGCATGTCGAAGAAAAAGCACCGCCAAAGTTTAATGGAACGCTTTGAGATCATGAAGCGTAACTATGGCTTGGCCCAAACCATTTTGAATCATTTTGTCATCGCCTTTAATTTAGGCTGGTATTGGTTAAGGAACAGAAGGACGAATGATTAATCAATTATTTTTTGGGTGCAAGTATGAGGGGCTACCTTAGGGCAACTGAAGACTTACGAAGTTTTTGAAACTTCGTAAGTCTGGAAAGAAAATCCCACAAAAAAAGCGATGAGCATTGCCCATCGCTTCTTTTAAATATTAAGCCGATTATGCTTTTTTCTTATCCGCCGGTTTTGCAGCCGGAGCTTTCTTTTTGTTTTCGGTATAAGCGGCACCACCTAAGGCAAGCACCAGTAGGATTGAACCAGCTAATGAAATATTCTCGCCGGTGTAGTATGAAGCCGGATGGAAAATAAACTCAATTTTGTGGTTACCGATTGGGATCTGAGCTGCGCGCAGAAGATAATCGGCACGGAAATAAGGTTTCTCAACACCGTCGATATACATTTTCCAGCCTTTATTGTAATATACTTCAGAGAATACAGCGATTTGCGATGCAGTAGAACCGCTTTGATAAACCATATGATCGGGCGAGTAACTGGTAAGCTCAATTTTACCTTCGCCGGCACCTGCACCCAAGGTTTTCTCATCTATTACACTCTTATATTGTTTGTCAACAATAGCTTCATCTTTTGGTGTAAAACTGCTGATGGCTACCATTTCCTGGTCGGCATTATCAGCATATTTAATGCTCTTAACAAACCATGCATGGCCGCAGGCTGTCTGATTTACCTGCATACCTACGTTTTGGGTTTTTGGATCAGAATTAATAATGTACTTAACGTTCATCATATCCAAAACATCCTGGTTAATGCTTTTGCTTAACTGATTATCAACAAGCTCTTCCCAGCGTTTTAGCCTTGCTGCCGAGTAACCACCCAATGACTTGTAGAAAAATGGTGTAAGACCATCACCTTTGATTGATTGTGTGGCGTCAAACACCCTAAAATCAGGATCTTTATCTTTCATGATAAACTGGTCAACCTCGCGCGGCTGTGGCGTTTCATTATCCTGTTTCGGCGCAAAGTGGTCTTGATTTAAATAGCGCTTGTCAATACCCCAAAGGTCAACCAGGATCAGGGCTAAGAAAGCAAGTGATGCAGCAGTTGGGTTGATCTTCTTTTTAAGGAACGCCCAGGCAATCCCAAATGCAATAGCGATAAATATAAGTGAGCGGATGGCGTCGGCCTGCGCCATTGATTCCCTGTCGGCAATTAGAGCGCGGGTAAGGGCTGAGCTATCAGTTTTAAGCGCCTGGCCTATTTGTGCAATAACACCGGCCTGCTGCTCACTTACGCTGAAAGACAAAAGCAGTGAAGGCACCACAGCTACAATCAATACAATACCACCTGTAATATAAAATGCGATTTTTAATTTTTTGAACAGGTTTGCTTTGTCCTCATTTACAATAGCCTCGTTAACTGCCAACACAGCAAGGATTGGGAAGCAGAAACCTGCAACTGCCAGTATTGATTCAACCGCGCGGAACTTATTGTAAAGCGGGAAGTAGTTAAAGAAAAGATCGGATACATAAGGCCAGTTCCGGCCGAAAGATAGCAGCATGGTTAAAACCACAGCGCCAAGTAACCACCATTTGATACGGTTTTTAACTATCATTAAGCCCCATACAAATAACAGGCAAATTACAGCACCAAAATAAAACGGCCCCCCGGTGAAGGGCTTGTTCCCCCAGTAAGATGGTAAATAATTTGCCGAAATTTCGACAGCCTGATTTGGATCACTTCCTTTTTCTGTTAAAGTTTTAACTACATGTGAATCAGCGCTATTGCTTTTTTGAAGAAAGCCTCCTCCGTATGCGTCAGGAATCAGGAATGTGATACATTCGCCCACACCCTGGCTCCACTCATAAGCGTAGTCTTTAGCAAGGCCGTTACTTGGTTCTGAAGTATGCTGAGTAAGATTTGATTTGCCACGAATAGTTTCGTTGCCATAGTCGGCTGTGCTCCAAAGGATAGAGGCGTTCACGGCTACGCTCAATAGAACTGCGCCAGCAACATAACCTAACGATTTTAAAAAGGCATTTAAGGTTTTGTTTTTGATGGCATGGTAAAGTTCAATGCCAACCATGATCAATAAGGCCAGCATCAGGTAGTAGGTCATTTGCACGTGGTTAGCCCTGATCTCCAAAGCAAGAAATAAAGCTGTTACAGAAAAACCTAATAAGTATTTACCGCGAAGGGTAAGGATAATCCCGGCAAGTATCGGCCCAAAAAACGCTATTGCGAATGCCTGGTTGGCGTGCCCTGCAGTTAGCAGGATAATATTATATGATGAAAAGGTAAACGCCACTGCACCCGCCGCCGCAAGCCAGGGGTTAACCTTTAAAACTATAAATAAAAAGTAAGTACCTAATAAAAACATCAATATTGTACCAACCGGAGCAGGGAAAGTGTAGTTTATGGCAGTAACCACCCATGATGTTAAATTAGCTTTATAAGGCGCCCATATTTGGTAGGTAGGCATACCGCCATAGATTTGGTTGGTCCACAGTATGGTAGTGTCTTTAGCCTTGTAGTCGTTGATTTCTTTTTGGGTTGATTGTGCCCTTGTAACGTCATTGCCGCCTAATGTTTTTCCCTGGAAAGCCGGGGTTAAAAATATAAAGCAGATCACTAAAAAAATTGCAGCTATGGCAAAATGAATGCCGTTACGCTTAAACCAGTTATTCATTTAAGTTTTTTGAAATGGATATTATATTCCTCAAAAATAGAAATTACAATGAGAATAGGAATTATAAGTTTTGTTAAGGAATAACTTAACAGGTTTGCGCACGGCTGCGCAGCAGGAAAAACATGGCAATCAGCACAATGATAGATATTACGTAAGCAATAACCTGCGCCTTGCCGTAATCTTCGCGGTATTTGCGGATGTTGAAAAAGTTGTAAACGCCCAATGCGCCCATAACAACCCAGTAAAATGTACTAATTTTAGTGCAATTAGCAAAAATTTGAGTAGCAACTATAAATACGATTACGTTGGTAATGATAAGCGTAATAGACTCGGGCGTGTTATTGTGGTTTTGACGCCTGTTAAATACCGGGTTAGTGTCCATGATTTATTGATTAGGTTTATTTTACTTCTTCGTAATCAACAAACTCACCTTCACTGTCGGGCACACTGCCTTTTTTAGGTTGCGGTACATGGTCAATCCTGATTTTTCCATCAGGTTTTGGGCCTTCGTTATAATTACGTTGTTGCTGCTGATATTGCTGTTGAGCTTTGTTTACAACACTTTCAAACAGAAATGGCAGCAGGTAACGTGCCAGGCTGCGGATAATGTATAATATACAAATAGATATGATCAGAAAACGAATGAGAATCATACTGTTAATTTTGAGCTTACAAATATAAGGTATATAACGGTAAAAATGTTTTATTATGATTTGAGATAGCTGATGGCGTTTTAATTTGAAAATAAAGCAATTTGAAGATTTGAAAATGTGAATATTGTCGTTTTCAAATCTTCAAATCAATAAATTTTCAAATTAAAATTTCTCTTCCATCATTTTTTCCAAAGCAAACATTTCGTCGCGCAGTTTGGCAGCCAGCAGGAAATCCATGTTTTTGGCGGCGGCGAGCATATCTTTTTTGGTGTTGTCGATTGATTTTTTCAGGTCGGCTTTGGTCATATACTGAACTATCGGATCGGCGGCAAGGGTTAGCGTATCGGTTTCCACATAAGCCTGCTGTACACCGCCTTTAAAGTCGACCACCGAGGTTTGCTCCATAATTTCCTCGCGCGTTTTCCCAACAGTTAGCGGTGTAATGCCATGTTGCGTGTTGTACGCAATCTGAATTTCGCGGCGGCGATTGGTTTCGTCCATCGTGATCTGCATCGAATCGGTTATGGTATCGGCATACATAATAACCCGGCCGCGATCGTTTCGGGCAGCGCGGCCAATAGTCTGGATCAGTGAACGTTCTGACCGCAGGAAACCTTCTTTATCCGCATCTAAAATGGCTACTAATGATACTTCCGGTAAATCCAATCCTTCACGCAATAGGTTGATGCCTATCAATACATCAAATTCGCCGAGGCGTAAGCCACGCAAAATTTCTACACGCTGCAGGGTTTTCACTTCCGAGTGGATGTAGCGGCATTTAATGCCCAGCCGGTCCATGTATTTGGCCAGTTCTTCGGCCATGCGTTTGGTGAGGGTGGTTACCAGTACGCGGTCTCCCTTTTTAATAGTTTTATCTACTTCGTCAAGCAGGTCATCTACCTGGTTTATTACCGGGCGAACATCAATCACCGGATCAAGCAAACCGGTAGGACGGATCACTTGTTCAACCACTACACCGCCCGATTTTTCCAGTTCAAAATCGCCTGGCGTGGCGCTTACATAAACGGTTTGCGGAGCAAGGTTTTCAAATTCCTGGAAATTAAGCGGACGGTTATCCAAAGCTGCCGGCAGGCGGAAGCCATAGTCAACCAGCGAGATCTTGCGCGAACGGTCACCTCCATACATCGCCCTGATCTGCGGAACGGTTACGTGACTTTCGTCAATCACCATCAGGTAATCTTCCGGGAAATAGTCGAGCAAGCAGAACGGCCTCGCACCGGGCTTGCGCCCGTCAAAAAAGCGGGAGTAGTTCTCGATGCCCGAACAGTAACCCAACTCGCGGATCATTTCCAGGTCGTAATTAACCCTTTCTTCCAGCCTTTTGGCTTCCAGGAATCGGCCGTCATCAATAAACTGTTTTTTGCGGGTTTCCAGCTCTTCCTGTATCGCCCAGATGGACTGCAGGAAACGCTCTCGGGGGGCAACATACAAGTTGGCCGGATAAACCACCATGTGTGTCATTTTTTCGATGGTTTTACCTGTGCCAATATCAAAGGCGCTTAACTCTTCAATATCATCACCGAAAAAGGAGATGCGGTAGGCATAATCCAGGTAAGCCGGAAAAATATCGACGGTATCACCCTTCACCCTGAATGTTCCTCGTTTAAAATCGGCAGTGGTGCGGGCGTATAAAATTTCGACCAGGCGATGTAAAAAAGCATTCCTGCTGATACGGGTACCTACGGCAAATTTGAAAACCGAGTCGGCAAAATCATCGGGGTTGCCCATGCCGTAAATGCAGGATATAGACGATACCACGATCACATCGCGCCTGCCCGACATTAAAGCCGAAGTAGTACGTAAACGAAGCTTTTCTATCTCCTCGTTTATCTGCAGGTCCTTTTCGATGTAGGTATTTGTTGTAGGGATAAATGCCTCCGGCTGATAATAGTCATAGTACGACACAAAGTAGTTCACCGCGTTTTCGGGAAAGAACTGCTTAAACTCGCCATAAAGCTGTGCCGCTAATGTTTTGTTGTGGCTCAGGATCAGCGTAGGTTTTTGTGTTTGTGCTATAATATTGGCAACCGTAAAGGTTTTGCCCGATCCGGTAACCCCCAAAAGGGTTTGATATGGGTCGCCGTTGTTGATACCTTCAACCAGCTGCCTTATAGCTTCAGGCTGATCGCCGGTTGGTTTATATTGAGATGTTAATTGAAAATCCATGTTGTTATGTAAAAATACAAATAATCCAGAAACAGGGTTTGCAAATCAAAATAAGTACATGGTAATGACAACCGTATGTCAACATTGTTGTGCGGAGGGTAATAAATTACATTTCCGCCTTTAAACGCAACGCCCTATCCAAAAAACTCTGCTGCTTTAATTTCTCTTCGGCTTCAATAATAGCCTTCATCAGGTTGTTTTGGGTGTCGGCAATTTCCGCGGCGGCCGCTTTCATAATTTCCCAAACGGGTTTCATCCGCTCAATAAGTTCCTGGCCTTTTGTTGTTAACATGATAAGACGCTTCCTTTCGTCGGCCTTGTCCTTTTTTGATCGGATCAATTTCTCTTTTTCCAATTCCTTTAAAAGACTGATGGTTGAAGGGTGGGTGTAGCCAATTTCAGCGGCGATTTCCACTACGCTTAAAAGCGGCTTAAAGTGTAAAGTGTAAATAACAGGAAACCATTTGGGTTCAAAATCAATATTACTGGCTTTGTATACGAGCACACCATCTTTGCGCAACTGCTCGGCCAGGCGCTGCAACCTTGTTGAAATTGCTAAAATTCCCGATTCGTCAATAACATTCATTATATCGCTGTTAATTGTTCAAATGTAATTCATAAAAAATAGTATCCGCAGCCATAAGTGGGAATGATTCGGGCAAATCCTGTTTGGCAAGGCGTGTAAAGCCATTTTTTTCATAAAAGCGATGAGCGGCTTTCAGCATCTCAACTGTGCCTAAATAAATGTGGGCAATGTTGTTTTGTTTACAATAATCAATGAGATTATTGAGCAGTAACTGCGCGATGCCCAGCTCCTTTCCCCGGTATTCTTTAAGCACAAACATTTTGCGTATGGCCGCCGCATTGTTATCAAAAGCAATAAGGGCAATGGTGCCAACAAGTTGTTCGTTATATATCGCTCCCCAAAAATCTCCGCCGGTTTGGTGGTAATTGGTTTCAATATCAAGCAGGTCGGGCTGGGCTTCAAGCGTGATAGGCACATTAAATTCAATTTGCTGAATTGGTAAAATGATATCAATGATCTGCTGGCAATAAGTATTGTTGAGTGAGCTGATAACAGGTGTAGTATCCATAACTTTAATATTTATGTACAAATCTACGTAGTTAACTACATATATTCAAAATTTATTATCCTTCCCGTAGTGCGGTATGACATTTAATAAACAAATAGTGATACTATTGCTCAAAAACGCTTAAATTTAAGCATGATTTTTATCCTCAATAAAACCAATACCATTGCCAACCAGTTCCTTGCCGAATTACGGGATGCCGTTATTCAGCAGGATAAGGCACGTTTCAGGCAGAACCAGGAAAGGTTAGGAGCCATACTGGCTTATGAGTTGAGCAAATCATTACATTACGAAACCAAAGAAATTCAAACCCCTTTGGGTACAGCCAGTGTTAATATACCGGCCGATGAACCGGTGTTGGGTATTATATTGCGCGCCGGTCTGCCTTTTCATCAGGGTTTTATGCAGTTTTTCGACCGATCATCCTCTGCATTTATTACCGCCTACCGCAAAGTGAAGCGCAACGGCAGCTTTTTGATCCAGGTTGATCATATCTCAACCCCTAACCTGGATGATAAGATCTTTATTTTGTGCGATACCATGCTGGCTACCGGGCAAAGTATTGTAACGGTTTGTAAGGAGTTGATGGCGCAGTATAAAATAAAGGAGCTGCACATTGCCGCTGTAATTGCCAGCACCGAAGGTGTGGCGCATGTTAAGGCCAATCTCCCAAAAGCCAAGCTCTGGCTCTGCGCTGTTGACGACGAGATGACCAGCAAAGCTTATATCGTACCGGGTTTAGGTGATGCGGGGGACCTGGCATTTGGGGAAAAAGCGTGATTTGATTTGGGATTTCGGATGTCCGATTTCGGATTTAGTAATTAAGATTTTTTAATTTTGAATTTTCGATTTTTAAATCAAGGAATAAAAAAATTCCGAAATCGAACATCCGAAATCCCAAATAAAAATGAAATCCGATATAAAGTATAAACACATCTTCTTTGATCTCGACCATACCATCTGGGATTTCGATAAAAATGCCGAAGAGGCCCTGCATGAGTTATATGTTATTCACCAGCTTGGCGAAATTGGCCTGCAATCTGCCGAATTGTTCATCGAAACTTACACCCGTAATAATCACCGCCTTTGGGCGCAGTATCATATTGGTGAGATAACTAAAGATGAGTTACGCGAGGCCCGCTTCAAATCAACTTTTACTGATCTTGGCCTGCACCCGGATTTGATGCCGCTTGATTTTGAGGATGCTTACGTAAAGCTTTGCCCCACCAAAACCAACCTGTTTCCGCATGCGCACGAAACACTGCAATACCTGCAATCAAAATATACCCTGCACCTGATCTCGAACGGGTTTAAAGATTCAACGCGGATAAAAATCGCGGGGACCGATCTTGCAAAATATTTTCAGCATATCATTATCTCCGAAGATGTAGGTGTGAACAAGCCCGATAGGGCCATATTTCAGCATGCGCTGGACCTGGCCGGGGCATCGAAAGAAGAAAGTGTGATGATCGGCGACAGCATTGAAGCTGATATCCGCGGGGCGCTTGGTTTTGGGATGGATGCCATATATTTTAATCCTTTTAATGCGGAAAAGCCTCAGGATGTGCCGGTGCAGATTGCTCATTTAAAAGAGTTAACTTTACTTTTATGAGTATCGCCAAAGAACGTAAAGCTATTGATGCGGCCCTTGATGAATACCGCAAACAACTGGATGTTATCCCCGATGAGTTGTTTGACGTTACCCCGGAGGATGGCGGCTGGTCGTTTGCCGAGGTTTACAGCCATATTATGCAGGCTACGCTGGGTTCATCAATCGCGCTTGAACGTTGCACCCACGGCAATTGCGAGCCAACTAAAAAAGGCATTAATTGGGAAGGCCGGATCTTACTGTTGTTAGGTAAATTTCCGCCGGTTAAAACAACAGTCCCCAATGCGGTAAGCGATAAAATGGCCGCCAATAAGATCAGTAAGGAAGATGCCAAAAACCTGATCATCAAATGCCGCAAGCGGGTTGAAACGACTATGCCCCTTATTGCCGAATCATCGCCGGCTAACAGATACAAGCACCCGCGTATGGGAATGCTTAATGCCAGGCAATGGTTTAAGTTTATCCGCATTCATTTACAGCACCACTTGAAACAACTTAACAGGATCAAAAATAAATTTAATACAGCAAAGTAACCTTTTATATTTAATGTAGTCTTAACAGTAGGATAATGTTAAATTTCAGACATTTGTAAAAATCTTTGTGATGAATTTTGAGTATGCTTATTTGGTAGTTATAGGGTTGCTGATCCTGGTCGGCTGCTTCTATGCAAGTCCATATGAATTGACGGTTAACGAAGATGAGGACGACGAGTAATCGTTGCTTTATTAATAACAATGTTGTTTTCCGGCATATCTTGCCGGCCTGTAAAATAGCCCCCTTAATTTAATGGCAAAACGCGAAGTTGATATTGTAGTAATATCTGATGTGCACCTTGGTACTTACGGCTGTCACGCAAAAGAGTTGCTTAAATATTTAAAAAGCATCAAGCCCAAAATCCTTATCCTTAACGGCGATATTATTGATATTTGGCAATTTAGTAAATCATACTGGCCCGAGGCACACATGAAAGTAGTGCGCCGCATCCTGAAGTTTGTTACCGATGGCATCCCGGTTTATTATTTAACCGGCAACCATGACGAAATGCTGCGCAAGTTTACCGATTTTAACATGGGCACTTTTCAGTTGCTTGATAAGCTCGTGTTAAATATCGATGGCAAAAAAGCCTGGATCTTTCATGGCGATGTGTTTGACGTTACTATGCAGCATTCCAAATGGCTGGCTAAACTCGGGGCGGTTGGTTATGACACATTGATTTTGATCAACAGTTTTGTAAACTGGTTCCTTACCGCCATTGGCAGGCAAAAAATGAGCTTTTCGCAAAAGGTGAAAGCCAGTTTTAAGGAAGCGGTAAAATTCATTAACCAGTTTGAGCAAACCGCGGCCGATCTGGCTGTCGATAAACAATATGGCTACGTGATCTGCGGTCATATTCACCATGCCGAAATCAGGGAAATTAAGTCTACACAAAATACAGGCTCGGTACTTTACCTCAACTCGGGCGATTGGGTAGAAAGTTTAAGCGCTCTTGAATATCACAACGGCAAATGGGAGGTGTTTAAATACAAGCCGGATGATTTCAATACAGATGCTGATGAAGACGACAAAACCGATTCGGAAGATCTGAACGCTATGCTCGATGTTAAAAACTTGTTGGAACGCTTTAAACACGAACACGATTAAATTACTTACCGAAAACATTTTTCTTTACTAAATTAAGCCCCTGAATATTGGTGCAGACAAATCAGCGTGTCCGCTGTACCTGCGCGGTATAATCATCATCCTTTTGAAAAGAATTTATTTTAATGAAGATACTGTTTGGTATACAGGGAACAGGTAATGGGCATATAAGCCGGGCAAGGGAAATTGTGCCCCTGCTGCAACAATACGGCGAGGTTGATTTGCTGGTAAGCGGCACCGAAGCCGAAGTATCATTATCACAACCCCTGAAATATCGCTTTCATGGTGTAAGCTTTGTATTTGGTACCAATGGCGGCGTGGATAACTGGGCTACCTGGAAGATCATGAACCTGCGTCAGTTTCAGCGCGACTTGCGGAGCCTGCCATTAAAGCAGTACGACCTCATTATAAACGATTTTGAACCTGTAAGCGCCTGGGCTTGCAAATTGCGTGGTGTGCCTTCAGTATCCTTAAGTCACCAGTGTTCGTTTGTATCACCCAAAACACCCCGGCCCGAAAAAAAAGATCCTTTTGCACAGTGGCTTTTAAAAAATTATTCGCCCACTACGTATCATGTTGGTTTTCATTTTGAGCGCTATGATACATTTATCAATACGCCGGTAATCCGCGGTGAGATCAGGCAGATGGAAACCTCCAACCTTGGCCATTATACAGTTTACCTGCCGGCCTATGATGACAAAACCCTGTTGAAATATTTAAGTGCCGAAAGAGAGGTTAAATGGCAGGTGTTTTCAAAACGGCAAAAGCATGCATACAAATCAGGAAACGTGGAGATCTTCCCCGTAAATAATGAAGCTTTTAACAAAAGCCTGGCAAGCTGCACGGGTTTGCTTACCGGGGGCGGTTTTGAAGGCCCCGCCGAGGCCCTGTTTTTACAGAAAAAGGTAATGATGATACCCATGAAAGGGCAATACGAACAACAGTGTAACGCGCTTTCGGCCTCCAGGTTGGGTGTTCCGGTGGTGAGCGAAATAAATGATAAGTTTAACAGCCATTTAAACCACTGGATCAACGACAGTAAAAAGATTGTAGTTGATTTTCCGGATGAAACCGCCGCTATTGTTGATAAACTGGTAAAGCAGTATAGAAGGTAGTAAAGCATTGCAACTTAAGCTGTTTTTCTGCTAATTTTGCAACCGCAAACACGGCCGCACATATGATCAATCTTTTCAGGAACTATAATCCCCTTAATATTATATGGCTGGCTATTTTGCTGTTCGTGCTCCGGATAGGTTTCATGGTGCAGGTTCCCGAAAAGGTTGAGTTTATTTTTGTAGAACCCTTTGCGCGGCTGCTGGTACCGGTAAAATATGAATACGCGTTTTCGCCGCTGCTTAATGTGATACTGGCCGGCGGGCTTGTATTTATACAAGCTTTATTGCTTAATTCGTTAATTAATCATCATAATTTATTAGGCAAGCCAACCTTTTTGCCGGCGCTGATGTATATCACGCTTTCGGGCTTGTTTACGCCTTTTTTAACTTTAAGCGCCCCGCTTTTATGTAATTTCTTACTTATCTGGATGTTGTTTAAATTATTCAACCTGTATAAGGGAGAGGATGTTAAGTCAACAACTTATGATCTGGGTTTGATCGTAGCGGTGGGATCGCTTGTTTATTTTCCGTTTATTTATTTGTTCCTGGTTATATGGATAGCGCTTATGATATTCAGGCCGTTTAACTGGCGCGAATGGGTTATTTCGATATTAGGTTATGTAACCGTCTTCTTTTTCCTTGCGGTTATTTATTTTATGAATGATATGCTGCCCCGGTTTAGCCGTATCTGGTCGCCCTTAGGTAAAAAGTTTCCCGATCACATCAGCATAAATTCTTACAACTACCTGCTGCTGGCGCCTGTTATCCTAATATTGGTACTTTGTTTTTTTAAGCTGCAGCAAAATTTCTTTAAAAGTTATGTGCAGATCCGTAAAACATTCCAGCTTTTGTTTTTTATTTTTCTGATCACAGCACTATCATTTTATCTCAATTCGGAATTTCGCCTGAGCCATTTTTTGCTTTGTGCAGTGCCGGTAACGGTGTTTTTTGCCTATTATTTTTTGTATGCAACCAAGCGCTGGTTTTATGAAATACTGTATTTGTTGTTGTTTATCAGCATCATTTACTTTCAGTTTAACAAATTTTAACTTTTACATTCGTCCTTATTTCGGCGGTTATGTTAGTTTTGTAGCCTGAAACTATATAATAAGCTATTTAGGTTCAACCCCAATTTAAAAAATAATTCTGATGAAGTTTGGAGTAGTTATATTTCCCGGTTCTAATTGTGATGAAGATATCATATATGTATTAGAGAAAGTAATGGGTCAGCAAGTGGTAAGGTTATGGCATAAAGATCATGATCTGCAGGGTGTTGACTTTGTTGTTTTGCCCGGTGGCTTTTCATTTGGCGATTACCTGCGTTCGGGCGCTATTTCCCGTTTTTCGCCAATTATGCAGGAGGTTATCCAATTTGCAGCCAAAGGTGGTTATGTAATGGGTATTTGCAATGGCTTCCAGATATTGACCGAGGCCGGTTTGTTGCCAGGCGCGCTATTGCACAACACCAATCGCAAATTTATTTGCCGCAACATTTACTTAAAACCGCAAACAACACAATCATTACTTACCGCTCAGCTTGATCCGCAGCAACCCTTAAGGATCCCGATTGCACATGGTGAAGGCAACTATTTTGCTGATGCCGATGTGATCAAAGCCCTTAACGATAACGACCAGGTAATGTTCAGGTATTGCGATGAGGCCGGCAATATCACCGCTGATGCAAATCCTAACGGATCATTGGAAAACATTGCAGGTGTTACAAACCTGAGCAGGAATGTATTTGGCTTAATGCCGCACCCGGAACGTGCTGCCGATGGCTTGTTAGCCAATGAAGATGGTTTAGCTATTTTTGAATCAATATTATCAATAGTTAGGGCCTGATGACCAGCCTGGTTATCGATATTGGTAATACACTCATCAAAATCGCCGTTTTTAAACTGGATGAAATACTTGAGGTTAGCCAATTTGAAACCATTGATATGCCGGTACTGGATGCTTTGCTTAACAAATACCATCCTGTTAAGGCAATCATATCGTCGGTAAAAAAAAATACAGAAGCATGGCAGGCCGGACTGGGGCAAAAAATTTCGCTGACGCATTTTAATACATTAATGACAAGCGGAATAAATAACCATTATTTAACCCCTGAAACCCTTGGGCCCGACAGGCTGGCAGCTGTTATTGGTGCATATCATATATTCCCGGGGCAAAATAGCCTGGTAATAACCGGGGGCACGGCCATTACTTATGATGGTGTTGACGCCGCAGGAAATTATTTTGGCGGCAGCATATCGCCGGGCTTAAATATGCGTTATAAGGCTTTGAACAATTATACGGCAGGTTTGCCGCTTGTTGAACCCGATGCCGGTTTTGATACGCCATACGGAAACAATACAACCACAGCCATCCGTTCGGGAGTACAAAACGGAATAAAATATGAGCTTACCGGTTTTATTGAAAGTTATAAAACCGGCGACGGGCA
Organism: Mucilaginibacter sp. 3215; assembly: GCF_050433785.1. NCBI lineage: Bacteria > Pseudomonadati > Bacteroidota > Sphingobacteriia > Sphingobacteriales > Sphingobacteriaceae > Mucilaginibacter > Mucilaginibacter sp. 3215. Next base: position 41,210 of record NZ_JBNPWO010000023.1, read on the forward strand.
ACTGAACATTATACTAAGCGGGGGCGACAGCATTTTTTTTGATACTCTATTGAAAAATAGCATCTTTGCCCGCTACATAAAAATTGAACCATATTTGGTTTTAAAAGGATTAAACGCAGCTATACAAAAGCATAATGATTAAATATACCCGGTTTTTTATAACACTTTTATTGGCTGTTGCCGCTTTTTCAGCACATGCGCAATCAACGGCAACTTCAAGCTCTCCATATTCACGTTACGGTATTGGTGATATTGATCCTCAACTGATGGGCCAAAACATAGGTATGGGCGGTATAGCTGTAGCTACAAACAGGATAAGCCTTTTTAACAATATCAACGTAATAAATCCGGCTTCATACGGTGCCATTAATCTTACAACCATTGATGTTGGCTTATATGCAAATTTTTTAAATCTGTCGCAAACCGGTTCGGCAAGCCAAAAAAACAGCAACTTCAGGCTTAACCATATCGCGTTCGCTATCCCAACTTCAAAACGATCTGCATTGAGCTTTGGTTTATTGCCATACAGCGAGCGCGGCTATAATTTTAAAAAAACGGTGAATAAATTAGGAACCTCGGGTTCACCTGCCGATACCAACGTAACAAATTACAGTTACAGCGGTGATGGTAGTTTATCAAAAGCATATTTGGGATATGGTTTCGGCATCGGTAAACACTTGTTATTAGGTGCAAACGTATCGTATATATTTGGTAATATTAAAGATATCGCTACAACCGAAATTCCCGGCCTGGCAGGCGCTATCAACTCAAAAATTGAATCGAGCAATGCCATAGGCGGTATAAACTATGATTACGGCTTGCAGTATTCATTTGATTTTTCTGAAACCAAGCACCTTGTATTTGGCTATTCGGCATCGGCAGGTACAAAACTGCACACGCAAAGCAGCTTTATTGTTAGCCAGTATTTTAATGACGCAAACGGCAACCAGAACGTAGCTGCCGATAGCGTGGTTAGCACAACCGGGCCTAAATCAAAATTAAAATTACCGCAGATCAACAGGTTCGGGATCTCTTTTCAAAGCGATGGTAAATTTTTGGTTGGTGCCGATTACTCCATGGGTAAATGGTCCGACTTGTCAATTGCCGGCGTAAACCAGGGTTTACAGGATAGCAAAACTTTCAATATCGGTGGTTCATATACCCCAAACATATCAACCATCAGAAACTATCTTGCCACTGTCGATTATCGCATAGGTGCTATATATGATCAAACTTATATGCACATTAACGGTACTACCATTAAACGTTATGCCGGTACAGTAGGTGTAGGTTTGCCTTTACGCTCAAATAACGGCAGTTACTATAAAATTAATATCGCGGCAGAAATAGGACAGCGCGGTTCGTTGGTTAACGGTTTGGTTAAAGAAAACTACGTTAACATTCACCTTGGCTTTACCCTTAACGATAAGTGGTTTACCAAGTATAAATTCGACTAATTCGCTGTCATGAGCCGCCCTGCAGTTAATATACCGGCTTTATGCCTGTTACTGTTGCCATTGGCGGCTTTCATGTCTTCGTGCGAAAATGACCTGAAGAAGGTTAGGGAAATTTCAGCTAATGAAGTTGATACGGTTGCCCAGCGCACCACAGGGCTTGATCTGATCATGAGTGATTCGACCAAAGTTGAAATCCATCTTACTGCCCCGCTGATGATCGAATACCAGATCAAGAAGCCTTATAAAATTATGCCTAAAGGCGTAAAGATAGATTACTATGACCGCGGCACAGGCCAGTTTGCCGGTGATATAATTGCCGATACAGGTATCCAGCGCGAGCAGGAAAAATTGATCGAATTTCATGGCAACGTAGTTGCAACCAACGCCAAAGGCGAAACCTTTAAATCAAACGAATTATTTTGGGACCAGGTAACCAAGCGGGTTTACTCTAATAAACCTGTTCAGGCCACACTTAGCGGCGGTAATGTTATGAATGGCAATACCTTTGAAAGTGATGATAAGCTTTTAAACCCTACTTTTAAAAGCAGCACCGGGCTGTTTCATGTTGATGAAAAAGCGACACAATAATGACTTTTTTTAACGAAAATTTTGTGTTATAGAATTTTGTTAAAAATTGTATCTTGCGCCCTCTTAAAAAGAATAGAATAATTATAAATGTAATATGGGTATAATGGGTTTTTTGCGCGAAAGGATGGGGAAGATTCTCGCATTCTTTATTGGTTTCGCGCTGCTTGCATTTATTGTGAGCGAAGTTGTAAGATCGGGCGGTTCCTTTTTCAGGGACGATAGTAACGAGCTTGCCGTGGTAAACGGCGAAAAAGTGCCCTATGACAAATTCAACGAAAAGCTGGAGCAAAACTCGGCACAGTTTAAACAACAGGGACAAAGCATCTCTCCGCAAATAGCAAGCTATCTGCAGGAAACTACCTGGAACCAGTATTTAAGCCAGTTACTGATAGGCAAAGAAATTGAAAAGCTTGGCCTTACCGTTGGTGATGATGAAATGAACGTAATGATCGGTGATAACAATCCCGACCCGCAGATAGCCCGCCAGTTTGCCGATCAGCAAACCGGTCAGTTCGATCGCAGCAGGTATGATCAGTTCAAAGCCTACCTGCAATCAGGCAAAGCCGACCCTGCTCAGAAAAAAGCCTGGAGCGATTTTGTGATCGACCTGATAGAAGCAAAAAAAGCTACTAAATACATGACTTTGGTTACCAATGGCCTGTATGTAAACTCGCTTGAGGCTACAGATGATTACGAAGCAAAAAATAAGCTGGCTAACTTTAAATATGTATCGCTTGATTATGCTTCAATCCCTGACGCTAAAGTTACTTTAACCGATGCTGATTACAGCGCATATTATGATGCACACAAAGCTTCATTTAAAACTCCGCAGGAGTTAAGGAATTTTGAATACGTTAGTTTTAACGCGGCTCCTTCAAAAGAAGATTCAGCGGCAGTTAAACAACAGGCCGAGAAATTAGCGAATGAATTCAAAACTACTCCTAACGATTCGCTTTTTGTGCAGATCAATGCCGAAACCAAAGCGCCTTTGGCTTATCAGCGTAAAGGCAGCCTTGACCCTAAACTGGATACTACTATGTTTAGCGCGGCTAAGGGATTTGTTTATGGCCCTTACCTTGAAAACGGCAGCTATAAAGTGGCTAAGCTGGTTGATACCAAAACCACTTTCGATTCGGTTAAAACCAGGCATATCCTGATCGACCTTGCGTCGGCAGGTGGTGAAGAAAAAGCTAAAGCTAAAGCCGATTCAATTAAAAAATTAATTCAGGGCGGTAAATCATTTGCCGAACTTGCAACAGCTTTCTCTGCCGATAAAGGCAGCGCAGTAAAAGGCGGTGAAATCCCCTCATTTGATGCCAATGGCTCAATGGGCGGTCAGGGAAATTTAGTTCCTGAATATTATAATGCTGCTTATAAAGCAAATAAAGGCGATATCCTTGTTGTGAAATCACAATTTGGCTACCACGTTATCCAGGTTGAAGATCAGAAAGGTTCTGTTAAACTGGTTAAAGTTGGTGTGGTTGATAAGCCGTTAACTGCAAGCAGCAAAACCCAAACTGTAGCTTACAGCAAAGCCCAGGCATTCTTAGCTTCATTAACATCTGATAATTTTGAGGCGGAAGCTAAAAAAGAAGGCTTGAAGCTCCGTACTGCCGAAGATGTTACTGCTATAGCTTCTGGTCTTCCTGGCCTGGATAACGCACGTGACGTGGTTAGATGGGCTTACAAAGCCGAAAAAGGCGATATTACCGATAAAGTATTTACCGTAGGCGACCAGTATATAGTAAGCCGCCTTACCGAAATTAAACCTAAAGGTACGTTATCTCTTGAGGCTGTTAAAAAGCAAATTGAGCCAATGGTACGTAATGAGGTTAAAGCTAAACAATTGAAAGAGAAATTTGACGCAGCCCTTAGCGGCGGTACTTCAATTGACCAGGCTGCCCAAAAAGTAGGCAGCAAGGTAGTACCGGTTGAAAACATTGTGTTTGCTAATCCTATCATCCCAGGTCAATCGGCAGAGTATAAAGTTATCGGTTCAATCTTTGGTTCGGCAATCAACAAAATTTCAAAACCTGTTGATGGTGCGCAAGGTGTATATGTATATGTGGTTAATGGTTTCACTAACCCGCCGGCACTAACCAATGCTATTAAACAAAAAGAACAAATTAATCAGGCGCTTTTACAACGTTCACAAGGCCAGGTACTGGATGCATTAAAAGATAATGCAATTGTAAAAGATAACAGGGCTAAATTTTTCTAAACAAAATTTAAAGTAAATTTGCATCCGGGATCAGCGTTAAGCCGTTCCCGGATTTTTTGTTTTAAATAGTATTGGGTAATCAGGCTATAGCTTTAAGCTTTGTGCATTCTGCTTGTATAGATGCTGATTATCAGGCTAAGGGAGCTTTAGGCTTTGTGCAATCGGCTTTTAGCTTTTAATAAATATAACTGATATGGATATCCAGGAAAACATAATAAACAAGGTGGCTCAGAGCGGCCTCGTTACCTTAGACCCAGCTTCTTTTTATCCTGCCGGCGACCGTGTTATTTACGATATTAAAGACAACCTGTTCCATGGCCTGATCCTTCGCGAAAAGGATTTCAGAGACTTTATAAAAGAACATGACTGGGCGCAGTATGAGGGTAAAAATGTAGGTATCACCTGCACTGCCGATGCTATCGTGCCTGCATGGGCTTATATGCTGCTGGCCAACCGGATGGCCCCTTACGCCCGCGAAATTGTTTTTGGCGATAAAGAGGTATTGGAAACTGTACTTTTTGAAAAGGAAATAGCCAAAGCGGATTTTGAACAATACCGCGGGCAGCGGATTGTGCTGAAAGGTTGTGGCGATACCGAAGTGCCGGTATCTGCCTATGTCGAGTTGACTAAAAAGCTAAGTGCCGTGGTTAAAAGCCTCATGTTTGGTGAACCTTGTTCAACAGTGCCTATCTATAAGCGTAAGGATTAAGTATTTGAGTGGTAGTACGCAATAAAAACAAGTTTAAACCATTTATAATAGCAGTTGTCATATCACAAGTCCTGCTAAAAGGGCTATTAGTCAATGAAGAAACTGCTGATAAATAAATATTTTTTTACTGTACTGCTTTTTATAGCCTGCTGCAAGGGCGGATTTGCCCAGGAACTGAAAAAGATCAACGAGTCGATCTTTAAAGCAGGTGAACAACTGGACTACAAGATGAAATACGGTTTTTTTACCGCTGCTGAAGCCACCATAAAGGTAGAGGCCAGTGATAAGAAATTTAATGACCGCCCTACTTTTCATCTCGTCGCCGAAGGCAAAACCGCCGGTTCTTTCGACCTGTTTTACAAGGTGCGTAACCGCTATGAATCATATGTAGATCAAACAACACTGATGCCCTATTTTTATACTGAAAACAGGCGCGAAGGTAAGTACAGGCATACCGACAATGTTACGTTCGATCAGAAAGACAAGAAAGTAACAGCAAATAAAGGAACATTCGGGTATAAAGGCGAATCTTTTGATTTTGTATCGGCTTATTATTTTGCCCGGGCTATTGATGTTTCAAAGCTGCACCAGGGCGATACTTTTGATCTGCAGTATTTCCTGGAAGATGGGTTTCACAGTATGCAGATAACCTATGTTGGTACCGAAGCGGTTGAGTGTTCGCTTGGTAAGTTTAATTGTCTTAAATTTAGCCCGGCAATTATTCCGGGGCGGATTTTCCGGAAAAACAGCAAGTTGTACCTTTGGGTTACCAACGATAAGAACAGGATCCCGGTAAAGGCCCACGTTGAAGTGCTGATAGGCAGCGTAACAATGGACCTGAAATCGGCTGCAGGACTTAAATATCCTTTGAACCCTATAAAAGATTGATTTAAAAAGATAATGATTGAGGTTGGCAATGTATTACTGCACGAGGATGTGGTAAAAGAGAATTTTGTATGTAATTTAAATAAATGCAAAGGTGCCTGCTGCCTTGAAGGAGATTCGGGCGCGCCACTTAATGCCGATGAACTTGACATCCTGAAAGAGATCTATCCTAAAGTAAAGCCTTACCTTACCGCGAAAGGGATCAAAACCATTGAAAAGGAAGGGGTTTACGTAACCGATTTTGAAGGGGATTATACTACGCCGTGTGTTGATACCAATAAAGAATGCGCCTATGTAATATGGGAAAACGGCATTACTAAATGCGGTATTGAAAAAGCGTATGAAGAAGGTGCCGTTAATTGGAAAAAACCCATCTCGTGCCATTTGTATCCTATCCGCATAACATCTTATCCCGAGTTTGATGTTTTAAACTATGACCGTTGGAGTATCTGCAGTCCTGCATGTTCATTTGGTGATGAGCTGAAAGTACGCGTTCATGAATTTTTGAAAGGCCCGCTCATCCGTAAATACGGAGCAGATTGGTACCGGGAACTGGAAGATACCGTTGCCGGAATTTAATCATTTGTAAAACTTTTTAAGCCGCATATTTTTTTCCTTAAACTGTATTATAACGCCTTGCCTAAACCTATATATTGAGCGTCATAGGAGTAATTACAATAAAATTGGATATTATTGTACCACCTAATATATCTACGTTCATAATTAATGAAAAAGGCTTTAATAACAGGCATAACGGGTCAGGATGGCGCTTATTTAGCAGAGTTTTTGCTAAAGAAGGGCTACGAAGTACATGGGGTTAAACGCCGCTCATCCTTATTAAATACCGACAGGATAGATCATTTATACCATGACCCGCATGAGTCGGGGGTTAAATTCAGCCTGCATTATGGCGATCTCACCGATTCAACAAACCTGATCAGGCTAATCCAGGAAGTTCAGCCCGATGAAATTTATAACCTGGCAGCACAAAGCCATGTAAAAGTGAGCTTTGAAACCCCCGAATATACCGCCAATGCTGATGGTGTTGGTGTACTCCGTATTCTTGAAGCAGTAAGGCTTCTTGATCTTACTCAAAAAACACGCATCTACCAGGCCTCCACATCCGAGCTGTATGGTTTGGTACAGGCTGTGCCTCAAAGTGAAACCACGCCCTTTTATCCACGCTCACCTTACGCGGTGGCAAAACTATATGGCTACTGGATTGTAGTTAATTATCGCGAAGCTTATGGTATGTATGCCTGCAACGGGATTTTGTTTAACCATGAAAGCCCGGTAAGGGGCGAAACTTTTGTTACCCGGAAAATTACCCGGGCAGCATCAAAAATAGCCCTGGGCCTGCAAAACTGTTTGTATGTAGGCAACCTTTCGGCACAGCGCGACTGGGGGCATGCTAAAGATTATATAGAAGCGATGTGGCTGATGCTGCAGCAGGAAACGGCCGAAGACTTTGTAATAGCAACCGGTGTAACAACCACCGTCCGTGATTTTATCAGGATGGCTTTCATGGAGCTGGGCATCGAAGTTGAATTTAGCGGAAAGGATGAGAACGAGCGTGGGGTGATCATTGATATTGATGAGGAAAAGGCTACTGCGCTTGGATTGAACCTGGAGGCTTTGAGGTTTGGGCAAACTGTTGTAAAAGTTGACCCCAGGTATTTCAGACCGACAGAGGTTGATCTGCTAATTGGAGATGCTGCCAAAGCTTATAACAAGCTCGGCTGGAAACCAAAATATGATCTGCAGGCATTGGTGACCGATATGGTACTTGCAGATTTGCAACTGGTAAAAAAAGATGAATATCTGAAAAAAGGTGGGTTTAGCACGCCTAATTATTTTGAATAACCAAGTAAAAACCATATAAACCATTATATGAAGAGAATATTTACAAGCATTATTTTACTGCTTTTGATAAGCGGGTTTGCGAAGGCCCAGTCAATATACCAACCTTATAACTACCAGTTTTACCAGAAACTAAATGAGGATGTTTATTCTACCAAAACAAGGGTACATAGTTCATTAAAACCATTTATGGTTGATGACTCACTTTTGAAAGTTCACTATGATTCATTGATGAACTTAAACGATCTTAAAGGGCGTTTTTTTAATGAGCATCAGATTGATGTTAAAAGCAGCAACTCCACCTTCTATGCCGATCTGTTGCCCGACTTTAATCTGGGCCGTGATTTCTCAGGGAAAAAGAACACCAATTTTGGTACACTTGGGATCCAGTTGGGCGGCACCTTCGGAAAAAACTTTTCGTATAATGTTGCTGGTTATGAAAACCGCGCGGCGCTGCCTAATTATTTACAAACCTACGTTAACCAGGTTGGCATAGCCCCCGGGCAGGCATACGCAGGTATTTACGGCAATGAATACCGCTGGTCATATATCACGGCTAACGTTTCGTATACACCGATAAAGTTTTTGAACATCAGCGCGGGGCGCGATAAAACCTTTGTTGGCGATGGCTACCGGTCATTATTATTATCTGATTACGCGTCACCATATCCATTTTTCAAGCTAACAGCTACGCTGGGCAATGTACGTTATATGGCCATGTGGACTTATTTTAATGACCCGCTTTCAGTAAAAGTGGACAACGGCGACAGAAAGAAATTTGGAATATTTCATTATTTAGACTGGAATGTATCTAACCGGCTATCACTCGGTTTCTTTGACGCGGTGGTATGGGCTGCTAAGGACGATTTAGGCCATAAACGCGGGTTTGATTTTACTTACATTAACCCGGTGATATTTTTAAGGCCTGTTGAAGCTTCAAATGGTTCACCCGACAACGCCTTGATAGGATTTACAGCTAAATATAAGCTAACTGATGGCATCACCGCTTACGGTCAGTTTTCGCTTGATGAGTTTGAGTCTTCAAGCTTCTTTTCAAGTAAAGGGAGTTCGCGCAATAAATACGGATTTCAATTGGGTGTAAGGGGGGCTAACCTGTTTAATGTTAAAGGCTTAAACTATTTGCTCGAAACAAACAATGTTAAACCATATACCTATTCAGAGCGTTTTTCGGTGATCAATTACACCGAAAATGGCGAGCCGATCGGGCATCCCTGGGGAGCCAATTTCCGCGAAGTAGTTGGGCTGCTTAACTATTCATATAAAAGATTTGATTTTTCAGGAGAGCTCGACTATGGGCATTACGGGCTTGATATCGATGGCCTGAACTATGGTAAGGACCCTTTTCAGGGTTATCGTGACCCGGCAAGGGTATATGGCAATTACACCGGGCAGGGCCTAACCACCAATATGGTTTATCTTGAAGGAAAAGTGGCCTATTTAATTAACCCTAAGTATAACTTAAGGTTTGAGCTTGGCGGTTTGGTACGCCGTGAAAAGAACAGTCAGTTTAATGATAAAACATCGATGTTAACCTTTGGTATCCGCAGTTCGTTCCGTGCTATATACAATGATTTGGCGAGGTATAAAGCGAATTAATTGCAACTCTGCGTGATTAAAGAATTTTAACAAAACATAAAAAGCGACCATCAGTCGCTTTTTATGTTTTCTACGTAATAACAATTTTGCATTACGACGCTATCGTATTCACGTTGCGTTTTTCAGCCATGTTACGTACCTGCCTGGCTATGCCGTTGGCATCAAAGCCACAGTCGGCCCATAGTTCGGGTTGGTCGCCATGTTCAATAAACTTGTCAGGGATACCCAGGCGTTTAACCTGGATATTGGTATAGCCATTATCGGCCATAAATTCAAGCACCGCGCTGCCTGCGCCGCCTTCAATGCAGCCGTCTTCAACGGTAATTATTTTATTAAAGTTTTTGAATACGTCATGCAGCAACGCTTCATCAAGCGGCTTTACAAAACGCAAATCGTAATGGGCGGGATTATAACCTTCGGCATTAAGGTCGGCAGTGGCTTTAACTACTTCGTTGCCGATAGCACCAATAGACAGGATAGCCACATCATCGCCATCACAAATCTTACGGCCTTTGCCTACGGGGATGGCTTTGAACGGACGCTGCCAGTCAACCATAACACCGTTGCCCCGCGGATACCTGATTACAAACGGTCCCATGTTCTCCTGCTGGGCAGTATACATCAGGTTGCGCAGCTCTTCCTCGTTCATGGGGGCAGATACCACCATATTGGGAATACAGCGCATGTAGGCCATATCATAAGCACCGTGGTGCGTAGCGCCGTCGGCTCCGGCAAATCCGGCACGGTCCAGACAAAATACTACATTGAGCTTTTGTATGGCCACATCATGGATCACCTGGTCATAAGCCCGCTGCATAAAGCTGGAGTAAATGTTGCAGAACGGCACGAGCCCCTGGGTAGCTAAACCGGCGGAGAAAGTTACCGCATGCTGCTCGGCAATACCTACGTCAAATGCACGGTTAGGCATGGCCTTCATCATCAGGTTTAATGAGCAGCCCGATGGCATGGCCGGCGTAATACCCATGATCTTAGGGTTTTGCTCGGCCAGTTCAATTATAGTATGCCCAAACACATCCTGGTATTTAGGAGGCTGAGGCTTATCGTATTTAGTTTTTTTGATTTCGCCGGTGATCTTGTCAAACAAGCCCGGAGCATGCCACTTGGTCTGGTCTTTTTCGGCAAGAGCATAACCTTTACCTTTTACAGTGATACAATGCAGTAATTTAGGCCCGGGAATATCGCGGAGGTCCTTCAATACTTTTATCAAATGATTGACATCATGCCCATCAATAGGGCCAAAATAACGGAACTTAAGCGCTTCAAAAAAGTTGCTGCGTTTAAGCACGGTACCTTTAATGCTTTTTTCGAGCTTTTGAGCTATTTTAAAGGCATCAGGGCCAATGGATGATAGTTTGGCCAATACGTGGGCAATATCGTCCCTGAAGCGGTTGTATGGCTTTGATGTGGTTATGTCAGTCAGGTATTCTTTCAATGCACCAACGTTAGGGTCGATGGCCATGTTATTGTCATTCAGAATCACCAGCAGGTTGGAGTTTTCAATGCCGGCATGATTGAGCGCTTCAAAAGCCATACCTGCGGTCATGGCGCCGTCGCCAATTATGGCTACATGCTGCCTGTCTGTTTCGCCTTTATAGTGCGAGGCGACAGCCATGCCCAATGCGGCAGATATAGAAGTTGATGAGTGACCAACGCCAAAAGTATCATACTCACTTTCCGAACGTTTTGGAAAGCCGCTGATACCGCCATGAATGCGATTAGTGTGAAACTCATCACGGCGGCCGGTAAGTATTTTGTGGCCGTAAGCCTGGTGCCCGACATCCCAAACTAACTGATCGTATGGCGTATTAAGAACATATTGTAGTGCTACAGTAAGTTCAACCACACCCAGGCTGGCGGCAAAATGCCCGCCGTTAACTGATACTACGTCAATAATATACTGGCGTAACTCTTTGCATACCTGTTCAAGCTCTGTTTCACTAAGTAGCTTTAAATCAGATGGATAATTTATTTTTTGTAATAAATTCCCGGCCGGTACCTGCATTGACATTCGTAAGGATATTTAACCTGCAAAATAAGGTAATTATTGTTAAATTCTGGGTATATAAAGATATTAAATTACTTAACAAACAGGATATGCTAAACAAAATGACAAGTTAGGGGCCTATTATGCAGGCAGATAGAAACAGGCGGTTATTGGTTTTTAATCTTGAAAACCTGCGCTTTGCAGCTTTATTCTTGTGTGATGAATCCGGCCGAAATGTTTATTTTTGACCGGATTTTATGACCGACGATAGTTTTGCCATTAGGTTACCCCAGTTTGAAGGCCCGTTTGACCTGCTGCTGTTTTTCATTGAGCGAGATGAGCTGGATATCCACGATATCCCGATAGCTAAAATTGCTGATGATTTTTTGAACTATCTGCACCAGATGAGCAGCCTCAATATGGAAATTGCCAGCGAATTTATTTTCGTGGCGGCAACACTTATGCGCATTAAGGCCAAAATGCTGTTGCCGCGTTACGGCACCGAAGAGGCCGGCGATGACCCGGACACCAAAGAAAACCTGATCAGGAAACTCATCGAGTATAAAAAGTTTAAAGAGGTGTGCGAAGAGATCAGGCCCATGGAAGATGAGCGATTTAAACAAGAAAAGCGCGGCAATATCAAACATGACCTCGAACAGGTTGAAAAAGTGGCCGTCCCAGGCGAAGAGTTATCCGAATTAACCCTTTATCGCCTTATGGTTGTTTATGAACGGATGATCCGCAATTTCACCAGGCGCAGCGAAGAGGTGAAACACACGGTAGTACAGTATCCCTACACCATCGAAAAACAAAAGAAGGCAGTTGCCGATCTGCTTAAGATCAATAAAATGCTCGATTTTAAAGCAATCGCCAAAGAATCTGAAAACAAAGTTCATTTTGTATATAACTTTTTGGCGGTGCTTGAAATGTTGCAACAGGAGCTGATAGATATCCAAATTGGGTTGGGTTATAATAACTTTCGGATTTCGCCTAAGGCCGGGGCCGAAAGCTAAAAGCCTAAGACCCGGCGCTTTTTGTAATGCATTAAAAGCTTTAAGCATTTGGCTTTGGGTTTTCAGTCAACGAAGTTATAGTGAGTTGCAAACTCGTTTTTGCAAAAAAGCATTATCTTTAAGACTTTAAACTATTGCACCTGAACCATGCACTTCAAAATATTTATAATTGGTGTTTTAAGCTTTGTTTTGTCAACAATTCAAGTACTGCACGGGCAAATAAAACCCGCATCCACCTCGATTCGGATTTTTGGTACCTGTCAGAATTGTAGCCCCCTTAACCAAATTCAAAAAACTACAGTTAATGTTGCTTCAAAACTTAATGTCAGCAGCAATAAACAGGTTTCAGGTGCACTCGCCGCAATCCGCACAAACGCTGCTGCCCCTCAAATGCAGTATTCTGGTAATTTCTTTACGGCTAGTACTTCATACGGTATTCCGTCTACTTCGACAAGCATTGCTGTAAATGGCAGCAATTTGCAGGGCAGCATTACTATTACTTTAGCTAATGGGTTTGAGGTAAGTGTTGATAATATTAGTTTTACAAATAGCGTTACCGTGGGAGCCGCCGGTTCGGTATCTGCTACTGTATATATCAGACTATCGGGAAAAGTTAATGTAGGCCAATACGATGGTAATTTGACATTGGCTACAGCAGGGGCGCAAAACCTGGTTAAAAATATAGCGCGGGGCACGGTTGTGCCGACTCAATTAAATATATGGGGTAAAGTTGTTAAAGTGTATGGCGATGAACTTCCGGCAACTGTTATATTCTCCAAGGGTGATCCGGGATTTATTACCGATGTTCCCGGCTTGCAAAATGGCAACACGGCCAAATCTATCAAATTTACGTTTAGCGGGGGGCGGGCTGGTACCGATCCGGTGGGCGATTATTCGGATAAGGTTTCATTGTCCGACTTTCAGGGCGAGAATGGGTTTTTAGCCAGCAATTATGATATTCATTATAATGGAACAAATCAAATGAATATCGTTCCGGCTCCGCTCACTATTACGGCTACCGAAGTAACTAAAGCCTATGGTACTACGCTCACCGATGGCCCAAAACCCGATGGTTTCAGTTCTGTCGGATTAAAGAATTTTGAAAACATAGGCAACGTAACCATGCATTATGGTGCAGGTGCCGAAGCGTTGGCTGTGGTAGGCACTTATCCGCTTTCTGTCATTCCAATCGGTGCCGGAGGCGGAACATTTTTGCCCGGCAATTACGATATTACCTATCAGTCTGCCGATTTAAAAGTGATGCAGGCAGGTCCGATATTGCATAATCTTGGGCAATTATACCCCATGCAAATTGTTTATGGTGATGGTGCCGGGTCGTCATCTGCCAAAATACGTGTGTCGGGCGAGTATCTTACAGATAATGTTATTGTAAACGCACCGGATGGATTTATTATCAGCCTTGATGATAGAAACTTCGGTAAAACGGTTCAATTATCACCAAATGCTTCCGGAGCTATACCGGGGGCAACCATTTATATCAGGTTAATGCCTACCGCACAGGTTAAACAAACCTATGATAGTAACGTAATATTTACAACAGCCGGAGCAAGTTTAACCGCACATGTGGTAGGTACGGTTATTCCAGCCCCGCTTACTATAACCGTTATCAATGTAACCAAGCCTTATGGCACCACACTTTCCAATATTCCGTCGACAGAAAACTTTACAGTTTATGGGTTGAAAAATAACGAAACCGTGGGCACGATTGCTATAAAATATGACAACGGTGCACAGGCAACAGCAGCGCAGGGCTTTTACTCTGGTTCGGTTATACCGTATAATGCCGGTGGCGGTACGTTCTCGCCGGATAATTATATCATAACATATTTACCCGCCGATTTAACTGTTGGTCCGCCGGCGCCGGCTATTTCTTATACGGGGCAGCAGGTAGCGCTTCAAACGGTATATGGTACAGCTTCAGTGGCGCAGGTTATCAATATTTCAGGTTCTGATCTTAAGGGTGATATTATCATAACGGCGCCGCCGGGTTTCCAGGTTAGCAAGGATAATAATATTTTTAATAACTCGGTCACGCTGTCGCCGGCAAGTGGTTCGGCTTCCTCTATGATCTATATCCGGTTAACTGCAAATGCCGCCGCGGGTAATCATACCAGTAATTTGAGTGCCGGTACCACCGGCACAAATGATATTGTTGTGCCCGTTACAGGGAACGTTACGCCCGCTCCGCTTACCGTTGCAGCGAAGCCGGTACTCAAAACTTATGGAGTTAAGCTAAATAGCGGCAGCTCTGCAGATTTTACAGCGAATGGTCTTCAAAACGGAGAAACTATTGGGATTGTCATGATTACCTATAGCGATGGAGCTGTTGCTACCGATCATGTAGGCGTTTACCCGTTATCGGCAACCCCATCTGGTGCTACCGGGGGGAGTTTTAATCCTGATAATTATATCATACAATATATCCCTTCCGGAATAGAGATCAATAAGGCTCCGCTTAGTATTAAAGCAAACGACTTAGCTAAAGCTTTCCTGAAACCTAACCCAACCTTAACAATAACCTATATAGGTTTTGTTAATAATGACGGACCAGCTCAATTGACTGTTTTGCCTATAATTAATACAACTGCGCAACCTGCTTCAAGTCCGGGTAAATATCCAATTACTGTAAGTGGTGCTGATGCTGATGATTATATTATTAGTTATGTCCCCGGCGTGCTGACTATTTTTCCATCGTCAAATGAAATTAAAATATACAACACTTTTACCCCTAACGGAGATGGGTCTAACGATTTGTGGGCTATTAGCGACTTGCAGTATTATCCAAATTGTACAGTAGATATTTATAACCGTTACGGGCAGCAAATATATTTTTCAAAGGGGTACAGCCATCCCTGGGATGGTAACTACAAAGGAAAGCCGGTACCTACAGGCTGTTATTATTATGTTATTAATCCCAATGATGGAACAGCAAATAAGTTTGCCGGCTACCTTACTGTTATGAGATAATATTTTTGAAGAGAATGAGATTTGATAGGTTTAGTTTGCAACTTCACCAAAGGGTTTCAATTGATAAACTGCGAGGGAATAATATATCTGGCTTAAACAATTTCATTATTTATTAAGGTTACTTCAAGCGTAAGTTTTGCAATTGATTGCTGTTGATTTATTCGCTGTAAAAGCCTGAATAGCAAATAATATTATGTTTACTTTTTATTGAGTAAAATTTAACATTGCGGTATCTCAAATCTCATATCTCACATCTCAAATCTATATCAATTGTGTAACTTAGCGCCGTTAAAAACACACAATGAAAAGAGACAAACTGATATTTAAGCTATTGGATGAAGAGCAGCAACGCCAGGAAGAGGGCATTGAACTTATAGCATCTGAGAATTTTGTAAGCAGGCAGGTTATGGAAGCTGCAGGTTCTGTTGCAACTAACAAATATGCCGAAGGTTTACCGGGCAAGCGCTATTACGGCGGCTGCCAGGTGGTTGACGAAATTGAAACCATAGCTATCGAGCGCGCCAAGCAATTGTTTAATGCCGAGTGGGTTAACGTACAACCACATTCTGGTGCACAGGCAAACGCTGCGGTTATGCTTGCAGTATTGCAGCCTGGCGATAAAATATTAGGTTTTGACCTTTCACATGGTGGTCACTTAACACACGGTTCGCCTGTTAACTTTTCGGGCAAATTGTATGAGCCTCATTTTTATGGGGTTAAAAAAGAAACCGGCCTGGTTGATTATGACCAGCTTAAAGAGGTAGCCCTGCGCGAAAAACCGAAACTGATCATTGCAGGCGCTTCGGCTTACTCACGCGATTGGGATTATGAATTTATCCGCAAGGTAGCTGATGAAGTTGGTGCGCTGGTACTGGCCGATATCTCGCACCCGGCAGGTTTAATTGCCCGCGGTTTATTGACCGATCCGCTTCCGCATTGCCACATTGTTACTACTACTACTCACAAAACTTTGCGCGGTCCGCGTGGTGGTTTAATTATGATGGGTAAGGATTTTGAAAACCCATTTGGCATCAAAACCCCGAAAGGCGAAATCAGGATGATGTCATCATTATTGGATATGGCCGTATTCCCGGGTACGCAGGGTGGCCCGTTGGAGCATATCATAGCTGCTAAAGCAGTAGCTTTTGGAGAGGCTTTGAGCGATAGCTACATGAAATACATTGTGCAGGTTAAGAAGAATGCCGACGCAATGGCCGAAGCATTTGTGAAGCTGGGCTACCAGATCATATCTGGTGGTACCGATAACCATTTAATGCTGATTGACCTTCGTAATAAAAATATTACAGGCAAGGCTGCCGAAAATGCTTTGGTAACTGCCGATATCACCGTGAATAAAAATATGGTGCCATATGATGATAAATCGCCATTTGTAACCTCAGGCATTCGTGTAGGTACTGCGGCTATCACTACCCGCGGGATGAAGGAAAAACATATGGAGCATATTGTTGAATTAATAGATGCTGTAATTTCTGATCCTGAAAATGAACATTCTATCAAGAAAATCCGTAAAAGGGTTCACAAGTTAATGTACGACTTTCCGTTGTACAGAGATAAGGACTCAGAGTAAAAAATGACACTAAGGCAGGAAGATCCATCAAGCATAGAAGATAAGCGCTTAGCCGCGCTTAGATCATACAATGTTTTGGATACCATGCCCGAAAAGGAATACGACGCTATTACGCGTTTAGCCTCCTACATATGCCAGGTACCGGCGGCGCTGATATCGCTGCTTGATGCCGAAAGGCAATGGTTTAAATCAACATACGGCGTCGACGTGGGGGAAACACCCCGCGCCGACGCTTTTTGCAATCGCACAATCCAATCCAACGCGCTTCTTGAAATAACCGATTCTAAAGAGGATGAGGAATTTAAAGACAACCCCATAGCCAATGAAATGGGCATACGCTTTTATGCTGGCGCCCCATTGATTGATCCGGATGGCCACAGGCTTGGCTCATTATGCGTGATTGATACAAAGCCGCGTAAGCTCACAGTCGAACAGCGTGACGCGCTCCGCACGCTGGCTGATGAGGTCATGTCGCACCTGCTGCTCCGGAAACAGAAGCTTGAATTGGAGAAAAATTTGAAAAGCCACCAGGAGTTTCACGATCTTTTTGACAGCTCGCCCGATATCCATTGTATCATGGACAGGGATTTTAGCATTGAGCAAATTAACCGCTCTGCCAAACCGGTTTTGGGTTATTTAGCTACTGAGGTTATCGGCAAGCCTATCTGGAGTTTTTTCCTCGAAGAAGAACAGGCAAAATCCCTGTCGGTCTTGAAAAAAGGGTTAGGCAGGCAGCAACGCCATTTTGAAATAGAAGCAAATATTATAACACCATCGGGCGATATTAAATGCATTAGCTGGTCGGTAACTTTTAAAAATGATAAATGGTTTGCCAGCGGGCGCGATATCAGCTATCAGAAAAAAGTAGCCGATGAGGTGGCATTACTATCATTGGTGGCAAGTAAAGTTACCAGTGGTGTAGTGATCAGCAATGCGGCCGATGAGGTAATATGGACCAATGAAGCTTTTGAACAAATAACCGGCTATAACCAGGCCGATGTACAAAACCGGCGCCTGCGCGATGTGCTTAAAGGTGTACCGCTGGATGCCGAAGCTGTAAAACGGCTGGATGAAGCCATCCGCAACCAGGTATCCTACGAAGTAGACCTGCTGATTGATAAAAAAGGTGGTGAACCGGTATGGATCTCTGTATTTAACTCGGTGATTCGCGACAGCGCCGGGCAAACAGATAAATTTATCAGGGTTATTATTGATATAACCCAGCGTAAAAAGATAGAACAGGAACTGGAGATCCTGTCCTTTGCGGCCCGTAAATCGCCCAGCGGCATCCTCATCCGCAGTAATACTGGCGAGGTGATCTGGATGAACGAGGCCCTGGAGAATATAACAGGTTATACGCTCGACGAAATGCGTGGTAAAATGTTTGGCACTATGCTGGTTGGCGAAGATACCGACATTAATGTGTTTACGGCGGCAGTAAAAGCTGTAGAGGAAAAACGGGGATATGAAGTTGAAATAAAAGTTTATAAAAAGGACAAAACCCCGATCTGGATCTTTCTGTCAAATAGCCCTTTATTTAATGAAACAGGCAGTGTTGAAAGGCAGATAGCTGTAATGGTTGACATTACCGAACGTAAGAAAACCGAAGAGCAGGTAACCATGCTTTCATTAGTGGCCAGCAGTACTGCCAGTGGCGTGGTAATTAACAACAGCGATGGTAAGGTTGAATGGGTAAATAAAGCCTTTGAGCAAATAACCGGCTATACTTTGCTTGATGTAAAAGACAACCATCTTGGTGATGTGCTGAAAGGGGAACTTACTGACGTATCTATTATCCAAAAGGCACGCGAGTTATCCCGCAATAAACAATCATTTGAGGTTGACCTGCTGGTTTACCGGAAGGACAGGCAGCCGTTGTGGATCTCGGTGATCAACTCGGTGATCATTAACAGCAAAGGCGAGGTTGATAAATATATTGAGGTTATCATTGACATAACAGCTAAAAAGAAGGCTGAAATTGAACTGATCAATGCCCGCGAGGAAGCTATACAGCTGAGCCGCGCCAAAGATATGTTCATATCGGTAATGAGCCACGAGATCCGTACGCCGCTGAATGCCGTAATTGGTATGTCGCATTTGTTATTGGAGGATGATCCGCTTGATGGGCAAAAGGAAAACCTTAATATTCTGAAATTCTCGGCCGAAAACCTGATGACACTTATCAACGATGTGCTTGATTTTGCCAAGATCGAAACCGGGAATGTTGAGTTGGAGAAGGAGCGGGTTGATTTAACCGAGCTTGTTCAAAGCATAACAAGCTCCATGCAATATAAAGCCGCCGAAAAAAATATATATATTAGCAAAAGCATTGATGAGGCTATACCCAAAGTAATTTTGGGCGACCGCACCCGGCTGATCCAGATATTACTAAACCTTGTTGGTAATGCCATTAAATTTACCGAAAAAGGTGGAGTTACCATCGATCTGAGAGTGATACAGGAGTCAGAGCGAGATGTGCGCATCAGGTTTGCAGTAATTGATACCGGCATAGGCATTGCCGCAAATAAACTGGGTACTATATTTGAACAGTTTAAGCAGGCCGAACTGGATACTACACGTAAGTTTGGAGGTACGGGCCTTGGCCTCGCTATCAGCAAGCGGTTAATTGAACTGCATGACTCGCGCATAAATGTTGATAGCGTACCGGGACAGGGATCAACATTTTGGTTTACCATAGGCTTTAAAAAGGGAGATTACCAGTCAAACAGAAATAGTAATAACGTGGAAGAAGGACTTAAAATAAATGTTTTAGTAGTTGATGACAACCAGATTAACCGCCTGCTCATTAATAAGATATTAAAGAAATGGGGTGCCAGTGCTGATTTTGCCGAAAACGGCATTGAAGCTATTGAAAAGGTTGAAACCAACCGCAACTACAACGTAGTGCTGATGGATATCCACATGCCCGAAATGGGCGGTTTGGAAGCTACAGGCATTATCCGCGCTAAAACAGAAACTTATTTCCAGCAGTTACCGATCATTGCCCTTACGGCCTCTATGCTCAGCAACCAAATGGGCGAGATTAACGATGCCGGAATGAATGACTACATCCTTAAACCCTTTGACCCAAGGGTGCTTTATGATAAACTAAGCAGGTACCAGCAGCAGTAGGGTTGTTTATCTTTTTCACCCGTCATTGCGAGGTACGAAGCAATCCCAAACTATACAGGGCGGACCTGCAAATCGGGGATTGCTTCGTACCTCGCAATGACGGGTTGTAAATTATACTACACCGCATAAGCTATAGCTGCAATACTCAACTTCAAACCAGGAACTTTCAATAACTCCGCACCGCAGGCTTCAAGCGTTGAGCCGGTAGTTACTATATCATCAACCAGCAATACATGTTTGCCTTCAAGTGCAGCTGGATCTTTAACCGCGAATACATGCTGCATATTCTCAAACCGGGCAAAGCGCGACCGTTGGGTTTGCGTTTTAGTGGCCACCGTACGTACCAGGCTGTGCTCATCAACTACCGCCTTTAATTTTGCGGCAAGGCCATAAGCAAAGCAGGTACTTTGGTTATAACCGCGTTCGCGCAGGCGGCGTTTATGGAGCGGCACCGGAATAATTACATCTGCCGTATTAAAAATATCATTTGCGGCCAACTGTGCCCCTGCAATGCCTCCCAACAGGTTGCCGATCTCCTGCATGCCTTTGTATTTAAAGTGGTGCATCAGATTCTGGATCTTTCCTCCTTTATGGAAGTAATAAAGCGCATAGGCTGCTTCAACATTAATTTTACCCCAAAATTGCTGGGCTACAATATTAGCAGGTTGCTGATGAAAATTGGTAAAAGGTAAATTAAGGCGGCAATCGCTGCAAATGATATGCTCACCTGCTACCAAACTTGCCTGGCAGGCCGGGCAAAGCTCCGGGAACAGCAGGGCGGCAAAATCTGAAAGGTAGGCACGCAATAATTTCATGCCCTCAATTTAATACGGATTTTTTAAACTTCGGCCAGTTTATCTTTTTCTTTGATGGCAAGCTGACCGCAGGCGGCATCAATATCCTTGCCGCGGCTCCGGCGGAGATGCGTGTTAATACCTTGTTTGGTGAGGTAATCAGCAAATGCTTCAACTTTATCTTCGCCGGCGTTGATGTAGCTGGCAAAAGCAATAGGATTGTATTCAATGATGTTGACCTTGCAGGGCAGGTGTTTGCAAAATTTAGCCAGTTCCATAGCGTCCTGGATACCATCGTTCACACCATCAAAAATAATGTACTCGTAGGTTACCGGGTTTTTGGTTTTGGCGTAGTAGTATTTTAATGCCTCGGCCAGGGCTTTTAACGAGTTTTGCTCGTTGATGGGCATAATAGTATTCCGTTTTTCGTCGTTTGCCGCGTGCAGGGAAAGGGCAAGATTAAATTTTACCTGGTCGTCGCCCAGTTTTTTGATCATTTTGGCGATGCCGGCTGTTGATACAGTAATGCGTTTGGCAGCCATATTAAGCCCATCCTCGGAAGTGATGCGCTCTATCGACTTCATCATGTTGGCATAGTTAAGCAATGGTTCGCCCATGCCCATGTAAACAATGTTTGATAAAGGCTGATTATAGTTTTCGCGGGCCTGCTGATCAATTAAAACTACCTGGTCGTAAATTTCGTCGGGGTTGAGGTTTCTTTTGCGCTCCATATAACCGGTGGCACAAAATTTACAGGTAAGGCTGCAACCCACCTGCGATGATACACAGGCTGTCATACGGCCGGGAGTTGGAATTAAAACGCCCTCAATTAAGTGGTTATCGTGTAAAATAAAAGAATTTTTTATAGTTTTATCAGCACTAACCTGCGAAGAATTAATTTTTACATTATTAATTACAAAATTTGCATCCAGTTTAGCACGGAGTTCTTTTGAAATATTGCTCATCTCGTTGAAAGAAAAGCAAGATTTTTTCCAAAGCCATTCATACACCTGTTTTGCCCTGAAGCCTTTTTCATCCATACGGATAAAATGCTCCTGTAAAGCATTCAGGCTCAGGCAGCGGATGTCAATTTTATCTTTTGTATTGTTCACAGTGCAAAAGTACTTAAATTTAAAAAAATCTATCTTTTTTTAAAGTCATTCTTTTTGGCTAATAAAAAACAATAACTAAAAGTTAATTGTACTTATTTTGCAGGACAGATTGTTTTGAAAAACGTTATGTGTTACGATACCAAGTTTAAATTTTAATGAAAAGTTTTAGAGCCGATTACGTTTTTCCTGTTTATGCCGATCCGATTAAAAATGGAATAGTTACTGTTGATGATCAGGGGAAGATCATAGCTGTTACCGATAATACTAAGTCCCCTGGCGGGCAAATACAGCAGGTAAGCGGTGTTATTTGCCCCGGATTTATCAACACGCATTGCCATACCGAACTTTCTCATTTAAAAGATAAAGTAAAGCCCAAAGGCGGCCTTGTAAAATTTATAAAAGACATTCAATCCTTACGCAATACCGATCAGCAGGAGGTTCTTGATGCCATAGCTAAAGCCGATCAGGAAATGTATGATAACGGTATTGTAGCCGTTGGTGATATCTCCAACACTAATAATAGTGTTGCGATGAAAAAACAAAGCAAGTTATACTATCATACCTTTGTTGAAACTTTTGGTTTTTTGCCCGAAAAGGCTAATGAAGTTTTTGAAAAAGCGCTGGCCCTGCTTAGTGAATTTAAGCCCGGCTCGTGTTCTATAACCCCGCATGCGCCGTATTCGGTATCAAAGGAGTTATTTAAGCTGATTAAAAAGCACAGCGATACCAACGATGAAAACCTGCTCAGTATCCATAACCAGGAGTGTGAGGATGAGAATAAATTTTACCGGTATAAACTTGGTGCTTTTTTAGAGTTGTACGAGCATTTTGGTATGGATATATCCTATTTCAAGCCACAGGCCCGTAACTCGGTACAATCTATTATCCCGCTGCTCTCTAACAAGCAAAAGGTTTTGCTGGTACATAATACCTGTACCAACCTGAAGGATATTTACTTCATCAAACGGTTTGACAGGAAGATAAACTGGTGCTTTTGCCCTAATGCAAACCTTTATATTGAGGGGCGTTTACCTAAAATTGATCTTTTTGTTGACCAGGGTTTTAATATTACCCTTGGTACCGACAGCCTTGCATCAAACAGCAAATTATGTTTACTGAGCGAGATGCGTGCTATTCAACAAAAGTTCCCTTCCATAAGCTTACCGCGACTGGTTGAATGGGGTACCCGTAATGGAGCCGAATACCTGGGTATCGACGATGAAAAAGGTACGCTTGAGACAGGCAAAACCCCGGGCCTGAACCTGATCAGCGGCCTTGATGGGTTTAAGATCACCCCCGAAACCAAAGTAAAGAAACTAATATAAAACATAAAACCGGCTATTCGCCGGTTTTATGTTTTATATCTATATGTCATCGAGCGAAGCGTGGCAATCTGGTAGCCAATGCATCTTATCCCTGTATAGCTACGAGGTTGCCACGTCGCCACCAACGCTCTGCCCTTGCAGCTCCTCGCAATGACATGAATTTTAGCACTCTGACTATTGTTAATTACCCTTTACTCACCGGCACTGTCAAATGTATAGTAACCTCGGGCGGCGTGCCGCTTCTGTCGATGCCATACTTAGGAGGCAGTACTTTGAAATCGCCTTTAAATACACCTTCGCTACCTTTGTCGTCAAAACTAAAATGGATGGCTTCGGGATTGGTTTTGCCTTTCATGGTTAGCTTGCCGCTGGCTACGTAGCCGTTACCGCTTTTTGATACCGAGGTTGATTCAAATTTAATCGTTGGGTAATCATCGGCGCCCAGGGCCGATTTTACGTGGCTGGTTTTAATAAAGAAACCGGTCGCCGCGGTTGTAACATCAATAGTCGCCGAAATTTTAGCTTGTTCGGGATGGTCTTTATCAAATGTTATATCGGCTTTTAGGCCGCCGAATGAACCGCTTACCCTGTGGCCTTCAAAAGTTACCTGGGCTTCATCGCCTTTCACTTTCCAGTTGCCAAAAATAGCGAATGCCGAAAAGGCTGTAAAAGCAATGATCAGGGCAGAAAAAATAATTTTTTTCATAAAATAGATTTTTAGAGTTATATCAATCAAAATAAAATGTAATGCGTTTTGTAGTAATTACGCTTGTTAAGTAAAACAGGTTGCTTAGCCGGAAAAAAGTTACCTTTGCACCAGTAGGGTTGTTAGCTTTAAGCTTTGAGCATTCCGCTTTCAGCTCTTAATTTAATACCTGTCAAATCTAATGATCAAACATCTCAATATTACAGTTAAAGGCAAAGTGCAGGGTGTTTTTTACCGTAAATCAACCAAAGCGGTTGCCGATCAGCTTGG
The DNA here is from genome assembly GCF_050433785.1 of Mucilaginibacter sp. 3215. Classification (NCBI taxonomy): domain Bacteria; kingdom Pseudomonadati; phylum Bacteroidota; class Sphingobacteriia; order Sphingobacteriales; family Sphingobacteriaceae; genus Mucilaginibacter; species Mucilaginibacter sp. 3215. Next base: position 65,480 of record NZ_JBNPWO010000023.1, read on the forward strand.
TGTACGCGGTTTTGTATTGAATGAGCCCAACGGTGATGTGTACATTGAAGCCGAGGCTGATGATACATTTCTTGATATGTTTCTTGAATGGTGTAACGAGGGCCCTCAGGATGCAGAGGTAAATGCCGTTGAAAGCCATGAAGGCGAATTGAAAAACTATCGTAATTTTGAGGTTGTTAAAAGGCGTTTGTAATTAAACACAAACTCATTAAATCGAATATCTCCATTGTCTACTATAAAAAAATTCGCCGGGCAAACTGCTATATATGGTCTAAGTACTATCATTTCCCGGATGATCTACTTTGTTTTAACGCCAATTTATACCCGTACCCTGCCGGTAAGTGCTAATGGCGTTTTTACATCGGTATATGGAAGCGCTTCTATCATTAACGCCATTTTGGCTTTTGGTATGGAAACTACCTATTTCAGGTATCTGCAAAAACGTTCGGATAACAAACAGCAGGTTTATAATAACGCGTTTGGCGTTGTTATAATGGTATCGGTAATATTCCTGGTTTTTTGTGTACTGTTTTTAAATCCTATTGTCAATTACATGCAGGCCGGCGTCACTAAAGATCATGCCGACTATACTTTTTACGTAAAGTGCTTCCTCGTAATTTTAGTGCTTGATGCTTTTTGCGTAATCCCTTTTGCTCGCATCAGGGCAGAAGGCCGCCCCATAAAATACGCCATTATCAAATGCTCAAACATCGGCCTTGTGATGATGCTCAATTTGTTTTTTCTGTTCGGCGTTCCGTTTATAATAAATCATCATTTGCCGGCGGGAGCATGGATGGCAGGTTGGTACAGGCCGAATTGGGTAGGGTATGTATTTTTAGCTAACGCAATAGCGAGCGGTCTTACCATACTATTGCTATTGCCCGAGATATTGCAAATGAAGCTGAAGTTTGACAGTGCCATGTTAAGCGAAATGTTTGCATACAGCTGGCCTATATTGATAGCCAATATATCGTTCATCATCAATGAGTCATTAGATAAGGTGATGCTGAAGCAAATGCTACCCCAAAGTATCGCCGATACGCATGTAGGCATTTATGGCACCTGCGCCAAGATTGCATTATTTCTGAGTATTTTTGTGCAGGCCTTCAGGTTAGGCGCCGAACCGTTTTTCTTCAGCCATGCAAAAAACAAAAACTCGGGCGAAACTTATGCCCGCATCATGACCTACTTTGTAATTATGGTGGCCGTTATATGTGTAGCACTCATTGCCAATGTTGATATACTGGCTACTGTTATAGTTGGAAAGGAAACGCATGAGGTAAAGCATCATATAGTTTACAATCCGTTTTGGCAGGGCCTTGGCGTTGTACCACCTTTGTTGTTCGGTTACCTGAGCCTTGGTATTTATATGAATCTTTCGGTGTGGTATAAATTGTCTGACCAAACCAGGTATGGCTTATATATATCTGGTATAGGAGCGGTATTAACCGTTATTTTAAACTGGCTGCTTATACCTAAATACAGCTACATGGCATCGGCGTGGATCTCGTTCGCGGCCTATGCTACCATGATGGTGCTCTCGTACCTGTGGGGGCAAAAAAATTACCCCATCCCGTATAACTTAAAAAAGAACCTTGCGTATATAATTGTCTCGGTATTGTTTGTTTTTCTGTCGTTCACGGTATTTAAACGTAATATTTTTGTTGGTAACGGGCTTTTACTTTTATTTGCGGCCGGAGCGTATTACTTTGAACGCAAGGAGTTAAAAGCTATATTTAAACGATGATCATCCGCATAATTAATAAATCAAAAAATAGTTTACCGGCTTATGAAACTGCTCATGCGGCAGGCATGGACCTGCGTGCCGATGTAGAAACTACGGTAGTGCTTAAACCAATGGAACGTAAACTCATTCCAACAGGTTTATATATTGAATTGCCCGAGGGTTTCGAAGCGCAGATCCGCCCGAGAAGCGGCCTGGCATTTAAACATGGTATCGGCATTGTTAATTCGCCAGGTACCATTGATGCCGATTATCGCGGAGAGATCAAAGTATTGCTCATCAATTTCTCGACAGAGGATTTTGAGATCAATACCGGCGACAGGATAGCCCAGATGGTAGTTGCCAAACATGAGCGTGTTAACTGGGAGCAGGTAGAAGTACTGAACGAAACCCAAAGGGGCGAAGGCGGCTACGGGCACACAGGGAAATAATTAGATGCAAGACTTTTAGAGTCAGGAGACAAGAAAGTAACAGAATCAAGACTTCAAGAGACAAGAAAGAATGAAGAGGGATAACCAAAATATTCAATTAAACAGCCTGCGGGAACTTCGCCAGTTTTCTGCGCCGTTTGTTGTTTCTTTATTCTTGCCTCTTGCCGTCTTGTTTCTTGCCATCTTGCCTCTGGCAACCAAAGCTCAGCATAAAAAGAACGGCGATAATAAAACAGTGGCATCGGCAGGTAAGGTGATGAGTTATCAGGACAGCGCTATGGTTAAGCAGCTATTCTTTTCGGCCTTGCGCGAAAAAACGGTGGAGAACTATAAGCTTGCCACCGAAATGTTTGAGCGCGTTTTACAGGCCGACCCTGCAAATGATGCTTCCTTATATGAGCTGGCCAACCTTAAAAGGCAGCAAAATGATTTTGCAGCTTCTGAGCCCCTCCTGGAGCAGGCTGTAGCAATAAATAAGGATAACGAATGGTATTGGGCGGCATTGGCCGATAGCTATGAAAAAACCAATACCATTGATAAGCTTGAAAATGTTTTTAACCAACTGATCAGGCTTAACCCGGACAAATCAGCGTATTATTTTGACAAGGCCAATGCTTTCACCATCCTGAAAAGGTACGATGATGCCCTTAAGGTATATGATGAGATTGAAAAACTGAATGGCCCGAGTGATGATCTTTTAGCCAATCGTCAAAAGATCTATTTAAAGCAGGGAAAAATTGACCAGGCCACTTCCGAACTGGAAAAACAGATAGCCGCTAATCCCGGAGAGATCCGTTATTACCTGGCCCTTGGCGAGGTTTACAACTCGAACGGGTTTGCCGATAAGGCGCTTAAAGTATTGCAGCAAGCTGAAAAGCTTGATCCGCGAAATGGTTTGGTACACTTTGCGCTGGCCGATATCTATCGCGATAAAAAGAACAACGAAGCCAGCTTTAATGAGCTTACCCAGGGATTTGCCATTCCGGAGATCGGCATCGATCAAAAAATTAATATTATATCCGGATACTTTCCTAAGTTTCCGGATGCTAATGCTAAAGCGAGCGCGCTTGAATTAAGCCGGATCCTGACCGTTGCCCATCCTAACGATGCCAGGGCTTATGCCATATACGGCGATATGCTGATCCAGAATACAAAGTATAAAGAGGCAAAGCCGGTACTTAAAAAATCGGCCCAGCTTAATAACCAGGTATACAATGTTCAGGAACAGCTGGTGCGCCTGGATTTAGGCGACAATGACCTTGATGCCGCTATTAAAGATGGTGAAAACGCATTGTCGTTATTCCCGAACCAGGCCTGGATGAATTATCTTGTCGGTGTTGCCTGGGCACAAAAAAAGGATAACAATAAGGCGGTTGGTTATCTTAAAAACGCCACTTCATTAGAACTTCAGGATAAGGAGCTACTTTCGTTAAGTTTTTCATTATTGGGCGATTGCTATCATGAGTTGAAGAATATTAAAAGTTCTGACGAAAGTTATGAGAAAGCTTTAACCTACAATCCGGATAATGCATTCACTTTAAACAATTATGCTTATTATTTATCGTTAAGGAATGAGCAATTGGAAAAGGCGGCAGCAATGTCGGCACATTCCAATGAGCTGCAGCCTAATACGGCATCGTTTGAAGATACTTATGCCTGGATCCTGTTTAAACAAAAAAAATATGTCCAGGCAAAAGAATGGATGGAGAAGGCCCTGACGCATGATAAAGACAATAGCGGGGTTAAGTATGAACATTATGGCGATATATTGTTTTTCCTTGGGAATACCGATGCGGCCGTAACTAACTGGAAAAAGGCGAAAGGCTTTGGTGAGCAGTCACCAGTTTTAGATCGTAAGATAAATGAAAAAAAATATAGCGAATAGTTTACTTATAGCTTGCTGCCTGCTGGTAATGGTAAGCTGTAAAGCACGTAAACAAGTTTTGGTTACCCGTAAGGCAGATTCGACCGCAAGGACGAGTGATATTGCCGGCAAACTGGCCGCCATAAGGGCAAACCAGGTAAATTTTACAACATTTGCGGGCAAGGCAAAAACCAAGCTTAGTATCAATAATAACAGCAACGATGTTACCCTGAATATCAGGATAGCAAGAGATAAAAGGATCTGGGTTTCTATTACAGCGGTGTTGGGTATTGAAGCCGCCCGTGCCGTGATAACTCCCGACAGCATCATGATCATTAACCGCTTGCAAAGCGTTTACATCAAAAAGCCATTCAGCTATATATATACGTACGCCAGCAAAGAGGTTAATTATAAAACACTCGAGTCATTGCTGATTGGCAACGCGGTGCCCGAACTGGTTAATGAGCAAGCCACTATTGATCATGCCGATGGCAACACAACCTTGAGCGGTACCCTGAATGATCTGGTTTACAAGCTGATACTGGGGCCGGATAATAAGGTTACGCAAACCAATTTAGATAACCAGCGCCAGGCGCAATCATTACAGGTTACCAATAATACCTTTATCGAAGCGACAAACCGGGTATTGCCAGCACAAATAGATATCGCATCAGTAGTAAAAGATAAAAAAATACAAGTTAATTTGCATTATACTAAGGCCGATTTTGAAGTACAGCAAAACTATCCGTTCAGCATTCCTGACGGGTACGAGCCTGGCAAATAATTAATATGTTTATTTAATGAAGTTTTTAAAAGCAGTTTTCTTTTTATTATTGGTACTGGCAGCAGTTAATGTACACGCGCAAAGCAGTGACGAACTGAAACGTCGTAAAGCACAGCTGAATAAAGAGCTTGAACAATTAAATCAAGATTACCAGGAAACTTTAAACAATAAAAAGGCTTCATTAAAGCAGCTAAGCATACTCAAGGCACAGATAAACCTGAGACAGGAAAAAATAGAAAATATCAACTCTGAAGTAAGATTATTGGATAACCAAATCTCTGAGAGTAGTAATAACGTACGTAGTTTACAGTCGCAATTAGATCAGCTTAAAAAGGAATACGCGGGTATGATCCTGTTTGCATACCGCAATCAGAGTGCATATAATAAAATGATGTTCCTTTTTGCATCAAAAGACTTTAACCAGGCCTATAAGCGTTTAAAATATTTACAGCAGTTTGGTACCTACCGTGAGCGGCAGGCCGCCTATATACAAGGTACACAGAAGGAGCTGCATGTTAAAATTAATGAGCTTGACCGGACCAAGGACGAAAAGAATGATCTTTTAAAGGATCAGCAAAAAGAAAAAGAAACACTGGGTAATGAACGTAATAACCAGGTTAAAGTAGTAAGCGATTTGTCACAGCATGAGGGGATCCTGAAAAAACAGCAGAGGGACCTGCAGGCTAAGATAGTAAAAACAAACCGCGCTATTAACGAAGCTATCCGCAGGGAAATTGAGGAAGCCAGGCGCAGGGCTGCTGAAGAAGAAAGACGCAGGGCTGAAGAAGCCGCAAGACTGGCCGCAGCCAAAGCAAAGGCCGAAAATAAGCCCGCGCCTGTTGCACCAGCTCCGGCTAAGCCGGCAGCCGCGCGCAGTACATCAAGTGTATTGAATGCCACGCCTGAGGCCGCTAAGCTGTCGAACGACTTTTTGGGTAATCGCGGTGGTTTGCCATGGCCGGTATCCAACGGAATAATTACCCAGGGATTTGGTACCTATACCACGCCCGAAGGTATCAGGAGTGAAAGTACAGGTGTTGATATCCGTACTAACCAGGGCAGCACCGTAAGGGCTGTATTTGATGGTACGGTTGTAAAAGTGGGGGATGTGAGCGGGACCTATTTGGTAATTATATTGCATGGGGAGTATTTTACAGCTTATAGTAATTTACGGTCGGTAACTGTTGCGCGTGGGCAAAAAGTAAGCACCAAACAAGCTATCGGCACCGTGGCAACTGATCCATCGACAGGAGAAACGGAGGCGCACTTTGAAATTTATAAAGGAACAACACCGGTTAACCCCAAGATCTGGCTGGCGCCTAACTAATTAGTTATGAACTATAAGAAATTTTAATTGTATATATTTGTATCCTTAAACAGAATGCTATGTTAAGTTCAGTTTTGTTATTTTTAAATATTGGTACGGGCGAGATGGTACTGATACTTTTTGCAGCATTGATGCTATTTGGCGGCGAAAAGCTGCCCGGCCTGGCACGGAGCCTGGGTAAAGGGATCCGCGACTTTAAAGATGCCTCTGAAGATGTTAAACGTGAGATCAATAACCAGATCAATAATTACGAGGAAAAGAAACCTGCAACTAAAGTAGAAGAAGAAAAACCGCTTTTAGATGAAAAAGCTTCAGAAGCTCCGGAAGCTGCAGCTGAGCACGAAAAACCGGTTGTTGAAAATACTGTTCCAAATACAATCGCTATCAGTGATTATCATGTAAATACCCCGGCCGAGCCGGAACACCAAAGTCATATCAATTTAGATAAGACCATTACCGGTAGTCATCTGGATACCGAAAAAGAAGAAGAATACAAATCATAATATAATATTAATCATACATAAAACTTAAAATCATGGGTGGATTAGGCGCACCAGAAATTATTCTGATCATCATTGCGATACTTTTATTATTCGGCGGTAAAAAAATACCTGAATTAATGAGAGGTTTAGGGAAAGGCGTTAAGGAATTTAAAGACGCGCAAAACAGCGATGGCTCATCTTCTTCATCTGAAGAAAAAAAAGCTTAATACCCTAACAGGGATTAGGTTTTAATGCCATTTTTATCGAGTATATGAACTTATCTGTTGATTTATTTCTTATTTCAACGGATAAGTTTTTTATTTTAGCCCCATGGCTAATATTTATTCCTCTTTAACCGAAATAAAGAGCGGGTTGCAACGTGCAGAAATTACTGTTGAAGGTCTTGTAAAAGGCTATTTGCTTGAAATTGAAAAAAATGCTCATTTAAATGCTTTTAATGAAGTGTTTGCTGATGAAGCGCTGATTGCTGCAAAAAACGTTGACAACAAAATAAAGAATGGCACCGCCGGCAAATTAGCCGGTATGGTTATCGGCATTAAAGATAATATCTGCTATAAAGGGCACCAGGTTAGTGCCTCCTCAAAAATCTTAACGGGTTTTACTTCCATCTTTTCATCAACCGTGGTTGAACGCCTGCTGGCCGAAGACGCGGTGATCATTGGGCGCTGTAACTGCGATGAATTTGCTATGGGCGCCACCAACGAATCATCATACTTTGGCCCAGTAAAAAACCATGCCGATGAAACTAAAGTTGCAGGCGGCTCGTCGGGCGGTTCGGCTGTAGCCGTACAAGCAGGGATGTGCCATGCCGCTTTAGGCACGGATACGGGTGGTTCGGTAAGACAACCAGCTTCATTTTGCGGTGTTGTAGGTTTAAAGCCAACATACGGCACAATTTCAAGGCATGGTATTATCGCCTATGCTTCATCGTTTGACCAGGTTGGTCCTATCACTAAATCGGTAGAAGATGCTGCATTATTGCTGGAAGTACTCGCAGGTCTGGATGAATATGACAGTACGTTATCACAAACTCCGCCGCCTGCATCATATACTAATCTTCAAAAGCCGGGAAAAAAGAAGATAGCTTACCTGCAGGAAGCCATATCAAGCCCTGGTGTTGACACCGAAGTAAAAGACAACCTTGTACAATACATCGATAAGCTGCGTGCCGATGGGCATACAGTTACCCCGATAGCTTTTGAACTGCTGGAATACCTGGTACCAACCTATTATATCCTGGCCATGGCCGAAGCGTCATCAAACCTGGCAAGGTACGACGGTGTGCATTACGGCTATCGCAGTCCGCTGGCTACAGATTTACAGTCTACTTATAAACGTTCCCGTTCTGAAGGTTTTGGTAAGGAAGTAAAGCGCCGTATTATGCTGGGGACTTTTGTTTTGAGCGCGGGTTATTACGATGCTTACTACGCGAAAGCACAAAAGGTACGCAGGCTGATCCAGGAAAAAACTAACCGGATACTGGAAGAATATGATTTTATACTGGTGCCTACCGCGCCCGAACCGGCCTTTAACATAGGTAAGGAAGAGAAAGATCCGGTGGTAATGTATCTTTCTGACATATTTACCGTACAAGCCTCATTAACCGGCGTGCCGGCCATATCAATACCTACGGGCAATAACAGCAACGGTTTGCCGTTAGGTTTACAGTTATTAACAAAGCACTTTGGCGAACAGCAACTGTTAGATTTTGCCAAATATTTTCTCGATCTGTAATAAAAAATGATATTTTAGTAAAATGCTGATGCTTTGGGCATTATAAATTAATCAAATCCCTGAATAAATGAAGAGATTATTTACGCTGACCATTTGCCTCTTATCACTCCAAGTTTTACAAGCCGAAACAAACACGACCAATTCGGCGAAGTCAATTAAGCAAATAAAGCGGGTAACCAAATTTAACCCCGATATTGTAAACGCCGACACCACTATTTTACCGGTGCTTAACCAGTCGTTGCCGGTAAGTACATACGGCGGTTTGTACAAGCGCCGGTTAGATTCCATTCGTAAGGATATCCAGCTGGATTATAATGAATACGTACAGGCTTATATCGATCTGTATATGCACAACCGCGATGAAATGGGCCAGGTAGCGGGCTTAACCAAATACTACTTCCCAATTTACGAAAAGGCTTTCCGCGAAGCGGGGATCCCCGAAGAAATAAAATTCCTGTCGATTGTTGAATCAAAGCTTGATCCAAACGCAGTATCAAGGGTAGGGGCCACAGGTCTTTGGCAGTTTATGGGTACCACAGCAAAAACTTATGGCTTAAACATGGATAACTATGTTGATGAACGCCGTGACCCTATCCAATCGAGCTATGCCGCGGCTGCCTATCTGAAAGACGCGTACCAGGAATTTGGCGACTGGCTGCTGGCCATCGCCTCCTATAATTGTGGTAAAAGCAATGTGGAACGCGCCGTTGAAAAAGCAGGTGGCGTAACCGATTTCTGGAGCATCCGCCAGTACCTGCCTGTTGAAACCCGTGGTTATGTGCCGGCTTTCATCGCCATGAATTATGTAATGCATTATTTTAATAAACATAACATTGTTGCACAGGCCTGCAATTTTTCTACCCGTACCGATACGGTAATGGTTAAAAGAGTTGTTCCGTTAAGTAATGTTGCCCAGGCTCTTGATGTTAGTTTAAGGGAGATCACCATCCTCAACCCATCCTACCGCATGGCTGTGGTTAATGGCAGCGCAAAAACACCCCGCAGGCTTATCATCCCCCAAACCGCAAAAGATAATTACGCCGCTTTGTATAACGTATTAAATGGTGTTGATGCACCGGTGAAACCTGCTGCTAAGCCCGCTGCTTACGCTGCTGTTCAATATACACCGGCTAAGTCTGAACGCAAAATCCCTACCCATCATAAAGTGAAGAGAGGCGAAACACTTGCTTCTATAGCTGATATGTTTGGTTGTGAAGTATCAGACCTTAAAGTTTGGAACCATCTTAAAACTAACCGGGCGCCTGTAGGGGCCATGCTAAGGGTATCGGCAGGGGAAGTTGCAGCCAACGTGCAGGATGACGACCAGTATTCAAAGAATTAAAACATAAGGGAGAATTATAAAGACGTCATTGCGAGGCACGAAGCAATCCCCAATTAGCAGGTCCGCCCTGTATAGTTTGGGATTGCTTCGTGCCTCGCAATGACGTTTTATATTAACACAGGCCGCTGATTATTTGTAAATCAGCGGCTCTCACAATGACCTGGTTTTTTCGTAGATTTATTTCAACCAACCACTACTCATCAACATGGAAAAGCCAAAGGAAAATATTGATGAATATATCGCCGGTTTCCCGGAGGATGTACAGCAGAAACTGCAACAGGTGCGCGAAACCATCAAAGCCGCTGCCCCAGATGCCGGGGAGACTATCAAATATGCTATTCCAACCTTTGTGCTCAATGGCAATTTAGTGCACTTCGGCGGTTTTAAAAATCATATCGGGTTTTATCCCGCACCGCAGGGTTTGGAAGAATTTAAAGAAGAACTTTCGGGCTATAAAGGGGCCAAAGGCTCGGTTCAGTTTCCGCTTGATGAGCCTATGCCCCTCGATCTGATCACCAAAATTGTAAAGTTCAGGGTTCAGAAAAATATGGAGAAGGCAAAGAAGAAAAAATAGAACATTGCCAAATCCGTTCTTTTAAACACATCTTATCAAAACTTTAACCATATTTTATCCTCTTTTTAACATAATCGCAAAAAGGGGCTTTTTTATGTTTGTTCCATAAAAAGAATTGTAATTTTGGGCGCTTCAATTTGAAAAAAATGAATAAAACTAACCGAAAACAGGATGCGCTGAATTACCACTCGCAAGGCCGTCCCGGAAAGATACAAGTTGTACCTACCAAACCAACAAATTCGCAGCGCGACTTAACCATGGCCTACTCGCCCGGTGTGGCTGAGCCATGTTTAAAGATTGCTGACAATACCGAAGATGTTTATAAATATACCGCTAAAGGCAACCTGGTAGCCGTGATCAGTAATGGCACTGCTGTACTTGGTTTAGGAAACATTGGCCCGGAAGCCAGCAAACCGGTAATGGAAGGCAAGGGCCTGCTGTTTAAGATCTATGCTGATATCGATGTGTTTGACCTTGAGCTGAACGCTAAAAGTGTAGATGATTTTGTAAACATTGTAAAAGCGCTTGAGCCTACTTTTGGTGGTGTGAACCTGGAAGATATTTCGGCCCCAACCTGCTTTGAAATTGAGCGTAGGCTAAAAGCTGAAATGAATATCCCTGTAATGCATGATGATCAGCATGGTACCGCCATTATATCCGGCGCGGCTTTGATGAACGCCTGCGAAATCCAGGGAAAAAAACTCGACAAAATAAAAATGGTGGTTAACGGTGCAGGCGCCGCCGCGGTATCCTGTTCAAAAATGTACCTGTCATTAGGGGTTAAAAAAGAGAACCTGGTGATGTTTGATATCAATGGCGTGCTAAACCAGGAACGCACCGATCTTGACGAGATCAGGATGGAGTTTGCTACTGGCCGCAAAGATGTTAAAACACTGGCCGATGCTATGAAAAATGCCGACGTATTTGTCGGTCTTTCGGCAGGTAATGTGGTAACGCCCGATATGCTGAAAGCTATGGCTAAAAAGCCTATCGTTTTTGCTATGGCCAACCCGGTACCCGAAATTGATTATGACCTTGCAGCCGGCACACGCGATGATATTATTATGGCAACCGGCCGTTCCGATTTTCCTAACCAGGTAAATAACGTGCTTGGTTTCCCTTACATTTTCCGCGGAGCACTTGACGTAAGGGCCACTGCTATTAACGAGGAAATGAAGATTGCCGCCACGCACGCCATTGCCGAAATGGCTAAAAAACCGGTTCCCGAAGCCGTTAACCTCGCTTATAACCTTACTAACCTGAAATTTGGCAAGGATTACATCATCCCTAAACCAATGGACCAAAGGCTGATCACCGAGGTATCCATGGCGGTGGCAAAAGCGGCCATAGCTTCAGGAGTAGCCCGTAAGGTGATCACCGATTGGGATGCGTACGCAGAGGAACTGAGGGTGCGCCTGGGTACAAATGATAAGCTGTTACGTAACCTTACCGCTAAAGCAAAACAGAACCCTAAGCGCGTAGTATTTGCCGAGGCTGATAATTATAAGATCTTAAGATCGGCACAGATAGTGAAAGAGGAAGGTATTGCCACCCCTATTTTGCTGGGCAATATTGACAGGATCAAAAAGATCATCCATGATAATGACCTTGATTTGGGCGATGTTCATATCATTGATCCGCGGGAAGGCTGCGAGCATATGGATGAGTACACCGAGTTTCTGTATAACAAACGCCAGCGCAGGGGGATCACCCTGTACGAGGCTAAAAAGCAATTGGTAGACCGTAACTACTACGGCGCTTGTATGGTACAATTTGGCCGGGCCGATGCGCTGATCTCAGGTTTAACCAAAAACTATGTAACCACAGTAAAACCGGCCCTGCAAATTATCGGTACTGAAGAAGGTGTGAACCGTGTTGCGGGCATGTATATGATGATAACGGCTAAAGGCCCTGTATTTTTTGGTGATACTACGGTGAACGTAAACCCGTGTGTGAATGATTTGGTTGATATTACCGTGCTGATTGAACGCTCGGTAAAACAGTTTAATATCAGCCCGAGGGTGGCTGTGTTATCATACTCCAACTTTGGTTCGAACGAAGGGGAGATACCAGAAAAAACCAGGGAAACAGTAGCGATACTGCATGAAAAATATCCTGATATGGTTGTCGACGGCGATATGCAGGCCAACTTTGCGCTAAACGCTGATTTGCTTGATGATAACTTCCCGTTCTCAACGCTCAATGGTAAACCGGCCAATACGCTGATTTTCCCTAACCTGGAGTCGGGTAATATTGCCTATAAACTTTTGCAGGAAATAGGCGGTGCCGAAGCAGTTGGACCGATATTGGTTGGCTTAAAGAAACCCGTGCATGTGCTGCAGTTAGGTAGTTCGGTACGTGAAATTGTAAATATGGTTACCATTGCGGTGGTTGATGCGCAGGCAAAAGCTGCAGCCAAATAAGCTCCACCCAAACCCTCCCCGGAAGGGAGGGCTTTTAAGAAATCTCCATAAAGTCTCCCCTACCGGGGGAGATTTAGAGGGGGTTAAAGACGCTGGTATTTAAATGCTTAGCGTCTTTATCTTTTAAGGCGAGTATAATGCAGCTTTTTGTTTGTCATTATATGAACATAATGACCCCAGAATTTTATCTTTGGATAATCACTGTAAAGGCTGTTTGCCATTAACATCATTGTTTAATAAACTTAATAAAGTAATAATATATGTATGATTATATTAGTGGGAAACTAATGTTCAAAAGCCCGTCGTATGTGGTTATAGATGCGGGAGGGGTAGGGTATCATATTAATATTTCGGTAAATACCTATTCGGGCATTAGTGACGACGAAAAATGTAAACTCTTTGCATGGTTACACGTAAAAGAGGACGCGCACACGCTTTACGGCTTTGCTACAGAAGGCGAGCGCAGGTTGTTCTTACATTTGATCTCCATTTCGGGTATCGGGCCAAATACGGCAAGGATGATGTTATCGTCCATAAGCCCGGCCGAGATCCAGGCGGCTATTGTGACCGGTAATGTTTCATTAATCCAGCGGATAAAAGGAATAGGGCCAAAATCGGCCCAGCGGATCATTTTGGAGCTGCAGGATAAGCTGCGTAAGGAAGGCCCCGATACCTTAACTGTTGTGCCGGTGAGCCAGACGGTTAAGGATGAAGCACTATCAGCATTAGTAATGCTGGGCTTTGCGCGTAACGTTGCCGAAAAGGTATTAGACCAGGAGATCAAGAAAAATAATGGCGAATTAACGGTTGAAGAACTAATTAAGTTCGCGTTAAAAACGCTATAATTACGGATAAATATCTACTAACTTTTGACCAAAGTATTTACTTATAAGACACTTATAAGTGTGTTGTTCATTGTGGTGTTCGGGGGGCTGGGTAATGTGTATGCACAACAAAAGCCTTCACCTGCGGCTAAAAATGACACAACCAAATCAAATGCACCAATAAACCTGACCGCGCCACGAAGCCAGCGGATGAGGGAAGGTATTTTCAATACCGATCCGGCAGGCCTGGTACGTACCATTGAATATGATCCGGCCACAAACCGTTATATTTTATACGAAAGGGTAGGTAATTTACTTTACCGCCCCCCGCAGTATCTTACGTTTGAGCAATATTTAAAACTTAAAGAACGATCGGTCCAACGTGGCTATTTTCAGCAGCTGGCAGATAATTATGCCTATGATTCGCAGCAGCCGGGGTTTATACCGCCTATAAAGGTCAGGAGTCGTACGTTTGAGCAGATCTTTGGCAGCTCGGTGATTGATATCCGCCCGCAAGGATCAGCAGAAATGATCATGGCCGGGCAGATAAATAAAAACCAAAACCCGCTTTTTAACACCCGCCAGCGCAGTCAGTTTAACTTTAATTTTGATCAGCGCATCCAACTCAACGTAACCGGTAACATAGGCGATAAGTTAAAGATCACCACCAATTACAACACCGACGCGCAGTTCCAGTTTGAAAACCAGATCAAGCTGGATTATACAGGCTCGCCCGACGAGATCATTCAGAAAATTGAAGCCGGTACGGTTAGTATGCCGCTTAATACCACGCTGATCACCGGTAGTCAGGCGCTTTTTGGCGTTAAAACCAAGTTGAAATTCGGGCGGCTGGATGTTACAAGTATCTTTTCGCAGCAACGCTCACAGTCAAAAACCATCACCATTACCAATGGTTCGCAACAGGGCGAGTTTAGGTTGACGCCTGCCGATTATGAGGCCAACAAACACTTCTTCCTGTCGCAATATTTCAGGAATAATTATAATAGGGCGCTGGCCAATATCCCGATCATCAGCTCCAATGTAAACATTACTAAAATTGAGGTTTGGACAACCAATCGTACCAACGTAACTACCGATTCGCGCGATATATTGGCTTTCATGGACCTTGGTGAAAATAACCCATACAATAAAACAAGGATAGTAGGCGGCGGCAGCGCCCTACCCGCGGGTTTTAAAGGGCCGGGTTTTGCCCAGCAATCAAACAACCTGTTATCTGTTTTGCCGCAAAATGCAAGGCTCACCAACTCCAATGATGTTGCCAGCTTTTTCCAGGGATCGGGCAATACGGATAACTATTCAAAACTAACTTACGCCCGCAAGCTTACTGATAAGGAGTATACCCTGCACCCGCAGTTAGGTTACATCTCCCTAAATTATCCCTTAAATAATGATGAGGTATTGGCGGTTGCTTACCAGTATACTGTTAATGGTGTGCAATACCAGGTGGGTGAATTTAGCAGCGATGTTGCCGTTAACCCAAATACGCCTAATGTGCTTTTTGTGAAATTGCTGAAAGGCGAGTTATTGAAAACCAACCTGCCTACCTGGGATTTGATGATGAAAAACATTTACTCCCTCGGTGCTTTTCAGATAGCCCCTACCAATTTTAAGTTAACTGTTACCCGCCTTGATGATAAAACGGGGATTGAAAAAACAGTAATGGAAGAGGGGCAAAACCTAAAAGGTAAGCTGTGGCTTCAGGTAGCAGGACTTGATAACCTCAACCAGCAAAGCGATAAAAAACCGGATGGCTACTTTGACTTTTTAGAAGGAATCACCATCGATTCGCAAAACGGGCGGATTTCGTTCCCGGTGGTGGAGCCTTTTGGTTCGGACCTGGCATCCAAATTTACCCCGGGCGAGACTGACCTGGTTAAACGATACGTTTATCAGCCATTGTATGACTCAACCAAAACCATCGCGCAGCAATATTTCCCTGCATTAAACAGGTATGTAATTAAGGGAACTTATACCTCAACAGGTGGTTCAGAGTACCAACTAAATGCAGTTAACATTCCGCAGGGATCAGTAAATGTAACCGCGGGTACGGTAAAATTGCAGGAAGGGAACGATTATACGGTTGACTATAATGCCGGGCGGATCAGGATCCTGAACCAGGCCCTGTTATCTTCCGGCCAGCCTATTACCGTAAAGCTGGAGAATAATGAATTGTTCGGTGTGCAGCAAAAGTCATTGTACGGCACCCGGCTTGATTATCATGCCAGCGATAAGCTTCAGTTAGGTGCTACTTTGATGCACCTTACCGAACAGCCTATCACCCAAAATGAAATCGCCGGCGAAGAATCAATCTCCAATACCATTTGGGGTTTTGATGCCAATTACAGTTCAAACTCCCGGTTTTTAACCAGGCTGGTTGATAAGATCCCCGGCATCCATACCAAAGTGCCATCATCCATTAATTTTTACGGCGAGTTTGCCAAACTGATGCCGGGAAGTCCCGGTGCACTGAATTTTGCAGGATCCAAACACGGCACATCTTATCTTGACGATTTTGAGAACAGTCAATCGGTAATAGATATTAAAGGAGCTAACAGCTGGCAAATTTCAGGAACGCCGCAATTGTTTGGAGAATCAGCTTTGTTTGATAACCTGAGCTATGGCTATAACCGTGCCCGCCTGGCATTTTATAATATCGACCCTATATTTTATACCAATACAGGTTCCATCCCCATATCAAGAAGCGAGCTTTCCAACCATTATGTAAGGCAGGTGATTGAGCAGGAAGTTTTCCCTTACAAGCAGTCGGCTACCGGGCAACCGATTAGTTTGGCTACGCTTAACATGGCTTTTTATCCAAGTATCCGTGGGCCGTACAACTATGCTACCACCGGCATTAATCCCGATGGTACCTTGCAAAACCCTAAAACACGCTGGGGTGGTATGTTCAGGAAGCTGGAAACAAATGATTTTGAATCGTTGAACGTATCCTACATCGAGTTTTGGATGCTTGATCCATTCATATACAAACCAAACTCGGCTGGTGGTGACTTGTACTTTAACTTAGGTTCGCTATCGGAAGATATTTTAAAGGACGGGCGTAAAAGCCTGGAAAATGGTTTGCCTGTTGACGGCGACCTGACCAAGGTTGATGAAACCAGCTGGGGGCGGGTGTCCAAACTACAGCCGGTTATTAATGCTTTTGATAACAACCCCGATGCCCGTAAACTGCAGGATGTTGGTTTGGACGGCATGAACGACCAGGATGAGCAAACCAAATTTGCCCCGGTTGTTCAGCAGATAAAAGGGCAACTGAACGCGCAGGCCGCGACTTCCATTGCTGCCGATCCTTCATCAGATGATTATCAATATTACCAGGGCCCGGCGCTCGACCAGGCCCGTGCCGGCATCCTCGACCGTTATAGCAAATACAACGGCACCGACGGTAACTCGAAAACGGCGCAGCAGTCACAGGCCGAACTCGGCATTCAAAATTCAGCCTCAACTTCGCTGCCCGATGGTGAGGATATTAACCGCGACAACAACATGAGCCAGGAAGACTCATACTTCCAATACAAGGTATCTATGCGGCCGGCCGATATGGTTGTTGGTCAAAACTATATCAGCGATAAAGTTACCGCACAAGTGAAACTGCCTAACGGTACAACCCAGGCAGTTAACTGGTACCAGTTCCGCATCCCAATTACCGATTATCAATCAAAAGTGGGCAATATCCAGGATTTTAAGGCGATCCGTTTTATGAGGATGTTCATGACCAACTTTGCCGATACCGCCGTGCTTCGTTTTGCGACCCTGGAACTGGTGCGCGGCGAGTGGCGTGCTTTCAATACCGAAAAAAATCCGCTGAATGTTATTGCCGATCCGGCTATCCAAAACCCGCCGATAGATAATTCGACCATCGACGTGCAGGCTGTAAATATTGAAGAGAACGGTAACCGCACGCCTATACCTTATGTGGTGCCGCCCGGTATTAACCGCCAGCGTAATTACAATAACCTGCAAACCAATACCAAGCTCAACGAGCAATCACTGTCCCTTAATATAAAAAGCCTGCGCGATGGATATTCAAGGGCCGCCTTCCGTACTTTTTATAATGACCTGCGCAAATACAAACGCATGCAAATGTTTATCCATGCCGAGGGTGATTATTTGAAGGATAATGACCTGAACGCGTTTATCCGCCTCGGGGTTGATTACCAGGATAACTATTATGAGTACGAATTGCCTTTAAAAATAACCCAGCCGGGTACCAGCGATGCAGGAGCAATATGGCCGGATGTTAATGAAATGGATCTGGAGCTTGATTTGCTGATCCGGGCAAAGCTTGCACGTAATCACTCCAACGTGGCCTACAACCAGCTTTTTAAATACACCGAGGGCGATAAGGTAGTTTATATTAAGGGCCAGCCCGATTTAAGCAAGCTGCGTACCATTATGCTTGGCGTGCGCAATCCATATAAAGGCACAAATGTTTTGCCCGATGATGGGTTGGATAAATCAGGAACTGTTTGGTATGATGAGCTGCGCCTTACCGATTTTGATCAGCGCGGGGGATGGGCCGCTACCGCGAGGATTGATGCCAAGCTTGCCGACTTTGCCGATATTACCGTATCGGGCAGTAAAACAACTATTGGTTTCGGTACCCTTGATTCAAGGCTGAATGACCGGAGCCAGAGTGATGATCAAACCTATGACGTATCGGCTAATGTTGAGCTGGGCAAGTTTTTTCCGGATAAAAGCGGCATCCATATCCCGGCATATATCAATTTGTCATCACAAAGGAGCATGCCGCAATATGATCCCGGAGCGCCGGATGTTGAGCTGAAGGCATCGCTGGCAGCGGCAACGAGCACCAAAGAGCGCGACTCTATCAGGAACGCGGCTATTGATATTACCACCCGCAAAAGCATCAATTTTACCAACGTACATAAGGCGCGTACAAACCAAAATGCGCTTAACCATATTTGGGACATTGAAAATTTTAATGCCACTTATGCCTATACCGAATACAATCACCATGATTTTGTGACGCAGAATGACGTGGAGAAAACCTATAATCTCACACTCGCTTATAACTATACCAATCAGCCCAAATACTACAGCCCATTTGCTAAGATCATCAAAAGCAATATGCTGGCCCTGTTCCGCGATTTGAACTTTAGCCTGCTGCCGTCGCGATTGAATTTTAGCATCAATTTTAACCGCTTTTATTCGGAGAATACCCTGCGCGATAATGACCCCAATAATTATATCCCTATCCCGACAACTACATTCAACAAGTATTTCAACATAACCCGTGTATACGGCATAGGCTGGAACCTGTCAAAATCATTACAGATGGATATTGACGCTACCAATCTTTCGGTTGTGGATGAACCCGCCGGCCGTGTTAATGGTTTAAAGCGTGATACCCTTTGGGATAACCTGAAAAAGCTGGGCCGTACAACCAATTATAACCACACTATCAACTTTAATTATACAGTACCTATTAACAAAATCCCGGGATTGGATTGGGTATCGGCCGTGGCGCGTTACAGTACACACTTTAACTGGCAAACACAGCCGCTGTTTGCTATCAATAGCACCGCTTATGATGTTGGTAACAGTATTCAAAACTCAAGGGCAATCCAGCTTAACCCAACCTTGAATATGGTGTCGCTGTATAACAAGTTCCCTTTTATCCGTAAGGCCAATAACCCTAACAATAAAAAGAGCAATATCCTGATAGGCCTGCTAACCAGTGTTAAAAACCTAAGCGCAACCTATACCCGTACCCAGGGAACGTTTTTACCGGGATACTTACCACAGTCGGGCTTTTTTGGTGCAGATGGTAATGCCCCCGGATTAGGCTTTTTATTAGGCAGCCAAACAGATATCCGGGCTAAAGCAGTTGCCAACGGCTGGATCACCACCGATACCCTGCAAAATCAGTTATATACCACATCGCTAAATGAGGATATGCACTTCAGGGGTATTATAGAACCATTTAAAGATCTGCGGATTGAGCTTAGCGCCTTTAAAACCCAGGACCATAATTACCAGGCTAATTTCAAATACCTGGCATCAAGCAATAGTATCGAAACATTAAGCCCGGTTACATCGGGTAACTACAGTGTATCGTTCCTTACCATTGGCACCGCCTTTGAATCGGCAAAGGGGATAAACAATGTTTCATCTACATTTCAGAAATTTTTGGATGCCCGCGCCGTAATATCGCAAAGATTAGGGCGTACCAACCCAAATTCGGCAGGGGTTGCTGATGGCTATGCCGATGGTTACGGGCCAAATTCGCAAAACGTATTGGTGCCGGCGTTTCTGGCAACATATGCAGGCAAAAATGCTTCGGGCAGTAACCTGTCGCAATTTCCCAAAATTCCTATTCCTAACTGGCAGGTAACGTACAATGGCTTAGGTAAGATCTCCTGGTTCCAGGATATTTTTGATTCGTTTGATCTGAGCCATGGTTACCGTTCATCATATAATGTAAGCGGTTTCACCTCGCTGCTACAATATCGCGAAGCTAACGGCGCTGCCACTTCACGCGATTTAAATAATGATTTCCTGCCGTTGTACCAGTTTTCGCAGGTTACCATTTTTGAGCAGTTTGTGCCTTTGCTGGGTGCAAGCGTACGCTTCAAAAACAGCATGACCGCCAATGCCGAATATCGCCAAAGCCGTTCGCTCAGCTTAAGTATGCTTAACAGCCAGTTGGCGCAGCAAAACGAAAAGATCATTGTTTTTGGTTTTGGTTACCACACCAAAGATTTCCATTTTCCGTTTGGCTGGTTTGAAGGCATCCAGCATAAGGACGTGAACTTTAAACTCGATTTTTCATTGCGCGATAATAAAACGCTCATTTACCGTGCCGATGTTGAATCGGCCGAGATCTCATCGGGTGCGCAAAATATTACCGTAAGGCCATCTGTTGATTATGTGATCAACCAGCGTTTTAACCTGAATTTGTTTTATGATTCAAACCTTACCAAGCCCTATACTTCGCAAACGTTTAATACATCATTTACCAATTTTGGGATTAATTTGAAGTTGTTGCTGCAATAAAATTGAATGAAATACGGGACCTGATAAAGAAACGTCATTGCGAGGTACGAAGCAATCGCGAACTTTACAGGGCTGCTTGCATAGCTACCCCTGCCGTTGTTGGTGTTGTCACCAATAACTTTTAGTCTTCCTGATATTTAAGGCTTCCAAGAGCCAAAGGGGCTGTTGGTGTTGTCACCATAGCCGTTAACCTAAGGATTTTAAAAAAGTTTTTTTGAGGAGTTATAAATGACGGGGCTTCGCCATTGGGCAAAACCA